>NZ_BQXL01000010.1:0-203410 GCF_030159015.1 Acidovorax sp. SUPP3434
CCGAAGCCGCGAAGTACATGCTCCAGCACCCCGACACCTACCGCGCGATCGAGACGCGCGACGTGGCCGGGGCCGACGGCAAGTCCGGCCTGGGCAACCTGCTGGCCGCCGCCCGCGGCGAGATCCCTGCCGTGAAGGGCGCAACGGACTCCCTGGACAGCCTGCAAAAGCTGCTGCAGCAACTGTTGAAGCTGCTGAAGGCCCATGCAGAGCCGAACCCGCCCCTGGACGGCCAGAGCGCGGCACGCATCCTGGCCGACCACATGGTGCAGGAAGCCGGTGGTGCGCTCCGCCTCTTCGGCAAGCGCTTTCTGCCCAAGACCCAGCCCATGACCCCGGACCGCCTGTACCAGTTGAGCCAGGGACAGGGCCAGGTGGCCGAAGCCGCGAAGTACATGCTCCAGCACCCCGACACCTACCGCGCGATCGAGACGCGCGACGTGGCCGGGGCCGACGGCAAGTCCGGCCTGGGCAACCTGCTGGCCGCCGCCCGCGGCGAGATCCCCGGTGTGCAGGGCCGGGCCGGCGGCTCGGCGCAAGCCCTCCTGCCGCTGTTGCAACTGTTGCTGCAGCTGCTCAAGGCCACCTCGAACACCCAGCCGCCACTGGATGGACAGAGCGCTGCGCACACCCTGGCCGATCTGCTGCAGCAGCAAGGTGGCACGATGACGCCGGACCGCCTCTACCAGCTGAGCCAGGGCCAAGGCGAGATCGCCGACGCCGCGAAGTTCATGCTCAAGAACCCCGACATCTACCGTGCCATCGAGACGCACGACGTGCCAGGCGCCGACGGCAAGTCCGGCCTGGGCAACCTGCTGGCGGCCGCGCGCGGTGAGATCCCTGGCGTCGAAGGCGGCGCGGCGCAACGCACCGCAGGCGCGAGCCGCTCCGTGCTCGATGCGCTGCTGCAACTCCTGCAGTTGCTCACGGGCCAGGGGGCCGCGCAGTCCAGCGGCGCTTCACGGCCCAACCGGCCCGTGCAGCCATCGCAGCTGGACGGCCAAGGCGCCGCGCGCATCCTGGCCGACCACATGCTGGGTTGCCACGCCGGACTGCTGGCGAAGGCCTTCGGCGGCAAGGACATGACGCCGGGCCGCCTCTACCAGCTGGCCGAGAGCGACACGGCATCGCCCCAAGTCGCCGCAGCCGCGAAGTTCATGCTCCAGAACCCCGACACCTACAAGGCCATCGAGACCCACGATGTACCTGGCGCCGACGGCAGATCGGGTGTCGGCAATCTGCTGGCCGCCGCGCGCGGCGAAGTGCCTGGCGTGGATGGCACGCCGGCTTCGAGCGCCGGCATCCTCCAGTTGCTGGCCCAGGTTCTTCAGGGCCTTCAGTCCCGTGAGCAGCAGCGCGTGGTGCAGATCGAGCTGCGGGTGAGCGTGAGCGTCCAGGTCTCCGTCAAGGCCTGACCGACCCTTCGAAGACGCAATGGGGACGATGGCCTGGGCAATGCCCCAGGCCATCGTCCTTTTTTCTTGCCCGCCACTGCCGAGCGAACGAAAAAAAGGGCCGGCGATCATGTCGCGGCCCTCGGGGAAATCAGGGAAATCAGCGGGTGGCGGGATACCTGTCCAGCACCTTGCGCACGTAATCCTGCGTCTCGCGAAAAGGGGGAATCTTGTAGCCGTGCCGCACGACCGCCCCCTCGCCCGCGTTGTAGGCGGCCAGCACCAGCTCGGTCTGGCCACTGAACTTGTCGGCCAGAAAGCGCAGATAGCGCACCCCGGTCTCGACATTGACGGCGGGCGTGAACAGGTCGGCGGAGGACGGCGCGCCAAAGCGCGCGGCCGTGGCGGGCATCAGTTGCATCAGGCCCAGCGCGCCCTTGGGCGATCGGGCATTGGGCGCGTAGGCCGACTCCACCTCGATCACGGCCTGGACCAGGTGGGGGTCGATGGCATGGCGGGTGGCGGCCGACTCGATCACCGGCCACAGCGCTTCATGGCGCCAACGGGGCGTCACCATCGCCGTGGGCCAGACCGCGCCGGACGGCGCGGCACCGGCGGTGCGTGAGGCCCGGATCACGCGCACGCTTGCCACGGCGGCCGCGCTGGCCACGGGATCGTCCGCGTCTGCCGGATCGGCCGGCGGGTCGGGCAGCTCGACCGCCCGGCATTGCCCCACGATCGCCGGATAGCGCTTGGCAATGTCGAACGCCACGCGCACCGGATCGGACTCCGGCCCCTTCACCCAGCAGTCGTAGGCGATGAGTGCGTTGGCGCCACACGCCTGCAGCGCCGCCGCTGCCACCAGCGCATGGCGCTGCCAGCGCACCATCACAACAGGCCCAGGTGGCGCAGCACCGGGGCACGGCTGGCAAAGAAGCAGCGGGCGCTGTGCGCCAGGCGTTCGGCCGGCATCTGGCCCTCGCCCTCGCCTTCGAACCGGGCCCGCATCGCCTGGACCATTTCGTCCGCGGTCTGCGCGCCCTGGCAGGCGGCACGGATCTGCGCCATGGCAAGCGGCGACCAGCCCATGGCCTGGCCGCTGGCGGCGCAGGACAGGTAATGCAGTCCATCGTCGTCCGGCCGCTGCATGACCGCCTTGTTGAAGCGCTGCACCGATTCCCGAGCGCTCTCACGCAGTGCCACGGGCAACGCGGGATGCACTTGGGCTTCGTTTTCCAGCAGCATCAAGGCCTCGACGATGAAATCCGCGCCCAGCGATTCCAGCTCGGGCCGGCGGGCCAGTTCGCGGGCGGTGGCGGGGCCTTCTGCCAGCGCGTCCAGCAGGCGCAGGGCAGTGGCTCCGTCCACATGGTCGGCGGCGCCATCGGACAACGGGCTCTCGCGGGTTTCGCTGCGCGCGGTGGCCAGGATCCAGGACCTGTCCAGGCGGAACTGCGCATGCTGCTGCGCGCTGGCCTGGGGGGCGCCCCGGGTGTACAGATCCCAGCGGAAGGACCGGTTCACCGCGAAGTCGCGCAGGGTCTCCCGCAGCACCGGGTCATCGACCCCCCGCAGCAACTCCCGCGTGGCCGGGGGCAGGATGGCCGCATCCACCTGCTGGGACAGCACCGCGGGCGCTGCGAACTCCAGCCCCGCCTCGGCCATCTCGGCGGCGACCTGGTGAAAGTGCATGGGGTGCCAGTCGGGATTGAAATACTCGTGCGCAGCGTAGTGCGGATCGAGCCGCCGCAGCCCATACAGGCGCGCCTGCACCGAAAGGTCGTCGGAGAAATAGGCAGGGTTCACCTTGGCGAAATCGTCGAGGAAATCCAGCGTTTGCGACAACCGCTCGATCGGCGTTGCGCTGACCGGAACCTGGCGCAATCCATGCAGGTTCACCAGTTCGCGCAGCGGCATCTGCGCGGCCCAGCCGGGCAGTGCGTTGTGGCTCACGAAGACGACGCCTCCCGGGCGCAGCCGCTCGGCGATGAAACGCATCACCACCTTGCGCAGCGGCGGCGAGATCCAGGAGTACACCCCGTGCATGGAGATGATGTCCATGGGGGGCAGGTCACGATCGAGCAAGGTCTCGAAGGCGTCTTCGAACACTTCCACGTTCGACAGGCCCGCGTCCCGGGCCAGTTCGTTGGCATAGGCGACGTGATGGGGGTTGAAGTCGTTGCCGTAAAAGCGCATGTGCGGAAAGCAGGCCGCATGCGCCACCAGCGGCAGGCCGAACCCCATGCCCAGCTCGAAGCAGTTCAGGGGGGCCGACAGGTCGGGGCCGCACACGCCACGGGACTCCAGGGCCACGCTCATCTGCGCGGGCGAGAGGGCGCGGTAGTAACCGCGGGTATAGGGTTCGCTGCGCACGTCGAGCACGGCGGGCTGGGGTGATTTCATCGGTCTTCCTCTGAGCGTTGGGACGGTGACAGGGCGTGTGCACCTTCGCTTTTCGCGAAAGGCACCAACGGCTGCGCCCATTGCAGCCGCAACGCGCGGCCAGGCCGGTCCAACAGTCGAAACGATGGCCGGAAAGGCGAAGCAGAGGCGCCATGTCGCACCCTGCCCGCCCCATGCCGGGCTTACCGGCGCCCCTACCGGTGCCCTTGGTGACGGCCCTGGCGACGGGCCCCGAACCACCGAAATCATGGCCTTCGTGCCGCGGGCCGTGTCTTCGCCTGCGGTGCCGCGACGGCGGTGGCCCCCACCTACTCTTCGTTTGCCAGACAACGAACCGGAGTACTGCGTTGAAGTCCACCGCCCCCATCCCTCGCAAGCCATCCGCCCCCTCGGCCTGCGGCATGGGAGCCGTTCAGCGCGACACCCTCGCCGCCGTGCTGCTCGCCCTGTCTCTCACCGGGTCCGCTCTCGCACAGCCCTCCATGGGCTACATGAAGATGTCCCACCAGTTGGGCAGCCTCTCCAGCATTTCCGCCTCCGCCAACCCCTTCGCCGTTCCGGCGACGGATCGCACCCAGGGCGATGCCGCCGTGGCCACCCGGCCCGTCACGATGCCATCGGCCCGGGCCACATCGCTGTCCGCAGCGCAGGCCCTGCCCCTGCCACCCAGCGCCATCGAACCGGCAGCCTGGGAGAAGGGCCGATTCGTCTACCGGGCGGAAAACAAGCGGATTGCGGATGTGCTGCAGGACTTTGCCGCCAGCCGCGGCACCCCAGCCATCGTGGCCGATGGGGTGGACGGCGTGGTCAATGCCAACTTCGATCTCAAGCCGCGCGAATTCCTCGACAGCGTCTCCCGTGCCTACAACCTGTTGTGGTACCACGATGGGTCGGCGCTGTACTTCTATCCGGGCCGCTCCATGCAAAGCCGCATGTTCCGCCTCAAGGGTTTCAACCGGGAACAGGTGGCGGAGCTGCTGCAGTCGTTCGACCTGGGCGACAAGCGCTACCCCATCCGGTTCAACGAGGCCAGCAGCACGCTGTATGCGTCCGGTCCGCCCCGGCACCTGGAACTGGTGAGTTCGGCCCTCGAAGCACTCGACGCGGGCGTGACCGACAACAACGCCCGTACGGCGCGCGTCTTCTCGCTCCAGTTCGCTTCGGCTGGCGACCGGGCCGTGGGCAACACCACCGTGCCGGGGGTCGCGTCCATGCTGCGCAAGCTCTACGGCGAGCGCGAAAAGGAAGGCGCCAGCATCGCCCCCCTGGTGCGGATGATGGACAAGGACACCGACAACACGCGCAAGAAGCTCGGGGCGTACATCCCCCTGCCTTCGGCCAATCAGTTCCTGCCCCCGCTTCCGCGCGCCACCAACCAGGACGCCAGCACGCCGGCGTCGGACCTGCGGCCGCTGACGCCCCCTGCGAAGAACCCCGAAGAAGACAACCAGCCGCGCTTCGAGGCCGACGAGGGCACGAACTCGGTCGTGGTTTTCGGCCGCGCCGACCGCATGGCGGAGTTCGAGACCCTGATCCGCCGGCTCGACCAAAAGCCCCAGCTGGTCGAACTGGAGGCCACCATCATCGAGGTCAACTCCGATAGCGTGGATGCGCTGGGCGTGAACTGGACCTTGCGGGGCAGCGACACCAACATCAGCATGAACCTGTCCAACAGCCTCATGCCTGCCGCAGCGCTGGGCACGATCGTCGCCGACGCGGGCCGCCATCTGCTGGCCCGCGTGAACGCCCTGCAGGGCGAGGGCAAGGCCCGCGTGCTGTCCAAGCCCTCCGTCATGGGCGTCGCCAACCGGACCGCCGTCATGCGCGAAAAACGCGTGGCAACCGTGCGTGTGGCCGGCAACCTGGAAGCCAACCTGTTCCAGATCGAGGCCGGCACGCTGCTGGAGATGACGCCGCAGGTCACCCGCATGGACGGCAGCAACAACATCAAGCTCACGCTCTACATCGAAGACGGAGCGTTCGAGACGAACGTGGTGGACCAAGTCCCCATCGTGAAGAAAACCGAGATCCGCACCGAAGCCCATGTGCGCGAGGGCGAGAGCCTGCTCATCGGGGGCATCACCGTGGAATCGGAGCAGTCCCAGAACAACGCCGTTCCCGGACTTTCCAAGCTGCCGCTCGTGGGCGGGGCATTTCGCAACAACGAGCGCCAGACGCAGCGCACCGAGCGGCTTTTCCTCATCACGCCGCGCCTTCTCAACGCCGCCTCGCCTGCTCCTGTCGCCTTCTTGAATGAGGTTCGCAAGCCATGAAGCAGCTTCGCATACTGACCGGCCAGCATGCCGGCGCACAGATAAATTTGACCTCAACGCGCTACCTGATCAGCGCGGAAGACGCAGCAGATATCCAGCTCACCGACTGGACTTCGGATGCGATGTTGATCGAAGCGGGAGAGGACGGAATGATTCAGTTCGCGCTGTCGCCACAAGGCCCTGCCCCGGCATGGCTGCCCATGGAGGACTTCACGCCCCATCGCATGGGTGACATCGTGCTGTGCACCGGCCCCGGCAACGCCACCTGGCCCGCCAGCGTCGATCTGATCGCCCGTCTCAACCAGGTACCCGTGGTGGCGCCCCACAGCCGCAAGATGTCGCCCATGATCCTTTCGGCGGTGGTGGGAACCGCGCTCATGACTGCGGCGTTGAGCGCGGCCGTCGCGCCGTTGACCCCCTCCAAGAAGGATCGCCCCGCCACCGACTCCGTTGCCCGCGAGGCGGTGCCCAAGGAACCGCTCCTGGTGCGGGTTCAGCGCGCCCTGGCGACAGCTCCGGTCTCCGGGCTGGAGGTGGTGGCCCAGGCGGATGGCGTCGTCGTGCGCGGCCTGCTGGCCGAAGCTTCGGATGCGGACACCGTTCGCCAACTGCTGGCGCCTTTCAAATCGGAACGCATCGTGCACGCCTATGCGACGAGCAACGAAGTGGAGCAAAGCATCGCCGACGCGATTGCACGCCCGGGCATTCGCGTCCATCACCTGGGCGAAGGGCGCTTCAACGTCACCGGCGACACGCAGAACCTGTCGGCGCTCAAGGACAGCGCCATGCGCATCGCGTCCGACCTGGCACCGCTGGTCAAGCGGATCGACGTGAGCGCGGCAGAACTTCCCCCTGCAGGCGTCAAGCGCATGAGCGCGCTGATGAACGCAGGGGACCTGCAGTACGTACAGACACGCGACGGCGTGAAACACCTCTCGCCACCGAATGCAGAGAGCCTGGCCGCCAACGACTGGTCGGTTTCCCGTTAACCCTTCACCCAACGAACGCCAACACCATGACTGCTTCCAACGAATCCATCATCTTCAGCGACCTCGCCAACCTGGACCAGGCGCTCACCGAGGACAAGAGTGGCGACCGTGCGCGGGCCATGATCCGCTACTTCGCGGAGATCGCGGATGAGAGCAGCGCCATGCTGAAGTCCACCCAGGTGGACGCCGAGCGCCAGCTCGTCACGCAGCTGATCCAGGCGTTCTACGCATCGCAGCGCGTGATCCAGCGGATCTGGGAAACCCTGCACGGCACCACCCTGGCCGTCTGAGACACAAGGAGCCCCTCCATGCTGGTCCTCGAAGCACCCACCGCGGCCAAGAGCGCATATCCGGTGATCTACCGCAACCTCATGACCGTGGGCTTGCTGGGCACGATCTACCGGGTGGGCGAAGACGCGCAAACCATCCACTCCACCGTCGAGATGACGCTCGAAGATGCCCACGGCTACTCGCTGTACCGCACCGTTGCCATGGCGATGGCCGGCCAGCTGGGCGAAGCGCGGGAGGCCCTCGCAGCACGCATCGAGGAAGAACCTCAGAACGGCGAGAACAAGATCGCCATGGCCGTCGCGATGCTCTTTGGCGGCGACCGGGGCTGGCGCTACTGGATCGACAACGTGCTGGCCACCCACGCAGACCAGGAGGTGCGCGAAGCCGCCTTCGGGGTGCTGAAGTACGTGGGCCAGCAAGGCCGGGGGGTCTCCCTGCACTGAACCGAAATTGGCATGGCGGCATCCGGCCGGCATGCCTCAACGAATGGGGGCCGCGCGGTGTGGCCTTCAGCAACGCGGAATGTTCCGCACTTCACCTGGGATTCAAACATGTCCACGAACAAAGCAGATGGCGATACCCGTGCCCTGATGGGCCGCATGCAACAGCAGCAAGACAACCAGAACGCCATGACGGCCCTGCAAGCCGAGCTGAGCGAGCAGCAAGGTAAGAACGCTGTCATCTCCAACATGGCCGATGCGTTCCAAAAGAACTCCAAGGCCCTGTCGGACAAGCAAGCGCAAGGCGCGGGCTAAAGCGGCATCGCGCCATGGGCCCAGGCGCTCATGGTGCTGCACTTTCTCATTTCCAACGTTCAACTTTTAAAGGAATTCAATCATGTCGACGAACAAAGCCGATGGCGATACCCGTGCCCTGATGAGCCGCATGCAACAGCAGCAAGACAACCAGAACGCCATGACGGCCCTGCAAGCCGAGCTGAGCGAGCAGCAAGGTAAGAACGCCGTCATCTCCAACATGGCCGATGCGTTCCAGAAGAACTCCAAGGCCCTGTCGGACAAGCAAGCGCAAGGCGCGGGCTAAAGCGGCATCGCGCCATGGGCCCCCAACGCTCATGGTGCTGCACCTTCTCTTTTCCAACGTTCAACTTTTAAAGGAATTCAATCATGTCGACGAGCAAAGCAGATGGCGATACCCGTGCACTGATGGGCCGCATGCAACAACAGCAGGACAACCAGAACGCCATGACGGCACTGCAAGCCGAGCTGAGCGAGCAGCAAGGTAAGAACGCCGTCATCTCCAACATGGCCGATGCGTTCCAGAAGAACTCCAAGGCCCTGTCGGACAAGCAAGCGCAAGGCGCGGGCTGATGCTGCATCGCGCCATGGGCCGCACCGCTCATGGCGCAGCAAAGCCTTTTACTTTTTCCCTCACAGGAGAGCCCCCATGGTCAACAAAGCAGATGGCGACACCAAGGCCCTGATGGCCCGCATGCAGCAGCAGCAGGACAACCAGAACGCCATGACGGAACTGCAAGCCAAGCTGAGCGAGAGGCAAGGCCGCAACTCCGTCATCTCCAACATGGCCGACGCGTTCCAGAAAAGCTCCAAGAGCATGACGGACAAGCTTGCGCAGGCTGCGGGATGAAGCGATCGGATCCTCTTTGGATCCAAGGCGTTTCCCCCGCGCATGGATTGCAAGCCTGCCCGCAGCCGCCGCAGGCCATGCCACCTTTCATCACCACGATCGTGACCCTTCTGGCTTGCGCTTCGTACGTCGTACTGGTGAGCGCCGAGGCGGACCATCGACCGACGCCGGCGCAGGGCTGTACGCGAGCCCAGGCCGTCTATGCAGAAGAAACAGGAGTGTTTTTATGAATCCGAAATTTGAGCGCAAGGAATTCGTTACCGCGCTGATCAAACTGGTCTACCGGACCATCGCCCAGGGCATGAACGACGAGGCGTCGGACATCCTTGCCGGAATCCGCACGGTGCGCCCCAAAGTGGCGGAGCTGGACATGATCGACGGCTGGATTTCCTTCCGGCGCGGGGCCTACCGCGAATGCATCCAGCTCGTGCGCACCCTGGAGAACCACCCGGAACAGTGGGGTTCCGCGAAAGCCATGATCGCCAACTGCCAATACATGCTGGGCGATCGCGGCTGGGAGATGACGCTGAACGAGCTGGAGCAAGGCAACGCCGGCCCGGACGCACTCGAACTGGTCAGCGGCCTGGTCATCAACCGGGCCCGGGCCGCAGGCACGTTCCAGGAAACCACCGAGGCACCCAAACCCGCCGAGGCCGCCAGCGTTTCCGCGTTCCAGATGCCTTTCATGTTCATGCGCGCCTGACACCCCTTCATTTCCGGAGAATCCACCATGGACCCCATCGGCAGCATTGGCGCGGCATCCAGTTCCCTCATCGTCGATCAGGCGTCCAGCCCCTCGATGAACATGAGCGCCGTCGCGGAAAAATTCGCCCGCATGATGAAGGACGCGCCCCCGCTGTCCTCCGTGGAGACCGAGAGCCCGTCCACGCTGGGCAAGATGCTGATCAATCAGGACGAGTCCATCCGCAAGGAAATCCAGGACACGGCGGCGCTCATGCAGGCCGCGATCCAGCAGCCGCCCGGGGTGGACCTGACGGCGTACCAGGTCACTCTGATGTACCAGTTCGCCGGCACCCACTTCCAGGTCCAGGCGATGAGCAGCCTTGCGCAAACCGCCAAGACCGGCCTGCAGACGCTCATGCGCAACCAATAACCCCCTTCAGCGAAGCACCCATCATGGCGCAATCCCTCTGCTCCCGCGCGGCGACCTACCGCCAGTTCGCGCGCCGCGCGCTGATCCCGTTGCTGCTGTTGCTGGCCCTCACCGGCTGCAAGACGGACCTCTACACCAAGCAGACGGAAACCGATGCCAACGACATGGTGGCCGCCCTGCTGGAAAGCGGCGTGCAGGTGAGCAAGGCCACCACGGATGCCGGCAAGACCTGGAACGTGCAGGTCGACCAGGACGATGTGGTTCGCTCGCTGACCGTGTTGCGGTCCTATGGCCTGCCCCGCGAGCGCCACGTCACGCTCGGCGAGATGTTCAAGAAGGAAGGCCTCATCTCCACGCCGACCGAAGAACGGGTGCGCTTCATCTATGGTGTGGCCCAGCAGCTGGAGGCCACGCTGTCGCAGATCGACGGCGTCGTCACCGCACGGGTGCACATCGTGCTGCCCAACAACGACCCCTTGGCATCCTCGGTCAAGCCGGCCAGCGCTTCGGTCTTCATCAAGTACCGCGAGAGCGCCAACCTGGCAGGGCTGGTCGCCGGCATCAAGAACATGGTGGCACGCAGCGTCGAAGGGCTGGCCTATGAAAACGTGACCGTCACCCTGGTGCCGGGCATGCCTTTGAGCCCTGCCGTACTGAAGGAAGAGTCCAACAACAGCCTGTGGATCGGCCTGGCCGCCTTGCTGTTCGTCCTTGCCGCGGCGGGTGGATGGCTGGCCTGGAAGCGCCCCGCCTGGCTGCCAGCGCCGCTGCGGCGCAAGGAAGCCAGCGCATCGCAGCCCGCCGTGGAGGCCGCCAAATCCAACCCCGCGCCGGCCACGGCGCCCGCGGGAGCCTCGGCATGACCCCCCTCCCCGACACGGCCGATGGCCTGGGGCGGCGGCCATGAGCCGGGCCAGCCAACTTGCCTCGCTGGCGCAGGCGCTCCAGCTGCGGCTCGAAGCCCTGCACGAAGGCATGGACCCGAGCTGGCGCGCCCCGCTCGGCCTGGCGCAATCCGCCCAGGACTGGGACCAGGGGGCCGTGGGACAGCGCATGTCCATTGCGCTGTATGAACGCAGCTGTGGCCCCCTGCCTCCCCTGCCCTCCCTGGAGCACCCTGCCAGCCGGCTTGCGCTGATGGACCGGACAAAGATGCTGTCGCGGTTGTGCGCGCTCGCCCTGATGGGCCGGCCCGGTGTGTTGCGCTGCTGCGTCGAGCGCACGTCGCGGGCCGCGCTGCAGCAATGCCTGGGGCCGGCCTACGGGGCCCTGCGAGGCCTTCAGGAAGGCACACCCGTGCCCAGTGAAGTCGCATCGTGGACACCCCTCGCATGGGCCTGGGTCGGTTACCGCGAACTGGTGCGGGAAGGCGTGTGGCCCGACCGGGGATTGCGCCGGCTGGCCCGATTGTCTCTGCCCCTGTCGCGGCAGGACGAGCCCCGCGCCCGGCATGTGCCGGCGGCACTCAGCCCGGCCCATGCCCGCCTGGAGCGGCTGGAATCGCTGTTCGAAGGCACACCATGCTGATCTGGTCCAACCCGAACCGCGCCCAGCTGCGCACCGACACCGGCATCCTCCGGGCCCATGAAATCCCCACGGTGACCGGCGTACTGGGGCTGCTGGAGAGCGTCCGGGATGAATGCGCCGCCATCCGCGAGGAAGCCCGGGCCCAGGCTCAACGCACCGCCGACGAAGCCGAACAGTCGGCCCAGGCCCTGTTGCAGCAGGCGCGGCAAGAGGCCGAAGCCCTGGTGAACGAGGCACGGCGCGAGGCGGCTGTCGAGCGAGAGCTGGGCTATGCCCACGGCGAGCGCGAAGCCGCCGCGCGGTGGCACGGCCGCTTCGCGCAGCTCAAGGCCACGCATGAAGCCGCCTGGCACGCCATGGACACCCAACTGGCCGGCGTGGTCGCGCTGGCCGTCGAGCGCATCGTGCAATCCGAATCGCGCGAAGCCCTGTTCCAGCGCGCCCTGTGGACCGTGAAGGATGCGCTGCGCCAGGCAGGAACGGCCAGCCTGCGCGTTCATCCGGACGAAGCCGAGGCGGCACGCACCGCCATCGCCTCGGCCGCGCGTGGGCCGAACGAGCCCGAGGTGCGCGTCGAGACCGATGCATCGCTCGCGCTGGGCTCCTGCATCTTCGAGTCCGACATCGGCCGGCTCGACACCAGCCTCGGTGTGCAGCTCGCTGGCGTGCGCTCGGCACTGGAGCGGGCCACCCGGCTGGCGATGGCCAATGCTTCGCAGGAAGCCAGCACGCCGCCAGACCCCGAAGAGATCGAGATGGAACCTTTGCATGAGGTCCAACTGACGTCCGCCCACGAAGCCACGGAGTGGCTGGAGGCGGACGAAGCCGAAGCCGAAGCCGAAGCGGAAGCGGAGGCGGAGGCGGAGGCGGAAGCGGAAGCGGAGGCGGAGGAGCCTCTCGTAGCCGAGGACCCGCTGGACACCGAAGAGTCGGTGCCCGAGCAAACCCTGGCATCCGTTGCACCGCCTCTGGCCCAGAGGGCAGACGACTCGCCCAACTGGTTCTCATCCGCCAAGCCGTTGCACAACGACGACGATGCGGTGGACTGGCTCGAAACCCTGGACCCGATGAGCGGGACTGCCGGCGACGGCGATGACGATGACGACGAGGAAAAGCACCATGCTTGAAGTCTCCGGACTGCCCCAATGGATGGAGCAGGAAATTGCCTCCGCGACCATCGTTCGCCGCAGTGGCAAGGTCGTCGAGGTGATCGGCACCTTGATGCGCGTGACCGGCCTGGACGCCAAGCTCGGCGAGCTGTGCCATGTGCTCGATGAAAGCGGTGGCCTGCTGCAGGCCGCCGAAGTGATCGGCTTTGCCAACGGCCAGAGCATCCTGTCACCGTTCGGATCGATCCTCGGCGTGCGGGGCGGCTCGGCGGTGGTCGGCCTGGGCGAGGTGCTGTCCGTCCCTGTGGGACCCAAGCTGCTGGGCCGGGTGATCGACAGCCTGGGCCAGCCCATCGATGGCAAGGGTCCGCTCGATTGCCTCGAGCGGCGCCCGGTGTTCGCCCTTCCGCCCACGCCGATGGAGCGGGAAATGATCGAGCACCCCTTGCCCACCGGCGTGAAGGCCATCGATGCCCTGCTCACCCTGGGCGAAGGCCAACGCATGGGCATCTTCGCGCCGGCGGGGGTTGGCAAGAGCACGTTGATGGGCATGCTGGCGCGTGGCACGGAGTGCGACATCAGCGTGATCGCGCTCATCGGCGAGCGGGGCCGCGAAGTGCGCGAATTCGTCGAGTTCATTCTGGGTGAAGAAGGCATGGCGCGGTCCGTGGTGGTGTGCGCCACCTCCGATCGGTCGTCCAGCGAACGCGCCAAGGCAGCCCATGTGGCCACCGCCGTGGCCGAGTACTACCGGGACCAGGGCTTGAAGGTACTGCTCATGATGGACTCGCTCACGCGCTTCGCCCGCGCGCAGCGGGAAATCGGCCTGGCTGCGGGCGAGCCCCCTGCGCGGCGCGGCTTCCCGCCCTCGGTGTTCGCCGAGATCCCCCGTCTGCTGGAGCGGGCCGGCATGGGTGCGGTGGGCTCGATCACGGCGCTGTACACCATCCTTTACGAGGACGAGAGCGGTGGCGACCCGATCTCCGAAGAAGTGCGAGGCATTCTGGACGGCCACATGATCCTGTCACGCAAGATCGCGGCCCGCAACCAGTACCCGGCCATCGACGTGCTGGGCAGCCTGAGCCGCGTGATGTCGCAGATCGTGCCCAAGGACCATCAGCAGGCGGGCGGACACTTTCGCCGCCTCATGGCGAAATACGACGAGATCGAACCGCTGGTGCAGATGGGGGAATACAAGCCCGGCAACGATGCGCTCGCGGACGAGGCCATGCAGAAAATGCCCCAGATCCTGGATTTCCTGAACCAGGCCACATCGGATCTCTGGGATTTCGACCGATCGGTGGGCACCTTGGCACACGTGGCCAACGGCTGACCCACGGCCCGCCAGCCGGGATCCGGCCAACGGTCAGGCCAGGCGGCGGGAAAAGAGACCGGCGAGCGAAGCGATGGCCATGCGGCCCACGCCGGGCGCCGTGCGCCATGCGAACCGCGCTGCCTGCCCCAGCAGGCCCAGCGGGCGCACGTGGCCGTCAACCATGTCCCGCCACAACAGCCCCGTCAGCAGGCGCGACAGATCGATGCCGAGATACAGCGCCGCCAGCGCCAGGCATGCCACACGCCGGGCATGGCCAATACCGAACGCGCGGGCCACATCGGAGGCCACATGGCGATGCCCCACCTCTTCCTCGCAATGCCAGCGCCACATCCGCGCCTCACGGCCATCGCCCTGCAGCCAGGCCGTTCCCTGCAGCACCTGCGCTGAGAGCAGCGCAGTCAGGTGCTCGAACGCCTCGGCCAGCGCCAGGCGTGTCGGCAGCGGCAGACCGGCCAGGTCCTGGACCGCCGCCGCGACCCGCCCCTCCAATTTGGATACCGGCACGCCGGTCTGCGCCAGGCGCTCGTTGTAACGGCGGTGCGCTCGCTGGTGGGTGGCTTCTTCTCGCACGAAGCGCAGGGCCTCGTCACGCAGTGCGGGAGCCGAGACGCCTTGCCCGCCGTCGGCCTGGAGCGCGTCGGAGATGGCATCGATCACGAAGGCTTCGCCGGACGGCAGCAACAGCGACAGAGCGTCGAAGAACCGCGTGCGGAACATGTCTCCATTCCAGGGCACCACACGGGCTTGCGTAGCGCTCAAAGCAGCGCTCCGGCCCAGTGCGTGGCACGTCGCAGCACCGCAAACGGCAGGATGCGCCACAGCGGCCATGCCGCCGCGAGCGGCACGGTGCCACGCAGCAGAACGCCGTGGTCCAGCGATTCCGCATGCGGGAAGTAGTCCGGCCGCACGCCGACGATCTCGCGAAAGCCCTTGCGATGGTAGTACCGCAGCTGGGCATCGGCCGGCAGGCCGCCGCGGCGCGAATGCACATAGGTTTCCGCATCAGGCGCAAGCCCTTCCTGCAAGGCCCGGCGCAATCCGGGCACTGGCGATCCCAGATAGATGTCGCGCCAGCCATGCCGAAGCGCATGGGGCCAGAAGAACCGGATCAACTGGCAGGCCGCTTCCGGGTCCACGCTGGTGAGGCTGATCCCGAAGAGGCTGCGGCCAGGCTTCGCGCCGACCGGTTGTCCTGCGCCATCGTGCCAGGACCGGGCGGCCACCAACGCCTCGCGGCAGGCCGGCTTCATGAAGAGCGACGCCAGCGCCTCTCCTGTTTTCGGACAGAACGCACCCACGCACAGATCGGGATGGGCCAGGATGCGACTGCGCAGAGCCGCTTCGTCGGCGGCTTGCTCCGGCGTCCATTGCCGGGCTTCCAGGCGCAGCAATTGCGGAATGTCGTCCAGCCCCAAAAACCGCGCACGGGGCCTGCTCGCCACCCGAGCAATGCCCTGGGGCGCCATGGCTGGCGAACGCACGCTGCGCGACGGCATCCAGGAGCCCGCCGGCGCAGCGCGCCGAATCTGCATATCGAAAGACATGGGGTCGGATGATCGCCAGCCCGTATGAAAGGCTGATGACACCCCGTGCAATCGGCCACCGCTGGCCTGGCCCGCTCGCTTGTCGGTCGATCGCTTCGCATGCCGGCTGCCTGCGCTGGGTATGGCTGCCTACCCTGGAGGCATCCCGATCAACGCGAGAACGCCATGAACAGCCTTATCCTGAAAAGCCCCCCTACAGAACTGCGCCCGGTAGCGGGCGGCCTCTTCGCCTGGCTGAGCGCCAAGGCCTCCAGCGCCCATCGCCTGCGCCGCGCATCGTCCCATCGCATGGGTGGCGCGTCCTTGGCGCCTGCCGCAAAGCAAGCAGCCGCCCGGCCGGCCGAGCACCCCGTGCGGGACCTGTCCGAGGGGCAGGCTGGCGTGCCGGTGGTGCGTGGCACGCAGGGCCTGCTCGATATTTGCGAAGACGGACTTTTCCCCGGGTTGCGCAAGATCGTGCTGCGGGGCGAGTTCAGCGACGCGGATCTGCAGCACCTGCCCGGGTCGCTTGAGGAGCTGGAACTGCTGCATTGCAAAGGCATCAGTTCCGCAGGCCTGGCACAACTTTGCCAATTGGATCTGCGCTCGCTCACGGCCCGCCATCTTCACATCGATGCGCAAGGCGCCGCGATCCTCGCAGGCCATCCCACGCTGCGCTGCCTGGACCTCAGCCACAACCCGATTGGCGATGAAGGCGCCCGCGCGCTGGCTCGAAACCCCGGCGTGCAAACGTTGCGGCTGAACGACTGCGGCATCGGCAATGCGGGCGCCACCGCCCTGGCCGCCAACCCCCACCTTCAGGTGTTGGAGCTGCGCAGCAACCCAACGTTGGGCGCCGAAGGCATCCGCGCCCTGGCCCGCAGCCACGGCATGCGTTCGCTCGACCTGAGCGACAACCGGCTGCGCGACCCGGCCATTGCCCCGCTGGGCAGCAACCGCAGCCTGACCCACCTGGTACTGGGCGGCAACCTGATCGGCGAAGACGGTGCCCGCAGCCTGGCGGCACACCCGTTCCTGGAATCGCTGAACATGCAACGCAACCGGATCGGGGACCAGGGCGCTGGCGCTCTGGCGCGCATGCCACGTTTGCACACGCTGGTGGCATCGGGCAACGGCATCGGCACGGCCGGTGCGCAAGCCCTGGCACAGCACACCGCCCTGACCACCTTGGACCTGCGCCACAACCCGATTGGCGATGCAGGTGCCCAGGCGCTGGCCGACGCCCCGTCCCTGGTCTGCCTGGATGTGGGCAGTTGCCAGGTGGGCAATGCCGGCGCGTGCGCATTGGGCCGCTCCCGCACGCTGACGCGCCTGGTCCTGCGCAACGACATGGCCGGCACCGTGCAGATCACGGAAGCCGGCGCTTGCGCCCTGGCGGCCAGCACCTGCCTGACCGAACTCGATCTGGAGGGCCACCAGATCGGCTCCGGCGGTGCCCGGGCCCTGGCGGCCAATCCCCGCCTGCAGAAGCTGAATCTGGCCCGCAACCGGATCGGCGAGTCGGGCGCGCATGCGTTGGCTGGCAACCGCACGCTGGCATCGCTGGACCTCTGGAGCAACCCGTTTTCAGAGCGGGGGAACCGCGCGTATGCGCAAACGCATCGAGCACTGATGACGGCCCTCGGCTGAAGGCCTCCGGTATTGCCGAAGGGGCTGGCTGGGCGCCCATGATCGGGGTAATAGGGGCCCGGATCGAGAGAACGGTGCGCCCTCAAGCGCTGGCTTCACCGACTGTCTGATGGCAGGCAGGTCCGGTGCCACGGCGCCGGCCTGCGATGCATCAATCGGACTTGGGCTTGACCCAGTCGGTCAGTTCGTCGCGGTGCCGCAGAGTGCGGATGGTTTGGTCGACCATCTCCTGGATCTCCGCGATCTCCTCCCTGTGCTCGCCTGCGCCAGTCGCGCCACCCAGTAGAAGCCGCTGAACGAACTCCAGATCAGCCAATTTCGGCTCGCGAGCGTCTCGCAGACTAGCCAGCTTGTCCATCGCCGTGCTGAGGTACAACGCCTCGTCGCCGCGATATTCGGGAATCGCGCCTTGCAGCTCCGAACCCCGGGTGGCCAGCTTTCCCTGCACGATATACGCCGCATTCGACAGCCGTACCAGCTTGTTGTCTCGCCACTTGTCCAGGGAGTCGTTCAGGCTGTGCGATGCGCCGCCCAGATACTCCTTGCTCGCCTGCCAGACAAAATCGTTGGAAGAACTCTGGCCCGCCTGCTGCAGCATGTAGCCCTGCGATCGCAGGGATTCGCCTGGCAGGGCAGAGTTGGAGCCGCCCCGCCCCAATTGTCCGACCAGGGCGCCGATGCCGGTCGAGGCAACGCCTGCCATCACATTGGACGCCAGCGAACGGCCCATGTCGCTGACCCGGGCTCTCACGTCGTCGCCATTGGGCAACCATGATCCGCTGGTGCGCCAGGGGCCGATCCAGAAGTGCTGCGTCAATGCCAGCGTTTCCTTGGCCACCTCCGCGCCATAGCCTGGCAACCCTTTGATATCGGCCAGTCCCGCCGCGGGCAACCCGGGCTGGGGCAGGCTTTTGGCAAACACGTTGGCCTTTTGCGTCCCCCCTGCGAAATCGTCCAGGTTGGCATAGGCCACGGACTTACCCATGCCCAGCGCCAGCTTGGTCACGCCCCCTCCGAGCCCCGAAGCCCATAGCGAGTGCGCGAACACCAAGGCGGGATTGGTGAACGCGTAGATCGGCATCACCTGCCGGCGCAGCACATTGAAGCCCGCCGTCATCAGCGGCTGGGCCAATACCCCCCACTGCTTGCCATCCAGTGCCGCCTGCAGCGTGGTCACCGACTTGCGCCGCAGGTCCGCCTGGGCCTTCAGCTCGTTCATCGTGGGCAAATGCGGCGAGCCACCGAGCGAGTCTGCCGTCACCGGCCTCCAAAACTCCTTTTGTCCGTTCACCACCCGGATCTGTACCGGGCAAGGGTCGGGGACCAGCACGTGCGGATCGATGGCCTTGAACTGGGGAAAGTTGGCCATGGCCGCTCGCCGGTCCATGGCCGACAGCAACGTGGTATCGACCATGTGGGCGGTGAGCCCCCCGAGGGTGCCGCCCGCGAGCGCCGGATCGTACTGGTTGCTCAACTCTCCGATGTTCACCGACTGGCCTTCGGCATTCAGGCCCGAGCGCGGACCGATGGCAGTGGCCATCGCATTGGTGGCGGGCGAACGCGCCATCGAGCTCAACAACTGCCGGGCAAAGTCGTAGCCCGCAGGCAAGGCCGCATCGCCAGTCCGCAGCGAGTAGCCCTCGGCCCCGGCGGCCTCCCGCGCATCGGCCTTTTGCCGGGCCCACTCGCTGTATTGCGCGGCCATATCGCGCTGCTCCTGGCTGTTGTCCATGAGAAACGGCATGTTATCCAGGGCGGCCACCAGGCGGGCGCCCGCCGACAGAGCGGGCCGGTCTGCGGCCGGGAGATCGACCACCACATCCGGAATGCCGGCCTCCAGGTCCACCATGTCGATGACGATGTCTTGCACCGGCGCCTGCACATCGGTCGCCTGGGCCGCTGCAGGCTGTGGCGCCTGGCCTCGCCATCCCACCTGTCCCGCCAGGGCATGGGCGCCGGTCCATGCAGCCCCCAAGCCTTGCGCCATGCGCCGCCCGCCCGACTGCATGGTCTCCATCCAGCTGCGGGAGGCCCCGGCATTGGCAACGCCTTCGTTCGGGGACGGCATGTCGATGGCGACGTAGCTTCCGGACGCCGGCGGGGAGTTGGTGCTCCGTTCGGGCAGCGCTGTTCGGCGCATCGGAGTGGCCGGCTCGGCGGTGCCTGGCGCGGTGCGCGGGCTCAGGTCCTGGTGCTCGAGCGTTTGCGTCCGGGGCCGCTCGGTCGTGTGGCTGGCGGCCGTGGTGTTGGCATCGGTCCGATGGGGGGTAGACCGAATGCTGCGGCCAGTGATGTTCGGGTGGTCCATGGGAGTGTCCTTGGGTCCAGAAATTCGTGAAACGGAGGGTCAGCCGGTCTCAAGCCGAGGACGGCGCTGGCGCGGGTTCGTCCAGCAGTGCCTGCAGCACGCTGGCCCCGATTCCGTTGAGCATGTCCATGGCGGTGGCCGCGTCTTGCGGCGCCTCGATCCAGGACAGCGAACTGAGCTGCAGCATGCCTTCGGCGGATGCGCCCAGATACCAGCCGAACTCTTTCAGGATCGCGGCCTGCAACGTCAAAAGCTTCAAGACCTCCGGGCCGGCAAGCTCTTGCGCCGCGACCGGCAGCAGCACTTCGGGCAGCACCGCGGCATGCTCGGGGTGCAAATGGAAACGGCCGGCCAAGCCGGCCGGCCCGCTGATGACCCGCGGGGCCACCAGGAGAAGGCCGTCTTCCGCCCGCAGGCCGATGTGCACGGCCAACTGGGTCAGGAAATCGATCTGGGCGCGCGTCGCGGCCTCGGGCACGCGGGCAACGGTGGATGGGGCGCTCATGGGAGTGTCCTATGACGAATTGAGTGGGGGGTGTGGGAGAGAAATCAGGGCACGGAGGTGGCACCGACGGAAAGACATTGCCCTGCCGCTGCTGCTGAAAACGAGGCAGCAGGCCGTGTGGCGGCGGGATGCGCCGCACGCAGGCGCAGCGGCTGGCAGGGCAGGCGAACGCCTGCATGCACCAGCCGCTGTGGCCAAGCAAGGCCGGAAGATCCGCTGGCATGACGCAGCAGACTTCCAGCCTCTTTTTCATCAGCCCGTGAAGGCCTTCGTACCGCGGTTTTCCGCACCTTCCACCTTGGTGGCTGCGGGTGCGAGCACATCGTGGGGCGCGCCAACGATGTCGTTGTTGGCCAGCTTGATGTTGGCCTGCGTCGCGTCGGTACGCACCACGGCTTCCTTGACGTTCCTGATCGTCGAGTTGGTGATCGAGATGTCGGTCGCGAAGTCCTTGCCGCCGTTGGTGCGGACCAGCTTGCTGGTGCCATCGAAGAAGGAGTTGTCGATGGAGAAGGCGCCGCCGTGGTTGAGCTGGAACGTCTTGTCGGTGGCGTTCGATGCGCCGCCGTTCTTGAACACCACGTCGCCTTCGCCCTTCTTCGTCATGAAGTCCTCGCCCACATCGCGTCCGAACACGCCGTCGATGGTGGCATTGCCCATGGTGTGAATGCCATCTGCGCCCGAAATCTGCACATTCTTCAGGGTCGCACCGGGTTCCAGCACGAACAGCGGTTTCTGGCTTTCGCCTTGTCCACCATCTCCCAGGGCAGGGCCGGCCTTGAGATGCATCATCTTGCCGTATTCCTTGAGGCCATCGAAGGTTTCCCCAGCCTTCACGACGATGGTTTCGTTCTGGATCTTCTCGGCGTCATACGGCGGAATGCTCGTCACCTTGCCGGCAGAGCCAGAACCGGTGGTGGAGGGGGTCTCGGAAGGTTTGGTGCCGGTAGACGGACCTGTCGTGGAAGGCTTGTCGGTGGAAGGCTTTTCCGTACCGCCGCCATCACCCACTGGAGGCTTCGTACCGCCGCCATCACCCACTGGAGGCTTCGTACCGCCGCCATCACCCACTGGAGGCTTCGTACCGCCGCCATCACCCACTGGAGGCTTCGTACCGCCGCCATCACCCACTGGAGGCTTCGTGCCGCCGCCATCACCAGAAGGCTTCGTGCCGCCGCCACCACCAGCAGAAGGCTGAGTGCCGCCACCACCACCAGCAGAAGGCTGCGTGCCGCCGCCACCACCGCCTCCACCCGACTCGCTATCGGACTCGTCCGGCTTCTTGCCCGTCAGGAGTTCGATCAGCTTTTGCAGCAACTCCATCAGTTGTTGGGTTGCATCCTGTGCGCCACCATTTTGCTTGTCGCCATTGGCCAGCTTGTCCAATGCGCTGCTGTCGCCCTTGATGAGGGCCTCGACCAATTGCTTGAGCATGTCGCCCGGCGAGCCCTGCCCTTTTGCACCATCAGTTCCATCGACTCCACCGGAATCACCAGTTCCGCCAGTTCCACCGGCATTGCTGGTGCCGCCAGAGTCCTTGGTGCCGCCGGCTCCACCGCCACCACCAGAGCCTTCCGCCTTTCCGCCCTGCAGGGTTTGCAGGATTTGCAGAATCTGCTCGAGCACCTGCAGCAGCTGCTGGATCGACGACTGGCCGTCGCCGCTTTGCGTGCCGTCCGCGCCCTCAGGGCCGCCAGTGCCGCCAGTGCCGCCGGCACCGTTCGTGCCTCCGGTGCCACCCGTACCGTTTTTCCTGCCCAGGTCTTCCACCGCACCCGAGCCACCCGACAGCAATGCTTCGATGAATTGCTTGGCCAGATCGCCAATGTCGCTGGCGCCTGTATTGCCGTCGCCACCACTGCCGCCGCCGTTGGTTTGCCCCGTGCCGCCGGCACTGCCCGTGCCGCCTGTGGTCATCTTGTCCAGGATCTGGCGCAGATAGCTTTCGCCCAGTTGCTCCAGCAGGTTGCCACCGCTGCCGCTGTCCTTGCCCATTTCATCGAGCGTGTTGCCGCCACCGCCGCCGAGCTTGTCGGCAATGCTTTTGGCCAGATCGCTGGCAGGATTCTTCTGCGAGTTCTGCTCCATGGACTTGGCGATCTGCTGCAGCAACTCGCCGAACTGCTGGATCAGGCCGGCCACGCCCTGGCCCTTGTTCGCGCCGCCGCCTCCGTTGGCGCCGCCCGCGCCGCCCTTGCCCGACACACCATCCGTGCCGCCCGCTTTGCTGTCGGAACCGTCTTTGTCCATCGCTTTCATGACTTGCTGCAGCACCAGCACGACCAGCTGGAGCAGTTCGTCCTGCAGTTTCTGGGAAGAGTTCTGTTGGTTGTCCGACAGAGAGTCCAGGTTGTTGTTGAACCGGGAGGTGGTCTGGGTTTGGAAATTGACTGACATACTGACTCCTTAAGGCAAAGTGAAAAAAAAGCTGCCCACCCCATGGCGGCTCAGACAGAGAAATTCGGCGGAGGGATCCACCGTGTTGCGCGACGGCGTGGGTTCAGAGAAAGCGACTGACTGCGGTGGCGACCGGATCGACACGTGGTGGGAAACCCCGGCCCCGCGGTGCACATCGCTGGGACACTGCAGGCGCGGCGGCACGAGGGGCCGTCCACAACTCACCGACACAGCGCATCGGCGCGCCGCCAGTGCACAGGACAGGCTGGCAGCCCAGTTGCGAAGGCGGTACTGCGCGGCCTGCCGGTTGCCCTCAGCGTCATCCATGGGGCACCGCCGGCGATTGGGGTGAGGCAGGGGGCGAGGCCGCAGGCGACAGCAAGCGCTTGATGCGCTCGGCCACGGGCCGCATCGTGAGTTGCGGCCGCACCTGCTGGAAGAAAACGCCCACCAGGAGCACCAGCAGCAGCATGGTCGTCGCCCCCTTGATGGGCTGCGCGAGGCTGTTGGGCTCCAGTTTTTCTGCGGCCTTGCCGAGCAAGCCGATGCCCAGATCGATGAGCATCAGGATCACGATCACCGGTCCGGCGATCTTGAGCACGGTTTCGGCGTAGTTGGTGACTTCGGTCGGCAGGAACCGCTCCATCAGCACCGACCAACTGGGCATGACGCCCGTGAGCGGCCACCACTCGTACGAATCGAACAGCAGGCCGATGAAGACCAGCATGCCCCCCAGCATGTAAAAGCCTACGATGGCCAGTTGCGACAGCAGGTTGCCCACCGGCGTGCTCTGCTGGCCGCTGAGCGGATTGGTCTGCTGGATGTTGTTGTAGCCGGTCTGGTTGTCAATGAGCATGCCCACGCTCTCGGCCACCCAGAAGACGGTGCCGACCGCGAACCCGATCAGCATTCCGATGACGCCCTCCTTGAGCACCAGCACCGCCATGTCCACGGCGGTCAGCGAATGCAGCAGTTCGGTCGGCTGGCCCCAGGCCACAAAGGCGCCCAGCACAAGCACGAGCCCACCGCGAGTGCGCCCATACAGGAGCATGTCGTTCGTCGCCGGCATGACGAGCATGGCGGCATAGATGCGCGCAGTGGACAGTGCCAGCACGGCAAAGAAGCCCTTGAGATCGAGGGTCAGCTGGAAAAGGCCCAGCCCCTGCTGCATGGAGGGGTCCATCGCCACCTCATGCCCTGGCGCCGCGCGCCAACTGCAATCGCGTGCGCGCAGCGGCACGGGAGCAGGCCAGCATGCGAGCAACGGCCGTTTCCTCTGCCTCCTCGTCCTGCGCGTCCTCCTGGGCCCGTTCAGCCTCCTGCACGGCTCGCTCCAGCCGGGCCTCGGTCGCCTCCAGTTGCTGCGTTGCGCGCCGCAGCGCGAACTCTCGCTCGGCCACCCGCTGCACGGCGGCCTCCACCTGCGCTGCCGCGCGCTGCGTCAGCTTGCCGGCATCGGCGCTGCGCACTTCCGCCTCCTTGACCAGGATTTGCAGCGTCACCACGTCCTGCGCATGAAAGCCTTGCGGACGCTCCGTGGTCGAGGCGATGCGGCCGCGCAGGTCGCTCTCGGCCTGGCGCACCTGCGCCTCCTCGGCCACGGCCGCTTCGTGCGCGGCATGCTCGCGATCGCGCTGCCGGGCGCTCTCCTGCAATGCCGCTTCGCTCTGCTCGACACGCCGCTTCTTCAGGCGCACCAGGATGCGCAACCCCTTGATCGTGCTCATGAATCCCTCTCCAGCGGCCAACCGACATCGATTGACCTTCTGGCGGCAAGACTAGAAGCGCGCGGCCTCGCGCCATGGAACCCGAACGAAGGCAGTCACGGCAATGCGAATGTGGGCACGCAGCGCAGGACTGCGATCCGTCACGTTCGTCTGCGAGGGCAAGGACTTCGCATGGATCGCATGCCAGGCGGCGTGCAAAGCTAGATTGCAAGAACCCATCGCGCACCGCGACCAACGAGCCCACGCCATGTCAGAAAAAACGGAAGAACCCACAGACAAGAAGCTCCTGGACGCCCGCAAGAAGGGAGAGGTTCCCAAGAGCCAGGACGTCGTGGCCGCGGCCATCCTGGTGGCCTCGCTGCTGGTGCTGATCGGCTCCGGCCCCATGCTCTACGACCACATCGCGAAGGTGGTGAAAACCGCCATGCACCAAGGCATGCAGGCGCAGGACACGCAGGAGGTTCTGGCGCTGATTTCCTCCATGGTGCTGGACGGCGCGATCGCCGCGTTCTCCCTGGTCATCGTCTCCGTGCTGGTGGCGATCATTGCCATGATGGGCCAGGTGGGGGTGATCATTTCGTTCGAAGCCATCCAGCCGAAATTCGAAAAACTGAACCCCGCCGAAGGCCTCAAGAAACTGATCAACGCACGCTCGATCATCGAGTTCTGCAAGTCGGTGGTGAAGGCCGTGGCACTGGGGGCCGTGATCTGGCAAATCGTGCTCAGCCTCGTGCCATTGCTGGTGGGCTCGGCCTACCTTTCTGCCCAAGGCGCGGGTCAGGTGGCGTGGAGCGCCATCCTGCGGTTGATCGGTTTTTCGTGCCTGGTGTTCGTGATCATCGGTCCCGTGGACTTCGGCTTGCAGCGCTGGCTGTTCATGCGCGACCAGCGCATGAGCAAGGACGATATCAAGCGGGAGCGCAAGGACAGCGACGGAGACCCCCATGTCAAGGGCCAGCAGCGCTCGCTGCGCGACGAGCTGGCCAACAGTCCACCGCAGGAACGCGTGCCCGGCGCCACCGTGGTGGTCACCAACCCGACCCACTACGCCGTGGCCCTGCTCTATGAGGAAGGCGTCACGCCCCTGCCCATCGTGGTGGCCAAGGGGATGGATGCACAGGCCGCAGTGATCCGCGGCCTGGCCGCAACGCATGGTGTTCCGATCATCGCCAACCCGCCCCTGGCCCGCGCGCTGCACCGCCTGCCGCTGAACCAACCCATTTCCGAAGAGCTGCTCGAGTCCGTTGCCGTCGTGCTGCGCTGGGTCGCAGAACTCGACCAATTCGGCGGCGGCACGGCCGCAAACACCTCTCCTCCCTGACAAGCCTTCACCACCAGGAACACCCCATGGCCAAACGCTTCGACTCCACCCTGGTCAACGACATGACGATGGCGGGCTTTCTCGTCGGCGTGATCGCACTGATGATCCTTCCGCTGCCGACCATGCTCATCGATGCGCTGCTGGCCATCAACCTCACGGTGAGCATCCTGCTGCTGATGACCACACTGTTCATACCGGACGCGCTGTCGCTTTCAACCTTTCCTTCGCTGCTGCTGTTCACCACGCTGTTCCGGCTGGCGCTGAACATCGCCTCCACCAAGGCGATCTTGCTGCATGCCGATGCAGGCCACCTGATCGAGAGCTTCGGGCAGTTGGTGGTGGGCGGCAATCTGGTGGTGGGGATCGTGGTGTTCCTGGTCATCACCATCGTCCAGTTCATCGTGATCGCCAAAGGCTCGGAGCGGGTGGCGGAAGTCGGCGCGCGCTTCACGCTGGATGCCCTGCCAGGCAAACAGATGAGCATCGATGCCGACTTGCGCGCGGGCCTGTTGACGCCCGATGAAGCCAAGCGAAAACGCGCTCACCTCGGAATGGAAAGCATGCTGCACGGCGGCATGGACGGCGCGATGAAGTTCGTGAAAGGCGACGCCATCGCCGGGCTGATCATCACGATGGTGAACATCCTCGCAGGGGTTGTGGTCGGCATCATGTACCACAACATGACCGCCGGCGAAGCGGCCAACCGCTTCGCGGTGCTGTCCATCGGCGATGCCATGGTGTCGCAGATTCCGGCCCTCTTCATCTGTATGGCGGCCGGCGTTCTCACCACCCGCGTGACCGACGAGCACAAGAAAAAGCCCACCTCGCTCGGCCAGGACATGACCGAGCAACTCACCCGCAACCCCCGTTCGATGTACCTTGCCGCGGCGCTCACGGCGGGCTTCGGCTTCATTCCGGGCTTTCCGATGGTGCCTTTCGCCCTGCTGGCGGGCGGTCTGGTGGCTGGCGGGCACTTCCTCACCAAGAAACGAACCCAGCTCGCGGGCAACTCGCTGTCCAAGCCGATCGCGGCCCTGATGCGCGAAGGGGCCAAGGGAGACGCGCCCTCCATCCAGCAAAAAGCCCCCGAGTTCGCCAAGCCGCTGTCGATCCGCATGTCGGATGCGTTGGGCAAGCTGATCGATGCAGAGCGGCTCAACGGCGCACTCAACAAGGAACGGGAAGGACTGCAGTCCCGGCTGGGCCTGCCGTTTCCCGGCGCTGCGATGTGGGTGGACATCGAGCTGACCGGCCTGCGCTACGAAGTGCTGATCAACGACGTTCCGGTGGCGCAGCCTGAACTGCCGGGCCGCATGCTGCTGCTGCTCGACCCCCAATCGCCCCTGGCCGCATCGGCCCAGCCACACGGGCCCGCACTGGGCAGCGAGGTCTCGCTGTGGCTGGCGCCGGAGGCCGTGCCCATGGCCCAGCGAGAAGGCGCATGCATCGATGTGGAGCAGGTCATCGCGCGCGAAGTCGTGGGCATGCTGCAGCGGCACGCCCACCTGTTCATGGGGGTTCAGGAGGTGCAGTGGGTGATCGAGCGCAGCACGCCGGAATACCCCGGTCTCGTGGCCGAGGTGCAGAAGATCATGCCCCTGCAGCGCATGGCCGAGGTGCTGCGCAGGCTGCTGGAAGAACAGGTGCCGATCCGCAACATCCGCAGCATTTTCGAGAGCCTGATCGTCTGGGGGCCCAAGGAAAAAGACCTGTTGCTGCTCACGGAGTACGTGCGCTCCGACCTCGGCCGCTATCTCGCGCATGAAGCGACCAGTGGCCAGCGGCATCTGTCGGCCATCTTGCTCGATCCGGACATCGAACAGGCGATCCGCGGCTGCATCAAGCCCACGCCGGCGGGGAACTACCTGGCCATGTCGCCCGACGACGCGCGCGACCTGACCGAGCGCATCGCCGCGGTCGCCGATACCGCCAGGCAGCCCGGCGTGGCCTTGGTGACGTCGATGGACATTCGCCGCTATGTCAAGAAGATGATCGAAAGCCGCCTCGACTGGCTGCGCGTGTACTCGTTCCAGGAGTTGGGAACCCAGGTGGAACTGCGGCCTATCGGCCGCGTTTCCTGAGGACCGCGGCCATGACCTCTCTCCAGCGCCCCGATCACACCCTGCGCCACGTCGCGCACCCTGCAGTGGCGGCCACCGCCGCGCTGCTGCGGCCGAACTCGCAAGAACGGTTTCGCCGCGAGCTGTTCCCCCCCGCACTGCCGCAGGATGACCCCGCCGAAGGCGAGGCGATCGAGTCCACCGATCCCTTCGCCATGGCTTCGGAGGGCGCCCCGCCCGATCCCACGGAATCGGGCGAGGGAGAGCCTCGGGAGCAGGCCGACTCGCAAGGCGATTCGCCGCACGAAGAAGACCGGGACGACAACGCACCGCCCGCTCCTGCACCGCAGGCAGCGACGCCGGATCCATTGCCACCGCAATATTTCTTCATCCAGGGCGATACCGTGCCGCCGCCACTGGCACGCACACCCGCCCCCGGGGAAGCGGGGCAAGACCTGCCCGACGACCGGCCACCCGTGCACGCCGTCGGGGCCACCGGTACCGCCACGGATGCGGAGCCGCCGCAATGGCTGCGGGATACCGCGCAAACCATTACCGATCTGTGCCTGCGGGCAGACCCGGCCTTCCAGTCCTGGGCCGTCACAGTGCCCATGGACCCCAAGGTGCTGCCGGAATGCGAACTGGCCCTGGGGCTTTCGTCCTATGCCATGACGCTTCGCTTCCGAACGGTGTCGCCCGAGTCCCGCCACCTAATCTCAAAGCATCGCGATCAACTGCACGGGTTGCTTGCCCGCCTGGGCACGGCCCATCGAAGCATCGACATTGACCTGGAATGACCTTGAACGCTGTCAAGCCACCGGCTTTCCCCTTAAGCGACCTCGCAAGGTATCTCCCGCCCATGGACCACGGCGAAGCCCGTCTGGCGCGGGTGATGTTCGATCGGCGGTTCGTGCGTTGGGTCCGGGCCCTTTCGGGACAACCGGGTGCGTCGATCAGCCGGGCGCCTGGTCGATCCGGCAAACGCATCAGCATGGAATTTCGGTCGGCGCAGGGCACGATGCGGCTGTCGGTCCCCAGGACCGACTGGCCTGCGCTGGAGATGGCGGCGCGCCTGCCGGACCCCGCGCTGGCGCGGGACGTTGCGCAGTCGCTACTGGCCCAGCCGCTCGCCCCGTTCCAGTCCCGCTTCGCAGGCCTGGTGCTGCATGGGATGCAGCTGGACTCCGGCGCTGCGCCTTTCGAGATCACCGCAAGAAATCGCCGCATCGGGCCGCAGGCCATCGACGAAGCGATGGCCGGGCAGATCCAGGCGCTGCTGGCTTCCTCGGTCCGAAGCGACGCAAGCCACCTTCTCGGCTTGCGCGTGGCCTGCCGTATTCGGCTTACGCGCAAGACGTATGGCGCCTCCGAACTGGGCTCGATCAGGGCAGGCGACGTGCTGCTCACAGGCGTGCCCGCCGGCGCTTCGGCCTCTTTGCATTGCCACTTGTCTTTTGGAATGGGCGTCTCCATGGAAACCACTGCACAACTCGATATCGACTCGCACGAAGCCACGCTCGACGGGGCACCTCAGCCCGGCAGCGAACCCATTCCGGAGCACGACCTGCCAGCGGGTGCGGAAATCGGTGCCATCGGAAAGCTGTCCATCCCCGTGGCCTTCGAGATAGACAGCGCCCGTGTCCGGCTTGACGATCTCGCGGCCTTCGGTCCGGGCTCGGTCATCACGCTGGACATGCCCGTGCGCGAAGCCCTGGTGCGCCTCGTGTGCCACGACCAAGTGGTCGGTACCGGCCGCCTGATCGTCATCGGCGAGCAGCTCGGGGTACGCATCGAGCGAATGGGGCTCAGCCAGGCGGCCGAAGCACCACCACAAGACTTGCCATGACCCCGTTGTCATCCGTCCAGGGGCTGGACCCCATCTCGCTGTTCATCGCCCTGATGGCGCTGGCGGTTCTGCCGTTCGCGGCCATGGTGGTGACCTCGTACACCAAGGTGGTGGTGGTGCTGGGCTTGCTGCGCAACGCGCTGGGCATCCAGCAGGTGCCGCCCAACATGGTGCTCAACGGCATCGCCATCATCATTTCGATCTACGTCATGGCGCCGGTCGCCATGGAGGCGGCCGACAAAATCCAGAACGGGCCGCCGTCATCGCAGACGTCGAACACCCAGCAGCTGCTGGCAGCCGCCTCCGCCGCGAAGGAACCGTTCCGGCAGTTCCTCGTCAAGCACGCGCACCCGGCCGAAAAGGCATTTTTCCTGAAGTCGGCACAGGCGATATGGCCCCAGGAACGCGCAAAAGCGCTTCTGGTCGACGACCTGATCGTGGTGGCCCCGGCTTTCTTGCTGACGGAGCTGACGGCCGCCTTTCGCATCGGCTTCCTGCTGTATCTGGCCTTCGTGATCGTGGAGCTCGTCATCGCCAACGTGCTGCTGGCCATGGGCCTGTCTCAGGTGTCGCCCACCAACATCGCCATCCCGTTCAAGCTGCTGCTGTTCGTCGTGCTCGACGGGTGGTCCCAGGTCATGCACGGACTCGTGCTGACCTATCGATGACGGAGGACGCAACCCCATGACGCACGACAACATCGTTCAACTGACGTCCGAAGCACTGATGCTGTGCCTCATTCTGTCGCTGCCCGCGGTGGCCGTGGCGGCCATCGTCGGTTTGCTGGTGGCGCTGGTGCAAGCCGTGACATCGCTCCAGGATGCTGCCATTTCACAGGGCATCAAGCTGATCTGCGTGACCGTCACCGTTGCGGTCTCTGCCCCTTGGGTCGGGACCACCGTGTTGCAGTTCTCCCAGAGGCTGCTTGCGGCCACGTTCACGCCATGAACCCCAATACGCCGCTCTTCCGCGGGCTACAGCAGTTGCAGCGGCTCAAGCAGTTGCACCTGCGCGAGCACAACCACCTGCTCGCAGTGCAGCATGAGCAAGCCGCGCGCAGCGCCTCGCTCATGCAGCAGGGCCGGTTCGGTGACTACATTTTCCGTACGGTCCCCCGGCCGCCGCTGCCCTTGCCACCCAAGCAGACCCGGCTCCCCGGCCAGCCCGATGCCCCGCTTTTTGCGCCAGGGCAGGACATTCCGCTCGAAATCCTGCAAACCGATCCCGAAGAATCCGAAGCACGGCTGGGATCTGCCGAGCGGTGGAAAGCGGCCCTCGACGACGACCGCGGAGAGCGCTATGCGCGGTACCGGGAATCGCTGCGGGACACCGGGAACGAGCCCACGGCGCTGGACAGCTTTCTGCGACAAGGAAGCAGCAGCCGTGACAAGGGGGACTCCCAAGAGAACTCCGAAGGCGGCAACTCTGGATCTGGTTCCGGCTCGGGATCCGGCTCCGGCTCCGGGTCGGGTTCCGGTTCCGGTTCCGGCTCCGGCTCCGGCTCCGGCTCCGGCTCCGGCTCCGGCTCCGGGTCAGGGTCAGGCAAAGGCGATCAAGGAAGTTCACGTGACAACCCTCATGCAAGCCGAATGGCCAAATCGGGCTTCGCTGAGGGAGCCATGGCGGCCCACCAGGTTTTGCAGCGGCATTACGCCGGCACGGCGCAAGACCGGGCCCATGTCCTCACACAGCGGCTTTGGGAGCACAGCCGAAAGCCCCACTTCGCTGCCACCCCCACTCGGGGCATGGCGGAGATGGCAGCGTACCTGCAAAACCACGAAGAGCGGGGTGCATTGGGCACCCTTCAGCGGGTCAAGATGGCGTTGTTGCTGTGCGGAGGTCCCGCTCCCGATGCAGCCAGTGACACCGTTCGCATGAAAGACCTCAAGGCCTTGCTGCCGCTCGCGTTGCTGAGCACCGATCTCCCGCGCACGCCGTCCCAGGCGAGCATCGCTGCAGAGCGGCAACTGCAGGCCAGCCAGTCCCTGAAACGGCCCGTTCGCCCATGAGTCTCGATCAATACAACCAGTTGGTCACCGAGCTGTGCGAGGCCATCGACTTGCCCGATCCGCAGGCAGTGCTCGCACAGGGCTGGATCGAGGTCGAAGGGTTCGAGGTTCTGCTGTCGCACTACGAGAACGACCCCGCCGCGCTGTATCTCAACTTCCATTTCGGCATCGTCACCGCAGGGCGCACGCTGACCATCTTCCGGCTCCTGCTGGAAGCCAACCTCACCGTGTATGCGCAGGATCAGGCCCAGGCGGGCATCAACCCCGATACGGGCGGCATCATCCTGATCGTGCGGGTGCCGATGACACCGGAAATCACCGGGACCTGGCTGGCCGAAACGCTGACCCACTACACCGAGCACGGACGCTACTGGAAAGACAACGTGCTGAGCTCCACCGACGAAGCCTTCAACGGCATTTGCGCGGGGGACTACATCTGGCTCAAGGTTTGAAACCCGGGCCCCCGCCGCCAATGCCCTGATCGGGCTAGAACGTGTTCAAGGCCTTTTTTGGAGCTCATGCTGACGCGCAATCGGAGGGGGTGGGCCCCAGTGGCACCGCATGGGCGGGTGCGCATGCAGGTCGCCGGAGCGCTGCGTCATCCGGTTCCGCTCCAGCCCGCGGGACCCGTACCTTCTCAGGCGGCCGGCGGCGTGGCAGCGCTGGCCGAAGTCCCAGGCGATGGCTGGCGCATTGCGCCTTGCACCCCATCCCGAAACGTCACTTGCACGGCCCGAAAAAGACATTGAGCACGTTCCTGCTGTCTTTACCAGTAAAGCGCGGTGTATTCGCTGCCGACCGCTTCCGTCCCCTCATGGGACAGCAACCGGTAGCCGCGTCCATAAGCCGCCTGGACGCGCAGTTGGCAACCGGCCTCCCGCAGCTTGGTGCGCAGCTTGTAGATGTGCTGCTCCAGGGTGCGTTTGTTGGATTCAACCGAGCGCCCCCACACCTTGGCGATGATCGTGGGCAAAGACACCACCTGGTTGGGCTTGGAAAACAGCAGGCAGGCCAGTTCGCATTCGCGGTGCGTGAGACCCACCGTCTTGTCCCCATGAACGAGGCAAAGCCTGGCCGGGTCGAGCCGGCAGCCGTCGACATCGATCGGGTGGGCGGCCTGGAACGCCTGGGCTTCCATGTGGCCGCGCAGCCGGGTCTTGAGTTCGTCATGCCCGACGCGGGAAAGGCTGATGTAGTCCACCGCCCCGCAGGCCAGGGCCACGCCGAAGCCGGCGTGCAACTCGGCCCCCACCACCACGACGGGAACCTGATCGGAGACGCAGGTTTTGATCAATCCCAGATCTTCCGCCAAGGTGCCTCCGCAGTCTTCAAGGATCACGGCATCAAAAGCCTGCTGCCTCACTTGCATGCGGAAGGCCGCAATGCTGACGTGCAGCATGGCTTGAATTCCGCCACGGGAAAGCAGATCCACCAGGAACTGGTTCACCGTCGATCGACGCGAAAGAAGAGCAATGTTCATGGAATCCCTCGACGCAAATTTATATCGACAAATGGCGGCGCATCACGCTGCCCCCCTGGCCTGTTCAGCTGGGCGTGGGTGCCAAAAAATCGCCATCCGGTTGCTACACATAGTCACAGATTTTGCAATTTTTTCCCAGCCTTCCGCGGAACAGAATCAGCAAAATATTCTCTGCAGTATGCCCTTTCGATAGGTCAATTGCTTATAGGCAATAACTATTCGACGCCATAGCAGTCCCTTATCAGTCTCCAACTCCGGCCTTGTGCGCTCAATCGGCTGGCGCAGCAGTCCCTGTTTTTTTGCTGGCAGTTCTGGATCCGCGGCGCCTCCCTCTCTCGCTGAAAATCCGGTCCTCGACGACCTGATTTCACTCTAAACACCTCGCATGAATGCAGAAACAGCCCTTCATGAAAAACCGGTGACTCGCCGATGAATATTGGATGAACGGGGGAGCAGATGTGCTGCCAATAGCTTCAGGCAACGCGTGCAAAGGTATCCGAAGCCACTCACCACAAAACGTGGCAATTAGCAAAAGTTGAGGATTGAACGTAAGGAAGTTGAGCATTGCCCGGACGCCCGTTCCTAGCATTGACTGGTCATCAATCAAAGGCGCGGCAACACCGCGAAGACCCATGCTGCTCACACTTCTGTCGTTGACCTGCCAGCGCGCCCAAGCCCAGGCGCCAGAGCTTTCCAATCTCATTCATGCCATGCGCGTCAAGGACGCAGCGGGCATCGGCCGCCGGCGCCTGGAGCGCAATGGGCGTGATACGGGCACGCCACAGGAAGGCGCGCTGCTCGGACGCAGCCTGCTGCTGGTTGGCATGGAAGAGGCGGCCAGCGAAGTGTTTCACCAGCAACTCAAGGCCTATGACCAGGTTTCGCGCAGCAACGTGCGCTGGCAGTCGGCACTGGACCAGGCCTGGCTCTTTCATCATCTGAACAAGCCCGCCCGCGCCGTGGCTTGCTGGTCGATCGTGGCTGGCGACCACGAGGCCCCGCTTGAGTTGCGTGTGGAAGGCCATTGCGGCAAGGCGCTGTCACTGCAGGCCCTGGGCCAGCATGCAGAAGCCCTGGCCACCGCACGCCAGGCGGAAGCGCTCTGCCAATCTGCCGCTGCAGCCGTGCTGGAGCCGCACGCCAGGGCGATCCGCCTGGAGGTACTGGCCCGGGTGCACCTGCTGCGCCATGAAGAACTGACCGACCATGCCCTCTCGGAGTCCGCCATGGCGCTGGCACGCGATCTGCCCACCGCGGCGGAGATGGTGGCCGAACTGGCAGCGCTCGAGTCGAGCACCCACGTGCCCGAGCTTCTGCGGGCCCGCCTGGCTTTCCTGCGCTGCGGCTTGTTGGGACACCATCCCGCCAGTCGGCAAGAGGCGGTGGCGGGCTTCGTGCGCTGGCTGCGCGAACACGAATTGGCCGGCCTGGAATCGCAAGTGCGGGTGGAGGCCTGCCTCGCATTGCTGACCGACAAGGCGGCCACGGGTGCCCGCGATGTGATCCAGCCGCTGGCCAGCGTCGAACGCGAGGTCGATCGGCACCCTTACGCATCGGACATCCAGTACTGCCTGTCCAAGATCCACATGGAAGAAGGCCGGCTGGGCGAGTCACTGCGCCAGTACAAGCGCCACGTGGCCCAGGCCATGCGGGTGGTGCACAACACGGTGCTGGCGCGCATGAACAGCGCCGCGTCCACCCTGCCCTCCCAGGCCCAGGACACGACCGGGTTGCGCCTGCCGCCCCGCTACCGCGCGGCCTACCGCTACATCGTGGAGCACCTGCACGACGCCAACCTTTCGGTGCGTGAAATCGCGGGCCGCCTGGGGGTCACCGAACGCGCGTTGCAACTGGCGTTCCGCAACCACCTGGGCATGACGCCTGCCGAACTGATCCGGACCGAGCGCGTGAAGCGCATCGAAGACGAACTGCGCGAGATGAGCGAAACCGGCGGACGGGCCCACATGCTGGACGTCGCGTCACGCTGGGGCATCTGCAACCGGTCCACGCTGGCCAACGCCTTCAAGCTGTCCGCCGAGCGTCCCGCCGATGCGCACTGACATCACGGCTGGCGGGACGCGACAGCCGCCCGCAGCCACCCTGCGGTCACTTCACGGAGGTCTTGGCGCCTTGCTCGACCAGCCGCGCGAACTCTTCATGCTCGTAGGCGATGTAGGTCTCCATCATGCTGCGGTAGATGGCCTCGATCACCTCGGGCTCGCCGCCTTCGGCCAGCGCACGCTCGCGCACCCGGTGCACGATGAATTCGATGCGGCCTTCGTCCCGCACCTGGGACTCGCGCTGCTTGTTCAACGCCGCCTGGGTCATGTAGCCGCCGCGCTCCACCAGCAACGGCACCAGGATGTCGTCCAGCGCGTCGATGCGCGCGCGCACCTGCGCCATGCTGCTGCAGCGCTCCACCTTGTCGATCGCCCGGGTCATCATTCGAGTCCTTCCTCAACCAGTTCGGCAGCGCGCAGCAGGGCGCGGGCCTTGTGTTCCGTTTCCTTCCACTCCAGCTCGGGCACCGAGTCGGCCACGACGCCGGCCGCGGCCTGAACATAGAGCGTTCCGTCCTTCACGATGCCGGTGCGGATGGCAATGGCCACATCCATGTCCCCGGCGTAGCTGAGATAGCCGCACGCCCCGCCATACAGGCCACGCTTGACGGGCTCCAGCCGGTCGATCAGTTCCATCGCATGCACCTTGGGCGCGCCGGTGAGCGTGCCTGCCGGAAACGTGGCCTTGAGCACGTCCATGTTGGTCATGCCGTCGTTGAGCAGGCCCTCGACGTTGCTCACGATGTGCATCACGTGGCTGTAGCGCTCCACGGCGAACGCCTCCGTCACCTTCACCGTGCCCGTCTTGGCGATGCGCCCGATGTCGTTGCGCGCAAGGTCGATCAGCATCACGTGCTCGGCGCGCTCCTTGGGGTCGTTGACCAGCTCGACTTCCGTGGCCTTGTCATGCTCCGGCGTGTTGCCGCGCGGGCGCGTGCCGGCCAACGGCCGGATCGTGACCTTCTGGCCTTGCGGGGTGCTCTCTTGCCGCACCAGGATCTCGGGCGACGCCGAGACGATGTGGAAGTCGCCCATATGGTAGTAAAACATGTAGGGCGAGGGGTTCAGCGACCGCAGCGCGCGGTACAGGGAGAGCGGCGACTCGGTGTAACGCTTTTGGATGCGCTGGCCCACCTGCACCTGCATGAAGTCGCCCGCGGCGATCAGCTCCTTGGCACGGTCCACCGCCGCCAGGTAATCGGCCTTGGCAAAGTCGCGCTGGGGGGGATGGCTCTCCGTCGGCTTGACGACCGGCGCGGCCACCGAATATTTGAGCTGGTCCTTCAAACCCCGCAGGCGTTGCTTGCCTCTGGAATACGCCTCGGGCTGGCCCGGGTCCGCGTAGACGATGAGGTACAGCTTGCCCGAGAGGTTGTCGATGACGGCCAGTTCCTCGCACTGCAGCAGCAGGATGTCCGGCATGCCCATCGTGTCGGGCGGGCAACTGGCTTCGAGCTTCTTTTCGACGTAACGCACCGCGTCATAGCCGAAATACCCCGCCAGCCCGCCGCAAAACCGCGGCAGGCCGGGGCGCAGCGCCACCTTGAAACGTTTCTGGTACGTCTCGATGAAGTCCAGCGGATTGCCGGCGGCGGTCTCGACCACCTGCCCATCGGTGACCACCTCGGTCTTGGCGTCGGCCCCGAAGCCGCTGGCCCGCAGCAAGGTGCGCGCCGGCAGGCCAATGAAGCTGTAGCGGCCGAACCGCTCGCCCCCCACGACCGATTCGAGCAGAAAGCTGTATTTTCCGCCGTCCTTGCTGTAGGCCAGCTTCAGGTACAACGACAGCGGCGTCTCCAGGTCGGCGAAGGCCTCCGCAATGAGTGGAATGCGGTTGTAGCCTTCGCTGGCCAGGCTTTTGAATTCAAGTTCTGTAATCACGGGAATTTCCCAATCGGGCAGCGCCAGCACAAGGACGTGGGGCGCCGCAGTTCATTGCGTTCGGCCCGTCAGGGCCACGGGTGCAGCTGGGATTGCCCCAGGTGCCATCAGGCGTTCGATGCGGCTGGCTTGCGCCAGGGCCAGGCTCCCCGGTCGCTGCAACCTGTGATGAACACATGGTGAATGAACATGGGGAGAAAGTGTAGCAAAGCGCCTGCGGCCGCCCACCGCGGCCGGCGAACCAGGGGCGCGGCCGCAATCCTTGCTGAAAACCCTGTTGTGCCTGCCCCGGCACGCGGCAACAATCAGAAACGAACGATCGTTCTTTTTCTGGAGTTGCCATGATGTCTCTGCAGCGGTGGCTGGCAGCCACCCTCGCCGGCCTTCTCGTGACCATGGGGGCCGCCTGGGCCCAGGTCGTGACCGTCGCCGATGTGAAGTACGCCACTGCCCTGCCTCTGCAAGGCAGCCCGTTGCTGCTCAATGGCGCGGGCATCCGCTACAAGGCCGTGTTCAAGGTCTACACGGCGGGCCTGTACCTGGAGCGCAAGGCGGGCACGCCGCAGGAAGTGGCCGCCCTGCGCGGTCCCAAGCGGCTGTCGATCACCATGCTGCGCGACATCGAATCGGCCGAACTGGGCAAGCTGTTTTCGCGCGGCATGGAAGACAACATGGACAAGGCCTCGTTCTCCCGCCTGGTGCCCGGCGTGCTGCGGATGAGCGAGATCTTTTCCCAGCACAAGAAGCTCTCGGCCGGCGACACCTTCACCGTGGACTGGCTGCCCGGCACGGGCACCGTGGTCAGCGTCAAGGGCGTGGCGCAGGGCGAGCCGTTCCGCGAGCCCGAATTCTTCGATGCCCTGATGGGCATCTGGCTGGGCGAGCGGCCGGCGGACTGGAAGCTCAAGGACGCCCTGCTGGGCAAGGCGGATGGCTGACTCAGTGTCCGCGGCCCTCCGGCTGGCGGCGCACGGGCATCCGGCCCCTGCTTTTCCTGCCCCGCAACCCGGATGCTATTAATTTTATAGCTACATGCCCTAGTACATATTGCGCCAGAGCATGATTCGACCGCTTTGAAGAAAACCGCGATGCCGGCACGGCACCTGAATTCCAGGAATTTTTTCACCCGCCTGTAACCCGCGGCGCATTCCGCCCGAACTACTGGACGAGGCCCGATCGCCGGGCCCTCTTTCAGGAGCATTCATGGCGGCATCCGCGAAACCACAGCCCATCCACCCCTTGTGGATACGCATCAGCCACTGGCTGAACGCCCTGGCGGTGCTGATCCTCACCGCCAGCGGCTGGCGCATCTACAACGCGGCGCCGCTCTTCCCTTTCACGCTGCCCGACGCGCTGACCCTCGGCGGCTGGCTCGGAGGTGCACTGCAGTGGCATTTCGCCGCCATGTGGCTGCTGGCGGCCAACGGCCTGTTCTATCTGGCGATGAACCTCGCCAGCGGCCGGCTGGCCCGCAGGTTCTTTCCGGTCTGGCCGCGCGCCGTGCTGCGCGATGCCACGGACGCCCTGCGCGGAAAGCTCGCCCACACGGATGCGCGCCAGTACAACAGCGTGCAGCGGCTGGCCTATCTGTTCGTGATGCTGGACCTTCTGGTCCTGGTGCTGTCCGGGCTCGTGCTGTTCAAGTCTGTGCAGTTCCCCGTCTTGCGGGAATGGCTGGGGGGCTACGAGTTCTCGCGCCGCATCCATTTCGTAGCCATGGGGCTGCTGGTCGGGTTCATTGCCCTGCACGGTGTGATGGTGGCCCTGGTGCCGCGCACGCTGCTCACCATGCTGAGCGCCGGCCGCCAAGGGAGTGCGGCATGAACCTCTTCAGACGCCGGAGCTTGTCCAATGCCGATGCAGACTTGGCCTTGGCCTTGGCCTTGGCCTTGGCCTTGGCCTTGGCCGACGCGCGCAAGCTCCTGGAGCGCCACATGGCGCCCGCCGCACGCCGCCATTTCCTGCGCGGCAGCCTGACGCTGGGCGGACTGTCCCTGCTGGCCGGCTGCAGCATCAGCGACAACGAGGATGTGGAAGCCATGCTCCAGCGCATCTCGCGCTGGAACGACCGGGCCCAGGGATGGCTGTTCGACCCCGGCCGGTTGGCGCCCACCTATCCCGAATCCATGATCGTCCGGCCGTTTCCCTTCAATGCGTACTACGGCGAAGACGAAGTCCGGATCGTGAAAGAGGAAGGCTACCGCCTCGAAGTGGCCGGCCTGGTGGCCGAAAAACGCCCCTGGACCCTTGCGGCACTGCGCGCCCTCGCGCAGCAGGAACAGGTCACCCGCCACATCTGCGTGGAGGGCTGGAGCGCCATCGGAAAGTGGGGCGGCGTGCCTTTCGGCGATTTTCTGCGGCGCATCGGCGCCGACCTGAGCGCGAAGTACATCGGCTTCGCATGTGCCGACGACTATCACACCAGCATCGACATGGCGACCGCGCTGCATCCGCAGACGCTGCTCGCGCTGACCTGCGACGGCGAGCCATTGCCACCGAAATACGGCTTTCCGCTGAAGCTGCGCATACCGACCAAGCTGGGCTACAAGAACCCGAAACACGTCATGGCGATGTCCGTGACCAACACCTATCCAGGCGGCTACTGGGAAGACCAGGGCTACAACGGGTTCGGCGGCAGCTGAGCGATCGGGCTCGGCGCCGCAGACGGCGCGGCCGTGCCCGATTCCCGGGTGCGGCGCAATTTTTCTCTTCTCTCTCTAAAAGGACTTTCGACATGAACAAGCTCACGACCGCACTGCTCGCCGCCTGCCTGACCGCGGCCTCCGTCTCCGCCATGGCGGCAGACGACATGATGAAAAAGGACCCCATGGCCAAGGACTCGATGGCGAAGGAAGCCACGCCGAAAGACGCCATGAAACACGACGGCATGAAGAAGGATGCGATGAAGAAAGACGGCATGAAGCACGACCCTATGGCCAAGGATTCCATGGGAAAGGACGCGATGAAGAAAGATGAGATGAAGAAGGACGAGATGAAGAAGGACGAGATGAAGAAGGACGAGATGAAGAAATAAGCCACGCATGCCTGCAGGCAGTGGGTCCATGCATGCCGTCAGCGCAGGCGGCGTTCGAAGCCATCGCGCGATGCGCGCGAGTGGTGCCGATGCCGGCGCCGTGTACCCTGATGCGGCCATGGCACCCCGACCGCCTCGAGATATTGCGCACCTCCAGACCGAACAGCACCTGCGAAGCCTGATGCTCGCCGGGCTGGAGGGCGATGCGGCGGCGTACCGGCAATTCCTGCAGCAGATGGCAACCCGCCTGCGGTCGTTCTACCGCCGGCGGTTGTCCGGTTGGCCCGACGATGTGGAGGACCTCGTGCAAGACACCCTGCTGGCCCTGCACAACCAGCGCCACACCTACCAGCGCACCCAGCCGCTCACGGCCTGGGTGCACGCCATCGCGCGCTACAAGATCATCGATCTGCTGCGCGCGCGCCAGGCGCGCGAAGCGCTGCACGACCCCCTGGACGACGATGAAACCGGCCTCTTCGATCACGCCGAGGACACGGCCGCCGAGGCCCGGCGCGATCTCGGGCGACTGCTCGCCACACTGCCCGACCGCCAGCGCCTGCCCATCGAACAGGTCAAGCTGCATGGCCGGTCGGTCTCCGACGTGGCCCTGGAAACCGGCATGACGGAATCCGCCGTGAAAATCGGCATCCACCGGGGCCTGAAGGCGCTGGCGAGCCGCATCGCGTCTTCGTCCCCCCCCACGGCGAAGCCAAAGGCCTCCCCATGAAAACCGACGATCTGATCCATCTATTGGCCGCCGACACGGTGCCGGTCCCTCGCCATGCCGCAGCGAAGCGCCTGGCGCTCGGCCTTCTCCTGGCCGTGCCGGTTTCGGGTTGGCTGATGCGGTATGGGCTCGGGCTCAATCCAGCGCTCGGCCAATACGCCACCCTGCCCATGTTCTGGGTGAAGTTCGGCGCTCCGCTGCTGATGGCCCTGGCCGCGTTGCGGCTGGTCGCCCGGCTCGGAAAACCGGGCTCTGTCACCCGCGTCGCATGGCTGGGCTGGGCCGCCCCGATCGGCCTGGTGTGGGCCCTGGGGCTGATGGCGGTGTGGCAGGCCCCCGCGGCACAACTGCCGGAGCTGGTGCTCAGCCGCACCTGGCGTGTGTGCGCGGAAAACATCGCGATGCTGTCGCTGCCGGTGTTCCTGGCCGCGATCTGGGTGCTGCGGGGTATGGCGCCCGTCCGCCCCGCATGGGCCGGCGCAGGGGCTGGCGCCCTGGGCGGCGCGGTTGGCGCCACGGTCTATGCGCTGCACTGCCCGGAGCTGGCCGCACCGTTCATCGCCATCTGGTACGTTCTGGGCATGTCGCTGCCAGTGGCCGCTGGTGCCGTGCTGGGGCCTCGGCTGCTGCGCTGGTAGCGGGCCATCGCCCCGCTGCTGCGGCGCGTCAGGGGCCGGGCAGCAGCGCCTCCAGCGAATCGACATAGCCGTCGGCATCCACCTCGCGCACGGGTTGCCCGTGGTTGTAGCCGTAGGTCACCAGCACCACGGGGCAGCCGGCGGCGCGGGCCGCCCGGGCATCGTTGCTGGAGTCGCCGATCATCAGCGTGCGCGCGGGCACGGTGCCCAGCGCCTCGCAGGTCCTGAGCAACGGCATCGGGTCGGGCTTCATGCGCTCGAAGGCATCGCCGCCGAACACCTTCTCGAAGAAGCCGTCCAGCCCCTTGGCCTCCAGCAGCGCAACGGCGAACGCCGTGGGCTTGTTGGTCAGGCAGGCCAGGCGCACGCCTTGCCGCCGCAGCGCCTGCAGCCCGGTGACCACGCCAGGGTACAGCGCGGCGAACTGGCCGTTGACGGCGGCGTAATGGCGCTGGTAGCTTTCCCAGGCCTGCGGATAGATTGCTTCTGTTTTGATAGCAATACGCCCTAGTGAATCATGCGCCAGAACGTGATTGAGCACTGAATGAATCAGGTGCTGCGAGCCCTTTCCCACCATGCGTTCGATGTCGGGCGCCGCGATACCGGGCAGCCCCAGCTCGTGCAGCATGCGGTTGATCGCCTCGGAAAAATCGCCGAGCGTGTCCACCATGGTGCCGTCCAGGTCCACGATCGCGGCATCGGCTTGTGCGGTGGGCAGCGGAATCCAGTCTGAAAAGGGGGCAGATTGCATCGTCATGGCCATGAAAACAGGCGTGCAGTGAATGAAGGCGGGGTGGCGCCGTGGCGGTCCTTGAGCGGGCGGACGTCTTCAACCCTCTGGAAAACTCACCGCCTGCGTCCCACGCCGCTTCGGCCGCACGACCACCGTGCCCGCCAGCTTATCGTGCCAGCCCTGCTTGCGGCCGTCGAACGCCACCCACAGCAGGCCCAGGCCCAGCGGAATCGCGGAGGCGAAATACGCCACGTAGCGGCCTACGGACTGCCCGGGGGTCATCGGCTTTCCGGTGGCGGCATCCACCACGCGGGCGCCGATGGCCATCTTGCCCGGCGTGGCCTGCCGGCTCAGCCAGAACAGCACCACGGCCACGGCCGGCAGCACCCAGGAGATGACGAAATCCGCAGGCCCCAAGACCAGGCGCTCGGATTCGAAATACGCCCAGCCATAGAACGCCACCAGCAGCGGCACCGTCACGACGATCAGCAGCACGGTGTCGATCAGCGTCGCGCCCACGCGCGCCCAGAAGCCGACATATTCGAGATCGGGAAAACCGCTGGGGTCGTTCATGGCATCGTTTCCTTCTGAAGCAGGTGTTTGCGGCCTCAGGGGTCGAGGCACCCTGGATTCTGGCAGCGATCGCCGGCCTGCGAGGGGTTTCAAACGCCAGTCGGCCCGGCCGCCCGACGCCGCACCGGCGCCTTCGCCACCGTCAGTTCCGCCCAGACGGGGGCATGGTCGCTGGCATCGTCCTTTCCGCGCTCGTCCCGGTCCACGCCGGCGTCCGCCACGTGGAGCATGCGGCTCACCAGGATGTGATCGATGCGCAGCCCCGCATCGCGCTCCCAGCGCCGGCGCCGGTAGTCCCAGAAGGTGAACGGCACGTCCTTCGGGTGCACCGTGGCGATGGCATCCGTCCACCCCTGGGCCAACAGATCGGCATAGGCTTGCCGGGGCGCCGGCTGCAACAGGGCGTTGTCCGCCCACGTGTCGGGCCGGTAGATGTCCGCATCCGTCGGCACGACGTTCCAGTCGCCCATCAGCACCACGGGATGGCCAGACGCCCAGAGCGCCTGGGCGCGGCGGTTCAGCCGCTCGAACCAACGCAGCTTGGCGTCGAATCGGGGGCCGGGTTGCGGGTTGCCGTTGGGCAAGTACAGGCAGGCGTAGAGCACGCCGTTGACGGCCGCTTCGAGGTAGCGGGCTTCCTTGTCGGCCGGGTCGCCCGGCAGCGCGGTCAACACGGGCAGCGGATCGTGCCCGCGGCCGAGCAGCGCCACGCCATTCCATGTGCGCTGGCCGACGGCCACGCCCCGGTAGCCCGCCGCGCGCAGCGCCTCATCCGGGAACTGCGCCGTGGGACATTTGAGCTCCTGCAGCGCGACCACATCGGGCCGCGTGCGCTGCAGCCAATCGACCAGCCGGTCGATCCGCTTGTTGACGTTGTTGATGTTCCACGTGGCGACGCGCATGGCATCACCGGTCTGGACACGCGGGCGAGCAATCGCTCACGCCGCTTTTCTTTCCGGTGCGCTCTTCCTGGCGGCGGCGCTTTTGGCACCGGCCTCCCTGGCAGGCGCCTTGGCCGACGCCTTGCCGGCCGTTTTGCCCGCGCCTTTGCGCACAGGCGCGGAGCCACCCTTGAGGCTGCGCTTGAGCAGGGCCGTGAGGTCGATCACTTCGCCGGTCTGCGGCGCTTCTTCCTCCGGGTCCATCACCGTGTGGCCTTCGCCCGCCTTCGCCTTCTTGTCCACGAGCTTCATCACCTGGATGCGGAACTCGTCCTTGAAGTCGGCGGGGTCCCATTTTCCGGACATCTCCTCGACCAGCTGCTTGGCCATCTTGAGTTCCGCGGCGCTCACACTCTTTTTGCCGGCGGCCGGCAGTTCGAGCGAGTCGAGCGTCTTGACCTCGTCGCCCCAGCGCAGCAGGTTCAGCACCAGCGCCGGCCCCGAAGGCACCAGCGCGGCCAGGTGCTGCTTCGTCGAAATGACGACCTTCGCGAGACCGACCTTGCCCGTCGCGATGAGGGTTTCGCGCAGCAGCGCATAGACCTTGTCGCTCTTGTTGACGGGTGCCACGTAGTAAGGCCGCTCCAGGAAGATGAACGGCATTTCGTTCGCATCGATGAAGCGCTCAATCTCGATGGTCTGCGTGGTCTTGGGGAACACCGCCTCGATCTCTTCCGGGCTGATGATGACGTACTTGCCGTCTTCGTACTGCACCCCTTTGACGATGTGGTCCTTGTCGATTTCCTTGCCGGTCTTCTTGTTGATGCGCTTGTAGCCCACCGGGTCCATGGACCGCTTGTCCAGCCAGTCGAAGTCCACGCCCTGCTCCGTCGCCGCCGTGTGCAGCCCGACAGGGATATGGACCAGGCCGAAGGTGATGGCGCCCTTCCAGAGCGTGCGACTGCCAGTTGCCATGTGACTTTTCTCCGAAGGGGAAACCCCGTTCGCCCCAGTCTGCGTTGATCGGTCTGCCCCCCTTGTAGGCGGCCGCTTGCCGCAGCGGTAGGCATTGCCTGCCAATCGGGTGGCGGCACGGCCTTGGGCCATCCCCCGCGATCCCCTATGCTGGAGCGATGCCGTCCGCCCTCCGCCCCATCGCCATCCATGTGCAAGAGCCTGCCCCCGGGGACTTCCGCTGGGTGCTGATGGAGCGCGAAGGCGGCGGTGCCTGGGCGGAGATGGAACGGTCCGCGTCGGCCGCGGGCACCTACCACCAGGCCCTGGCCGATGGGCTTCGGGTGTTGCAAGCCATGATCGAAGACCTGGACATCGGCCCTCGCCTCGCCGTGAAGCGGGCCGCGAAAGCGGTGGCGCCATCGCAGGATGCGCCCCAGACGGAGCGCCCGCCGGCCGATCCCCCGGCCCCCTCCAAACCCTCCCTGTTCGGATTCGGCCCCGCCCGCTGAACCGCCGCGCGTGGCGGCTGGAGGAGGTGGTGCAGAATGCCCACCACGTCCCTACAGGCCCCACCGATGACCACGCTCCAACACCTCCTCGGCACCGAATTTCCCCTCATCCAGGCGCCCATGGTGGCGGTGTCGGGAAGCGCCATGGTGATCGCCGTGAGCGAAGCCGGGGGCCTGGGCTCCTTGCCCTGCGCCGGGCTCACACCCGACCTGATCCGCCAGGAAGTCACGGCCATCCGCGCCGCCACCCGCCGGCCCTACAACGTCAATTTCTTCTGCCACACGCCGCCCCAGCCCGATCCGCAGCGGGAGGCGGCATGGCGTGCGGCGCTGGCGCCCTATTACGCCGAATTCGGCCTTCGCTCGGAGGACATCCCCGCCGGAGCGGGACGCCATCCGTTCAACGCCGAGGTGGCCGGCCTGCTGGCGGAGTTCCGGCCGCCGGTGGTCAGCTTCCATTTCGGGCTGCCGCCGGACGACCTCCTGGCGCAGGTGAAAAGCTGGGGCTCCAAAGTCCTCGCGTCGGCCACCACGGTGGAAGAAGCGCTCTGGCTGCAGGCGCGGGGCGTGGACGCGGTCATCGCGCAGGGCCTGGAGGCCGGCGGGCACCGCGGGCACTTCCTGTCGCACGACCTGACGAAGCAATCCGGCACCTTCGCGCTGCTGCCCCAGATCGTCGGCGCCGTGCAGTGCCCGGTCATCGCGGCCGGGGGCATCGCGGACGCCCAGGGCGTGGCCGCGGCCATGGCACTGGGGGCCTCGGGCGTGCAGGTCGGCACCGCCTACATGCTGGCCACCGAGGCCACCACCAGCGCAGTGCACCGCGCCGCATTGCAAAGCGACGCGGCGCGCCACACCGCCCTCACCCACCTGTTCACCGGCCGCCCTGCCCGCGGCATCATGAACCGCGTCATGCACGAACTGGGGCCATTGAATCCCGCGGCCCCGGAATTCCCTCTCGCGACGGCCGCGCTGGCCCCGCTGCGCGCCAAGGCGGAAGCCTTGGGGCGCAGCGACTTTTCACCACTGTGGTCCGGACAGAACGCGAGCGGGTGCCGGGAGGCGTCCGCCGCCGACCTGACGCGCGCGCTGGCGAAGGGCCTGCGCTGAGCGGCCGACCGTTTCCAGATTCACCGGCCCCACCGCTTTGACATGAAAATTCCTGCACTGCCCTTCACGACGACGGACTGGTCGCTCATCGCACCCACCGAGCACCCTGGCGAGACCGGAACGGCCCTGTGGCGCACCCAGACGGTGGGCGACATTCGCATTCGCCGGGTCGACTATTCCGCCGGCTACCTGGCCGACCACTGGTGCGACCGGGGCCACATCCTGTTCGTGCTGGAAGGCACGCTGGAAACCGAATTGAAGGATGGCCGCCGTGTCACACTCACGGCCGGCATGAGCTATCAGGTATCCGACTTCGGCGATGCGGCCCACCGGTCGTCGACGGCCACGGGCGCGCAGCTCTTCATCGTGGATTGACGCCTGGGCCGCCCTGTGGCGGGCGAACGGCCCGCACGGCGGCTGCGCACCGTCCGACAGACGCTCCCTCGGTGTACGCCTAGTCTGCAAACCTTGCCCCGGCCGGGCCTTCGCCCGGCTGCCAGGGGCGGTTCGCATACCAAAGGATCACCATGCCGATGTCTTCTCTTCGCCGCTTTTCCGCTCTCGCCGCCACCGCCCTGCTGGCCGCAGCCGCCGCCACCGCGCACGCCGCGCCGGACGAATCCGCCCGGGCCCGCTACGAGCGCGACCGCCAGGCCTGCCTGAGCGGCAACACGCAGCAGTCCCAGGCCGTGTGCCTGCAGGAAGCGGGTGCGGCCCTCGAATCGTCGCGCACCGGTCAGTTGACCAATCCGGGCGCCCAGGCCGAGCAGAGCAATGCGGTGGACCGTTGCGCCGTGTTCAAGACGCCCGAAGAACGTTCCGCCTGCCTGGACCGCGTGAAGGGCCCGAGTGCCGTGTCCGGCTCGCCCGCCGCGGGCGGCGTGCTGCGCGAGAGCACCACGACCACCATCGTGCCGGCCCCCGCCACGCCACCAGCGCGTTGATTGCCGTGGATGCAGGCCGAGCCCGCGGCCGAGCCGCGTCAGGCGAGCTGCGTGCGCATGGCGCCGATCACGCCGGCGTAGTCGGGCTTGCCGAAGATCGCGCTGCCCGCCACGAAGGTGTCCGCGCCCGCATCCGCCACGCGGCGGATGTTGTCGGTCTTGATCCCGCCGTCCACTTCCAGGCGGATGTCCTTGCCGCAGGCGTCGATGCGCCGGCGCACGGCCTCGATCTTGCGCAGGGCCGAGTCGATGAAGCTCTGGCCGCCGAAGCCCGGGTTCACGCTCATGATGAGGATGAGGTCGATGTCGTCGATCACCCAGTCGAGCACGTCGAGCGGTTCGGCGGGGTTGAACACCAGGCCGGGCTTGGCGCCCTTGGCGCGGATGGCCTGCACACTGCGGTGCACGTGGGCCGAGGCGTCGGGGTGAAAGCTGATGTAGTCGGCGCCGGCATCGGCGAACGCGGCGGCCAGCGCATCCACGGGCTGGACCATCAGGTGCACGTCGATCGGCACGGGCTGGCCGTCGGGGGTCTTGGCGTGGGGCTTCAGCGCCTGGCAGATCATGGGCCCGAACGTCAGGTTGGGCACATAGTGGTTGTCCATCACATCGAAGTGGATCCAGTCGGCGCCAGCGGCGATGACGTTCTTCACTTCGTCGCCCAGGCGGGCGAAATCGGCGGACAGGATCGAGGGGGCAATGCGGTAGGTGCGGCTCATCCCCCGATTGTCGCAGCAGCTAGCGGCGATCCGGAAGGCACGGCCGCGGGCCCGGGTACCATTGCGCCCATGCCGAAGTACCAGTTCCAGGCCGAGGTGCAATCCCAGTACCTGCCCGAGCAATCCACGCCCGACGAGGGCTTTTATGGCTTCGCCTACACCATCACCATCACGAACACGGGCGACACCCCTGCCCAGCTGATCTCCCGCCACTGGGTCATCAGCGATGCGCGCGGCCACACCGAAGAGGTCAAGGGCCTGGGCGTCGTCGGGCAGCAGCCGCTGCTCAAGCCCGGGGAATCCTTCCAGTACACGAGCGGTTGCCGCCTGCGCACGGCCAGCGGCAGCATGCACGGCCGCTATTTCTGCGTGGCCGAGGACGGCGAGCCGTTCGAATGCCCCATTGCGCTCTTCGTGCTGGAAGCCGTGTCCGGCGACGCCTCGGGCGCACCCCTGAACGGCAGAGTGCTGCATTGAAGCGCCACGCCAATGACCTGGGCCACCTGCTGGCCCAGCTGGATGCGGGCGCACCGCTGGCGCAGCGCCACCTTTGGCTGATTGCGCTGCTGGACTGGGTGCGGGGCAACCGCCGCTCGGTCGAGGCCGCGGTCGGCCGCATGCAGCTGTTCGTGGAGGCCATCGAAAAGGACGACGCCGCGCGCCAGCGCCTTCAGGACTGGTGGAACGCGCTCGTCGGCACGGTGGATATCACCACCTTGCTGGCCGATTTCGGCTTCGCCCCGCGCACGGCCCTTGCCAGCGAAGTGGCGGAGCGCCTGCGCTACAAGCTGCTGCCCGGCAGCCCGGAGACCATCGACGCGTCCGAGCTGTTCATGCTGGCGCTGCCCTACGATTTCGATGCGCTGTGGCTCGCGGCCCTGGACGAGGCCCTGCTCGCGCGGCTGCTGTCGGCCATGGCCCCGGCCGAGGCGCCGGGCGCCACCCGCTGGCAGCGTGCCCTGCTGGACGCCATCACCTATTGCGCGGGGCAGATCCTGTCCACCGGCTTCGCACCCGAGCTGCGTCTGCGCATGAGCGAGGCCGCGCGCGACGCGCAGCCGTTCCACGCCCTGATCCGCGACGTGGAGAGCGTGCGCGTGGAGGTTCTGCACCAGCTGCGCACCACCGACCGGCTCGACGAATCCGTGCAGCGCCTGCGCGAGCGGCTCGATGCCTGCCGCGCCGCCGCGGCCACTGTGTATTCGCACTTCGAGGACAACGGCATTTCGGTGGGGCTGGTGTTCCGGCTGCGCCAGCTGCGCGAGCGCATCCTGCGCGTGCGCGAGCTGCTGGACTGCCTGCTCTCGCCCACGCCCGCCCCCACCGCCGCCCGCCTGATGGCGCGGCTGGTCACCGTGGGCCGCGAACGGCGCAGCCTGCGCGCGCTGCTGGCATCCAACTCGTCGCTGCTGGCGGCCAAGGTGGCCGAGCGCAGCGCCGAGACGGGCGAGCACTACATCACGCGCACCGGCGCCGAATACCGCGCCATGGTCGGCAAGGCCGCGGGCGGCGGCCTGGTGATGGCCTTCACCACCCTCATGAAGTTCGGCCTGGCGGCATTGGCGCTGTCGGCCTTCTGGGGCGGCTTCTGGGCGGGCGTGAACTATTCGGTGAGCTTCGTGCTGATCCTGCTGTTGCACTTCACGGTGGCCACCAAGCAGCCCGCCATGACCGCGCCGGCCATGGCGGCCAAGCTCAAGGACCTGGACTCCGACGAGGCCGTGGTGTCCTTCGTGGACGAGGTCACGCACCTGGTGCGGTCGCAGGTGGCCGCGGTGCTGGGCAACGTGCTCGTGGTGTTCCCGACCGTGATCGGCATCACGCTGCTGATCGCCAAGGGAACCGGGCAGACGGCCATCAGCACGGCCCAGGCCCACCACGTGCTGGAGTCGCTGCACCTGCTGGGGCCCTCGCTGCTGTTCGCGGCGTTCACCGGCGTGCTGCTGTTCGCCTCCAGCATCATCGCGGGCTGGGCGGAGAACTGGTTCGTGCTGCACCGCCTGGATTCGGCCGTGCAGTACAACCCACGCATCACCCGGCTGCTGGGCACGGCGCGCGCCGCTCGCTGGGCGCATTTCCTGCGCGAGAACCTGTCCGGCTTCGCCGCCAACATCTCGCTGGGCTTCATGCTGGGGCTGGTGCCGCCCATCGCCTCGTTCTTCGGGCTGGGGCTGGACGTGCGCCACGTCACGCTGTCGTCGGGCCAGCTGGGAGCGGCCAGCACGGCGCTGGGCCTGCCGGTGCTGCACATGCCGCAGTTCTGGTGGGCCGTGGCCACGATTCCGCTGCTGGGCGCGCTGAATGTGTCGGTCAGCTTCTACCTGGCCTTCCGCCTCGCCCTGCGCGCGCACAGCGTGACGGGGGTGGAGCGGGCCCGCGTCTATGCGGCCCTGCGCGCGCGCCTGCGGCGCGCGCCGCTGGAGTTTTTCATGCCCGTCCGGCGCACGGCCTGAGCCCTGTTAAAAGGTCTTTTCTGCCGCCTTGATCCACCCCGGAATGGAGGCCTCCGTCCTACAGGGTGGGGCCACCCCAGCGGGTAAATTCGGGCGACCCCGGGGTCGGGCCGCTGCGCGCCGAGGGGGCTTTGCGAAGGCCGACCCAACCCTGCAGGCCTGGCGCCTGCGCGAAGAGGACATACAAAGAATGGATGAAATCCTGAGCTTCTGGGCGCAATGGTTGCGCCCTTCGGCCGGGTTGCCCACCGTGCAATGGTCGCTGCTGCTCGCAGTGGCCGCGGTATCGGGCTACCTTTTCCAACGCCATATCGGCCTGCCCAAGGTGGTGGGCTACACCCTGGTCGGCACCATCGCCGGCCTGCTGGGCTTCACCGGCGCCGTGTGGCCGCTGCAGGGCATCAGCCTGTTCCTGCTGGAGCTGGGCATCGCGCTGGTGCTGTTCGAGGCGGGCGGGCGCATTCCGCTGCGCTGGTTCCGCCACAACCCGATGGTGCTGGTGCAGAGCATCGCCGAATCGGCCCTCACCTACTTCGCCGTGTACTACGTGCTGATGTGGCTGGACGTGCCCCAGCGCGCCGCCGGACCGCTCGCCCTGGTGGCCCTGGCCGCCTCGCCCGCGGTGCTCAGCCGCGTGGTGGCCGACACGCGCGCCGCCGGCCCGGTGACCGACCGCGCCATGGTGCTGGCCACACTCTCCACGCTGTACGCCCTGACGCTGGGCAGCGCCACGGCAGAGCTGATCAACCGCCCCGCCGCGCGCATCATGGACACCATCTACCCGGTCATGGTGGTGCTGGGCGTCTCGATCATCGTCGGCGCCGTGCTGGCCCTGGTGCTGCGCATGGCGCTGCGCTTCATGAGCCCCACGAGCGAGAACACCTCGTTCCTGCTGCTCACCCTCATCGCTGCCGGCACGGCCGTCGCGGCCCACATGGGCGGCTCCGCGCCGCTGGCCGCGCTCCTTGCAGGCATGCTGCTCAAGCAGCTCAATCCGCGCCCCTGGGCCTGGCCCCGCCAGATGGGCACGGCCTCGTCGTTGCTGACCATGCTGATGTTCGTGCTGGTCTCCACCGTGGCGGCGCAGGCCGACTGGAGCGGTCCGGTGGCCGGCGTGGTGCTGGCCCTGATCGTTGTGCGCCTGGCGGCCAAGGCCCTGGGCGTGGCGGTGGGCAACGTGGGCAGCGGCGCCAGCTGGCGCCAGGCCCTGTGGGTGGGCTGCGCGATGACGCCGATGTCGTCCATCGCGCTGCTGATCGCATCGCAGTTCGTGGTGGCCTCGGCCTCCACCGGCCAGCTGATCGCCCGCGTGGCGCTGCCGGCCATCCTGGTCATGGAAGTGCTGGGGGCCGTGATCGCCACCGTGGCCATCTACCGCGCGGGCGAGAGTTCGAAACCCTGGGCGCCGCTCTCGCGCGCCGCCAACGGAGACAACAGCCGTGAGTCTTGAAGCCTTCCACCATTCCGAGCCCCTGACGCTGGGCGTCGAGCTGGAGCTGCAGCTCGTCAACACGCACGACTACGACCTGGCACCCTACGCCGAGGACATGCTGCGCCTCATGCACAAGACGCCGCTGCCCGGCAGCGTCGTGCCCGAGATGACCAACAGCATGATCGAGATCTCCACCGGCGTCTGCCACAGCAGCAGCGAGGTGCTGGGCCAGCTCACGCAGATCCGCGATGCGCTGGTCAAGAGCGCGGACAAGCTCAACATCGCCGTGGCCGGCGGCGGCACGCACCCGTTCCAGCAATGGCACGAGCGGCGCATCTACGACAAGCCGCGCTTTCGCGAGCTGTCGGAGCTGTACGGCTACCTGTCCAAGCAGTTCACGATCTTCGGGCAGCACGTGCACATCGGCTGCCCGGACGCCGACGCGGCGCTGCTGATGCTGCACCGCATGTCGCGCTACATCCCGCACTTCATCGCGCTGTCGGCCTCCAGCCCCTACGTGCAGGGGCAGGACACGGCGTTCGATTCCGCCCGGCTCAACTCGGTGTTCGCGTTCCCGCTGTCCGGCCGCGCGCCCATGGCGCTCACCTGGACCGACTTCGAGCACTACTTCGACAAGATGACGCGTACGGGCGTGGTCAAGAGCATGAAGGACTTCTACTGGGACATCCGCCCCAAGCCCGAGTTCGGCACCATCGAGATCCGGGTGTTCGACACGCCGCTCACCGTAGAGCGCGCCGCCGCGCTCGCCGGCTTCGTGCAGTCGCTGGGTGCGTGGTTCCTGGCCGAGCAGCCCTTCATGCCGACCGAGGACGACTACCTCGTCTACACCTACAACCGCTTCCAGGCCTGCCGCTTCGGCATGGACGCGGTCTATGTGGACCCGGCCACGGGCAACCACATGCCGCTGCGCGACCACATCCTGCAGACGATCGACCACATCGCGCGGCACGCGGGCGTCACCGGGGCGTCGAGCGCGCTGCACATGCTGCGCAGCGAGGCCGACGCCGGCCAGAACGACGCGCGCTGGCTGCGCGAGCGCCAGCGCAACGAGCAGTTGCTGGGCGAGGTGAGCCGGCAGGCGGCGCAGCGCTTTCGGGGCGCGGTGTCCTGACGGGCCGACGGCAGGCCGCGTCCATGGCGAACGCCACGCTTCGCGCGCTGCGCGCCGACATCACGCGGCTGGCGGTGGATGCCATCGTCAACGCGGCCAATTCGTCGCTGCTCGGCGGTGGCGGGGTGGATGGCGCCATCCACCGCGCGGCCGGCCCGGAGCTGCTGCACGAATGCCGCCTGCTGGGCGGGTGCAAGCCAGGGGATGCGAAAGCCACCGGGGGCTACTGGCTGGCGGCCTCCGTCATCGTGCACACGGTCGGCCCGGTGTGGCGCGGCGGCTCGAACGGCGAGGCGCAGTTGCTGGCCTCCTGCTATCGCAGGTCGCTCCTGCTGGCGAGCGAACGCGGGGCGAGGACGGTGGCGTTTCCCTGCATCAGCACGGGCATCTACGGCTACCCGATCGGGCCGGCGGCGGTGGTGGCCGTCGATGCGGTGCGCGCCACCCTCGAACAGACGCCCGATATTCAGGAGGTGACCTTCTGCTGCTTCTTGGAGCAGGACCTGTCCGTGTACCGGGCGGTGCTCGGGCAACAGGCCGACCAGCCCCGGGAATGCCCCTGAAAGCGGCATCTTTAAAACCAACGAGAATATTGATTGATTTTTAAATTCTCAATGGTGATATAATGCCCTTTGTTGCAGTCATGGCGCCTGACCCGGGCCGTCACCGCAACGCTTGCCGGGAGCCGGCCATCGGCCCCCCCCTGGCAATCCGCCTTTTGCGACCTTCGTCGCCCTGTCGATCTGCCGAGCTGCAGCCGACCGAGTTCCTCGATGCTCACGCAGGCCCTCTCCCGCCTGCGATCCTGAATGAACCAGATTTCCAAGACCGCCATTCCCATGGGCCAGTACGTCGTCTCGCCCTCGACACACCCGACCGACTGTGGCCGCTTCCGCGCCTCCTTCTCGGTCCATCGATCCCAGGGCAACGGCAGCTACTGCCGCGTATTCCGTTTCGACAAAGCGTTTGCATCCCGCGAAGCTGCCCGGCTCTTTGCCATCACCCAGGGCTGGCTGCAAACGAGCATGCCGCACCCTCCGGCGTGCTGAGGCCCAGGGGCTGCCGAGGCAGATCCCTTTTCCCCTTTTCGCACCACCGTCCTCCAACGGCGCGCCATTCGTTGCGCACCTCTTTCAGAAAGGCTCTTTCCATGAGCAGCAAAATCTACGTGGGCAACCTGCCCTACTCCGTGACCGACGCCATCTTGCAAAGCAACTTTGCCGAGTTCGGCAACGTCTCCTCGGCCAAGGTCATGATGGACCGTGAAACCGGCCGCTCCAAGGGCTTCGGCTTCGTGGAAATGGCGTCCGCCGAAGCGGCCCAGGCCGCCATCACCGGTCTGCACGGCATGTCCGTCGACGGCCGCTCGATCGTCGTGAACCTGGCCCGCCCCCGCGAAGAAGGCGGCGGCTCGGGCGGCTACAGCGCAGCGGGCTACGGCGCGAACAAGCGCTCCGACGTGGGCTACGGCACGGGTGGTTTCGGCGGTGGCCGTTACTGAGCCCCGCCGCACTCCGCGAAAAGCCGGCCCTCCTGGGCCGGTTTTTTTTCGCCCGGCCGCCCGGCATGCCGCCCCCTCTGCACGCGCCGCAGCGCGAGGGGGCACCCAATCTGGCAAAGGGCGTGAGGCCATTGCGGGTGCCGCCCGCGTGACGGCCTACACTGCCCGCATGCCCTTCCCCCTCTCCGGCCCCCACCACGCCACCCTCGCCGCACTGCCCCGCGCAGCGGCCGGCGCGCACGCGGCCGCCAAGAGAGCGCATCGGCCGGTGCCCCCCGCACCTTTCTGAGCCCGGCGGTCCGCTACCCTCCCTTCTTCTTTCAGCGCAACCCTCCGCCGCCGGGCCCCCGCCTCGCGCGGCCGCGGGCGCCCCCTCTTTCGGGCGGTGCCCGCATGGATTCGATGGAGTGTGTCGATGCATGCAACGATTCACGGCGAGCGCACGCTCACCGAACTGGATTTCGCCCGCCTGAGCAAACTGCCCGGGCGCGAGCTTCCCCCCGCCCTGGCCGCGCTGCTGGCCAGCGCCGAGGTGACCGGCTCGCGCGCCGTGCCTGGCGATGTCGTGACGATGTACTCGCGCGTGGAACTGGTCGATGTGCAGACCGCCCGGCGCCAGACGCTCACGGTCTGCTATCCGCGGGATGCCGAGCCCACGGCCGGCTTCATCTCCGTGCTCTCGCCGGTGGGCAGCAGCCTGCTGGGCCTGAAGGTCGGGGACGTCGCGAAGTGGCTCACGCCGAACGGCGACGCCTGCGCGGCGCAGGTGGTCGCCATCCTCTTTCAGCCCGAGGCCAGCGGCGACTACCAGACGTAGCGCGGGCGGTGGCCTGCCGCACCGTATGCTCCTGCCATGGGTGAATTCGATCTGATCCGCCGTTTCTTCCAGCGCCCCGTGCGCCGTGCCGCGCTGGGCGTGGGCGACGACTGCGCGCTGCTCGCGCCCGCGCCGGGCATGCACCTGGCCGTCTCCAGCGACATGCTGGTGGAGGGCCGCCATTTCTTCGCCGACGTCGACCCCGAGGCGCTCGGCCACAAGGCGCTGGCGGTCAACCTGAGCGATCTGGCCGCGTGCGGCGCCCGGCCGCTGGCCTTCACGCTCGCCCTGTCGCTGCCGCGGGCCGACAGCGACTGGCTGGAGCGCTTTTCGCGCGGGCTGCTGGCGCTGGCCGATGCGCACGGTTGCGAGCTGGTGGGCGGCGACACCACGGGCGGGCCGCTCAACATCTGCATCACCGTGTTCGGCGAAGTGCCCGCCGGCCAGGCCCTGCTGCGCAGCGGCGCACGCGCGGGCGACGACCTGTGGGTGAGCGGCACGCTCGGGGACGCGCGGCTGGCGCTGGAGGCGCTGCGCGGCGAGCGCACCCTGCCCGCGCCCTGGCTGGCCCAGGCCCGCGAGCGGCTGGAGCGCCCCACGCCGCGTGTGGCATTGGGGCAGGCCCTGCGCGGGCTGGCCCGCAGCGCCATCGACGTGAGCGACGGGCTGGTGGGCGACCTGGGCCACATCCTGCAGGCCTCGGGCGTGGGGGCACGCATCGACACCCAGAACGCTATTGAATTAATAGCAACAGGAGCAATTAGTACTAAGGCATCAGGGGCTTTTGACCACGAAACCCTGCTGCGCTGCGCCCTGGCCGGCGGCGACGACTACGAACTGCTGTTCACCGCCGCGCCCGAGCACCGCGCCGAGGTCCAGGCCGCCGGGCAGGCCACGGCCACGCCCGTGGCCCGCATCGGCACCATCGAGGCCGCGCCCGGCCTGCGGCTGGTGGATGCACAGGGCCAGTCCCTCCACCAGCAATACTCGTCATACGACCACTTTCGCTGATCGGCAGCGCAATCACTTACGGGACATCACCGTCCCTGCAAAGCGGCAGTTGTCGTACCACTTTGTGACGAAATGCCACCGAAACCACGCTTGCGGCCATCCCGACGTTGGCAAACGATACCGACTGCGCAATCGTTTTCGCCTAAGTAGGTACTAACTCGAAGCGCCTTACCAAAGACTTACGCACCCTCTGGAGCGTGGCAGACCGGGTAAACACGCATCGCCTCCTCTCCCCTGCCTCCCACAATCGCCGCCAAGTTGTACGACATCCTTCAAGATGATCTGCACACCAAGACAGCCGGGATCCCCAGGCTGCGATCGCCGCGCCGACGGCGCGTGCATTCCTTGCATCGAAGACGAGAGGAGACATTCCATGAAACGCAGAGATTTCGCGCTGACGGCGCTCGCGCCGCTGTGGCTCACCGCCTGTGGCGGCGGTTCGGGCGGCGCATCCGGCCCGCAGGGCGAGGCGGCCACCGCGCTGCGGCGCGCCGCCGACTACATGGACGAGGTGGTCTCGTACCGCGGCGGCTACGTGTGGTCGTATTCGCCCGACCTGAAGCAGACCTTCGGCGAGATGGAGGCCTACCGCACCATGTGCTGGATCCAGCCGCCGGGCACGCCCTCGGTCGGCCACGTGTACCTGGACGCCTACCACGCCACCGGCGACGAACGCTTCCTGCAGGCCGCCGAGCGCACCACGCTGGCCATCGTCGCGGCGCAGCACGCCTCTGGCGGCTGGAACTACATCCACGACTTCGCGGGCGAGGCGTCGCTGCGCCAGTGGTACGACACCATCGGCAAGAACGGCTGGCGGCTCGAGGAATTTCAGCACTACTACGGCAACGCCACGTTCGACGACGCGGGCACGGCCGTGGCCTCGCAACTGCTGCTGCGCATGTATGTGGAAAAGCGCGACGTGCGCTTTCTCGCGCCGCTGCAAAAGGCCATCGACTTCGTGCTGAACGCGCAGTTCGGCCCCGAATACGGCGTGGCGAACGGCGGCTGGCCGCAGCGGTTCCCGCACTTTCCCGGCGCGGTCGGCGCCATGCCCTCGCCCCACCCCGAGCAGGTGCCCGCGGGCGCCCATTCGGGCATGGAGGACGGCGACTACACGCTGCACGTGACCTTCAACGACGACGTGATGGGCGAGAACATCAAGTTCCTCACGATGTGCGTGATGGCGCTGGGCGAGACGCGCCTGCTGGGGCCCATCGCGCGCGCCATGGAGTGCATGCGCCTCATGCAGCAAAGCGGCCCGCAGGCCGGTTGGAGCCTGCAGCACCTGTCGCGCCCGATGGCCGGCCGCCCGGCCGGCGCCCCGGCCGGCGCGCGCAGCTACGAGCCCCGCTCGCTGGCCACGCACACCACGCAGACCAACATCCGCCAGCTGTTCAACTACTTCCAGCTCACGGGCGAGCGCCGCTATCTCGCGCGCATCCCCGAGGCCATCGCCTGGCTCAAGACCTGCCCGCTGCCGGCGGCGGCCATCGCGGGCAGCCCGCTGCTGGGCGGCGGCCGCACCCACCCCACGTTCGTGGAGCTGGACACCAATGCACCGCTGTACGTGCACCGCTACGGCTCCAACATCCACAACGGCGGCTACTACGCCGACAAGGACTGGGCCAACACCGTCAGCCACTACTCGGCGGGCCGCGCCATCGACATCGCGGGGCTGGAGTCCACCTACCGGCAGCTCGATGGCATGAGCGATGCGGCCGTGGCCGCCATGGCGGCGCGCTCGCCCCTCAAGGCCGGCACGGCCACGCGCGCGCTGCCCCGGTATTTCTCGATCCGAGAAGTGGACTTCCCCGACCTGTTCGCGGGCGCCACCATGGCCACGCCCAAGGTGCCCGACAGCGAGGCGCGGACGCTGGTGGACGAGCTGGGCGCCAAGGGCTACTGGACCTCGCCCGTGCCCGAGGTCGTCAATCCCTACCAGGGCGACGGGCCCTCGGCCGCCTACACCGGCACCGCCTACCGCAGCAAGCACGTGGGCGATGCCTGGGACACGTCGCCCTATCCGGCCGACAACCCGCCGGAGGTCCCGCCCTACGTGAAGCGCGACAAGCCGCAGTTCATCGTCACCTCGGAGTGGATCCGCCGCATGGGGCGGCTCATCGCCTACGTCGCACCGCAGGCGTGATGCAGCGCGGGCATTGACGTTTTCGCGCCCCGGCGTCCCACGCCGTGGCCACCTGCCGCAGCCTGCCGGCCCGGGAGCGGACACCGGGCCGGCAGGCTGCCGGTCATTGGGCCGCACCCCATGGGTTGGCGCACGAAATATCATATTTATCAAATAGAAAAAACGGGCAAGAAGGTCCCAAAACGACGCAGCTCTCTTTCCAAGGGTCGAAATTTCCAGAATTCAGATATTTTTTGATATACATTTTTTGGTTTCAAATATATCATTTTTGCGAAATATTGCATTTCCATCTTCCCAGCCAGACCAGAGAGGAATGACATGACCCCGCGCAGCACCCTGACCGTTTCCCGGCGACTTTTGATCGCTTTCGGTACCGTCATCGGTATCTTCCTGGCGGTCGCCGCCACCTCCCTGTACAGCAGCGCCAAGCTGGCCGAGGCGGAGAAATGGGACATTCACACCTACCAGGTGCTGAACCGCTCCAACACGCTGCTCAACAGCATGGTCAACATGGAAACCGGCACGCGCGGCTTTCTGCTCAGCGGCGAAGACCGGTTCCTGGAGCCCTGGAAAGCCGGCACCCAGGCGTTCGACCAGGCCTGGACGGAGGTCAAGAAGCTGACCGCGGACAACCCCGCGCAGCAGCAGCGCCTGGACGGAATGAAGGCCCGCAACACCGAATTCACCGCCGTGGTGATCGCCTTGATGCAGGCACGGCGCGACGTGGCGGCAGGCACCAGGACCATGCAGGACTTCCTCGCGCAGTTCGGCCAGGGCAAGGACAAGGCGGCCATGGACGGCTTTCGCGCGCTGCAGGGCGAACTCGACAAGGCCGAGAGCGACCTGCTGGCCCGCCGCTCCGCGCAGGCCGAGCAGCTGCGCGCCTTCAATGTCAACGCCGTCGTGGCCGGCTCCCTGCTCGCCATCGGGCTGGCCTGTGCGCTGGGCGTGTGGGTGACGCGGTCCATCACGCGGCAGCTCGGCGGCGAGCCGGACTACGCCTCCGAGGTGGTGCGCCAGATCGCCGCGGGCAACCTCGCCGTGGACGTGAGCACCCGCGCAGGCGACCAGGCCAGCCTGCTGGTGGGCATGAAGGCCATGCGCGACAGCCTGGCGCAGGTGGTGGGCCAGGTCCGCCAGAGCAGCGACTCGATCGCCACCGGCAGCACGCAGATCGCCACCGGCAACGCCGACCTGAGCCAGCGCACGGAAGAGCAGGCCTCCAACCTGCAGCAGACCGCCGCCTCGATGGAAGAGATCACGGCCACCGTCAAGAACAACGGCGATACCGCCCGCCAGGCCACGCAGCTGGCCGACTCCGCCAGCGCCGTGGCGCAGCGCGGCGGCGTGGTGGTGGGCCAGGTCGTGGACACCATGGAGGCCATCACCGCCTCCAGCAAGAAGATCGTGGACATCATCGGCGTGATCGACGGCATCGCCTTCCAGACCAACATCCTGGCGCTCAACGCCGCCGTGGAGGCCGCCCGCGCCGGCGAGCAGGGCCGGGGCTTCGCCGTGGTGGCCAGCGAAGTGCGCAGCCTCGCGCAGCGCAGCGCCGACGCCGCCAAGGAGATCAAGGGCCTCATCACCGACAGCGTGCAGAAGGTGGACGCGGGCAGCCAGCAGGTGGAGGAGGCCGGCCGCACCATGGCCGACATCGTGGCGCAGGTCAAGCGCGTGAACGACCTCATCAGCGAGATCAGCGCCGCCACGCAGGAGCAGACGCTGGGCATCGGCCAGGTGAGCGACGCCGTGAGCCAGCTCGACCAGGTGACGCAGCAGAACGCCGCGCTCGTCGAGGAAAGCGCTGCGGCGGCGGACAGCCTGCGGGCCCAGGCGAGCAGGCTGGTGCAGGCGGTGAGCGTGTTCCGGCTGGACCACGAAGCCCCCAGCCTGCACGCGGTGGCGGCCCCCGCACCGGCCCGCGCCGCAGCGACCAAACCCGCCCCGCTGCGCGCGGCCATGGCACCGCACGCGCCGGCCCGCATGGCAGCTGCGCCCAAGAAGGCCGCCGCGCCCCGCCCGAGCCAGCCGTCGCTGGCCCTGGCCGGCGGCGGCAGCGAAGACGACTGGCAGAACTTCTGACACGCCCCCGCGCCCCGTCGTCCATGGCCCATCGTCCCGCCCCGGTACGATGGGCCACCGGACGCCGCCGGGACCCCTTTTCTTCCTCCATTGCCTGCAAGAGATCCGCCATGGCCCTTTCTTCACTGCCCACCGACCCCAACAACGCCACCGCCGCCAATGCCGTCAGCAAGGGCGGCGAATTCCTCTCGTTCCGCCTGGGCGACGAGGAATACGGCATCGGCATCCTCCAGGTGCAGGAAATCCGCTCCTACGAGCCGCCGACGCGGCTGGCCGGCGCGCCCGACTTCATCAAGGGGGTGGTCAATCTGCGCGGCATCATCATTCCCATCGTGGACCTGCGCCTTCGGCTGCATTGCGCCAGCGCCGAATACAACCACTCCACCGTGGTGATCGTGCTCAATGTCGGCCAGTACACCGTGGGCGCGGTGGTGGACGCCGTCTCCGACGTGGTGGAACTCAAGGCCGAGATGATCCGCCCCGCGCCCCAGCTGTCCTCCAGCGTGGACGCCCAATTCATCCTGGGCCTGGGCAGCGTGAACGACCGCATGCTGATCCTCGTGGACATCGAAGGCCTGGTCGGCAGCGAGACGCTGGGCCGCATGCGGCCGACCCACATGAGGCCCGCCGCCGCAGCCGCGTCGGCCTTCGCCGACTGATCACCGAGCGCCTGCGGCCGCGGCTGCGGTGGGCAGGGGTGAATAATCGCCGGGCGCGGTATCCTGCCGCCCGCCCCACGATTGCATCCGCCAGCCCATCCAGGAGCCGCACTTGATCCATTCCCTGCCCTCCCTGCGGCCTGCGCCCGCCGCACGGCCGACCCCCTCCCTGGCCGCGCTGCTGGCCGCTCTGTCCAGCGCCACGGCACTGCTGGGCACCGGCGCCGCCCTGGCGCAGGACAGCGTGGCCTCGCGAATCACGCAGGTCACCGTCTCGCCCGGCAGCGCCACCGTGGAGCGCACCGCGCGCGTGGCAGCCGGTGCCCGCAGCGCCGTGTTCCGCTGCCTGCCCGCCTCCATCGACACCGCCAGCCTGCAGATCGCCGCCGGCACCGGGGTGCGCGTGGGCGAATTCAAGATCACCACCGAAGACCGCGACGTGGCCGCCGGCTGCGCCAGCCCGCTGGACGGCCGCATCCAGGACCTGGAAGACCAGCTGGCCGCCGTGCGTGCCGAGACCGCCTCGCTGCAGTTGGTGAACCGTTACCTGCAGGGCGTGGCCGGCAACGCCGGTAGCGCGGCCGACACGCCGCAGCCCGACCGCCGCCCGGCCGCGGGCCCCGCCGCCGCGGTAAGCCCGGGCCAGATCGGCGCCACGGCCGATGCGCTGCGCAAGACCTCGCTCGACGCCCTCACCCGCTCGAACACACTCAAGCGCCGGCAAGAAGCACTGGAACTGGCCCTCAAACCCCTGGTGGCCGAGCGCAACCGCAATGCGGGCGGGCCCCGGGCGCGCGCCGTGTCGGTCGCCGTCAATCTGGCGGCCGAGCGCGAGGGCGAACTGCGTCTGACCTACCAGGTGCGCGGCCCCGGCTGGCAGCCCACCTACCGCGCGGTGCTCAACAGCGACACCGGCGCCGTGGTGCTGGAGCGCCTGGCGCTCGTCGCGCAAAACAGCGGCGAGGACTGGACCGACGTGCGGCTCACCCTATCCACGCAAGCCGCCACCCGCGCCACGCGCGGCCCGGCGCCCGGCGCATGGACCCTCGATGTGGCGCCGCCCCCGCAGCCGCAGATGGCCATGGCCCGGCTGCCCGCCCCGGCGGCACCCGCCGCGATGGCCGCGCCCGCCAGCCTGGCCGAGGAAGCCGAGCCGCCCAGCTTCGACGTCACCGCGTTCGCCGGCACCTACGCCACGCAGTTCGCGGTGCCCCAGCGCATCACCGTGCCCTCCAACGGCCAGCGCACCACGCTGGCCCCGGGCACGCACAACGCGGCTGCCACGCTGCTCACGCGCGCCGTGCCCGCCCGGCAGGAGACGGCCTACCTCGTGGCCGAGATCGCGCCGCCGCTGGGCGCCTGGCCCGCGGGGCCCGTGGGGCTGTACCGCGACGGCGCCTTCATCGGCAACGACACGCTGAATTTCGCGCAGGACTCCACGGCCGGCGGCAGGGCCACCCTGTGGTTCGGAGCCGACGACCAGGTGATCGTGAAGGCCGAGCCGCCGCAGGAGACCACCGGCAGCGCCGGCTTCACGGGCGGGCGCACCGAGCGCCGCACCGAGCGCGCCTTCCGCATCGAGAACCGCCACGCCCGGGCCATCGCGCTGCAGGTGCTGGATGCGGCGCCGGTCTCGCGCAACGAGAAGATCGAGGTCGAATCCCGCTACACGCCCGCGCCGCAGGACACGGCCTGGAACCGCACGCCCGGCACCATCGCCTGGCAGCAGCCGCTGGCCGCCGGCGCCACCGCGCGCTTCACGGCCACGCACACCGTGCGCTACCCGAAAGAGATCGCGCTGAGGGAGCGGGAATGAACGCCGCCCCCTTCGGCCCTGCCACGCCCGCCGCCGCACCGCGCCGCGCGACCGCCGCCTTCATGCGGTCGCACCCGGCGCACTGGATCGCCCTGGGCTTCGGCGCGGGCCTGTCACCCAAGGCACCCGGCACCGTCGGCACGCTGTGGGCGTGGCTGGCCTACCTGGTACTGCAGCAGTGGCTCGCACCCCTGCATTTCGGCGTGCTGATCCTGGCCGGCACGCTCGTCGGCTGGTGGGCCTGCACCACCACCGCGCGCCACATGGGCGTGGCCGACCCCGGCAGCATCGTGTGGGACGAGGTCATCGCCTTCTGGCTCGTGCTGTGGCTGTCCATGCCCATGGGCTTTTGGGGGCAGTGCGCGGCGTTCGCGCTGTTCCGCTTTTTCGACGCCGCCAAGCCCGGCCCCGTGGCCTGGGCCGACAGTTTGTTCAAGGGCTTCGGCTGGCGCGGCGGCTGGGGCATCGTGTTCGACGACCTGGTGGCGGCCTTCTGCACGCTGGTGGTGATCGCGCTCTGGAGGCATCTGTGGTGACACCGGACGATTCGCTATCAAAATCAGAGCATGATGCCCTAGGAAATATTGCACTGGAGGCCCATTTGGCCTACATCGCCGAGGCGCTCGTGGCGCGCGGCGCGATGCTGGCCACCGCCGAAAGCTGCACGGGCGGGCTGATCGCCGCAGCCTGCACCGACCTGGCCGGGTCGAGCCGCTGGTTCGAGCGCGGCTTCGTCACTTACTCCAACGCAGCCAAGACCGACCTGCTGGGCGTGCCCGCCGCCCTCATCGAAGCGCACGGCGCCGTGAGCGAACCCGTGGCGCGCGCCATGGCCGAGGGCGCCGTGGCGCGCTCCCTGGCGCAGGTGAGCGTGGCCGTCACGGGCGTGGCCGGGCCCGGGGGCGGGAGCGCGGACAAGCCGGTGGGGACGGTGTGGTTCGGCTGGTCGGTCGCGGGGCAAATCCACAGCGAAGTGATGCGCTTCGCGGGCGACCGGGCGGCCGTGCGTGCGGCCACCGTGCGGCATGCGCTGGCGCGGCTGGCCGATCTTCTGCACTGAACACCCACGCCTCGCGGCCGTCGGCCTCATGCGCGTGGAGTGGCGGTCTCCCTCGGTCCGGCGGATTCGATGCGGGCGGCATCCCAGCGCTTCAGTTCAACGGACTTCGCGAGCATGCCCAAGGTGATGGGCACCTTCCTCTGTCGATCCCGATAGCGGCGCAAAGGCATCCAAAACAACTGCAATGGATTGAACCCTTCGTTGTGGAAATACCGTCCGAAATCGAACCCGCTGGAATCGACGCCGAACTCCGCGAAGAAGGTCTCCATGAACTCCACCGCATCGTCGCCCGTGATGCTGAGATCGTCCTCGATCGTTGTCTCTGAGTGAAGATTTCGGCTTGGCAGAACACCAGACTCCTTTCTGGCGAATGCCTCGACCGCTGCAATGAAGCTCATGACCGGATGCTCTCGATCTTTCCGCCGGGTAGTTTGACGGCTAGATTCTGCTAGCGTCGTTGATCTTTTGGCACTCATACGGATCGAGCGTGCCACGCCGATATTTACAATACTCCATAAATCTAGCCTTATCCTCTGCCCTCAGCAGGTCATAGCGTTCGTATTCAAGGCCATCCTGCGATGGATCTTGAAAAAAAATAATCCAAGATGGCTGAGCCTTAATGAAAGGACTCCAACTCACCCCCATCTCATGGTCCCCGGTGTATTTATCCAGACCCAGAAATAGCCAGGCCAACAAAATCATTAAAAAACACAATACGAAATAACGAAAATTCTGTTTTTTAAACATATTAAGGCTCCGACAACCCCAATTTTTTCCTGAGCTGATCGGCAATGATCATTCCATAGATCCCTGGACATGCGCGACTGGTTTGAACAGTTTTTGCAAAATCCCTGTGTCCGCCCAATCGACGGATTGGGAAAAAATCCTTCAGTGCACCTACCAACGCCTCCGTTCTAGATATCTGCTGCTCCGTACCTTCGTCGTGCAACACCTTTAATCGATCAGCTTGCACACTCAGAAACTCATTGATAGCAGCCTGGGCACCCTTGGCCTTGGCGACATTCATGACGCCGGGTCCGTATTTAGCGCCCTCCCCTCTTACGCTCAGATCTGCCAATAACACAATCCCAATGACTCCCGTATTCATCGCCTCCACATGAGCCCCTTTGTGACGGATATCAAGTGCCTCGTAGATGGTACCGTCGCAGGCTACCGCATAGTGATAGCTAACTCTCCCGAATTTCTTGATGTCTATCTTCTCTACTTGACGAATGGACTCCATGCCAGGGGCCGCACAACCGAATGTGTTTCCTGCGTGATGAATGGCAATCGAGTGATAGTTCCAATCGTTGGGCGGAATCATCGCTGGATTTTGAGCCTTCCAACTGAGGCGATCAACTATCGATAACCTATCAATCAGGGCTTGACGTATTTTTTCCTGATTTGCAATCCAGCAGGCGGCGGTGGGATTTAAGATTCTGATGCTAGGTTTATCAAGGGCTTGATGGGTCGGTCCTCCTGGGAAAACAGTCGAATCCACAGGAAGAATTCCAACCATTTCCTGAAATGCTCGAATCGCGTCTAATGTTCTGGCATTGATATAACCATCTTCTTTGACAGGCAAATAACCCATTTTGCACTTCATGTGACGGTTGAGCGATGCCTGAACCGCCAAAACATCATTTCTTTTATTCCCTGAAGTCTTACCCACGGGTGAAGTTATTTTCATAGAAGATACTTCTTAAAAAATTCTTAACCCATGAATTTACCCTTAAATAGACAACTCACTAAATAATGAAATTTATAGTTATCTGAACAAAATCTAATGCAGGATATTTCCCTCACAGCGATGGCCGACCTATGCATTACATAGCGGAGTCCGCGCCGCCCCCCAGCCGCCCCACCAGCCCCGCACTGGCCTCGTTCAGCCCCACCACCTCCACCACCGCCCCGTGGTGCCGCAGCCGCTGCACCACCGTCTCCAGCGCGGCCACGGCCGTCACGTCCCAGAAATGCGCGCGGGACACGTCGATGCGCACGGGGCGCCCTTCGGCCGCGAGGATGTCGAACGCCTCGATGAACGCGTCGGCCGAGGCGAAGAACACCTGGCCCGACACGTGCCAGGTGCGCAGGCCGGTGGCGGCATCGTCCTCGGCCCGCACGCCGAGCAGACGCGCGACCTTGAACGCGAAGAACACGCCGCTCAGCACCACCCCCACGCCCACCCCGGCCGCGAGGTTGTGCGTGGCGAGCGTCACGGCCACGGTGGCGAGCATCACGGCGCTGGACAGGCGCGGGTGGCGCACCACGGCGCCCAGCGACTTCCAGTCGAACGTCGAGGCCGACACCATCACCATGATGGCCACCAGCGCGATCACCGGCACGCGCGACACCCAGTCCTTCAGCGCCACCATCAGGATGAGCAGGAACACGCCGGCGAACAGCGTGGACAGGCGCCCGCGCCCGCCGTATTTCACGTTGCCCACGGCCTGGCCGATCATTCCGCAGCCGGCGATGCCGCCGAAGCAGCTGGCCGCGATGTTGGCCAGGCCCAGGCCCGCGCACTCGCGGTTCTTGTCGCTGGGTGTGTCGGTCATTTCGTCCACCACGGCGGCGGTGAGCACCGATTCGAGCAGCCCCACCATGGCGATGGCCAGCGCCGGCAGCGCGATGGCGCGCAGCGTCTCCAGCGACACCGGCACCGCGGGCAGGCCGAACAGCGGCAGCGCATCGGGCAACCGGCCCAGGTCCGCCACGGTGGGCAGGTGCAGCCCCGTGGCGGAGGCAATGAGCGTGAGCGCCACCACGCAGATCAGCGGCGACGGAATGGCGGTGAGCGCCCGCACCCGCAGCCGCTGGCCCAGCCACGGCAGGCCGTAGATGAGGGCCAGCCCCAGCGCCAGCATGCCCCAGGTGGCGGCGCCCGCGCCGCGCAGGTGCGGCAGCTGCGCCGAGAAGATCAGCACCGCCAGCGCGTTGACGAAGCCCGTGCGCACCGAGCTGGAGACGAAGCGCACCAGCACGCCCATGCGCAGCAGCCCAAACGCCACCTGCACCACGCCCGCCAGCAGCCCCGCCGCCAGAAGGTGGCCCAGCCCGTGCGACTGCACCAGCGGCGCCGCCACGAGCGCCACCGAACCGGCGGCTGCCGACACCATGGCCGGGCGCCCGCCCGCGAAGGCGATCACGATGCTGATGACGAACGAGGCGAACAGCCCCACGGAGGGATCGACACCCGCCACGAACGAAAACGCGATCACCTCGGGAATCAGCGCGAACGTGGCGACGGCACCCGCGAGCAGTTCGCGCGGAATGCTGGGCGCCCATTCGGCACGCAGGCGGGCCAGGAAAGCAGGGGTCATGGAACGGCAACGCGCGCCGGAGCGCGCGTAAAAGCAAAAGGAAAGGGGAAGAAGAAGCGCCCGGTCAGGCCGCGCCGGCGTCCGTCAGGCGCCGCAGCACTTCTTGTATTTCTTGCCGCTGCCGCAGCTGCACGGGTCGTTGCGGCCGGGGGTGTCGGCGCGGCGCACGGCCTCCACGCGCGGGCCGATGCTCTTCCAGAGCTGGCGCAGGTCGTACACGGCCCAGACGGCTTCGCTGAACGACTCCAGGCGGGCCTCGCTCACGCTGGCCGGGCCGTCCTCGGCATACAGGTTGTGCTCGGGCTTGCCGGTGTCGTCCTCGGTCAGCACCACGATGTTTTCCAGCGCGCCGTCCAGCCACTGCGCGGCGTCCTTGTCGCGCGGGGCGGCCCATTCCTCGGGCCAGTTCTCCACCGCGAACATGAAGCCGAGCGCCCACACCTGGCCGAACGAGGGAATGTCCTGGCCGGCCATCTCGGCGCGTTCTTCCTCGGGCAGGCAGGCCACGGCGCCGCGCATGTCCATCACCTCGGGCTGGAAGGCGCGGTCGTCCTCCAGCGATTCCACCTCGGTCGCCAGCTGGCGGCTGACCTCGTCGAACCGCAGCGTCCACAGCTCCATGAACCGCGCCTGCTGGGCTTCGTCCTTGAAGGCCGGCAGCAGCGGCAGCGGGGCGCCCGCACCCTCGGTCACATCGATGGGGCCACCGTCGTCCAGCAGCATGGGCAGGTATTCGGCGGCGGGAATGGCGCGGCGCGTGCAGGCCAGCGCGGTCAGGAAACCGTCGCAGAACTCCCACTGCGGGATTTCTTCGGCACGGCTGCGCAGGTCGTCCAGCAGCGTGTCCAGCTCGTCGAGCGCATCGTTGTCGAGGGCGGGTTCGGTGCCGGCGGCAGCGGCGGTGTCGTGGGAGGATTCGGTCATGGGGCGGCTCCAGGGCGCGGCGGGGGGAGAAAAAGGCTTCGTTATGATGCCGCAGCCCGCGCAAAGCGGCGAACCGGGGCGGGCGCAGGCATGGCGCTGGAGGCAGGTGCAGACAGCCCCGCCCAGGGCCACGGCCGGGCCGCAGGCGGCGATTTTATCCGCCCGGCCCCGGCCGGCCCCTGCCGGCCTCGGTTCGCACCCTGTTCGCAGCCCCGGGCCCGGCCCGTTCCCCTCTTTCGCACCGACCCCATGCCGACCCACGCCGATCCTGCAGCGCCCGCCGCCGCCGTCCCCACCGACCCCGCGGCCTTCCTGCGCGAGCATGCGGCCACCCAGGCGCCCAACGTGCAGAGCTACCGCCTGCCCGGCGAGCAGTGGTGGCTCAAGCGCGCGGGCGCCAGCCACGGCGCCGGGCGCTACCGCGCCATGGCGGTGCTGGCACGCCTGCTGGGCCTGGCGGTGCTGCGCCCGGTGCCGACACCAGGCGGGCCCGCGGCCATCGCCATCGAGGTGCGGCGCCTGCAGGACTTCGCCGCGCGCGGCCTGCGCGCGCCCGAGGTGCTGGCGGTGCAGCACGATGCCTTCCTGATGCGGCACTTGGGCGCCCCCGACGAGGAAACCCATTCCCTGGGCAACGAGATCGACCACGCCGTGGCCGAAGGCCCAGAGGCCGTGCTGGCCCTGTGGCGCCAGGGCCTGGACGCCATCGCCCGGGTGCACGCCAGCGGCACCTGCCTGAGCCAGGCGTTCGCCCGCAATCTCGTGCGCTGCCCCGACGGCGTGGTGGGCTACGTGGATTTCGAGGACGACCCCGCCACCGCGCTGCCGCTGGCCGTGTGCCACGCGCGCGATGCGCTGTGCTACGCCCAGTCCACCGCGCTCTACCTGCGCCAGGCGGGCGCGCTGGACGCGGCCCGCACGCTGTGGGCGGCCTGGCTGGGCGCCCAGGGCCCGGACATGCGCGCGGTGCTGGCCACCACGGTGCGCCGCCTGCGCTGGCTGCGCCACCTGCCGCCGAGCCGGCGCCTGGGCCGCGACCTGCAGCGCGTGCGCGCCGCCTACGACCTGCTGGCGCCCTGACCGCCCCCACCCAGGCGCAGAGGGCGCCTGGGCGCGGTCACTCCTCGCTCGTCCACTCCACCTGCACGCCCAGGCTGCGCAGGTTCTCCACGAAGCGCGGGTGTGCGCGCCGGATGGGCGTGGCGTTGCGGATCTCCGAGCGCCCGTCGATGCTGGCGGCCACCATGAACAGGGCGATGGCCACGCGGATGATGTAGGGGCTCTCCACCACGGCGGGCGTGAGCGCATTGCCGCCGAAGGTCACGATGCGGTGCGGATCGGACGAGAACACGTGCGCGCCGAACTTGGACAGTTCGCCCGTCCAGCCCAGCGCCCCGTCGTACACCTTGTTCCAGAACATCGCGTTGCCCTGCGCCCGCACGCCCAGCGCGATGAAGATGGGCAGCAGGTCCACGGGAAAGTAGGGCCAGGGCGCGGCCTCCACCTTGGTCAGCACGTTGCTGGTGAAGGGCGTCTGCACGGTGAGTGGCCCCTCGCGGTGCGCGCGCGACCAGCCGTCCGCATGCTCGATGCGCACGCCGAACTTGGCGAAGGTGCGGTCGATCAGCGGGAAGTTCTCCGGCGCGCTGTTGCGCACCACCACGTCGCCGCCCGTGATGGCCCCGAGGGCCAGGAAGGTGGTGATCTCGTGGAAGTCCTCGTCGAAGCGGAACTCGCCACCGCCCAGCGCCGCGCCGCCGTGCACCGTGAGGCGCGACGTGCCGATGCCGTCGATGCGCACGCCCAGCATGGTCATGAAGCGGCAGAACTCCTGCACGTGCGGCTCCGACGCGGCGTTGTTGAGCGTGGACACGCCGCTGGCCGAGGCCGCGCACAGCACGAAGTTCTCGGTCGTGGTGACCGAGGCGTAGTCGAGCCAGTGGTGGGTGGCGTGCAGCGGCCCGGCGCAGCGCACGAGCAGCGAGCCCTGCGCGCGCTCCACCGCGCCGCCGAAGCTGCGGAACACCTCCACGTGCGGATCGATCTCGCGCACGCCGAGCGTGCAGCCCTTCACGTTGTCTTCGAGCCGCGCCACGCCGAAGCGCGCCAGCAGCGGCGGCACCAGCATGATGGACGATCGCATCTCCTCGGGCAGGCGGTGGGCGGCGGCGTCGAACGCGGTGTCCTTGTGGTGCAGTTCCAGCGTGCCGCTGGCGTGGTCCATGCGCACGTCGCTGCCCAGGGTGCGGAAGATGTCCAGGATCTTGCGCACGTCGGTGATGTCGGGCACGCCGTGCAAGGTGAGCGGCGCCTGGGTCAGCAGCGTGGCGCACAGCACGGGCAGCACGGCGTTCTTGTTGGCGGAGGGCGTGATGCGGCCACGCAGCGGCGTGCCTCCGTGCACGATGAGATTGGACATGGGCGGGATGCGGGGGAAACCCGAAAAGAAAACAGCCGGCACTGTAACCCCCTCCCCCCTGTGGCGCCCGAGCGGCCGCGCTCCCCCGGGTCGCGTGCGTTTCCGTAGCCGGCCGTGGGCCGCGTCCGACAGGCCCCCGCCTGCGCGCAGCCTATCTTCGCCGCAGCGCTCCCGCCTTTCCTTTCCTACCGCCTGCATGTCTTCCTCTGCTTCTGCCGCTGCGCACCCCGCGGCAGCCACCGCGGCACCCGCCCCCGCCGCCCCCCTCGCCGCTTCCCGGCGCGCTCCCACTTTTTCCGCGGCCGCCTGGCGCCAGTTCATGAGCGTGGCCAAGCCGTACTGGCTCGGCGACAAGAAGGTCGCGGCCTGGTCCCTGCTCGGCCTGCTGGTGCTGCTGATGCTGTGCGAGACGCAGCTGGCCGTGATGCTGATCGACCGCACCGGCGAGATGACCTCGGCCCTGGCCGCCAAGGACCGCGACCGCTTCTGGGACGCGGTGCGCACCTGCCTGCTGGTGCTGGGCTTCGCCGTGCCGGTGTACGCCTTCTACTACTACATGCGCGATGCGTTCTCCAACCACTGGCGGCGCTGGCTCACGCACCGCTTCCTGGACGGCTACCTGGGCGGCCGGCGCTACTACGAGCTGAACACGCAGGGCGGCATCGACAACCCCGACCAGCGCATCAGCGAGGACATCAACACCTTCACCGGCCGCTCCACGCACTTCCTGCTGATCTTCGTCGGCGCGGGCATGCAGCTGGTGGCCTTCAGCACCGTGCTGTGGTCGATCTCCAAGGTGCTCGTGGCCTTTCTGGCGGTGTACGCCCTGCTGGGCACGGTGGTGGCGCTGTGGGTGTTCGGCGCGCCGCTCATCCGCCTGAACTTCTGGCAGCTGCGGCGCGAGGCGGACTTCCGCTTCGGGCTGATGCGGCTGCGCGAGAACGCCGAGTCGATCGCGTTCTACCGCGGCGAGTCGCAGGAGCGCGCGCAACTGGACCACAGCTTCCAGGCGGTGTTCACCAACTACGCGCGGCTCATCAAGCGCCAGCGCTCGCTCAACCTGTTCCAGCGCGCGTTCAGCCAGCTCACGGTGGTGATTCCCGCCATCATCCTGGCCGATGCGGTGCTCTCCGGCGACATGGAGGTGGGCCGCGCCATCCAGGCGGCCGGCGCGTTCGCGGCGGTGCTGGCCGCCGTCTCGCTGATCGTTGACAACTTCGAGAGCCTGAGCCGCTTCGTGGCCGGCATCGGCCGGCTGGACACGCTGGCCCAGGCCCTGCTGGGTGCGCCGGCCCGGCGCGAGGAGCCGGCGGCGCCCGAGGCCGTGTCCGCCGCACGCAAGCTGCGCCGCCAGCAAAAGCGCGAGTCGCGCCGCCAGCGCGGCACCCCGTCGGCCGCCCCGGCAGCCCAGGCCACGCCCCCCGCGCCCGCCGCCAAGGCACCGGCCCCGGACACCTCCCGCGAGATCCAGGCGCGGGAAGGCGAACGCCTGGCCATCGACGGGCTCACGCTCTACACCCCGAAATTCGGCCGCCTGCTGGTGAAGGACCTCACGCTGGAGCTGCAGCCGGGCGATGCGCTGCTCATCACCGGGGCCAGCGGCTGCGGCAAGAGCTCGCTGCTGCGCGCCATCGCCGGACTGTGGCGCACGGGCGACGGCGTGGTGCAGCACCCGCCGCTGGACGAGGTGTTCTTCCTGCCCCAGCGCCCCTACATGCAGCCCGGCACGCTGCGCAGCCAGATGATCTACCCGGCGCGCACGACCGCGCTGGACGATGCGCAGTTGCTTCAGATCCTGAACGACGTGCACCTTCCCGAACTGGCCGACCGCGTGGGCGGGCTCGACGCCACGCGCGACTGGGAAAAGCAGCTGTCGGTCGGCGAGCAGCAGCGCCTGGCCTTCGCCCGCGTGCTGGTGCGCCAGCCGCGCACCGTGATCCTGGACGAAGCCACCAGCGCGCTGGACGGCGCCAACGAAGCGGCCCTCTACGAGCGGCTGCGCGCCAGCGGCGCCTCCATCATCAGCATCGCCCACCGGCCGGCGGTGCTGGCGCACCACACGCACGTGCTGCAGTTGCTGGGCGAAGGCCGCTGGGCCCTGCACCCGGCCGAGGGCTTTCAGTTCGAGGCGTGAGGAGGGTTGGAGGCGCCGCGTGCGCGGCGGGTGGCGTGGGCGGGCCGGGTCAAGCGGCGCACGCCGCGGGTTCCAGCACCAGCACGGTCGCCACGTGCGCGTCCTGCGCCAGCAGGCGCTTGCGCATGCAGACCACGGCCTTGTCCTTGGACAGCAGGATGGCGCGGTGCGCCACGGCCAGATCGATGAACTTCTGGTCGTCCGCATCCTTGCACACCGAGGGCACGCGCGCCGCCTCGGGCACCACGCGCACCCGGGCGTCGAAGGCGCCCAGCACGGCCGCGGCATCCAGGCCGTAGAACGCCAGGCGCGGCACGATCTGCGGGTAGGCCAGCACACGCTCCAGTTCGTCGCGCATGGCCTGCGTGGCCACCCACTGCAGCCGCCCCTGGGCGAGCAGCTCGCGCAGCGGCGCCACGGCGGGGTCGGCGAACACCAGCAGGTCCAGCACGATGTTGGTGTCCACCACCACCGCGCGGGGGACCTCGCCGGCCGCGGCCTGCGCCGGCAGGCGCAGCTCAACCCGCATCGGGCGGGCTTTCCACGGGCCGGGGGGGACGCTCGCGCGCCGAGCCGCGCACCATGTCGAAGCGGAACAGGCGGCACTCGATGGGGCCGTTCCACATGGGCACGCGGCGCGACTCCTTCAGGCGCATCTTGCCGGGCAGCTTGAGGTCGGGCGTGAGCATCCAGCCCTGCCAGCCGGAGAAGTTCTTCTTCCAGTGCGTGGCGAGCTGGCTGAAGAACTCGCCGCCGTCCTCGGTCTGCGCCGTCTCGCGGCCCGCGCGCTCCACGTGGCCGGCGCGCTCGGACGCACTGCGCCCGGCCGTGCCCGCGGCGACGATGCGCTCGCCGTAGGGCGGGTTCAGCAGCATCACGCCGGGCTGGGCGGTGGGCGGCATGCGCTGCAGCGCGTCGCCGCCGCGCAGCTCGATGGCCTGGGCCACGCCCGCGCGCTCGGCGTTGCGCTGGGCGAAGTCCACCATGCGGTGCGACACGTCCGAGCCGAAGATGCCCACTGCCGGCGGTTTGATTGCCTGTTCTGCTTCATTTTTGATAGCAGACCAGACATGGGCCTGGAACGGCAGCAGCTTCTCGAAGGCGAACCGCCGCTGCATGCCGGCGGGGATGTGGCAGGCCATCTGCGCCGCCTCGATCAGCACGGTGCCGCTGCCGCAGCAGGGGTCGTACAGCGGCACGTCGCCCTGCGGGTCCCAGCCGGTGGCCGCGATCATGGCGGCGGCCAGGGTTTCCTTGAGCGGGGCGTCGCCCTTGTCCTCGCGCCAGCCGCGCTTGAACAGCGGCTCGCCCGAGGTGTCGATGTACACCGTGGCCTCGTCGGTGGTCAGGTGCAGGTGGATGCGCACGTCGGGCCACTGGGTGTCCACGTCCGGGCGCACGCCGGTCTTGGCGCGGAAGCGGTCGGCCACCGCGTCCTTCACGCGCAGCGCGGCGAAGTTCAGGCTGGTGAGCGGGCTGTGCTGGGCGGTGACGTCGATCTTGAAGCTCTGGCGCGGGGTGAACCAGATCTCCCAGGCGACCTCGCTCGCGGCGGCGTACAGGTCGTTCTCGGAGCGGTACGGCCGGTGGCCGAGCTGCACCAGCACGCGCTGCGCGAGGCGGCTGTGCAGGTTGAGCATCAGCGCGTCGCGCCAGGAGGCCCGCAGCAGCACGCCGCCCCGGCCGGTGAGCAGGTCCTGGCCGGTCAGGCCGGTGATGCCGTGCACCTCGTCGGCCAGAAAGCCCTCGACGCCAGCGGCGCAGGGCAGGAAAAGTTGCAGTTGGTTCATAGACGGCCCCGAGGATACGCGCTGGCAGCCCCGCTGCGCGGCCGAGGGGCCGTACGCACCTGCCCGCGGGGGTGCAGGCGTGCCGAAGACCGAGCCATCCGAGGCATTCGGGTTTCCACCTAGCAGAACCCCAGAGTTGTCATTTGCCCTGGGTCAACCAATTGTCAGAATGAACCCTTGTGTGTATCCATTTGCAAAGGTACTTCATGTTCAAAAGCCTGCGTGCACGCCTCATCGGCATCTGCGTCGCCATCACCGTGCTGTCGCTGCTGGCCCTGGCGCTGGTCACTTTCTTCGTGGTGCGCAAGGACACGCTGGCGCAGCTGGACGAGAACGTGGGCGGGCTCACCCGCCTGCATGCCGACGAAGTGGCTGAATGGGTGCGCGAAAAGCAACGGATCACCTCGTCCCTGAAGGTCGCCACCGAGCAGCCGGACCCGCTGCCCATGCTGCGCGCCATCAAGCAGGCCGGCGCGTTCGACCTGGTGTATTTCACCTATGCGGACAAGCGCCACATGGCGCTCACCAAGGTCCCGGAGGGGTACGACGGCACCTCGCGCCCCTGGTACAAGCAGGCAGCGCAGGCGGGCGGCCCCGTCATCACCCCCGCCTACGTGGGCGCGAGCAGCGGCAAGCTGACCATCACCTTCGCAGAGCCCGCCGGCCCGGCCGGCCAGCCCACGGCCGTGGTGGCCACCGACATCTACCTCGATTCCGTAACCGCCAAGGTCAACGCCATCCACCCGATCGCCAGGAGCTTCGCCTTCCTGCTGGACGGCGACAGCAAGATCCTGGCGTATGCCAAGCCGGGCATGGCGCTCAAACCCGTCTCCGAGATCGCGGGCAGTCTGGACGCCGCGCTCATCAAACGCCTGGCCGAACGCAACGAGCGCACCGACGTGCAGATCGACGGCGCCGACCAGATGCTCTACGCCGCCAAGGTGCAGGGCACGCCCTGGACGCTGGCCATCGCCATCGACCGCGCCGAGGCCACGCAATCGGTGCGCGCGCTGCTGCAGGTGGCCATCGTCATCACGCTGCTGAGCGTGCTGGCCGCCGTCGCACTGGTCACCGTGGCGGTGAGCCACCAGCTGCGCCGCCTGGGCGTGGTGCGCGATGCGCTGGAAGACATCGCCTCGGGCGACGGCGACCTGACGCGCCGCCTGTCCACCCATGGCAGCGACGAACTCACCCAGATCGCCAGCGCCTTCAACCACTTCGTGGACAAGATCGCGGCGGTGCTGGTGCAGATCCGCGCCTCGTCCGAATCCGTGCGCCTGGCCACCAGCGAGATCGCCAGCGGCAACCAGGACCTGTCCTCGCGCACCGAACAGCAGGCCAGCTCCCTGGAGGAGACGGCCGCCGCCATGGAGCAGCTCACCGCCACCGTCCAGCAGAACGCCGAGAACGCGCGCCAGGCCAACACGCTGGCCTCGGGCGCCTCGGAGATCGCCACGCACGGCGGCAGCGTGGTGGGCCAGGTCGTGAAGACCATGGGCGGCATCGACGCCTCGGCCCGCAAGATCGTGGACATCATCGGCGTGATCGACGGCATCGCCTTCCAGACCAACATCCTGGCGCTCAACGCCGCGGTGGAAGCCGCCCGCGCCGGCGAGCAGGGCCGCGGCTTCGCGGTGGTGGCCAGCGAGGTGCGCACGCTGGCCCAGCGCAGCGCGACGGCCGCCAAGGAGATCAAGGCGCTGATCGACGATTCGGTCACCCAGGTGGATGCCGGCAGCAAGCTGGTGCAGGACGCCGGGGCCACCATGGAAAAGGTGGTGGACAGCGTGCGCCGCGTGACCGCCATCGTGGCCGAGATCAGCAACGCCAGCCAGGAGCAGAGCACCGGCATCGCCGAGATCGGCAGCGCCGTGAGCCAGATGGACCAGTCCACCCAGCAGAACGCCGCGCTGGTGGAAGAGGCCACCGCCGCCGCGCAGTCGCTGCAGCAGCAGGCGGCGCAACTGGCCGACGCGGTGGCCGGCTTCAAGCTCGACGCCCACGGGGCCGCAGCGCCATCGCGGGGTGGCCCCGCGGGCAGCGCGAACCGCGCCCTGACCATGCGATAAGAAACCGTCTCCAGCGCAATAACTACTAGGGCATGCAGCTACTAATTTAATAGCAAATGCTTTTTGCGACATCGCCCGGCCGAGGGGCCACGGGCGCAGGCCCGGGCGTTGCGGCGCCGGCCCATGGTGAAGCACAAGGGCGCCGGGTGGCGATCCAAGCCCGCGCGCGACCTTCTTTCGGCCTTCGCTGACGGCGCCAAGCCCCCCTCGCGGCCATGATGGCGCGATGACCCCCACCCCGCCCTCGCGCGCCCCTTCGGCGCCGGCCCGCCCCGGCCGAGCCCCCCTCACGCCACGCACCTGGCTCGCCCTGGCCGGCTGGCTCGCGATCGCCTTCGTGGCCGCCGCGATCGGCAGCATCGCTTCGGTCCAGGCGCCGCAGTTCTACGCCCAGCTCACCCAGCCGGCCTGGGCGCCGCCGGCCTGGCTGTTCGGGCCGGTGTGGAGCGCGCTGTACGCCATGATGGGCATCGCCGCCTGGCTGGTGTGGCGCGAGCCCGCGGGGGCCCTGCGCCGGCGCGCGCTGTGGCTGTTCGCCGTGCAGTTGGCGCTCAATGCGCTGTGGAGCTGGCTGTTCTTCCAATGGCACCAGGGCGCCTGGGCGCTGGCCGACATCGGCCTGCTGTGGTGCTGCGTGGCCGCCACTCTGGTGGCGTTCTGGCGGCTGCGGCCGCTGGCCGGGGCGCTGCTGGTGCCCTACCTGGCCTGGATCACCTTCGCCGCCGCGCTGAACTTCACGGTCTGGCGGCTGAATCCGCAACTGCTGGGCTGAGGGGCCGGCGTCTTTCGCGGCGCGGGCGCTACAGCGCCTTGCGCAGGTTGGCCGGCGCGATCTTGAGCGCCTCGCGGTACTTGGCCACGGTGCGGCGCGCGCACTCGATGCCCTGCTCCTTCAGCATCTCAGCGATCTGGCTGTCAGACAGCGGCTTGGCCGGGCTCTCGGCCGAGACGAACTGCTTGATGAGCGCCCGCACCGCCGTGCTGGAGGCGTTGCCCCCGGTCTCGGTGCCCAGGCCCGAGCCGAAGAAATACTTGAGCTCGTACGTGCCCTGCGGCGTGGCCATGTACTTGGCCGTGGTCACGCGGCTGATGGTGGACTCGTGCAGGCCCAGCTCGTCGGCGATGTCGCGCAGCACCAGCGGCCGCATGGCCAGCTCGCCGTGCACGAAGAAGTTCTTCTGCCGGTCCACGATGGCGCGCGACACGCGCAGGATGGTGTCGAAGCGCTGCTGGATGTTCTTGATGAACCAGCGCGCCTCCTGCAGCCGCTGCTGCAGACCCTGGTGGCCCTCGCCGCCGCGGTTGCCGCGCAGCGCGCCGGCGTAGATGTCGTGCACACGCAGGCGCGGCATCACGTCGGGATTGAGCTGCACGCTGAAGTTCTGCTGGGTGCCGCGCCCGGTCTTCTTCACGATGACGTCGGGGACGATGATGTTGCGCTCCACCTCGGCGAAGGCGCGGCCGGGCCGGGGCTCCAGGCGGGCGATCAGCGCCATGGCCGCGCGCGTGCGCTCCTCGCCGCCGCCGCAGGCCTGCGCCAGGCGGCGCACGTCGCGCCGCGCGAGCATCTCCAGCGGCTGCTGGCAGATGCGCAGCGCGGTCTGCACCACGTCGGGGTCGCCCTCGCCGTCCTCGCGCAGCGCCTTGAGCTGCAGGGTCAGGCACTCGGCCAGTCCGCGCGCGCCCACGCCTACCGGGTCCAGGCTCTGCAGCAGGCCCAGCGCCACGGTGAAGCGGTGCACCAGCTCCTCGACCTGCTCGGTGTCGTCCTCGCCCGCCAGGCTCACGGCGAGCGACGGCAGCGACTCGTCCAGGTAGCCATCGTCGTTGAGCGACTCGATGAGACAGCGCAACGCGGCGGTGTCGACCTCGGACAGGCGCAGGCCCAGCGCTTGCCGGTGCAGGTAGGCGGTGAGCGACTCGTGGCTGCGGGCCAGTTCGGTGGCGTCGGCTTCGTCGCCCTCGCCGGCCGTGCGCGTGCGGGCCGGAGCGTCGCCGCCCCATTCGCCGTCGTCCGGCGCCATCTCGACGGTGCCGTCGCCTTCCCAGTCGGGGGCGTCGGCGCTGCCCGGAGCCTCGGCGGCGCTCGCGGCATCGCCCTCCGAAGAGGGCTCCACCGCCGCGCTGGACTCGCCGGGCGCGCCGGAATAGATGGCTTCTTCGGTGTAGCGGTCGTCCTCGCTCACGGGCGCATCGGCCTGCGGCAGACCGAATTCTTCGCGCGCGGCCTCTTCGGCGGTGCGTTCGAGGAAGGGGTTTTCGTCGAGCATCTGCTCGACCTCTTGCGACAGTTCCAGGGTGGACAACTGCAGCAGCCGGATGGACTGCTGCAACTGCGGCGTGAGTGCCAGATGCTGCGAGACGCGCAGCGACAGCCCCGGCTTCATCACACCGGTGCCGCCGGGCCGCCCCGAGGCGCGAGAGCCCCCGCGGGGAGCAGCGCAGTCAACACGATGACCAGCGTGGACGCCATGCTCACATCCTGAAATGCTCGCCGAGGTACACGCGCCGCACCTCGGCGTTGTCCACGATCTCGGAGGGCGTGCCCCGCGCCAGCACGCGCCCATCGCTGATGATGAACGCGTGGTCGCAGATGCCCAGGGTCTCGCGCACGTTGTGGTCGGTGATGAGCACGCCGATGCCCCGCGCCTTGAGGAACCCGATGATGCGCTGGATCTCGATCACGGCGATGGGGTCGATGCCCGCGAACGGCTCGTCGAGCAGGATGAAGCGCGGCTGCGTGGCCAGGGCCCGCGCGATCTCCACGCGGCGGCGCTCGCCGCCCGAGAGCGCCAGGGCCGGGGAGGCCCGCAGATGCTCCACGCGCAGCTCCTGCAGCAGGGCGGTGAGGCGCGACTCGATCTCGTCGCGGCTCAGGGCCTTGTCGTTCTCGTCGCGCTGCAACTCCAGCACGGCACGCACGTTCTCCTCGACCGTCAGCTTGCGGAAGATCGACGCTTCCTGCGGCAGGTAGGACAGGCCCAGCCGCGAGCGGCGGTGGATGGGCATGTCGGCCACCGAATGGCCGTCGATGCGGATGTCGCCGCCGTCGCTGCGCACCAGCCCCACGATCATGTAGAACGAGGTGGTCTTGCCCGCGCCGTTGGGGCCGAGCAGGCCGACGACCTCGCCCTTTTGCACGACCATCGACACGTCCTTGACCACCTTGCGGCTGCCATAGGACTTCTCCAGGTGCTCGACCTCCAGCCGGCTCGTGTTGCCGGCCGCCGAGGCGTCGGAAGGGTGTGCCGCCGCCATCACTTCGCGCCGCCGCCCAGTTCGCCGCTGGGCCGCAGGGCGGGGGCCGGCGAGGTGGGGGCCGCAGCGGGCGCCCCGGCCTTGGCCGGAGTCTCCTTGGGCGAGAGCACCGCGCGCACGCGGCCTCCGGGCGTGGCCGCGGTGTTGCTGCCGGCGGGGGCGGCCTTCTGGCCATCGACGGTGAACACGTCGGTCAGGTTGTTGTAGACGATGAGGGCACCGGCCATCTCGTCAGTGAGGGTGGATTCGCGGTAGCGGCGCAGTTCCGAGCGGCGGATGAGCCGCACCAGATCGGCCCGGCCGTCGTACTCGATGACTTCGCCCTCGCCCTCGACGAACTCGTCGGGCATGCCGGGCGCCGTGTCGCGCTTTTGCCGGAAGAAGGCCCGCTTGCCGGCCTCGGCCGTCATGGTGCCGTACTGGAAACCATCGGGGTCCTGCCGCACGTCCAGCCGCGCGCCGCGCAGCAGGATGGTGCCCTTGGTGACCACCACGCGGCCGGTGAAGACGCTGGTTTGCTTGAGCTCATCGTGGCGCAGTGCATCGGCCTCGATGTTCATGGGCTTGTTGCGGTCGGCCTTTTCGGCGCGGGCGCCCCCCATGGCGAAAGCCAGGGCGGCAAGCAGGAGGATCGGTAGGAGGCGTTTTCTCATAGGGCACGAATCTTGCAAAGATTGTAGCCACCCCTTGGCGCGATCCGGGAGCAGCAAAGAAAAAGCCCGCAAACGCGGGCTTGCATCGCACGGAAGCAGGGGACTCAACCGCCCTTGGCGGCGGTGGAAGCGAGGTACTCCACCACTTGCAGCACGCCCTGCATGTTGCCGGCCATGGTGCCATCGGTGTAGTAGCGGCCGGCCACGCCCATCGAGGGCACGCCTTCCACGCCGTAGGCTTCCTGCAGCTGGGCGGCCTTGCGCACCTGGTTGGACACGGAGAAGGAGTTGTACGCCTCCTTGAACTTGGCCACGTCCACGCCCTGCTTGCCGATCCATTCGAAGATCAGGTCGTCCTTGTTGAGGGCCTGCTTTTCCACGTGCACGGCGCGAAACACCTTGGCGTGCAGATCGCCGACCTTGCCCATGCTTTCCAGGGCGAAGTACAGCTTTTGCTGCGGTGCGAAGCTGGAGTTGAACGCCACGGGCATGCGGCGGATGACGAGGTCCTTGGGCGCCGCCTTGATCCAGGCTTCCAGCGTGGGCTCGAAGGCGTTGCAGTGCGGGCAGCTGTACCAGAAGAACTCGATGACCTCGACCTTGCCGGCGGGCACGTCGCTGGCCACGGGCTTGGCGAGCTTGACGTAGTCCTTGCCTTCCTTGAATTGGCGGGCCTGGGCCATGGCGGGCGTCGCCAGGGGCAGCGTCAGGGCGGAAGCGGCCACGGCCGTGGCGGTGGACAGGGAAAACTCGCGGCGTTTCATGAAAAAGACACTCCTTGTTCGGTCAGAGGGTTGTGAGCGGCAGCCTGCGGGAAAAGTTCAGCGCTGCACGCGCACCAGCGCGGATTCGACGCCCGCGCCATCGAGCTTGTCCTTGAGCATTTCGGCATCGTCGCGCTTGGTGAAGGGGCCGACGCGCACGCGAAAGACGGTGCGGCCGCTCTGCTCGCGCTCGCTCACCCGGGCCTCCCAGCCCAGCATGGCCAGCTTGGCGCGCTGCGCATCCGCATCGCCCTGGGTGCGGAAGGCACCGGCCTGCACGAAGTAGTCGAACGGCTCGGCGCCGCCGGGCGCGCTGGCGGCCCGGGCCTTGGCCAGGTCGCCCAGCGGATCGGACGAAGCGGCCGACTTGCTGGCGGCACCCCGGGGCGCCGAAGCGGCGGCCACGGCGGCCGGCACCGAAGCGGTGCTCGCGGGGGCCGGTGCGACACCGGCCACTGCGGGCGTCGAGCTGGCGGGCACGGGCGGGCGCGCCGGGTTCTTGCCGTACAGCGGCGAATTCGGGTCCCAGTTCTTGTTCTTCTGGGATTCGGCGGCGTCCTGGTCGGCATTGCGCGCACCGCCCTTGTTGAGGAAGGGCACCGGCACCTTGGTCACATACACGGCCACGCCCAACGCCGCCCCCAGGCCCACGACCACCCCGAGGATGAAGCCGATGGCGGTGCCCCCACGTTGCTGTTTTGTCATATCCGTAAACACTCACATTCTGGCTGGCGCCGATACGCCCAGCACGGCCAGGCCATTGTGCAATACCTGTGCGGTGGCGGCGACGAGCGCCAGGCGCGCGCGCTTGACGGCTTCGTCGTCCACCAGGATCCGCTCGGCGTCGTAGTAGCTGTGGTAGCTGGCGGCCAGGTCGCGCAGGTAGAAGGTGACGTCGTGCGGCGCCTCGCCTTCGGTCGCGGCGGTGAGCATCTCGGGGTACTTGGCCAATTGCATCAACAACTGCAAGGCCGCTGGATGCGTAAGAGAAGACAAATTAGCTGAATCTAAGATCGGAAGACCAAATTCAGTCAGAATTTTTGGAATTAGCTCTCCGCGAACTTCGAACTGGGCTATGTAAGCGCTCAAATTTTCAACACAAATGAGGGGAAACCCCTTCGGCGTCCTACCACGCAATGCGTCTAACAGTTTTTTTGCGTGCTTTCCAACATGCCAAACACCTACGTCCAAGTCATTTATTACGCGGCCAATAGCGTGCACATCTTTTTTCTCAAACCATGTTTGAACCTGTTCAACTTTCGCTGAAAACGAACCCGCCAAAACAGTCGCTTCGGAGTTCGCAAGAAGCGTGGACATCTCATGGACCACCTTGCGTGGTACATCGACATGAGTTGTTATCGCAACCACCAAATCAAGCAGAACCCCCTTAAATGCGTTTTCCGCATTTTTCGGAATTGCAGGCCAACCTAGTGTTTCTACGACCCACTGCTCAAGCACCGAACAGATGCGCGCATGCGCGTACTGCACGTAGTACACCGGGTTGTCGTTGTTCTGCGCCACGGCCAGATCGACGTCGAACGTGTATTCGGTATCGGGCTTGCGGCTCAGGAGGAAAAAGCGCACGGCGTCCTTGCTGGTCCACTCGATCAGGTCGCGCAGGGTCACGTAGCTGCCGGCGCGCTTGCTGATCTTGACCTCTTCGCCGCCCTTGACCACGCGCACCATGGTGTGCAGCACGTAGTCGGGGTAGCCCTGCGGAATGCCCACGTCGGCGGCCTGCAGGCCGGCGCGCACGCGGGCGATGGTGCCGTGGTGGTCTGTGCCCTGGATGTTGACGACCTTGGTGTAGCCGCGCTCCCATTTGGAGATGTGGTAGGCCACATCGGGCACGAAGTAGGTGTAGCTGCCGTCCTGCTTGCGCATGACGCGGTCCTTGTCGTCACCGTAGTCGGTGGACTTGAGCCACAGCGCGCCGTCCTGCTCGTAGGTCTGGCCATTGGCGACCAGCCGGTTCACCGTGGCCTCGACGCGGCCGCTGGTGTACAGGCTCGACTCCAGGTAGTACTCGTCGAACTTCAGGTTGAAGGCCTGCAGGTCCTTGTCCTGCTCGTAGCGCAGGTAGGCCACCGCGAAGTTGCGGATGGACTCCACATCCTCCACATCGCCGCTGGCCGTGAAGGCGCGGTCGGTGGCCTGCACCGTCTTCTTCGCGAGGAAGTCGTTGGCGATGTCCTGGATGTAGTCGCCGTTGTAGAACCCCTTGCTGGCGGGATTCTCGGGATCGGTGGGCCAGCAGTCGTCGCCGGGCTTGAAGCCCTTGGCGCGCAACTGCGTGCTGTGCGTGAGCGTATGGATCTGCACGCCCGCATCGTTGTAGTAGTACTCGCGGTGCACCTTCCAGCCCTGCGTGGCGAAGAGGTTGCAGATCGCATCGCCCAGGGCCGCCTGGCGGCCGTGGCCCACGTGCAGCGGGCCCGTGGGGTTGGCCGAGACGAACTCGACCAGCACCTTCCGGCCGTTGTCCGGCTGTTGCCCGAAGCGCTCGCCGGCGGCCAGCACTTCGCGCACCACTTCCTGCTTGGCGGCGGGCTTCAGGCGGATGTTGATGAAGCCGGGGCCCGCGATCTCCAGCGCCTCGACCCAGCGGCCGAAGGCCGGCGTGGCCAGCAGGGCCTCGCGCAGCGTTTCGGCCAGTTGCCGGGGGTTCTGCCTGGCGGCCTTGGCCAGCTGCATGGCGGCGGTGCAGGCGAAATCGCCGTGCGCGGCCACCTTGGGGGATTCAAAAGCAGCACGCCCGGCAGCGCCGGGCGACAATTTTTCCAGCTCGCCGGCGAGCGCCGCGAGCAATTCCTGTTTGACGGAGAGCATGCGGCGATTCTACGGGCCGCCCGTCATCCAAACTTTCGGCCATGACGTTATGCTGAACAGCCTCGCGGGGTGCGCGTCGACGGGGGGCTTCCTATCCACTTTTTGCAGGAATACGACATGAAGAATCTGCTCTCCGTGGTGGCCGCCGCCGGCCTCGCCCTCTCCTTCGCCACGGCGCATGCCGCCGATGCCCCCGCAGCCGCCGCCTCCGCGCCGGCCAAGGCCCCCACCGCTCAACAGAGCAAGATGGCCACCTGCAACGCCGATGCCAAGACCAAGGCGCTCAAGGGCGACGAACGCAAGGCCTTCATGAAGGACTGCCTGAGCGCCGACAAGCAGGCCGCCCAGCAGGGCAAGATGACCACCTGCAATGCCGACGCCAAGACCAAGGCGCTCAAGGGCGACGAGCGCAAGGCCTTCATGAAGCAGTGCCTGAGCAACAAGCCCGCCGCCTGATCCGGCCACCGGCCCGCCTTTCGTCAAAAAGCCCCGCATTGCGGGGCTTTTTTGCTGGGCGCGGGGCGTTCAGCGGGTGCCGACGCCCCGCGCGAGGAACGTGGCCGCCAGCGGAATCAGCACCAGCAGGTGCGCCTCGATCATGACCAGGCGCCGGGTGCTGCGGATCGCCGCCTCGTCCGGCAGCGCGCCCGTGGCGCGCAGGGCCTTGCGCCAGCGCAGGAACCGCAGGGTGGGCGCGATGGAGATCAGCCCGACCACCACGAAGAGCCCCACCTTCACATGCAGCAGCGGCTGCATTCCATACCACTGCGCACCCTTGATGCCCCAGCCGACGCGGGCCAGCCCCGTGGCCAGCACGGCCAGGGCCGCGATGCCATAGAACCGGTCCAGTTGCGCCAGCCGCTCCACCGCGGCCGCGTTCAGCCAGGCCGGGCGGCACAGCGCGGCTTCGCTGGCCAGGAAGGTGACCATGGTGAGAATGGCTAGGAAATGGGCATAGGCCAGCAGGGCTTCGGTGGTCATGTGGCGTTCCTTGGAGTGGGGGCGGCGCGATGGTAGCGCGCCTACGGCAGCCTGCGCCGCGTTTCGTTCGCCGGTGCAGCGCTTCGGGTGCGCGTGCGCAATCCCTGGGACTCGCGCAACAGTGAAAGCCTCTCCATTGTTGCGAGGCATGTCCATGCCGATCCAGTCCATCTCCCACACGCAGCCCAACGCCTGGCTCCCGGGCGGCCAGAGCACCACCCTTCAGCAGGATCTCATCAAAAAGGTCCTGGAAATGCTGCTCGTCAGCCTGCTGGAGAAGCTGGGCAAGAAAGACGACGCGCCGTCCAGCCAGCCCGGCGGCACCCCGGCTTCCAGCCCCGCGAGCGTACCCCCCAGCGCGCCCCCCAGCGCGTCACCCAGTCCATCACCTGGCCCGGCACCCAGCCCGTCCGCCGGTCCGGCCAGCCCCCCCTCGGGCGCTCCGGCTCCCACGCCAACGCACGGCGGCACCGCCGACACGGTCCCGGCACCAGCGCCCTCTACCAGCCCGGCCATTCCCGGCAGCGGCACGGCAGGCAACGACTTCGGCACGCAGAGCGTGGCGGAAGGCGCGGGCAAGGTCCACCCGAAATTCGAGCCGGTGCTGCGCGGCGACGAGTCGCAAAAGGACGCGCAGATCCAGACCCAGGCGGACTTCGGCAAGGCGGCCGATGCCACGGCCAGGGAATACGGCCTCGACCCCAACGTGTTCCGCGCCCAGCTGGAGGTGGAATCCAACGCCTTCTCCAAGGGCTTCCAGGGCGCCATGAAGCTGGAAGGCGACCTGGGCCGCGCCGGCGAGAACAACACCTCCATCGGCCTGGGGCAGATTTCCCGCAAGTTCCTGGACGGCCGCGAATGGGCGGATGGCGGCCCCGGCAACGAACGGGTCGGCGGCCAGAAGGTGTCCACCGAGCAATACCAGGGCAGCGTGACGACGCAGTTGCGCATGGCCGCGTCCAACCTGGCCCAGCGCGTGGCCGACCATGGCGGCCTGCAGCAGGGGCTGGCGTACTACGTGTCGGGCAACCCTGACCCGGGCAATGCCAACGCCAGCGCCTACATCGACCGGATCAACACGGCATTGAAGGACCCGGCGGTCGTCGGGCCCGGCCGCTGACCCGCGCAGGCAGCGCAACGGGGCACCGCCCGCGCCGCATCACTGCGGCGCCGGCGCCCCGATGTCCTGGCGCACCCAGTCGTCGAGCAGCGCCTTTTCATACCGCATCGGATCGCTGCCGCCCCGCCCCGCGCGGGACAGGAACGACGGATCGCGCAGCTCGCGGCGACCGGACTGCAGCACGCGGCCATCGGCCGCCGTCCGCTGGAACTCCAGGTCGATGCGCGGCGGATACACGTCGCGCACGATGCGCACCTGCGCCAGTTGCGCGCCGCGCCCGGGCTCGAACCCGCCCGCGCGCTGCACGTCGGTGATGCGCACCGCCAGCCGCTCGCCATCGGGCAGCGCGGCGGCCGCGCGTTCGGACAGGTGCTGACACAAGGCATCGACCCACGCCCGGCGCGCACGGTCGGACTCGTGCGGGCCCATGCGGGCATCGCTGAAACGGGACGGCTCGTCGTACTCCACGCTGACGATGCCCGGAGGAATCGCCTGCGCGCCGCGTGCCGCGGCGGGCCCGGGGCCGGGAGCGGCCGGCCGTGCGGACTCCGGGGCCGGGCTTCGCCCCGCCACGGGCGCCTGGGGCGCAGCGGGAGCCGTTGGCGGCCCGCCCGCGCAGCCGGCCATTAAGGCCGCGGCGGCCAGCAGGACCAGCGCCGCACCCGCGCGGCCGCGTTCCGGCCTGGCCATGCCCGCGGCGCACGCCGCGGTGGGGCGCCGCCTCGGTGGGGAATGGTGGGTCATGGCAAGGCTCCTTCTTGGGTGAATGGGGCGGCGGCAGGGCCCGCCGTGCGGCGCCAGAACTCGGGCTGGCCGTAATGGTGCTTGAGGTAGTCGATCCACAGCCGCACGCGCAGCGGCATGTGCTTGCGCTGGGGAAAGACCACGTAGATGCCGTTGGGCGGCGCGGCGAAGTCCTCCAGCACCGCGGCCAGGCGGCCCGCGGCGATCTCGGCCTCGACCTCCCAGGTGCTGCGCCAGGCGATGCCCCAGCCGCCCAGGCACCAGTCGTGCAGCACCTGCCCGTCCGAGCAGTCCAGCGGACCGCCGGGTTTGAAGTGCACGACCTCGGTGCCGCCGCCCTCGGCCGCGGGCATGCGAAAGGCCCAGCCGCGCGTTTGCGAGGCGTCGCTGGAGAGCGTGAGGCAGGCGTGCTGCGCCAGGTCGCCCGGATGGCGCGGCGTGCCGTGGCGCGCCAGGTACGCCGGCGTGGCCACGCACAGGCGCCGGTTGTCGGCGATGCGCACGCTCACCAGGGAAGAATCGGGCAGGTCGCCCACGCGCACCGCGCAGTCGAACCCCTCGCCGGCCAGATCGACCACGCGGTCGCTCAGGTTGAGCGAGATGGTCACCTCGGCATGCAGGTCGCGAAAGCGCGGCACCAGCGGCGCCACGTGGCGCCGGCCGAAACCCGCCGGCGCGGTGATGCGAAGGTGCCCGGTGGCCTTGACGCCGCCGGCGGACACGCTGGCCTCGGCATTCGCCACGTCGGACAGCAGGCGCTGGCAATCTTCGAGGAAGGCGCTGCCCTCGTGCGTGAGGTGGATGCGCCGCGTGGTGCGCACCATGAGCTTGACCCCCAGGTGCTCTTCCAGCGCATCGAGCCGGCGCCCCATGATGGCCGGGGCCACGCCTTCGGCCTTGGCGGCGGCGGTGAGGCTGCCGCGCGTTGCCACCGACACGAATGACTCGAAGGCCTTGAGCTTGTCCATGGGCGCCGATTATGCGGATGGATGTCACGGATGCATGCGGGTTCCGCGCTGATTGCTGACGTAGGACTTCAAGCGAAATCGGGCACCAGTGCAATCAATTCTAGGGCATATAGCTATCAAAACAATAGCAAACTCTGCCCCATGAATTGCACGGGGCCGCCCCGCCCCGCTCCGATCGCTCCCGCAGCCGCGCCTAGACGGCCGCGCGGGTGAGCTGCATCGACAGCGTGTAGCGGCTGGCCGGGTGCAGCGTCACGCTCACGTCCATCAGCTCGCCGCCGGTGTCCACGTAGCGGCGAACGATCTTCAGCGCCGCGGAACCGGCGGGCGCCTGCAGCTCTTCGGCCAGCGACTCCGGCACCAGCGCCCCCACGATGTCCTGCCGCACCTTGGCGATGCGCAGGCCGTATTGCGCCTCCAGCAGGCTGCTGACCAGCACGTCGGGCGCGACGCGCACGTGTTCGGCCAGTTCCCGCGCGTCGAAGCGGGCCGCATCCACATAGACCACCGTCCAGGCGATGGGCAGGTGCGGCGCGGCACCGTCCCGGCGCAGGCTGGCGATGGCAAGGCAGCGGCTGCCGGCGGCGCAGCCCAGCTCGGCGGCCAGTTCGCGGTCGAGCACCACCTCTTCGATGCGGCGCACCTCGCGCACGTGGGTGGCGCCGAACTGCACCAAGTCGTCCAGCGAGGCCAGCGTCTGCTGGTAATGCGCATTGGGCGTGGCCGCCTCCACGCGCGTGCCCACCTTCTTGCGGCGCGACACCAGGCCGGACTGCTGCAGCTCCGAGATCGCGGCGCGCACCGTGTGGCGGCTCACGCCGTAGCGGTCGCACAGCTCCAGCTCGGTCGGCAGCAGTGCGCCCACCACGTATTCGCCCGCGGCGATGCGTTCCGACAGATGGCGCGCCACCAGCGCGTAGCGCGGCTCAGCCATGGGCGCAGCCTTCCATCCGGGGTAAACCCGGATTTTCTTTATGTACGTACATAAACACAATAATTCATATGTCCGAACTTAATCACCTGCGGACGCCGACGCAACCCACCGACACCATGACCACCCCTGCCTTCGCCTCCAGCACCGCCATCGACTCGCTGCTCTTTCGCGACGCGTTCGGCACGCCCGCCATGCGCGCGATCTTCGCCGACCGCACGCTCGTCGCCCGCTACATCGAAGTGGAGGTGGCGCTGGCCGCCGCGCAAGGCCGCTGCGGCGTGATTCCGGCCGAAGCGGCCCGCGAGATCGCCGCGCGCTGCGACCTGAACGCGCTCGACTTCGAGCTGCTGCGCCAGGAGACCGACATTGTCGGCTACCCCATCCTGCCGCTGGTGCACCAGCTGGTGAAGCAATGCGGCGACGCCGGCCGCTACGTGCACTGGGGCGCCACCACCCAGGACATCATGGACACGGCCACGGTGCTGCAGGTGCGCGACGCGCTGGCGCTGGTGGAGGCCGACATCGCGGCCCTGCGCGGCATCCTGGCCGGCCTGGCCGAGCGCTACCGCGACACGCCCATGGCCGGGCGCACCCATCTGCAGCACGCGCTGCCCATCACCTTCGGCTACAAGGCCGCCATCTGGCTGGCGATGTTCGACCGCCATGCCGAGCGGCTGCAGGAGCTGAAAAAGCGCGTGCTCGTCGGCCAGTTCGCCGGCGCAGCGGGCACGCTGGCCTCGCTGGGCGAGCGCGGGCTGGAGGTGCAGGGCCTGCTGATGGAGGAGCTGCAGCTGGGCGTGCCCGCCACCACCTGGCACGTGGCACGCGACGGCCTGGCCGAGGCGGTGAACTTCCTGGCCCTGGTGACCGGCTCGCTGGGCAAGATCGCCTACGACGTGATGCTGCTGTCGGCCACGGAGTTCGGCGAGGTGTTCGAGCCTTTCGTGCCTGGCCGCGGCGCCAGCAGCACCATGCCGCAAAAGCGCAATGCGATCTCCAGCGAGCTGATGCTGGCGGCCTCCAAGTCCGTGCGCCAGCATGCCGGCCTGATGCTGGACGCCATGGTGCAGGACCTGGAGCGCGCCACCGGCCCGTGGCACGCCGAATGGATCGCCATTCCCGAGAGCTTCGTGCTCACCGCCGGGGCCCTGAACCAGGCGCGCTTCATGCTCGACGGCCTGATCGTCAACGAAGACCGCATGGCCAGGAACCTGGACATGACGGACGGCCTGATCGTGGCCGAGGCCGTGATGATGGGCCTGGCCCCGTTCACCGGCCGCCAGCAGGCGCACGACATCGTCTACGGCGCCTGCCGCACCGTGAACACGCAGGGCGGCACGCTGGCCGAAGCGCTGGCGCGGCTGCCCGAGGTGTCGGCCCACTTCGACCGCGCGGCGATCGACCGCCTCACCGATCCCCGCAACTACCTGGGCGCCGCGCCCGGGATGGTGGACCGCGCCCTGGCCCTGTCGCGCGCGCAGAAAAAAAGCTGATTCCCAAGAACGTCAACCGGAGACACGCATGCAACCTTCGACCTTCCGCCGCGCCGCCATGGCGCTGGCCGCCGCCACCCTGGCCTTCGCCGCCCAGGCGCAGGGCTACCCCGCCAAGCCGCTCACCTGGATCGTGCCCTTCGCCGCCGGCGGCCCCACCGATGCCATGGCGCGCGACATCGCGCAGCGCACGAGCACGCAGCTGGGCCAGCAGATCATCATCGAGAACACGCCGGGCGCCGGCGGCACCATCGGCAGCGCCAAGGCGGCGCGCGCGCCGGCGGACGGCTACACCTTCCTCGTCGGCCACATGGGGTACATGGGCGCCGCGCCCTCGCTGTACAAGAAGCTGGCCTACGACCCGGTGAAGGACTTCGACGCCGTCTTCCGCTTCCCCGACACGCCCCTGGTGCTGCTGGTGGGCAAGAACTCGCCATACAAGACGGCCGAGGACCTGATCGCCCACGGCCAGCAGAACCCGGGCAAGCTCAACTTCGGCAACGCCGGCGTGGGCTCCACCTCGCACCTGGTGGCGGCGCTGTTCGCCAGCCGCGCGAAGGTCGAGATCACCTCCGTGTCGTACAAGGGCGCGGCCCCGGCCATGACCGACCTGGTGGCCGGCCAGGTCGATGCGATGTTCGACCAGACCAACACCGCCCTGCCCCAGTTGGCCGGGGAGCGCGTGCGCGCCGTGGCGCTCACCTCCGACAAGGCCATGCCGCAGTTCCCGGGCGTGCCCCCGCTGGGCCAGAAGGTGATTCCCGGCTTCGAGACCGCCACCTGGTACGGCATCTACGCCCCCAAGGGCACGCCGCGCGAGGCCATCCAGAAGGTCTACCAGGCCTACACCAAGGCCCTGGCCGACAAGGCCTGGACCGACAGGATGGCGGCGCAGGGCATCCGCATGCTGCCGGACGACCAGTACACGCCGGACGCCTTGGCCAGACACACCGCCACCGAGGTGGAGCGCTGGCGCAAGGTGGCGGCCGAGGCCAGGATCTCGCTGGACTGACCGCATGGGCGCCGCCACCCGCACCGAGCACGACGCCTTCGGGCCGGTCGAGATTCCCGCCGACCGCCTGTGGGGCGCGCAGACCCAGCGCGCGCTCGCGGTCTTCGACATCGGCGAGGAGCGTTTCCCGGCCTGCCTGCTGCACACCTTCGGCCTGCAAAAGCAGGCGGCGGCCCGCGCCAACCGCCGCCTGGGCGTGCTGGACGCCCTGCGCGCCGATGCCATCGAGGCCGCCGCCGAGGAGTTGCGCACCGGCCTGCTGGACGCGCACTTTCCGCTCACCATCTGGCAGACGGGCTCGGGAACGCAGACCAACATGAACGCCAACGAGGTGCTGGCCAACCGCGCCAACCAGCGCCTGGGCCAGCCGCCGGGCACGCGCAGCCCGGTGCACCCGAACGACCACGTGAACGCCTCGCAGTCGTCCAACGACAGCTTTCCGACCGTGATGCACCTGGCGACGGCGCTGGAGCTGCGCGACCGACTGGTGCCCGCGCTCGCGCTGCTGCAGTCGCGCCTGCAGGAGCGGGCCACCGCCTTCGCCGGCGTGCTGAAGATCGCGCGCACCCACCTGATGGACGCCGTGCCCATGACGCTGGGCCAGGGCTTCGACGCCTTCGCCCACCAGGTGGGCCATGGCATCGACCGGCTGCACGCCACCCTGCCCCGCCTGTGCCTGCTGGCGCAGGGCGGCACCGCGGCCGGCACGGGGCTGAATGCGCCGCCCGGCTTCGATGTGGCGTTCTGCGAGGAGGCCAGCGCGCTGGCCGGCCTGGCGTTCACGCCCAACCCGAGCAAATTCGAGGGCATGGGCGCGCACGATGCGCTGGTGGAGGTGTCCGGCGCGCTGAACGTGGTCGCCGCGTCGCTGGCCAAGATCGCCAACGACCTGCGGCTCCTGGGTTCGGGCCCGCGCTGCGGCCTGGGCGAGCTGCGCATCCCGGACGACGGGCTCACCTCGTCGATCATGCCGGGCAAGCGCAACCCGACCATCGCCGAGGTGGTGGCGCAGGCCGCCTGGCAGGTGATGGGCAACCACACCACCATCACGCTGGCCGGCGCATCGGGCCACTTCGAGCTGAACGTGGCCAAGCCGGTGCTCATCCACAACCTGCTGCAGTCCATCCGCGTGCTGGCCGACAGCGCCCGCGTGTTCGCCGAGCGGCTGGTGCAGGGCATCGAGGCCGACACCGACCGCCTGGCCGCCAACGTGGACAACGCCCTGCTGCTGGCCACCGCCCTGAACCCGGTGCTGGGCTACGACCGCGTGGCCCGCATCACGCGCGAGGCCATGGAACGCGGCATCACGCCGAAGGCCGCCGCCGTGACGCTGGGGTTTCTCACGGGCGACGAATACGACCGAAGGGTGGACGCGCGGGCCATGGCCGGGCGCGGCTGACGGGCGCCGAAGGCGCTCCGGGCGGCGGCGCAACCCCGCCCGGACCCCGCCGCCGCTTTCTTCATTTGTGCGTAAAAGTCACTGGTTCTGAGATTTTCAGGCGGTTTATGTCTGGAAAGATTTGCAATACAGTGGGTCGACATCGTGGTGACGGTCCCTGGCGGCCGTTGCCGGTTCGCATCCACCCTTTCCCAGACCCAAGAGACCTCCATGACCGACCGCACCACCGTTCACGGCCTGCAAGTGGCCACCTCCCTGCACCGCTTCGTCGAAGACCGGGTCCTGCCCGGCACGGGCGTGGACAGCGAGGCGTTCTGGAAGGGCTTCAGCGCGCTGGTGTCCGACCTGGCCCCGCGCAACATCGCCCTGCTGGCCGAGCGCGACCGCCTGCAGTCCGAACTCGACACCTGGCACCGCACCAACCCGGGCCCGGTGCAGACCATGGCGGCATACCGAGCCTTCCTCGAACAGATCGGCTACCTGGTGCCCCAGCCGGCCGATGTGCAGGCCACCACCGCCAACGTGGACGAAGAACTCGCCACGCAGGCCGGCCCGCAGCTGGTGGTGCCGATCCTGAACGCACGCTATGCGCTCAACGCGGCCAACGCGCGCTGGGGCTCGCTGTACGACGCGCTCTATGGCACCGACGCCATCCCCGAGACCGACGGCGCCGAGAAGGGCCAGGGCTACAACCCCGTGCGGGGCGCCCGCGTGATCGCGTTCGCCCGCGAGGTGCTCGACCAGGCCGCGCCGCTGGCCCAGGGCACGCACAAGAACGCCGCCGGCTACCGCGTGGAAGGCGGCCAGCTGGTCGTCGCGCTGGAGGGCGGCGGCACCACCGGCCTGCAGGAGCCGGCCCAGTTCGTGGGCTACCAGGGCGAGGCGTCGGCGCCTTCGTCCGTGCTGCTGCGCCACCACGGCCTGCACCTGGACCTGCAGATCGACCGCAGCACGCCCATCGGCAAGACCGATCCCGCCGGCGTGAGCGACCTGGTGGTGGAAGCCGCGCTCTCGACCATCCTGGACCTGGAAGACTCCGTGGCCGCCGTCGATGCCGAGGACAAGGTCAACGGCTACGCCAACTGGCTGGGCATCCTGAAGGCCGACCTCACCGAGCAGGTGAGCAAGGGCGGCAAGACCTTCACGCGCGGCCTGAACCCCGACCGCCTGTACACCGCCCCGGACGGCGGCGGCGAGGTGCGCCTGCACGGCCGCTCGCTCATGTTCCTGCGCAACGTGGGCCACCTCATGACCAACCCGGCCGTGCTGTGGACCGATGCGCAGGGCACGCAGCGCGAGATTCCCGAAGGCATCCTGGACGCCGTGGTCACCACCACCATCGCGCTGCACGACCTGCAGGGCAAGGGGCAGGGCGGCATCCGCAACTCGCGCAAGGGCAGCGTCTACATCGTCAAGCCCAAGATGCACGGCCCGGCCGAGGTGGCCTTCGCCAGCGACCTGTTCGGCCGCGTGGAGCAGCTGCTGGGCCTGGCCGAGAACACCGTCAAGCTGGGCATCATGGACGAGGAGCGCCGCACCAGCGTCAACCTCAAGGCCTGCATCGCCGCGGCCTCGGCGCGCGTGGCGTTCATCAACACCGGCTTTCTGGACCGCACGGGCGACGAGATGCACACCGCCATGCAGGCCGGCCCCATGGTGCGCAAGGGCGACATGAAGGCCAGCGCCTGGATCCAGTCGTACGAGAAGAACAACGTGCTCGTGGGCCTGTCGTGCGGCCTGCGGGGCAAGGCGCAGATCGGCAAGGGCATGTGGGCCATGCCCGACCTGATGGCCGAGATGCTCAAACAGAAGATCGCCCACCCCAAGGCCGGCGCCAACACCGCCTGGGTTCCGAGCCCCACGGGCGCCACGCTGCACGCGCTGCACTACCACCAGGTCAACGTGGCCGAGGTGCAGAAGGCATTGGAAAAGACCGACGCCAACGCCGAGCGCGACAACCTGCTGACCGGCCTGCTCACGGTGCCGGTCACCGCCACGCCGCAGTGGAGCGATGCCGAAAAGCAACAGGAGCTGGACAACAACGCCCAGGGCATCCTGGGCTACGTGGTGCGCTGGATCGACCAGGGCGTGGGCTGCTCCAAGGTGCCCGACATCCACAACGTGGGCCTGATGGAGGACCGCGCCACGCTGCGCATCAGCAGCCAGCACATGGCCAACTGGCTGCTGCACGGCGTGGTGACCGAAGCGCAGGTGCGCGAAACCTTCGAGCGCATGGCCGCCGTGGTGGACCAGCAGAACGCCGGCGATCCGCTTTACCAGAAGATGGCCGGGCGCTTCGCCGAATCGGCCGCCTACCAGGCCGCGTGCGATCTGGTCTTCAAGGGCGTGGAGCAGCCCAGCGGCTACACCGAACCCCTGCTGCACGCCTGGCGGCTGAAGGTGAAGGCCGGCACCGCCGTGCGCTGAGCCGGCGCGGCACGTTCCGCCCGGCCGGCGCCCCGAGTGCCGGCCACCCCCCCTTCTACGGGGCACCCATCCGGGTGCCCCGTTTTCGTTGGGCGCCCGAAAAACACGGCTTAACAGGGGTATTCGGGTAAATCCATATGTTCCGGCAATGCGTAAGGGTTTGTAGTTGCGCTAGAGCAATGCGGAGAGAATCGCCCACCAACCAAGGGTTTTCCCTAGCCTCACCATGAATCTCCAAAACATCTCCATCGGAAAACGCCTGGGCCTGGCCTTCGGCGTGCTCATCCTCTTCATCGTCACCATGCTGGGCGTGGGCACCTGGAAATTGCAGTCGGTGGCGCAGGAGACGGCTTCGATGATGGCGCTGCCCCTGACCAAGGAACGGCTCATCTCCGACTGGTACCGCACCATCTTCAGCAACGTGCGCCGCCACAGCGTGGTGGCCCGCAGCACCGATTCCACCCTGGCGCAGCAATTCGCGGCGGACAACGCGACGGCCTCCAAGATGTCGTCCGAGCAGCAGAGCCAGCTGTCCAAGCTCATCAGCAGCCCGCAGGAGCAGGCCCTGTTCGACAAGGCCGGCGAAGAGCGCAAGCGCTTCGTCGTCGCCCGCGACGCCATCTACAAGGCCAAGGCCGAAGGCCGTTCGGAAGACGCCGAGCGCATCCTGAACACCGACTTCACTCCCGCGGGCGAGCAATACCTGCAGGCGCTGCAGGCCCTGCTGGACTTCCAGCGTGCCGAGATCAACGCATCCTCCCAGGACGTGCAGGCCAACTACCAGAGCGGCCGGCTGCAACTGATCATCCTGGGCGCGATGGCCACCCTGATCGCCCTGGCCCTGGCCGTGGGAATCACCCGCAGCATCACCCACCCGCTGCACGATGCCGTGTCCATGGCCAAGACCGTGGCCACGGGCGACCTCACCGTGTCGTCCGACAGCACCGCGCAGGACGAGACCGGCCAGCTGCTGCGCACGCTGAACGCCATGGGCGAGCAGCTGCGCACCGCCGTGGGCCAGGTGCGCCACGGGGCCGAGGGCATCGCCGTGGCCTCCAGCGAGATCGCGCGCGGCAACCTGGACCTGTCCAGCCGCACCGAAGAGCAGGCCAGCGCGCTGCAGCAGACGGCCGCGTCGATGGAGCAGATGACCGCCACCGTGCGCCAGAACGCCGACAACGCGCGCACCGCCAACCAGCTCGCGCAGGCCACCTCGGACAAGGCCGTGCGCGGCGGCGAGGTGGTGGGCAACGTGGTCTCCACGATGGGCGAGATCCACGCGGCCTCGCGCAAGATCGTGGACATCATCGGCGTGATCGACGGCATCGCCTTCCAGACCAATATCCTGGCGCTGAACGCCGCGGTCGAGGCCGCCCGCGCCGGCGAGCAGGGCCGCGGCTTCGCCGTGGTGGCGGGCGAGGTGCGCACGCTGGCGCAACGCAGCGCGGCGGCGGCCAAGGAGATCAAGGGCCTGATCGACGACTCGGTGCAGCGCGTGGACTCGGGCAACCGGCTGGTGGAGCAGGCCGGCGAAGCCATGCGCGAGGTGGTGGACGGCGTGCGCCGCGTGACCGACCTCGTGGGCGAGATCAGCGTGGCCAGCCAGGAGCAGACCACCGGGCTGGAGCAGGTCAACCAGGCCATCTCGCAGATGGACACCGTGACGCAGCAGAACGCGGCGCTGGTCGAAGAGGCGGCAGCGGCCACCGGCTCGCTGGAATCGCAGACGGCGCAACTGGTGCGTGCGGTGGCGGTCTTCCGCGTCGGCAAAGCCGACGGCCCGGCGCTCGCGTCAGCGCGCCACGCGCCGGCCCTCGCGGGCTGACGCGAACGGGCGGTGGCCCGTGCCCGACGCGGGGACCGGCGGGCAATCGATTGCTATTTAATTGATAGCATCATGCCTTAGAAGAATATGTGCTGGAAGGCATTTTCACCCATTCCCCTGTGCGGCACCCCGCCGCGCTGGCGCGGTCTACACTGGCGCCTTGCCCCGACGCCATGACCGCCGCACCGCCCTCCCCTGCCCCGCTGGACCCCTCCCGCTGCCCCCTGTGCGGCGGGCGCAACCAGTGCGCCATAGAGGCCGGCGCCCCCGCCGCGGATTGCTGGTGCATGGTGGCCGCAGTGTCCGCGCAAGCCCTGGCGCAGTTGGCCCCCGGCCAGCGCGGCACCGCCTGCCTGTGCCCCCGGTGCGCGGCCGGAACGGGCTCCGCGCCACAGGGCGCAGCAACCGGCGCGCCGATATGATGGCCGCTCCCTTTTTTGAACTCCCCTGAAGGATCGACATGCCGACGTACCACATCGAAATGATGGAAGGCCGCACCATCGAACAGAAGAAGAAGCTGGTGGAAGAGATCACCCGCGTGTCGGTGGAAATCCTCGGCGGCTCGCCCGACTCGGTGGACATCCTCATCACCGACGTCAAGCGCGAGAACTGGGCCACCGGCGGAAAGCTCTGGTCCGAGCGAACCTGATCCCGCCGGTCCCTTCTTGATCCCTGCCCGATGACCGGTCCCGGCTCCACCGCCCTGCTGCGCGAACGGTACGGCGAGCGCTACCGCTGGCTGCTCCTGCTGTCCGTGATGGTCGGCACGATGGCCTCCATCATGTCGTCGACCATCGTGAACGTGGCCATTCCCGACATGAGCCACTACTTCACGCTCGGCCAGGAACGCGCGCAATGGGTGTCGTCGGGTTTCATGGTGGCCACCACGGTCGCCATGCTCACGACGCCGTGGCTGCTGGCCCGCTTCGGCTACCGCGCGACCTACGTGGGCGCCATGGTGCTGCTGCTGGTGGGCGGCATCGGCGGCGGCGTGGCCAGCCACTACGGGCTGGTGCTGGCCGCCCGGGTGCTGGAAGGGCTGGCCGCGGGCGTGGTGCAGCCGATTCCGGCAGTCATCATCCTCTACGCCTTCCAGCCGCACGAGCAGGGCCGCGCGAGCGGCATCTTCGGCATGGGTGTGGTCCTGGCCCCGGCCATCGGGCCGAGCATCGGCGGGCTGCTGGTGGACTGGTTCGGCTGGCGCTCGATCTTCTTCATGGTGGTGCCGTTCTGCATCGCCTCCATCGCGCTGGCCTACCGGTTCGTGCCGGTCAGCAGCCCCGGCGGCGCCGTGGCCGGCCAGTCCGGCAACGCGCTGGACTGGCGCGGGCTGGTGCTGGGCGCGGTCGGCACGCTGTGCCTGCTCAACGGCCTGGTGGCGCTGCACGGCGGGCCGGGCCTGCAGGCCGGCGCGCTGCTGCTGGCGGCCTTCGCGGCCCTGGCCGTCTTCATCGCGTGGCAGCGCCGGCAACTGGCGCGCGGCGCCACGCCGCTCATGGACCTGCGCCTGTTCGAATACCGGCAGTTCGCCATGGGCAGCATCGTGGCCTTCATCTACGGCACGGCGCTCTTCGGCTCCACCTACCTGCTGCCGGTGTTCATGCAGCTGGGACTGCAGCTGTCGGCCTCGCACGTGGGCACCATCATGCTGCCGGCGGGCATCGTGCTGGCCATCACCATTCCCATCGTGGGCCGGCTGGCCGACCGCCACCCCACGCACTGGCTGGTGGGCACGGGCCTGGCGCTGCTGGCGATCTCGTTCGCGCTCATGGTGCTGGTCGATCTGACCAGCGGGCTGTGGATGCTGGTGGTGTTCGCGGTGCTGGGGCGTATCGGGCTCGGGTTCATCCTGCCCTCGCTCAACCTGGGGGCCATGCGGCCGCTGGCCAAGCCGCTCATCGCGCAGGGCTCCAGCGCCATCAGCTTCGTGCGCATGCTGGGCGGCGCAGCCGGCGTGAGCCTGTGCGGGATCGTGCTCGAATGGCGCATCGCCGCGCATGGCGACTCGCTGCAGAACGCGGTCAGCAGCCCGGCGCGCATCGCCGCCTTCGGCGAAACCTTCCTGCTGCTCACCGGCCTGTGCCTGCTGGCCCTGGTGGCCGCGTGGCAGCTGCGCGCGCCCAAGACCGCGGCACCAGGCCGCTGAGCCCGATCCCGTCCCTGGCCTTCCGCCCTTCGTCCTTTTCCTTTCTTTTCTCCCAAAGCCCATGTGCCAGTTGCTCGGAATGAATGCCAACACGCCGACCGACGTGACGTTCAGCTTCACGGGGTTCGCGCAGCGTGCCGGCAACACGGCGGACCATTCCGACGGCTGGGGCATCGCGTTCTTCGAAGACAAGGGCCTGCGCCATTTCGTGGACCACCAACGCGCGGTGGACTCGCCCGTGGCCGAGCTGATCCGCCGCTACCCCATCCAGAGCCGCAACGTCATCGCCCACATCCGCAAGGCCACGCAGGGCAGCGTCTCGCTGCAGAACTGCCATCCGTTCGTGCGCGAGCTGTGGGGCCGGTACTGGGTGTTCGCGCACAACGGCGACCTCAAGGACTTCCGCCCACGGCTGCATTCGCACTTCCACCCCGTGGGCACGACGGACAGCGAGCATGCCTTCTGCTGGATCATGCAGGAGCTGGCTAAGTCCCACGCGGGCGTGCCCAGCATTCCTGAGCTGACCATCACCCTGCGCGAACTGGCCGCGCGCATCGCCCCGCACGGCACGTTCAACTTCCTGCTGTCGAACGGCCAGGCGCTGTGGGCGCATGCCTCCACGCAGCTCTACTACATCGAGCGGCGCCACCCTTTCTCGCAGGCGCGCCTGTGCGATGAAGACCTGCGCATCGATTTTTCCGCCCACACCACGCCGCAGGACCGCGTGGCCGTCGTCGTAACCGCGCCGCTCACCAGCGACGAGCAGTGGACCGCGTTCCAGAGCGGCGAGTTGCGGGTGTTCGTGGACGGGGCCTGCGCCACGCCGTAGCGCGCCGGCACGGCGGGCGTGGCATCAGCCCAGCGGTTTCCACACGGGCGGTTCGGGGTCGGGATAGAACGGCACGCCGCCCCGCCCCGCCGGCTTGAACATCGCCTCCCGCTGGCGCTGGCGCTTGATCTCCCGGGGCTTGGCTTTATCGGAACACTGGCGGTGCGAACGGGACATGCACGGACCTCGCAAAGGTTCTGGGAATGACCGGATTACCGCACCGCCTGCGGCAACCACCGTGTGGGACGGCGCCCTCGCCCGGCATCGGACGGGCTCCCCGTGGAGAGTGAACGGGGCCGGCGAAGGGCGCTTCCGGCCCCCTCCTACAGCCTGCGGCAATGCGATTGGTTACACCAGAGGCCTGACCCCGGAACCGCAATGAACGCCTCGACCCTTTTTCGACTCGCCAAGAAATCCTGCCAGGCTTGGCTCGACGACTACGCCCCCAGCATGGGGGCCGCCATCTCTTACTACACCGCGTTCTCCATTGCGCCGCTGCTCGTCATCGTGATCTCCATCGCCGGTGCCGTGTTCGGACAGGACGCGGTGCGCGGCACCATCGAAGGACAGATCTCCGGCCTGGTGGGGCGCGACGGCGCGCTCGCCATCCAGGGCCTCATCAAGAGCGCCCGCGAGCCCACAGAAGGCATCATCGCCAGCACCATCAGCCTGGTGCTGCTGGGCATCGGCGCGACCACGGTGTTCGGCGAGATCCAGAGCGCGCTCGACCGCATCTGGCACGTGCCGGAGCCCGCCAAGCCGAGCGGCATCTGGGGCCTGCTGCGCGCGCGCTTCCTGTCGTTCGGGCTGATCCTCGGCCTGGCCTTCCTGCTCATGGCCTCGCTCACCGTCAGCGCCGCGGTGGCGGCGGCGGGCACGTGGCTCGGCGCCCTGATGCCGGGCTGGGAGCTGATGCTGATGGGCATCAACACCTTGCTGTCGATGAGCATCAGCTGCGTGCTGTTCGCGATGATCTTCAAGTTCATGCCCTCGGTGCCGATCGCCTGGCGCGACGTGTGGGTGGGCGCCGCGGTGACCGCCGTGCTGTTCGAGGTGGGCAAGGTGCTGATCGGCCTGTATGTGGGCAAGGCGGGCCTGAGCTCGACCTATGCCGCCGCCGGCGCCATCGCGGTGGTGCTGATCTGGGTGTATTACGCCGCGCAGATCTTCCTGCTGGGCGCGGAATTCACCAAGGTGTACGCGGCCGAGCACGGCTCGCATGCCGCCGCCCCCGAGGCCTTGCTCGACCCGGTCGAGCCCCGCAAGGGCGGGGCCGACGCCAACTCGGCGCTCACGCCCGTCACGCCTTTGCCCGCGCCCGCCATGCAAGCGGCTCCGGCAGCGCCCTTGTCCACCGGCGCCCTGGCCACCACCGTGGCCCTGCTGGCCGCGCGCGTGGCGCTGTCGCTGTGGCTGGAGCGGCGTGAAAAGCGCGATGCGTTGCGCAGGCGCCGCTGATGCGGCGATAACGCCGGACGCGAATCGGAAGGAATGAAAAAAGAGGGAGAACCCAGTGCGTTGTCCGGCACTGCGGCGATCATCGATGGTGCGGCTGGCGGGGATCGAACCCACGACCCTTGGCTTCGGAGGCCAATACTCTATCCACTGAGCTACAGCCGCACAGCGGGCCATTGCGGCCCGATCAGTCGGCGATTATGGCACGGCCCTCGCGGCGTGCGGGCACACGTCCCGCAAAGAGCAATCCTGCAGCCAGTCCGGCAGCGGGGGCAGCTCCAGGCCCAGCCCGCGCAGGTAGGCGTCCACCGAGGCACGGCCGGTCGCCGGGAGGTCGAAATTGGCGCGGTTCAGGATCCAGCCCTGCAGCAGCCCTTCGAAGATCGCTTGCAGGGCGATGGCCGCGATCTGCGGCGGCATGGGTAGCTGCACTTTCTGGCTTTCGGCGGCCAGGCGCAGGTCGTTGGCGAGCTGCTCGCGGAAGGCGCCGCAGGCGGCGATGTGCCGGTCGCGCACGCCCGCCAGTTCCTCGACGTATTCCACCCGGAAGAAAGCGATCTCGAAGACACGCTGCATGCGCTGGTCCTGCGCCAGGTTGCGCAGCACCAGGTCGATCACGCCGCGCATGCGCTGCAGCGGCGCCATGTCTTCGTTGCTCTCGCATTCGCCGTTGGCGCGCTCCAAAGGCAGGGTGACGCGCTCCATCATCGCGTTGAACAGATCGACCTTGTCCTTGAAATGCCAGTAGATGGCGCCCCTCGTGGCGCCGGCGGCCTGCGCGATCTCGTTGAGCGACGCGTGCGACACACCCTTCTGGTAAAAGACCTGCTCGGCCGCATCCAGCAAACTATTGCGTGTCGCAACGGCGTCTTCTTTGGTGCGTCGGGCCATGGGGCATGTCTCCTTTTGTGTTCGATGTCCGCGTTTTTCTGGCATTGCCCACCCCGTGGAAAGGACGGCGCCAGCGCTCCGCAGCAATTATACATTCATGTTTGTATGTATAATCGCGCACCGAATTCAAGGGCCATCTGCGTGGTTGATGCCGATCAAAGACATCTCCGTGCCTGCATGGCCTTTTCAATCAGCGCATTTCCGGAAGGACTTTCATGCTTCGCCTCAGTGACGATCTTGGCGTTTCCGCTGCCGCCCTCCACCCCGCACGCCGGGTCGTGGCCCTTTGCCTCAGCCTGGTCGCCGCCACCGTCCTGGTGGCCTGCGGCAAGAGCGAAGCCCCGGCCCAGGCCGGTGGCGGCGCCCCTCCCCCGCCCCAGGTGGGCGTGGTCACCGTGGCGCCCGGCGACGTGGGCCTCGTGACCGAACTGCCCGGCCGGCTGGAGGCCTCCCGCGTCGCCGAAGTGCGTGCACGGGCCGCGGGCATCCTGCAAAAACGCCTGTTCACCGAAGGCAGCGACGTGAAGGCCGGGCAAAAGCTCTTCGCCATCGACGACGCGCCCTACCGGGCTTCGCTGGAAAGCGCCCGGGCGAGCGTGGCGCAGGCCGATGCCAACGTGGCACAGACCCGCGCGCTGGCCGAGCGCTACAAGCCGCTCGTGGCCGTCAACGCGATCAGCAAGCAGGAATACGACAACGCCGTCGCCTCGCAAAAGACTGCCGAGGCCAACCTCGCCGCCGCCCGCGCCTCCGTGACCACGGCACAGATCAACGTGGGCTACGCGGCCGTGACCGCCCCCATTTCCGGCCGCATCGGCCGCGCGCTGGTGACCGAAGGCGCGCTGGTGGGCCAGGGCTCGGCCACCGAGCTGGCGGTCATCCAGCAGATCGACCCGCTGTACGTGAACTTCACGCAGTCCGCCTCAGAAGCGCTCAAGCTCAAGGCGGGCCTGGCCAGCGGCAAGTACAAGCAGGCCGGCAAGGGCTCGGCCAGCGTGAGCGTCGTGCTGGAAGACGGCAGCCTCTATCCCCAGACCGGCAAGCTGCTCTTCACCGACCTGACGGTGGACCCGACCAGCGGCCAGGTCACGCTGCGCGCCGAGATCCCCAACACCGATCGCCAGCTGCTCCCCGGGCTCTACGTGCGCGTGCGCCTTGAGCAGGCCCAGGTGGCCGGCGGCGTGCTGCTGCCGCAGCAGGCCGTGACCCGCTCCGCCAAGGGCGACACCGTGATGGTGGTGGGCGCGGACAACCACCTCACGCCGCGCCCCATCAAGCTCGGGCCGGGCCAGGGCACGAACTGGGTGGTGCTCGAAGGCCTGCAGACGGGCGAGAAGGTCATGGTGGACGGCTTCCAGAAGCTGCCGCGCGGCAAGCCCGGCGATCCGATCGTGGTGCAGCCCGTGGCCTGGCAGGCCGGCGGCGCTGGCGCCGCGGCGCCCGGCGCGCCCGCCTCTGCGGCGGCTCCCGCTGCGTCCGCCGCTTCCGCTCCGGCCAAGCCATAAGAAGGAGCGCGGCACATGGCCAAGTTCTTCATCGAGCGCCCCATCTTCGCGTGGGTGATCACCATTTTCATCATCGTGATGGGGGCCATCTCCATCACGCGGCTGCCGATTGCGCAGTACCCCGCCGTCGCGCCGCCGACCATCCAGGTGTCGGTGGCCTACCCTGGCGCCAACGCCCAGACGCTGGAGGACAGCGTGCTGGCCGTCATCGAGCGCGAGATGAACGGTGCGAGCGGCCTGGCCTACGTCGAGACGACCAGCCAGGCCAACGGCACCGGCAGCATCGTGCTGAGCTTCGAGCCCGGCACCAATGCCGACCTCGCGCAGGTGGACGTGCAGAACCGGCTCTCTCGCGCAACGCCTCGGCTGCCGAGCGCCGTGACCCAGCAGGGCGTGCGCGTGGAGCAGTCGCGCTCCAACTTCCTGATGTTCGCCATGCTCACCACGGAAAACCCCGACGTGAGCATCGAGGCGCTGAACGACTACGCGGCGCGCAACGTGGTTCCCGAACTGCAGCGCGTGGCCGGCGTGGGCTCGCTCACGCAGTTCGGCTCGGAACGCGCCATGCGGATCTGGGTGGACCCGGCCAAGCTCAAGGGCTTCAACCTGTCGCTCGACCAGGTCAACGCGGCGATCCGCGCGCAGAACGCGCAGGTGTCCGCCGGCAACCTGGGCGATCTGCCCGCCGAAACCGGCCAGCCCGTGGCGGCCACCATCGTGGTGCAGGGACAACTGTCGTCGGCCGAGGAGTTCGGCCGCATCGTGCTGCGCGCCAACACGGATGGCTCGGCCGTCCGCCTCAAGGACGTGGCACGCATCGAACTGGGCTCGCAAAGCTACAACACCAGCGCGCGGCTGAACGGCAAGGACGCCGTGGGCCTGGGCGTGCAGCCCACGCCGTCCGCCAATGCCCTGGCCACGGCCAAGGCGGTGAAGGCCAAGCTGGAGGAACTCAAGAAGTTCTTTCCCCAGGGCGTGAACTACGTCGTGCCGTACGACACCTCCAAGTTCGTGTCGGTCTCGATCGAGAAGGTGCTTCACACGCTGATCGAAGCGGTGGTGCTGGTGTTCATCGTGATGTTCCTGTTCCTGCAGAACTTCCGCTACACCATCATCCCGACCATCGTGGTGCCGGTGGCGCTGCTGGGCACCTTCGGCGTGCTGATGGCCATGGGCTTTTCGATCAACGTGCTGACCATGTTCGGCATGGTGCTGGTGATCGGGATCGTGGTGGACGATGCCATCGTGGTGGTGGAGAACGTCGAGCGGATCATGGCCGAGGAAGGCCTGCCGCCGCTGCAGGCCACCCGCAAGGCCATGGGCCAGATCTCGGGCGCCGTGATCGGCGTGACCGTGGTGCTGATCTCGGTGTTCGTGCCGCTGGCGTTCTTCGCCGGCTCCACCGGCAACATCTACCGCCAGTTCGCGGCCACGATGGCCACGTCGATCGCCTTCTCGGCGTTCCTCGCTCTGTCGCTCACGCCGGCCCTGTGCGCCACGCTGCTCAAGCCGATCGATCCCGAGCACCATGCCGAGAAGAAAGGCTTCTTCGGCTGGTTCAACCGTTCGTTCAAGAACGCCACGCACGGCTATGAAAGCGGCCTGAGCAAGATGCTGCGCCGCGGCGGCCGCATGATGATCGTGTACCTCGCGCTGATCGGCGCGGTGGCGGTGGTGTTCATGCGCCTGCCGACCTCGTTCCTGCCCAACGAAGACCAGGGCTACATCATCACCAACGTGCAGCTGCCGCCCGGCGCCGCACAGTCGCGGACCAGCGAGGTGCTCAAGCAGGTTGAGGGCTACATGCTCAAGCAGCCCGAGGTCGAGAACATCGTGACCGTGGCGGGCTTCTCGTTCTCCGGCCAGGGCCAGAACGCGGGCCTGGCCTTCGTGATCCTGAAGGACTGGAGCGAGCGCTCCGGCGCCGAACACGCGGCCTCTGCCGTGGCTGGCCGCGCCTTCGGCGCCCTCTCCAGCATCCGCGATGCCTTCATCTTCGCGCTGAGCCCGCCGCCCATTCCCGAACTGGGAACGGGCACCGGCTTCAACTTCCGGCTGCAGGACCGCGCGGGCCAGGGGCACGAAGCGCTGCTGGGGGCACGCAACCAGCTGCTCGGCATGGCCGGGCAGAGCAAAGTCCTCGCGGGCGTGCGCCCCGACGGCATGGAAGATGCGCCGCAGATGCAGATCGACATCGACCGCGACAAGGCCAACGCACTGGGCATCGGCTTCGACAGCATCAGCTCGGCGCTCTCGACCGCGCTGGGTTCGAGCTACATCAACGACTTCCCGAACAAGGGCCGCCTGCAGCGCGTGGTGGTGCAAGCCGACGCCGCGGCGCGGATGCGCCCGGAATCGGTGCTGGACCTGCCGGTCGTGAACAGCCAGGGCCAGACGGTGCCGCTGTCGACCTTCGCCACCACGCGCTGGATCACGGGCGCGATGCAGACGGTGCGTTACAACGGCTACCCGTCCATCAAGATCGCGGGCGATGCCGGTCCCGGCTTCACCACCGGCGATGCGATGAACGAGATGGAGCGCCTGGCCGGCCAACTGCCGCCCGGCTTCGGCTTCGAGTGGACGGGCCAGTCCCGCGAGGAAAAGCTCGCCGGCTCCCAGGCCATGATCCTCTACGCCTTCTCGCTGCTGGCGGTGTTCCTGTGCCTGGCCGCGCTGTATGAGAGCTGGACGATTCCCGTGTCGGTGCTGCTGGTGGTGCCGCTGGGCGTGCTCGGCGTGCTGCTGGCCACGCTGATGCGCGGGCTGTCGAACGACGTGTACTTCCAGATCGGCCTGGTGACCATCATCGGCCTGTCGGCGAAGAACGCGATCCTGATCGTGGAGTTCGCCAAGGACCTGCAGGCCGAGGGCAAGAGCGCACTGGAGGCCGCCCTCGAAGCCGCCCACCTGCGTTTCCGGCCGATCATCATGACCTCGCTGGCATTCACGCTGGGCGTGGTGCCGCTGTTCATCGCCTCGGGCGCCAGCTCGGCCAGCCAGCGTGCCATCGGTACCGGCGTGATCGGCGGGATGATCACCGGCACCGTGCTGGCCGTGGTCTTCGTGCCCGTGTTCTTCGTGCTGGTGCGCACCTTCTTCAAGGGCAGCAAGCGCCAGCAGGAGCACGACGCCAAGCAGGTCCAGCACCGCCATGCCACGGAAAACCTTGAATGACGACCGATCCGCTGGAGACCCCCATGCCCCATCCCTCGTCCCTGCGCGCTAGTGCGCGCATCGCACGCCCCCTGCTGAGCGTGGTGGCTGCCGCTGCCGTGCTGGCGGGCTGCAGCTTCATCCCGACCTACGAGCGGCCCGCCGCTCCGGTGCCGCAGGCGTTCCCCAACGACGCGGCCGCCGGCGGCGCCGAAACGGCCAAGGCCGCCGCGGACATCGACTGGAAGGAATACTTCGCCGATGCACGCCTGCAGACGCTGATCGCCATCGCGCTGGAAAACAACCGCGACCTGCGCGTGGCCGCGCTCAACATCGAGCAGGCCCGCGCGCAGTTCCAGATCCAGCGCGCCGGCCAGTTCCCCACGGTGAACGCCGCCGTCAACGCGACGCGCCAGCCCGACACGACTACGCGCTCGTATGCCAACAGCTACCAGGTCGGCCTGGCGGTTTCGGCCTGGGAAATCGACTTCTTCGGGCGCATCGCCGCCTTGAAGGAGCAGGCCCTGGCGCAGTATTTCGCCACCGAGGAGGCCCGCCGGTCCACCCAGCTGAGCCTGGTGTCGTCCGTCGCCACCGCCTGGTTCAACCTGCTGGCCGACGAGGAGCTGCTCGACATTTCCCGCCGCACGCTGGGCACGCGCGAAGAGTCGGTCAAGCTGACGCGCCTGCGCCTGGAAAACGGCGTGAGTTCCGAGCTGGACAACAGCCAGGCGGAAGGCCTGGCACAGGCCGCCCGCGCCACCTATGCGCAGCAGCGGCGCCAGCGCATGCAGGACGAGAACGCCCTGGCCCTGCTGCTGGGCCAGCCCCTGCCGCAGGACATCCGCGACAGCCTGGGCACCACGGTGTCGCGCTTGGCCGATGCGCCCGCCATGCCGGCGCTTCCCGCGGGCCTGCCGTCCGACCTGCTCACGCGGCGCCCCGACATCCGCCAGGCCGAGCAGCAGCTCATCGCCGCCAACGCGAACATCGGCGCGGCGCGCGCGGCGTTCTTCCCGCGCATCTCGCTGACCGCGAGCGTGGGCACGGCGAGCAACGAGCTGTCGGGCCTGTTCAAGAGCGGCTCCTGGGCCTTCTCGCTGGCACCGCAGTTAGCGCTGCCGATCTTCGATGCCGGGCGCAACCAGGCCACGCTCGAATCGGCGCGGGCCGCACGCTCCATCTCGGTGGCGCAGTACGAGAAGTCGATCCAGACCGCCTTCCGCGAAGTGTCCGACGCCCTCGCGGGCCAGGCCACCCTCGGAGAGCAGTTGGCGGCGCAGCGCGCCCAGGCGGATGCGGACGCCAAGCGCCTGCAGCTGTCGGACCTGCGCTACCGCAACGGCGTGTCCAGCTACCTCGATCTGCTGGATGCGCAGCGCTCGCTGTTCACCTCCGAGCAACTCGTGGTGCAGACGCGGCTCATCCAGCTGCAAAACCAGATCACCCTGTACAAGGTGCTGGGTGGCGGCTGGACGCCGCAGGACGAGCGCGCCTCGGGCTCCTGATCCCCCCGCAAAGCGGCTTCGGGCGCGCACTGAGGTGCGACTCGATCCGACAGACCGGGCCCCGCGCCCTGCAAGGAAAACCGTCCTTGCAGGGCGTTTGTGCTTTCAGGGCCGCGGCAATGCGCCGGCGTGGTGCCTCCCGCCCGCAAGGGCGATCCGCACAGCCGCCACCCCCATGCCGACCGCCGGTTCTTGACGCAGCGCAAACGCCAGGAAAAGCCGGCCGTTTTCCCTAACGGCCGGCCCCGGGGAGCCTTCCTATAATCAGCGGCTGGTTTCATCAAGCCCCCGATACATAGAGGACGTCATGAGCGACACCCCCCACGAAGAAGCGCACACCGGCCCCATCAAGAATCCCAAGCAACTGCTGTTGACGGTCTTCTTTTCGTTTGTGGTCCCGATCTTCGCCATCATCGGGCTCGTGATGTACGTGACCTCGGGCACCAAGCCGGCCGATGGCGCCGCGAACCCCGAACGGGCGCTGGCGGAACGCATCCAGAAGGTGGGCATGGTGGAAGTGCGCGATGCCAACCGCCCCCTGCGCCCCGGCGAGGAAGTCTTCAAGGGCCAGTGCGCCGCCTGCCATGCCACGGGCGCAGCAGGCGCCCCCAAGCTGGGTGACGCAGCGGCCTGGGGCCCGCGCATCAAGACCGGGTTCGAGGCGCTGGTGCATTCCGCCCTCGCCGGCAAGGGCGCGATGGCCCCGCAAAGCGGCGGCGACTTCAACGACACCGAGATCGCGCGCGGCGTGGCTTACATGGCCAACGCGGCGGGCGCCAAGTTCGAAGAGCCTGCCGCCCCCGCAGCCGCAGGGGCCTCCGGTGCCGCCGCCGGGGCTTCCGACGCCGCTGCGGCCCCCACGGCGGCTGTAGCGCCCGCTTCCGCTGCACAGGCCACTGCGGCCGCGGCACCGGCTACGGCCGCGGCGCCTGCCGCCGCCCCCACGGCAACGGCCGCTGCCGGCGCTGGCGAAGCCCTGTACAAGCAGGCGTGCCAGGTCTGCCATGCCGCCGGCATCGCCGGTGCGCCCAAGTTCGGCGACAAGGCCGCCTGGGCCGAGCGCCTGAAGGACGGCATCGACGGCATGACGCGCATCGCCATCGCCGGCAAGGGTGCCATGCCCCCCCGCGGCGGCACGCAGGCGTCGGACGCGGACATCCATGCGGCGGTCGAGTTCATGGCCAACGCGGCCAAGTAAGACGAGGCACCCGACCTCCCACAAAAGGCGGGTCATTCAACTCCATGCCCGTTTGGTAAGCCCTGAGAATTACTCAGGGCACTTCACAAAAGAAAAGGGACAGCGATTGCTTGTCCCTTTTTTATGCATTAACCAAATGAGCCTGCATCCGGCAGGAATTCTCTACGAGGCGGACATTTCACCTCGGTTAAAACGATCGAAAATTCCCTTTCAAACTGAAATCATTGAAACATCAGTTCAATCAAAAGGCAAAAATCACTGCTTGACTTTTAAATCCAGTGAGAGCCATGTTATTATCAATTGAATCTTTCAATGACTTGATAATAATATGTCCAAGCTTGATATCACAAAGCTGCCCACAGTGATGCGATCAAACAATTGGGAGCGTGGGGCCCAATTGATGGAAAAGTGGTTTTCAGACCCATCAAACTCATCCCCCTCGAATGGTATAGCGTCTACAGACATCATTACCATGGATTGGGTTCTTGGCTTTTCCCGAGCGCGCCAAGTCTACGACACGCTGATCGCGGAACGCATTTGGCTGAATGAAGCTGCCCGCAGGGAGATTGTGAAGCTCCTCAAACGAAAGAACGCACTGGGCAGCGGCAAACAACGCTTTTTGCTACCCAGGATGCTGCAGTCCATGGAGAATGAAGCCATTCAATTCCGCGTGATTGGCGGAAACATGGACATGTTAGTAGGCCCCATGGACGACTTGAGGGCCGCATTGGGCAACTTCACGTTTCGCCTGGTGGTGGCCGGAACCGTAGAAGCTGAAATGACCGAGAAAAAAGTTGCCGCAGGCCCGGCACCGAAGGTTCCGACCGGCAATTATCTGGTGACCATCGAGGAGGTAGGCATCTATGTCAAGGACTCCTATGACTTCAATGATGCAGCGGGCGAGGACCAGGATCTTGGAAACTGGAACTTCGAATCCAATAGCGTCGGGCGAACCGGTTTGAATGGCGGCTTCAACGTCCGCAATTCTGATTTCAGGAAATGGCGCTCGGCCAATGGGAAAGGCGGTGATTTTCTGATCTATTCCGATATGCGGGTGCTCAAGCAGACCACGAACAATACGTTCTTGTTCAAGCCTTAGAACCATGGCCCATCCAAGCGCATCGCGCTCCAAATTCTTGGCCTTGCTCGTCGCCGTGGCGCTGGGGGTCTGTGGCTGGCTGTCGTTCACGCCCAGCGGACGCAAGCTGTGTTGTTCCAGCGTGTACAAAACCTTCCCCAGTCCGGACCAACGCTTTCAAGTAGCCGTGTTCCGGATCGGCTGGCCGTGGCGAATGTCGCCCGGCTCTTCCGCAGACGCCCCTGGCTTTGTGCAGCTCCAGACCCAGGACGGCACCGTCTTGCAAGAGCAGAACATCGAAGCCGTGCAACTGGTAGATCAGGTCCACTGGGAACCACGGAGCGTGGAGATCAAGCTGATCGCCGAATGGGCGCTTCCCGGGTCGTGACTAACTTTCACGGGCATCTTCGGTGAAGACGAGGTCAAATCCGAAATGAAGCGCCCGGCCGCTCAGGACAACGCCAGCGCATGAAGTTTTGAGAAAGTGCGTGGGCCGGCACTGCCCCACCGTGCAGAACCGCCCAGGGCGCGGGGGCAGCTCAGACCCGGAACACCGACGGCTGCAGCACGTAGCCATAGCGCACCGGCAGATCGGCTGCCTGCACTGGCTGCGGGTCCCACTGCCCGGCCTCGACCGCCTGCGCGGCGGTTTCCATGTCCAGCGTGTGCGCCAGCCCCAGCACGGTGCCGTCGAACAGGTACAGGCGCCCGGCCTCGTCCAGCAGGCATTCGCGGGCGGTGGCGGCGCGGCCGGTGTGGGCGACCAGGGTGAAATCCGGCTCGATGCGCCAGACCACCGGGGTGATCTCCAGTTCCACGTACACGCGCTGCGGGCCGTTCTGGAAGAACCAGCGCCCCTGGGCGTCGGCCTCGTAGTTGCGCTGGATGAAGTCGATGAGCTTGCCATGCGCCAGCAGCGAGCCTTTGGCCTGCGGGAACGGCCCCTGGGCCTGGGTGGCGTCGTCGCGCATATACCAGCGGCCTCGCGCGTCGAGCCCCAGCCAGCCGTAGCAGTCGGGAACGTTGGGCCACTTGGCGATGGCCTGTTTGACGATGTCATCCATGGCGCGATGGTATCGAGGGGGTTCCGCCGGCCGCGTAGTCCGGTGCCCCGTGGGCCGCCAGCCAGCCGGCCACCTCGGCCGGCATGGCGCGCACGTGGCCCGGCAGGCGCCCCTGGGCGAAGCCGACGTGCCCGCCGTGCGCGGGCTGCCACAGCGTGACGTGGGGCCCGGCCTGCCCCGCGCGCGGCAGGCTGGACGCCGGCACGAACGGATCGTTGCGCGCATTGACGGCCAGCGCCGGGATGCGGATGCGCGCCAGCAGCGGCTGGGCCGAGGCGCGGCGCCAGTAGTCGTCGGTGTCGCGAAAGCCGTGCAGCGGCGCAGTGAACACGTTGTCGAAGTCGTACAGGTCGCGCGCGGCCAGCAGGGCCTGCCGGTCGAACAGGCCCGGGTGCTGGCGCAGCTTGGCCAGCGCCTTGGGCACCATGGTGCGCAGGAACATGCGCATGTACACCTGCCGGTTGAAGCCCCGGCCGATGGCCGCCCCGCCCGCGGCCAAGTCGAGCGGCGAGCACACGGCCGCCACCGCATCGGCGCTGCGCGAGGCGCTGGCGCCGGCCTCGGCGGCCCAGCGCAGCAACGCATTGCCGCCGAGCGACACGCCCACCGCCAGCAGCGGCGCGCGCGGGCCGGGCGTGCCGTCGGCCCCGAGGGCGCCGTCGGCCTGCCGCTGCGCCAGCCGTGCCAGGAGCCAGGCGATCTCCTCGTGGTCGCCCGAGTGGTAGGCGCGCGGGGCCAGGTTGAGCTCGCCGCTGCAGCCCCGGAAATGCGGTACGGCGTAGGCCCAGCCAAGCTCGCGCGCTACATCGGCGAAGGCCTCGGCATAGTGGCTGCGCGACGAGCCCTCCAACCCGTGGAACAGCACCAGCAGCGGCTGGCCAGGATCGGCCTGCGTCCCGGCCCCTGCGGCCGGCTCCAGGAAGTCCACGTCCACGAAATCGCCGTCCGGCGCCGTCCAGCGCTCGCGCCGATAGGCCGGTGGCGCGGCCAGCACCCGGCGCGAGGCCAGCGCCGGCCAGATGGTCTGCAGGTGGCCGCCGGGCAGCCAGCGAGGCGCTACATATTTCATAGCAACATGCCCTAGTACTTATTGTGCTGGAGGGCTAAAAGGCTTGAAGCCCGTGGGCCGACAACATGGCGGGCAGCGCCTCAATGCAGCACCGGCGGCGGGTGGCCCGGCGCCTGGGCTTCGTGCACGGTGCCCGGGCTGGCGTGGTGGGCCACCAGGCGCCAGCCCTGCGGGGTCTTGTGGTAGACGTTGGTGGACTGCACGATGGCCTCGCGCACCCCGCCGTCCAGCACCACCTCGACGTGCTCGACCACGCTGTGCACCGCGCTGGCCATGGCCTGCACCCGGTGCACCTGGGCCGGCCGGGCGCGCAGGGTGCCGTGCTCGAACATGGCGCTGAAGGCGGCGCGGATGGCCGCGGCGCCCAGAAGGCGCGGGCCGCCGGGGTTGACGCAGACGATGTCGTCCTCCTCGGCCCAGCACGCCATCAGGCGTTCCAGGTTGCCCGTCTGCAGGGCTTCGTAGAAGGCGGCTTCGGTCTCGTCGGCGGAGCCGCCCAGGGTGGCGGCGCGGTAGGGGGATCGGGTCATGGCGCTTCGGTGGGCTGTCATGCGGTGGCGCTATTGTCGGGGCTGGCGGGCCGCAACGCCCGGCCCGCGGCCGCCGGACCGGCCGGGCGGTCGGCCCGGCGGACTACGCGGTGCCCGATCGGGCTGGGGCAGAATGCGCGGGCGCTGCCAGCCTTTCGGCACTGTCGCCTGCACCCGGCCCAGCGCACGCGCCATGAAACGTCTTCTTGCCACCCTGGCCGCCGTCCTGGCCCTTTCGGGCTGCGGCTACAACGACTTCCAGCGCCTGGACGAGCAGTCCAAGGCCGCCTGGAGCGAGGTGCTCAACCAGTACCAGCGCCGCGCCGACCTGGTGCCCAACATCGTCGCCACCGTCAAGGGCGAGGCCGCCTTCGAGCAGGACACGCTGACCAAGGTGGTCGAGGCCCGCGCCAAGGCCACCTCCATCCAGGTGACGCCCGAGACGCTGAACAACCCCGAGGCGTTCAACAAATTCCAGGCCGCGCAGGGCGAGCTGTCCGGCGCCCTCTCGCGCCTGATGGTGGTGGCCGAGCGCTACCCGCAGCTGCAGGCCAACCAGGCGTTCCGCGACCTGCGCGTGACGCTGGAGGGCACCGAAAACCGCATCACCGTGGCGCGCAACCGCTACATCCAGACGGTGCAGGAGTACAACGTGCTCGCGCGCAGCTTCCCCACCAACGTCACGGCCAAGGTGTTCAGCTACGACCCGAAGCCCAGCTTCACCGTGCAGAACGAGGCGCAGATCTCCACCCCGCCGGCGGTGGACTTCTCCAAGCCGGCGTCCAAGCCCTGACACCACCACCGGAGTGCCCGACATGGCCCTGGCGCACGTCCGCCTCGCGCTGACAGCTCTCTTTTTGATGGCCATCGGCTGTTTCGGCACGCCAGCGCAGGCGCAGCGCGCCGTGCCGGCACTGAGCGCGCGCGTGATCGACCAGACCGGCACGCTCAGCGCGGCCGACCGGCAGGCGCTGGACACGCGCCTGGCCGCCATCGAAAAATCCCACGGCTCGCAGGTCGTGGTGCTGATGGTGCCCACCACCGCGCCCGAGGAACTGGCCGCGTTCGCCAACCGGGTCGGCAACGCCTGGAAGATCGGCCGCAAGGACGTGGGCGACGGCGTGCTGGTGCTGGTGGCCAAGGACGACCGCAAGATGCGCATCGAGGTGGCCAAGGCGCTGGAAGGGGCCATCCCCGACATCGCCGCCGCGCGCATCATCGACGGCGCCATGAAGCCGCGCTTTCGCGAGGGCGACTACGCGGGCGGCCTGTCCGCCGCGGTGAACCAGATCGGCGCGCGCATCGCCGGCGAATCGCTGCCCCTTCCCAGTGACACCAGCGAACGCGCGGCCCGGTCCGCGCCGGGCGTGGACTGGACCGACCTCGCCATCTTCCTGTTCTTCGGCGTGATGGTGGGCGGCCCGGTGGCGCGTGGCATTTTCGGCAACCGCCTGGGCGGCCTGCTGTTGGGCGGCGGCGTGGGCGGGCTGGCGTTTCTGTTCACTACCAGCGTGCTGCTGGCCGGCGGCGCCGGACTGATCGCGCTGCTCTACACCTGGCTTTTCAGCGGCACCGGCCTGTCCCTGGGCGGGCGGCGCGGCGGCGGCTTCGGGCCGGCCGGAGGCGGCGGGATCGGCACGTCCACCGGGGGCTTCGGCGGCTGGAGCGGTGGCAGTGGCGGCAGCAGCAGCAGCGATGGCGGCGGCTTCAGTTCGGGCGGCGGCGGCGACTTTGGCGGCGGCGGCGCCTCGGGAGACTGGTGACCATGGCAAAGACCTCGCTGGCCCCCGCGGGCACCCCTTCGGCCCTGTCGCGCATCGCGCGGCTCGTTCGGCACCGCTGGGTGGAAGGCCGCCTGCATCAGGCGCTGCCGCCCGACGTGCTGGAGCGCATCACGCGCCGCGTGGCCGCCAGCGAGCGCCGCCACACCGGGCAGATCCGCATCTGCGCCGAAGGCGGCCTGCCCACCAGCTACCTATGGCGCGGCGCCAGCGCCCGCGAGCGGGCCGTCACGCTGTTCGGCAAGCTGCGCGTGTGGGACACCGAGCACAACAACGGCGTGCTCATCTACCTGCTGGTGGCCGAGCAGGCCATCGAGATCGTGGCCGACCGGGGCCTGGCCCGCGCCGTGCCGCCCGAGACCTGGCGCACCCTGGTCGCTCACATGGGCGAGGCCTTTCGCGCCGAGCGTTACGAGGACGGTTTGACGCAGGCGCTGGCGGAGGTGTCCGCCCTGCTGGCCGAGCACTTCCCCACAGGAATGGGCGAAGAGGGGGCGGTGGCGAGCGGGCGCAACGAACTGCCCGATGCGCCGGTGCTGGCGGGCGATGCGCTGCTGAAAGAATAGCCCCGGCCCTTGGCGCGCAAGCGTGCCCTGCGAGGCTTGGCTCAAGGCTTCGCAAAACCGGGCATCCCTGCGCGCGGAACATGGAACGTTTTCGCTGACGCACAGACGATCGCCGGTACCGCCAGCGCATGAGCGCGGCAGGAAAGGCGCCCCAAATGGACCCCCTTCGGCCTCCGAGCCGCACCCGACTGCGCGAGCACCGCCCAGAGATGGCCAGCCACATCGGTACGCCTCGGCGGAGCCAAGCTTCGTCAAAGCCGCAATTGCCTGCTTCCGGGCTGGCGGCACCGGACATTCATGGCGCGCTTTACCGTCTGCCGTTCGGCCTCGGGCACCGGTCCATCGTCTGCCCGCTAAACCCGCAGCGCGGCAGCCACCCATTCACAGCCCCCAACTGGAAAATCACCCATGTCAGGCATTGAACGCATTGGTACCGTGAGGCCGCGTGAGCAAAGTGTTGGGTCACCGTCCGTCGCAGACCGCCAGGTCCGCGCACGCAGAACCAGTCCAGCGCACCCTGCCGGCCCTTTGGCTGCGCGCAATCCATTGTCGGGAAACGCCGCCGAAGCCGCTGCCTACCTTCGAGCGCCGCGTGCCCACTTGCCTCTGCCAGACCTGAACACCGCACTGCCCCAACCGCCGAACCTGCCGGATCTGAACACCGCACTGCCCCAACCGCCGAACCTGCCGGATCTGAACGCCGCGCTGCCCCAACCGCCGGACCTGCCGGACCTGAACGCCGCGCTGCCCCAACCGCCGGACCTGCCGGACCTGAACGCCGCACTGCCCGCATCGTCAGAGGAGTACGCTGCACAGCCTCATCCACTCGATTTGAACAACACGCCACCGCCATCACCAGACGCGTGGTCAGAGACCTCGGACTCGGAAGAAGAAAGCTGGCAAAGCGAGAACGAAGCGGCGCCGGACCCGCTCACGCTTCCGTTTGCGAACCATGCCGCATTGGGGGTTCACGGAACGCCCCATTCGTCCCAGGTCTTTGCGTTGCTGGACCAGTTGAATGCCCAGCCGGAGTTGGCGCCCCAGGTGCTGCGCGTATCAGCCGACCTGCTCGTGGAACTCGGCGCCCTGCCGGAACTGCGCGACGGGTTGGAAGCGCGGGCCCGGGACAGCACCTTGCACCCCGTCACGACCGAGGCCATCCGGCAGTTGATGGGCATCCTGATCGACTTTGAAAACGAAGATGTCGAGTCGGAGGACGAAGGGGAGGAGAACGAGCAAGACGAACTCGCCCGGGACCTGAAGCGCCAAACGAGGCCTCTCGGCTGGGAAGCCGCCCAATGGCTGGGCCCGGACCATCCCGAAGCCGCTGCATTGAGCGCTTTCGATGACGAGCCACAGGCGCCCGCTTTTGCCCGCCTGCTCGCCCGACTGCGCGATGCCGGCCGCGAGGGCCCGGAGGGCGGCTCCTCGACGGTAGCAGCGCAACGGGGCGAGCAGGTCGCGGCCGTCATCCATGCGATAGCAGGCGATCCCGATCTGCGCGCGCAGGTCTATCTGATAGCGCAAACGGCTTTGGGCAGTTGCCAGGACAACGTGCTCGAAGGTTTTTCCAAAGCGCTGTTGGCGGTGCGCAACCACCAGATGGTGGCGGACATCCGCAGCGGCCGGGTGGACGCCACGCAGTTCCAGCGCTGGGCAAGGCAGCAGTTCCGGCTGGCTTTGCTGGAAAGCGAGGTCACCCGGTTCATTCATCAGGAACTGCAGCGCCCGGACCTTGGCCCCTGGCCCAAGCGACAACTCACGCGGGAGCCGCTGGAAACGCTGATGCACGCCAAGCAGGCGCTGCGGGACCGACTGGATCTGCCGGAGGGCACCGTCACCGGCGTACAGGCCTTGCAATTGAGCGTGCTTCGCCAAAACAACGTGGCCGATCTGGCCCGCGCCGTGGAGCAACAGGCGAGCGATCCTACCGCTTATGGCGAATTTCGCTTTAACCACCCGACATGGCGTGAAGGAATGAAAGCGCTGCACCCGCGCGAATTCGGCCAGCTCACCACGGCACGCGACGACGATCCGTTCTTCGATGAAGACCTGCCGCAGGGCCTGGAAGCGGAGGTCGAGTACGCCATCCGCAGCCGGGCGGTCGAGGCGAAATGGCTGCACGAGGAAAATCTGCTGCTGAGGCATTTGGGGAAAATCGGGGCGCCTGACCCGTCCATGAAACCCGAACCGGACATGGCGTAAGCCGCATTGGGCCGGTGTTGCTCCGGCTTCGCAAAACGATGCACCCGTGCGCACGGGGCAGGACGCCACCGCGTTCCCGCACGAACATCGCCGGTACCGCCCGCGCTCGAATGCGGCGGGAAAGGCGACCATGGACCCCCTACGACATTCCGGCCGCATCCGGCCACGAGAACACAGCCCCGAGGCCAGCGGCGCAGCGCCCACCCGGCCCGTTCGCGCCCGAACGACCGGCCCAGGTGCAGATGCAGCCCTGCCCCTGTCGCCACGCCGCACTTCCGCCAGCGCGCCGACGGCAGAACCCTCCTTGCCGCCACGCTCGGCCATGCCGCTGCGCCCGCCGCTGCCCGCCACCGCCGTGGCCAGCCCGCGCGGGGAGGTGCCGTCATCCCCTGGATCGCCACAGTCCGATGATGGCGCGCTGGACCTCGAAACGCCCGAGCACCTGCAGCACGCTTTGGGCGAACTGGGTATCCATGGCCCGCTGGCCTCTTCGCAGCTCTTCGATCTGGTGGCGCTGACCGTGCAGCGCCCTGATCTGGAAAAACATATCCAGCAAATGGCGGCGGCCCTTTCGACACTCCAGGGCGTTCGGGCCGAAATCAAAACGGGGCTGGAAGCGTTATGGCAACAGCACCGCCACAGCCACCCCGCCGCGGCGCGCGTGATCGAACTCGTCATGAACCCGGTGGGCACGTTCGTGACCACCGCCCCCTCACTGGAGGAGGGCGATGACGCATCGGACCTCGAAGCCTACCTCGAGACCCAGCGCGACGAAGAACTCGACGAGGGCGATGTCGAAGGCGACCTCGAACGCCTGAAAGCGCCACTGGGTCACCAGATCCGGACATGGATGAGCAGCGGCATGGCGCAGGCCGCCACCGCAGACCCCCATGCCTTCGACGACGAGCCCCAGGCACCTGCCTTCGCCCGGGTGCTGGAGCGCCTGCACGACGAGGCTTACCCGGGTTTTTCGCCTGCGGCACAACAGCAACTGGCCAGCCAGGTGCGCACGACCATCCTGGCGATCGCGCGCGATCCCGATCTGCGCAGCGAGGTGTACCTGATCTCGCAGACCGCCCTCGGCGATTGCAGGGACAACCTGCTCGATGGCTTTTCCAAGGTGATGCTGGCCGTGCGCAACCGGCAGATGGTGCTGGACGTGCGAGCGGGCAAGATCAACGAAGCGCAGTTGAACGGCCTGATGGGCCAGCAGTTCCGGCTGTCGCTGCTGGAGACCGCCACGAACCGGTTGATACACCAGATGAAGCAGCGCACCGATTTACCGCCATGGAAAACGAAATGGCTGCAGGCAGATCCGCTGGAAACCCTGGCGCATGCCAAGGCGGCGCTGAAAAGGCCCCTTCAACTGCCGCAGGACACGGCGCAGGACCTCACCAACCTCGACTTCAGCGCACTGAACCCGGACGACATCGCAGCCCTGCATTCCGAGGTCCTGGCGCAAGCGTCCGATCCGCAGGTCTATCCAGCATTTCTGATGCACCACGAGACATGGCGTGTCGGCATGCAGGAACTGCACAAAGCGACGTTCGAGCCATTGAAGGACGCCCGGGACAACCATCCGTTCCTTCAATTGCCCTGGCCGGACGATCATGAAAGCCCCGCCGCTTTCGAATACTCGCGACAGGCCCGTGAGATCTACAGCGAGTGGGAGGCCTCGGTGAATACGCACCTTCAGGCCTTGGCGGCTCAGGCGGGCGGAGCGATGCCGCCGAACCATCCGAGACCGCCCGAGGTCGGGCCGTCGCGCAGAACCGGCCCCGGATAACCGCCAGGACTTTCACCCACGGGCCAGGTCACTCCGGCGTGGCCCCCATGCCCGGCACCGCCCACACCCGCCCGCCGCCGGCGGCGAAAAAGCGGCGCTCCGGGCCGGAGGTCATCGTCTGGCCGCCGGTGAACTCGCCGAACGCCGGCAGCACGGTGAGTTGCGGCTCCACCGCGAAGCACGGCAGGCGCAGGGCGTCGCGCCCCCGCCCCCGCAGCACCACGGCGGGATGGACGTGGCCGGCGAGCACGTGCAGCGTGCCGTGCGCCTGCGGGTAATGGCAGCACGCGAACGGCCCGATCGGCCAGGGCTCGTCCACGATGGCGAACCCCAGGCCGGCCGGCGGATCGCCGGCGTGGCTGTCGTGGTTGCCGCGCACCAGCACCACCTCCAGCGCCGCATGCGCGGCGCGCCATGCCGACAGGGCGGCCAGCACGGCAGGCGACTGCGCTTCGGCCGCATGCAGGAAGTCGCCCAGCACCACCAGCCGCTGCGCGCCTTGCCGGGCGATCGGGGCCGACAGCCGATCGAGGTTGTCGCGCGTGGTACCCGAGGGCACGGGCAGCCCGCGCGCGCGGAAGGTGTCGGACTTGCCCAGGTGCACGTCGGCCACGAACAGCGTGCGGCCGGCCGGCCACCACAGGGAGCGGTCGGGCAGCAGGTGGACTTCGGTGCCGGCCAGGTGGCAGATGGCGGCGCCCTCGGCCGCGGGATGGGTGTCCGTTGCGCTCATGCCTTGATGGTTCTTCACAGCCGGGGCAAGGGCCGCGAGGGCTTGCGCTCGCGGCGCCGCTTCGCGCCGCCGCCCGGTGCGGATTCGTCGGCCGCGGTCAGCGAGAAGTCGAGCGTGCGGCGCACCTCGGCCGCCGCGGACTGCAGGGGATCGTGCGGCACCACCGGGGCCTCGTCGACGGCCGGCGGTTCGCTGGCCGCGGCCTTCGGAAGCCGCCGCGCGCGCAGCGGCGGGTCGGGCGGCACCACGTCCTGCATGCGCGGCGCGGCCTCGGCCGCCGGGCCGCGGGCGTCGGCGGCACTGTCCAGTTGCGCGAGCATGCGCGCGATGCGGTCGGCCAGGTGCTCGTTGGTGAGCTTTTCGCGAAAGCGCTCCACCATGAGCGGAAAGGCGAACGGGCTCGGCCGCAGCAGCGCCCGCACCACGCGCTGCTGGCCCTGCATGCGGCGCAATGCGGCCAGCAGTTGGGCCACGTCCAGCTCCTGGCTCAGCACCTCTTCGTCGGCCTGGCGCAGCAGCATGTTGGTGGTGTCGTATTTGCGAAAGACCTCGAAGAACAGTTGCGACGACGCCTGCAGCTGGCGGGCGCTGCGGCGCTCGCCGGGGTGGCTCTGGAAGATCAGCCCCGACACGCGCGCGATCTCGCGAAAGCGCCGCCGCGCCATCTCGGTGGCGTTCAGGCTGGCCAGCACTTCGTGCAGCAGGGCCTGGCGCTCGGGGTCGCCGTGCGGCGCCTCGGGCAGGGGGTGGCCCGCGGCATCGTCGGCTTCGGCCCGGGCGGCATTGGCCGTGTTGCGGATGGCCAGGGCTTCGCTGGCGGGCACGCGCAGGTCGGAAGCGACCGCGCCGGGGGCCGGGTCCGTCGTGGGCGCGGCGAGGGCACCGGGCGCGGGGCGGGCCTGCGTGCTGAGCAGCTCGGGCAGCAGGGCCGCCCAGTCGCGCTCGGTGGCGCTGAGCAGCTCCAGGCCGTAGTCGTTGACCGCGATCGAGAAGGTGCCCGCCTCGCCCTGCGCCGCGCGCCAGGCGAACAGGCTGGCCAGGCCGGTGTGTGCATGCCGCCCAGCGAAAGGGTAGAGAAACAGGTGCCAGCCTTCGCGCGTGCGCAGGGTTTCGGCCAGCAGCGTGCCGGGCGTGGGCAGGGCCGACCAGCGCTGCTGCACCTCCAGCAGCGGGCGCACGCTTTTCAGCTCGGGCGAGCGGTAGTCGCCGTCCGCCGCCAATGCGAGCTGGCGCACCACGAAATCGGCCAGCACGGTGGACAGCGGCATGCGCGATCCCGCCCAGCGCGGCACGGTGGGGCGGCCGCGCGCGGCGCGGCGCACGTAGGCGGTCATGTCCTCGATGCGGACCATCTCCAGCACCTGGCCCGCGAACACGAAGCAATCGCCGGCCGACAGGCGCGACAGAAAGCTCTCTTCCATGGTGCCCAGGCGCGCGCCGTGCAGCACCTGCACCACCATGCTGGCATCGCTCACGATGGTGCCGATGTTGGCGCGGTGGCGCCGCGCCAGGCGCGCATCGGGCATGCGCCACACGCCGCCCTCGTCAGGCACCACGCGCTGGTAGTCCGGGTACACGGCCAGCGACGGCCCGCCCCGGTGCACGAAGTCCAGGCACCACTGCCACACGGCGCGCGGCAGGTCGGCATAGGCGGCCGTGCGGCGCACCTCGGCATAGAGCGCCTCGGGCTCGAAGCCGCCGCCCAGGGCGACGGTGACCAGGTGCTGCACCAGCACGTCCACGGGGCGGCGCGGGCTGGCGCGCATCTCCACCTGGCCCGCCTGCACCGCGGCGCGGGCGGCGGCGGCCTCGACCAGCTCCAGGCTGTGGGTGGGCACCAGCGTGATGCGCGACGGCCGCCCGGGCGCGTGGCCCGATCGCCCCGCGCGCTGCAGCAGCCGCGCGATGCCCTTGGCCGAGCCGATCTGCAGCACGCGCTCCACAGGCAAAAAGTCCACGCCCAGGTCCAGGCTGGAGGTGCACACCACCGCCCGCAGCCGCCCGGCCTTGAGCCCGGCCTCGACCCATTCGCGCACGCCGCGGTCCAGCGAGCCATGGTGGATGGCCAGCTCGCCCGCCCAGTCGGGCCGCGCATCGAGAATGGCCTTGTACCAGACCTCGGCCTGCGAGCGCACGTTAACGAAGACCAGCGTGGTGCGCGTGCCGGCCAGCTCGCGCACCACGGCGGGCAGCATCGACAGGCCCAGGTGGCCGGCCCACGAAAAGCGCTCGGGGTGGTCGGGCAGCAGCGTGTCCACCACCAGGCGCTTGTCCACCCGGCCCTGCACCAGCACGCCCTCTGTGGAGCCGCCGCCCTGCCGACCGGGCGCCTGGCCCAGCAGCGTGTGCATGGCTTCCTCCAGGTTGCCGAGCGTGGCCGACATGCCCCACACGCGCAGCGCCGGGTTCCAGCCCTGCAGCCGGGCGATGGCCAGCTGCACCTGCACCCCGCGCTTGTTGCCCAGCAGTTCGTGCCATTCGTCGGCCACCACCAGTTGCACGGACGACAGTACCTCGCGCGCATCGCCCCGCGCCAGCAGCAGCGACAGGCTCTCGGGGGTGGTCACCAGCACCGTGGGCAGGCGCCGCGACTGCGCGCTGCGCTCGCCGCTGGCGGTATCGCCCGTGCGCGCGCCGGCCGTCCAGCGCGCCACGCCGCCGTGCACCGGCGCCAGCGCATCGAGCGGCGCCTGCAGCGCCTTGAGCGTGTCGGCCGCCAGCGCCCGCATGGGCGTGAGCCACAGGACGGTGAGCGGTGCGGCGGTGCTCTGGCGTCCCCGCGAAGGGATTGCTACATTTTTTATAGCATCATGCCCTAGTACTCTTTGTGCCGGAGCCCGATTCGACTCAGATCCTTCCGGATCACCGGCCAGCGCCTGAAGGGCCCCCAGCCACACCGCATAGGTCTTGCCCGCCCCGGTCGTCGCGTGCAGCAGCCCCGAGCGGCCCTCCGCCATGGCCTTCCACACCTGCTTCTGGAACGGGAACGGCTTCCAGTCCCGCTGCGCGAACCAGTCGGCCACCGCGCGCTGGACCGTGGACCGGGTCACTGCCAGCCCCCCTGCCGTGGCGACCGGCTCCGCAACGACGTTCGCGCCTCGCCGGCCCGTACCCAGCGGCGTGACAAAGGAAGCGGCATGGCTTGCGCCCCCCGCTCCGCTTGCGCTGCGCTGCGCAGCGGCTGGCGCACGAACGGCCGCACCGGACGGAACGACGACCACCCGCCCGGCCGCGCCGCCGCGGAGCGAGCAGGCACGGCCCCCGCTCGCCGCGCGCACCGCAGGCAGCCCGCCGAAAAGCGCAGGCAAGCCGGGTGCGCCGCCTTGGCCCGTAGCGTTTTCTTGGGATGCGTCACCGCAGGGTGCGCCGGCCGCCGGCCCACCGCCCGGCCCAGGAACGCCGCGCGCTCACGGCCATCGTCAATGCGCGGCATGGACGGGCCTCCGGCGATCACGCATCCGACCTCGGCAACAACGCCGCCAGGGTGTCCACCGAATCCGCTTCATCCACGGGCTTGTCCTCGCGCCAGCGCAGCATGCGCGGAAAGCGCACGGCGATCCCGCTCTTGTGGCGGCTGCTGCGGGCGATGCCCTCGAACCCCAGTTCGAACACCAGCGTGGGCCGCACGCTGCGCACCGGGCCGAAGGTCTCGACGGTGGTCTTGCGGATGACCGCATCCACCCGCGCCATCTCCGCATCGGTCAGGCCGGAATAGGCCTTGGCGAACGGCACCAGCGCGCGCCCCTCCGTGCCTGGCGGGCCGTCCCACACCGCGAAGGTGTAGTCGCTGTAGAGGCTGGCGCGCCGGCCGTGGCCGCGCTGGGCGTAGATCAGCACCGCATCGATGCTCAAGGGGTCGATCTTCCACTTCCACCACGTGCCCACGTCCTTGGTACGGCCCACGCCGTACTCGGCATCGCGGGCCTTGAGCATCATGCCCTCCACACCCAGCGAACGGGCCTGCTCGCGCTGGACCGCCAGATCCTGCCAGCTGTCGCCCTGCAGCACCGGGCTGGCCACCAACGCCGGGTGCGCCACGCGCGCCAGAAGCGCATCGAGCCGCGCCCGCCGTTCGTGCTGGGGCCGCTGGCGCAGGTCCTGGCCGCCCTCCTCCAGCAGGTCGTAGGCGAGCAGCACCACGGGCAGCTCGCGCAGCAGCTTCGGTGTGAGGGTCTTGCGGCCGATGCGCTTTTGCAAGTCGGCAAACGGGCGCACGTGGGCCGCGGCATCGCCCTCGGCGGCGCGCCAGACGACGATCTCGCCATCGAGCACCGTGCCGTCGGGCAGCGCTTCCCCGAGCCCCTGCAGCTCGGGGAAGCGGTCGCTCACCAGCTCCTCGCCGCGCGACCAGACCCAGGTGCCGGCGCCGTCGCTGGCGCCCTCGGCGCGGGTGCTGCGCCGCACGATCTGGGCGCGGATGCCGTCCCACTTCCACTCCACGATCCATTGCGCGGGCGGGCCGAGCACCGTGTCGAACTGGGACACCGGCAGTTGCAGCGGGTGCGCCAGGAAGAAGGGATAGGGATGGCCCCGGGCTTCGCCCTGCGCCGCGTCATCGCCGCCTTCGCCCTCGGCTGCGACCAGGCGCAGGTAGTCGCCCTCACCCGGACGCGCCCCGATGTGCGTGTAGCCCATGAGCCGCTGCGCGACACGCTTGGCATCCACGCCGCTCACCGCCGCCAGTGCCTGCGTGACCTGCAGGCGCGACACGCCCACGCGGAACGCCCCCGTGATGAGCTTGAAATACACCAGCCGCTCTTCGGGCGCGAGGCCTGCCCACTGGGCCCGCAGCGTGGTCTCCAGCGCCTCGGGCGGCATGCCGCGCAGGGGCAGCAGGTGGTGCTCCATCCACTCGGCCAGCCCCAGCGCCTGCACGGCGGTGGGCGAGGGCAGCAGCAGCGAGATGGTCTCGGCCAGGTCGCCCACGGCCTCGTAGCTCTCGTCGAACAGCCATTCGGGCAACCGGGCCGCATCGCGCGCCAGGGTGCGCAGCAGCTTGATCGGCACCAGCTGCCTTGGCTTGCCGCCGGCCAGGAAATACACCGCCCACGCCGCATCCGCCGGCGCCGCGGCGCGCAGGTAGGCTTGCAGCGCGGCCTGCTTGGCCAGGCTGGAGGTGCTGGCGTCGAGCGCGCGATAGAGCGCGGCGAAGTCCTTCATGGCGCAGACGAAGGGGGTCGGCGGGGTGGAGCGGAGGACAGGGAGGATGACTCGGCCTCGGAAGGGACCGAGCCCCCGGAGGCCGGCTCCGTGAGGCGGCCTTGATCGGGATCGGTGGCAGCGGCGGCGTGTGTCGATCGGCCCTTGGGGCGGGGCCTGGGAGCACCGGGTGCTCCGCCCAGCGCTGCGGCCTGGGCGGCTGCGGCCACATCGCCCGGGCCTTCGCCGGCCTGCGCAGTGGGGGCGCTGGCATCGGACGGTGGCGGGGCAGACGGCGCACCGTCGATCACCGGGGATGCGTCTCCACCGGGCTGGGCGATCGCGGGCGTGGCCGCCTGCGCGGCACGGGCCGCGTCCACGGCCTCATCGCCCTGCGCAGGTACCGGCACGGCCGATGCCGGAGCGGCCTCCTGGTCATCCTCATCGCCGTATTCCGTGTGGAACGACTGCGCATCCAGCCCCTGTTCGCACAGCCAGCGCACCAGCACCGCCACGCTGCCATGGGTCACGAAAACGCGTTCGGCCCCGGTGGCCCCGATCGCCCGCTGCAGGCCGGGCCAGTCCGCGTGGTCCGACATCACGAACCCGCGGTCCACGCCCCGGCGGCGGCGCGTGCCGCGCAGCTGCATCCAGCCGCTGGCGAATGCATCGGCATGGCGGGCGAAGCGGCGCATCCAGGGCGTGCCCTGGGCGGACGGCGGGGCCAGGACCAGCGCGGTCTTGAGCATTTGCGCATCCACCCCCGGGTCGGTCACGCGAAAGGTGGGCGGCAGATCCACGCCGGCCGCGCGGTACACCGCATTGAGCGGCTCCACGGCCCCATGCACCACGATCGGACCGATGCTGCGGTCCACGCCGTGCAGGATGCGCTGCGCCTTGCCGAAGGCATAGCACAGCAGCACCGAAGGCCGGCCCTGCGCGGCATTGGCGCGCCACCAGGCATCGATGTCGGCGAACAGCACCGGCTGCGTGGGCCAGCGGTAGATGGGCAGGCCGAAAGTGGATTCGGTGATGAAGGTGTCGCAGCGCACCGGCTCGAACGGGGTGCAGGTGCCGTCGGCCTCGGTCTTGTAGTCGCCCGATGCGACCCACACCCGCCCGCCGTGCTCCAGCCGCACCTGGGCGGACCCCAGCACATGGCCGGCGGGGTGCAGCGACAGGCGCACGCCGTGGTGTTCGATGGCTTCGCCATAAGACAGCGTCTGCAAGGCGATATCGGCACCCAGCCGGGCCCGCAGGACGCCCTCGCTGTCGGTATGGGCGAGGTAATGGGCGTGGCCCATGCGCGCATGGTCAGAATGGCCGTGCGTGATGACCGCCCGATCCACCGGCCGCCAGGGGTCGATGTAGAAATCGCCCGCGGTGCAGTACAGGCCTTCGGGGCGAGCGACGATCAGATCGACGTCACCGCGCGCCATGTCCGGTGTCTTTCGCGAAAGGGGAGAAGCGCCTACGGGCGACCTGTCTGACCCCGTCGCCCAATGCGCCGTGCGTAGAAGGAAGTGCTGTGTGCGCTTGCATGCCGAATGCTATCGCCCACCCCTCTTTCGCCCGGGTGCGGAACGCCGCATGCCCGTGTCAGCCGGCGCCTACCGTGCTCGTGACGCCATGGCCGCTCGCCCCGAGCCCGCCTGCATGGCCCTCGCCTCATTCATCGCGGCCATGAAAAAAGCCGCCCGAGGGCGGCTTTGTCGTGGACGGCAGGCAGGCCGTTCGTTCGGTCAGCGCTTTTGGCGGAACTTGCGCAGCGCAGCGATCTGCGCGGCCATCACGGCCAGTTCCGATTGCGCCTTGGCCAGGTCGAGTTCGCTCTTGGCGTTCTTGACGGCTTCTTCGGCCGCGGCCTTGGCCTGGTTGGCCTTCTCGTCATCCAGGTCCTTGCCGCGCACCGCGGTATCGGACAGCACCGTCACGCGGTGGGGCTGCACTTCCAGAATGCCACCGGCCACGAAGACGAACTCTTCGCCGCCATCGGCCATCTCGATGCGCACCGAGCCGGGCTTGATGCGCGTGATCAGCGGGGTGTGGCGGGGGTAGATGCCCAGTTCACCGGCTTCGCCGGGCAGAGCGACGAACCGCGCTTCGCCGGAGAAGATGGACTCTTCGGCGCTGACGACATCGACGTGAATGGTGTTCATGGGGTTCCTTCCAAAAGTCGGGAAAGCTGGAAATCGGCAGTCTGCTCGGTCGGCGCTCCGCAGGTGCCTGGAAGCACCCGCATGGCACGCTCACCCGTGGCAGGCCGCCGACCGCGCCGCCTTACGCGACCTTCTTGGCCTTTTCGAAGGCTTCGTCGATCGTGCCGACCATGTAGAACGCCTGCTCGGGCAGGTGATCGCACTCGCCGGCCACGATCATCTTGAAACCACGGATGGTTTCGGACAGCGGTACGTACTTGCCTGGCGAGCCCGTGAACACTTCGGCCACGTGGAACGGCTGCGACAGGAAACGCTGAATCTTCCGGGCGCGGGCCACGGCCAGCTTGTCCTCGGGAGCCAGTTCGTCCATGCCCAGAATGGCGATGATGTCGCGCAGTTCCTTGTAGCGCTGCAGCGTGCCTTGCACACCGCGGGCCACCGCATAGTGCTCTTCGCCCACGACTTGCGGGTCGAGCTGGCGGCTGGTGGAGTCCAGCGGGTCCACGGCAGGGTAGATCCCCAGGGAAGCGATGTCACGCGACAGCACCACGGTGGAGTCCAAGTGGGCGAACGTCGTGGCGGGCGATGGGTCGGTCAAGTCATCCGCTGGCACGTACACGGCCTGGATGGAGGTGATCGAGCCCACCTTGGTGGACGTGATGCGCTCTTGCAGGCGGCCCATTTCTTCTGCCAGCGTGGGCTGGTAGCCCACGGCGGAAGGCATGCGGCCCAGCAGTGCGGACACTTCGGTACCGGCCAGCGTGTAGCGGTAGATGTTGTCCACGAAGAACAGCACGTCGCGGCCTTCGTCGCGGAACGACTCGGCGATCGTCAGACCGGTCAGCGCAACGCGCAGGCGGTTGCCTGGGGGCTCGTTCATCTGGCCGTAGACCATGGCCACCTTGGACTCTTCGAGCTTCTCGAGATTCACCACGCCGGAATCGGCCATCTCGTGATAGAAGTCGTTCCCTTCACGGGTCCGCTCGCCCACCCCTGCGAACACCGACAGACCGCTGTGGGCCTTGGCGATGTTGTTGATGAGTTCCATCATGTTCACGGTCTTGCCCACGCCGGCGCCGCCGAACAGACCCACCTTGCCGCCCTTGGCGAACGGGCACACCAGGTCGATCACCTTGATGCCGGTTTCCAGCAGTTCCTGCGAAGGCGACAGTTCGTCGTACGCAGGGGCCTTGCGGTGGATGGACGCCGTGAGGTCCTGGCTGACCGGACCGCGCTCGTCGATGGGCGCGCCCAGCACGTCCATGATGCGGCCCAGGGTCGCCTTGCCCACGGGCACGGTGATGGGGTTACCGGTGTTGGTCACCACGATGCCGCGGCGCAGGCCGTCGGACGAGCCCAGGGCGATGGTGCGCACAATGCCGTCGCCCAGCTGCTGCTGCACTTCCAGCGTCAGGGTGGAACCGTCGAGCTTCAGGGCGTCGTAAATCTTGGGCATTTGGTCGCGCGGGAACTCCACGTCCACCACGGCGCCGATACATTGAACAATCTTGCCTTGCACTTGAGCCATTTTTTGCTCCAAATAAATGTGGGTTGAGCTGTCTGTTTACACAGCAGCAGCGCCGGACACGATTTCCGAAAGCTCTTTCGTGATCGCTGCCTGGCGCGTTTTGTTGTAGACCAGCTTCAACTCGCCGATGACGCTGCCTGCGTTGTCGGTGGCAGCCTTCATAGCCACCATGCGCGCGGACTGCTCGGAGGCCATGTTTTCTGCCACGGCCTGGTAGATCAGGGATTCGACATAGCGCAGCAGCAGCTCGTCGATGACGCTCTGCGCATCGGGCTCATAGATGTAGTCCCAGCCGTGCTCCGTCTTCTCCGCTTCCATCTGCGAGGAAGACAGGGGGAGCAGACGCTCCACCACCGACTCCTGCCGCATGGTGTTGATGAACTTGGTGTACCCCAGGTACACCGCGTTGATCTTGCCTTCGGCATAAGCGTCGAGCAGCACCTTCACGGGGCCGATCAGCTTGTCCAGATGCGGGGTGTCGCCCAGACCGGTGACATGCGAAACCACCTTGGCACCGACGCGGTTCAGGAAACCCAGGCCCTTGTTGCCAATGGCCACGGCCTCGGTGGACACGCCAGCAGACTGCAACTCGCGCAGCTTGGTGGTCACGGCACGCAACACGTTGGTGTTCATGCCGCCACACAGGCCCTTGTCGGTCGTCACCACGATGACACCGGCCACCTTGGCATCGTTTTCCTTCATGAAAGGATGAACGTACTCCGGATTGGCCTTGCCGAGGTTGGCGGCGATGTTGCGGATCTTCTCGCTGTAAGGACGGGCCGAGCGCATCCGCTCTTGCGCCTTGCGCATCTTGGACGCGGCCACCATTTCCATGGCCTTGGTGATCTTCTTGGTGTTTTCCACCGATTTGATCTTGCCGCGTATTTCCTTGCCTGCTGCCATGATGATTCCTCGTTCGGTTTAGGCGAACGACTTCTTGAACGCGCCGATGGCGGCGGTCAATTCGGCTTCAGCGTCCTTGTCCATGGCCTTCGCCTGTTCCAGCTTGGCCAGCAGAGGGCCGTGGCTGGACTTCAGGAACTGGTGCAGGCCGTGTTCGAACTCGAGCACCTTCTTGACTTCGATGTCGTCCATGAAGCCCTTGTTCACTGCGAACAGCGTCGCACCCATCAACGAGATGGGCAGCGGGCTGTACTGGGCTTGCTTGAGCAGTTCGGTCACGCGGGCACCGCGGTCCAGCTGCTTGCGGGTGGCTTCGTCCAGGTCGGAAGCGAACTGCGCGAATGCAGCCAGTTCCCGGTACTGGGCCAGGTCGGTACGGATACCGCCGGACAGGCTCTTGATGATCTTGGTCTGGGCAGCACCACCTACGCGCGACACCGAGATACCGGCGTTGATGGCGGGGCGGATACCGGCGTTGAACAGGCTGGTTTCCAGGAAGATCTGGCCGTCCGTGATCGAGATCACGTTGGTCGGAACGAAGGCGGACACGTCGCCGGCCTGCGTTTCGATGATCGGCAGCGCGGTCAGCGAACCGGTCTTGCCCTTGACTTCACCCTTGGTGAAGGCTTCGACGTAGTCGGCGTTCACGCGGGCGGCACGCTCCAGCAGGCGGCTGTGGAGATAGAACACGTCGCCGGGGTAGGCTTCGCGGCCTGGCGGGCGGCGCAGCAGCAGCGAAACCTGGCGGTAGGCCACGGCCTGCTTGGACAGGTCGTCATAGACGATCAGCGCGTCTTCGCCGCGGTCGCGGAAGTACTCGCCCATCGTGCAGCCGGAGTAGGCCGACACGTATTGCATGGCTGCGGACTCGGAAGCCGAAGCGGCCACCACGATCGTGTATTCCATCGCGCCGGCTTGCTCCAGCGAGCGCACGACGTTCTTGATGGACGATGCCTTCTGGCCGATGGCGACGTAGATACACGTCACGCCCTGGCCCTTCTGGGCAATGATGGCGTCGATGGCGACGGCCGTCTTGCCGGTCTGGCGGTCACCGATGATCAGCTCGCGCTGACCACGGCCCACGGGCACCATGGAGTCGATGGACTTCAGGCCGGTCTGCAGGGGCTGGTCCACCGATTTACGGGCGATCACGCCCGGAGCGACCTTTTCGATCACGTCGGTGAGCTTGGCGTTGATGGGACCCTTGCCGTCGATCGGCTGGCCCAGCGCGTTCACCACGCGGCCCACGAGTTCGGGGCCCACGGGCACTTCCAGAATGCGGCCCGTGCACTTGACGGTGTCGCCTTCGGAGATGTGCTCGTACTCGCCCAGAATCACGGCGCCGACGGAGTCGCGCTCGAGGTTCAGTGCCAGGCCGTAGGAGGGGGCACCGTCCTTGTTGGCGGGGAACTCCAGCATTTCGCCCTGCATCACGTCGGACAGGCCGTGCACGCGCACGATACCGTCGGACACGGACACCACGGTGCCCTGATTGCGGATATCACTGCTGGCTGCCAGACCTTCGATGCGGCTCTTGATCAGTTCAGAAATTTCTGCGGGATTGAGTTGCATGACTCTTTCCTTCTTTCTTTGGTTAGCCGAGACCTCAAGCCGCTTACGCAGTGAGGGCCGCTTTCATTTGTTCCAGACGGGCTTTGACGGAGGTGTCGAGCACCTCGTCTCCCACGACTACGCGAACGCCGCCGATCAGGGATTCGTCCACCTGTACCGAGACATTCAGCTTGCGGCCGAAGCGCTTTTCGAGCACCGCGTCCAGGCCGGCCAACGCGGCGGCGTCCAGCGCAAAAGCGCTGAACACCACGGCATCGGAAGAGCCGTTGCGCCGATTCACCAGCGCGCGGAACTGGGCCGCCACCTCGGGAAGCGCGTCCACACGGCCGTTCTCGATGATGACGCGCAGGAAGTTGCGGGCTGCCTCGGGCAGCGCGCCACGAACCACGCCCGTGATGACGTCGAACACCTGTTCGGAGGTCACCTTGGGGTTGTCCGCCAGCTGGCGCAGTTGGGGATTGGCGGCAATCGCCGCCACTTCTTCCACCCAGGCCACGGTGCCGTTCAGGTCGGCACCCGGCTGGGACGTGCTGGCCTTGAACAGGGCTTCCGCGTAAGGGCGGGCAATGGTGGCGAGTTCTGCCATGTGCGCGCTCCTTACAGCTCGGTCTTCAGGCGGTTCAGCAGGTCGGCGTGGACGCCAGCATTGACTTCCTTGCGGAGAATCTGCTCGGCGCCCTTGACGGCCAGCGCAGCGACCTGCTCGCGCAGGGCTTCACGGGCCTGGATCGACTGCTGCTCGGCATCGGCACGGGCAGCGGCTACGATCTTGTTGCCTTCCTCGGTCGCACGGGCCTTGGCCTCGTCGATGATGGCCTGAGCGCGGCGCTCGGCGTCCGCAATACGCGATGCCGTTTCGTTGCGCGTCTGGGCCAGTTCCTTCTCGACGCGCTGGTTCACAGCGGTCAATTCGGATTTGGCACGGTCGGCGGCAGCGAGGCCATCGGCGATTTTCTGGGCTCGCTCGTCCAGTGCCTTCGCGATCGGGGGCCACACGAACTTCATCGTGAACAGCACCAGGATCAGAAAGACGATGGCCTGAACGAACAGGGTCGCGTTGATACTCACGGCAACACCTTTCTAGTTGGGCGTTGAACGGAGCTTAGGCCAGGACGAAGGGGTTGGCGAAAGCGAACAGCAGAGCGATGGCCACGCCGATCAGGAAGGCGGCGTCGATCAGACCGGCCAAGATGAACATCTTGGTTTGCAGTTCGTTGATCAGCTCAGGCTGGCGAGCGGACGCTTCGAGGTACTTGCCACCCATCAGTGCGATGCCGATCGAAGCGCCGATAGCGCCGAGACCCACGATCAGACCACAAGCCAGAGCGACGAGACCGAGAACGTTTTCCATGATGACTCCTAGGATGAAAAGAAAGGAAGGTTGAAAAAGAAAGGGAAAGGATCAGTGAGCTTCATGCGCCTGGCCGAGATAGATCAGCGCAAGCATCATGAAAATGAAGGCCTGCAGGGTGATCACCAGGATGTGGAAGATCGCCCAGATCGAGCCTGCAATGATGTGCCCCAGAGGGAGCAACACACCGGAAAGCGACATGGCAGCAGCACCGCCCATCAGGGCAATCAGCATGAACACCAACTCACCAGCGTACATGTTGCCGAACAGCCGCATGCCATGCGACACGGTCTTGGCAATGTATTCAATGATCTGCATGAGCAGATTGACCACGCCCAGAATCAGGGCGAAGACGGGATTCTTGCTGGTGCCGAACGGTGCGGTGACCAGTTCATGCGCCCAGCCGCCCAGGCCCTTGATCTTCACGCTGTAGTACAGGCAAAGCACCAGCACGGCAAACGACAGACCGAGGGTGGTGGACAGATCGGCAGTGGGCACCACACGCAGGTAGGCATGGTGCGGATCATGGCCGGCGGCACCGTAGATCTGGGCCCAGATTGCGGGCAGCAGATCGACCGGCAACATGTCCATGGCATTCATCAGGAAGATCCAGACGAACACGGTCAGCGCCAGGGGAGCGATGAACTTGCGGCTTTCAGCGTTGTGGATGTTGGCCTTGGCCTGGTTGTCCACCATCTCGACCAGGATCTCCACCGCAGCCTGGAAACGGCCCGGCACGCCGGAGGTGGCCGTGCGGGCGGCACGCCAGAAGACAAAAAGTGCGATGAAACCGAGAACCAAACCCACGATCACGGAATCGAAGTTCACCACGGAGAAATCGACAATGGACTTCTGCTTGATGTTCTGGAGATGCTGCAAGTGGTGAACGATGTATTCACTGGCAGTCGGTGCATGCGCTTCTGCGGCCATCGGACAACTCTTCTATCAATATCAATCGGTTTTTCGGACACCGGGCCGCACCATGAGGGCGATCCAGTACGTTTTCATCGTCACTACCATGCCGGCCAGCAAGGCCAGCCAACTCAGCCCCGGAACCAGCCGGGGCGCCGCCGCCAGCATGGCAACGGTCATTGCAATCTTGACCAACTCCCAACCGAACAGGCCTGCCATCGCACCTCCCGCGGAAGTTTGATGCCGGGCCATGCCCCGCGCGAACAAGGCCGCAGGAATCACCACCGCCAGTGCGCCATACCCCGTGGACCAAGCCACAGAGGGCCTGCCGGAAACCAGCCATGCCACCAGGGCAGCCAGTGCTCCGACGAATGCCTGCCCCCAGACGATTCGCCACACGGAGATCCGCGGATGCCGGAGGCGCCACTGCGCAGCCTCTTCGGCTGACAGGGGCTTGAAGTCGGAATCTTCAGCCTCAGTTTCGTGGTCGGGAGCGTTTGTTTTCATTGAGGAATGACGCCCACTTTACAGACCGAAACTTTCACAAAGCCCCTGATTATAAGTAAAAACCACTTTCATCCGGCAATGACCTCTCAGGCCGGTATGAAAGTGTGCGCACGCGCGCTCCGTTGTGGTGACCGGCCAACGTGAACCGCCCTATCGCGATGCGGACTTCGGCCGAAAGATTGCCGCCCCGAACCCGTTCAAAATGGCGCAAAGCACGCCGTTTATAGACCATCGCCATGACACAGCCCCCTTCCACGCTCCCATCAGACGCCCCGTCCGCGACCGATCCCCGCAAGGATTCGCTCATCGAGTACCCCTCGTCGTTCCCCATCAAGGTCATGGGGCAGAAAGTGGATGGATTCGTCCACGCGGTGACGGAGCTGGCGCACCGCTTCGACCCGACCTTCGACGCGTCGACCATCGAACTGCGCGACAGCCGCGCTGGCAACTACCTGGGCGTCACGATCACGATCACGGCCACCAGCCGCGAGCAGCTTGACGACCTGTACCGGGCGCTGTCCTCGCACCCGATGGTCAAGGTGGTGCTCTAAGCCGCCATGGAGATTCGCCACCTGGGCCTCGTGGACTATCGGGAGACGCTGCAGGGCATGCAGGCGTTCACGCAGGAGCGTACGTCCCAGACTCCCGATGCGCTGTGGATCTGCCAGCACCCGCCGCTCTACACGCAAGGGCTGGCCGGCAAGGCCGACCATGTGCTGGCCCCTGGCGACATTCCCATCGTCGCCACCAACCGGGGCGGGCAGGTGACTTTCCATGGCCCGGGGCAGGTCGTGGCCTACCCGTTGCTGGATCTGCAGCGCGCCGGCTATTTCGTCAAGGAATACGTCTACCGCATCGAAGAATCGGTGATCCGGACGCTGGCCCATTTCGGCGTTACCGGCCACCGTGTGGGCGGGGCACCGGGCATCTACGTGCGCCTGGACGACCCGGGAGGCCATGCCCGGCTGCCGCAGCGGCCGCGCAAGGCCGAGGGCCTGCCAGCCACGCAAGCCCATGGAGCCCCTGACTTCAACGGGCTGGGCAAGATCGCCGCACTGGGCATCAAGGTGTCGCGCCATTGCACCTACCACGGCGTGGCACTCAACGTGGACATGGACCTGGAACCCTTCTCGCGCATCAACCCTTGTGGCTACGCAGGGTTGCAAACGGTGGACCTTTCTACAATCGGGGTCCACACCACCTGGGAAGAAGCCGCCGAAGTGCTGAGCCAGCAGCTCGCCATTCGCCTGGCCCCCTGACCACTACCCTGCCATGAGCACTCCTGAAGTCGTGCGCGAAGCGCAAACCACCGCTGCCTACAACCCGCTGGCCAAGCAGAAGGCAGCCGCCAAGCTGTCACGCATTCCGATCAAGGTCGAGCAAGGCGAAGTGCTCAAGAAGCCCGAGTGGATCCGGGTGAAGGCGGGCAGTCCCACCACGCGCTTCTACGAGATCAAGGACATCCTGCGCGAGAACAAGCTGCACACGGTGTGCGAGGAAGCCAGTTGCCCCAACATCGGCGAATGCTTCGGCAAGGGAACGGCCACGTTCATGATCATGGGCGACAAGTGCACGCGCCGCTGCCCGTTCTGCGACGTGGGGCATGGCCGCCCCGACCCGCTGGACAAGGACGAGCCACTGAACCTGGCCAAGACCATCGCGCAGCTGCGGCTGAAGTACGTGGTGATCACCAGCGTGGACCGCGATGATCTGCGCGATGGCGGCAGCGGGCACTTCGTGGAGTGCATCCAGCACATCCGCACCCTCTCTCCCTCCACCCAGATCGAGATCCTCGTGCCAGACTTCCGAGGGCGGGATGACCGCGCGCTGGAAATCCTCAAGGCCGCGCCGCCCGACGTGATGAACCACAATCTGGAGACGGCGCCACGCCTGTACAAGGAAGCCCGGCCCGGCAGCGACTACCAGTTCAGCCTGAACCTGCTCAAGAAATTCAAGGCATTGCATCCTGGCGTGCCGACCAAGAGCGGCATCATGGTGGGCCTGGGCGAGACGGACGAGGAGATCCTTCAGGTCATGTCCGACATGCGTGCGCATGACATCGACATGCTGACCATCGGCCAGTACCTCTCGCCCTCCAACAGCCATCTGCCGGTGCGCCGATACGTGCACCCGGACACGTTCAAGATGTTCGAGGAAAAAGCCTACGAAATGGGCTTCAGCCACGCGGCGGTGGGTGCGATGGTTCGCTCCAGCTACCACGCAGACCAGCAGGCGCACGCGGCCGGCGTGTAACACCCGGATCGGAGGAACGGAAGGCCTCCGGTTGAAGCCCGCAGCTCAGGACGTCGCGGGCGATGCGTTGACGGTGAAGCCGATGCGCGTGACCTGCGCCGTGCTGCTGGCAAAGGTTTTTCCCCCATGCATTCGCGCGATGGCGTCCACGATGGCCAAGCCGAGGCCGTGGTGCTGGTCCGAACCATCGCGGGCCGATGTCGCCCGGTAAAAGCGCTCGAACAGCCTGTCGAGCGCCTCCGGTGCGATGCGGGGGCCCTCATTTTCAACGGTGATCTCGGCGCCGTCGCCCCACGGGCGGATGGCCACGACGATGGTGGAGTCCTTCGCTGCATAGCGGATGGCATTGCCCAACAGGTTGGACAGGGCCCGGCGCACTAGCGGCACGTCCACCGCTGCGGTGGCATCCCCCACGACCGTGCCCCGTAATCCAGCCTCCTCCATCAAGGCTTCATGGAACTCCAGCACGGCGCAGGCCTGCTCTGCAAGGCGGGTCGGCTGCCGTGAGCGCAAGGACTCTCCGCGATCGGCCCGCGACAGAAACAACATGTCGGCCACGATGCCTGAGAGCCGCCGGATCTCTTCCAGGTTCGACACCAGCAGCAACTGCATGTCCTGGGCGGAGCGAGGGCGGGCCAGCTCGACCTCCGCCGAGGCAATGAGGTTCGCCAGGGGCGTGCGCAACTCGTGGGCCACATCGGCATTGAACGCCTTGGACTGCGAATAGGCCTGTTCGACCCGGGCCATGAGCGCATTGAATTGCACGATCCAGGGACGAAGCTCCTGGGCGAATTCAAGAGGATCAATGGGCACACTGGCAGCGTCCGGCGTGATGCGGGCGGTTCGCTCCGCCAACTTGCGCAGCGGCCGAAGGCCATGGCGCACGAGCAGCGCCCCCGTCAGCGAGACCAGCAGCGTGCCCAGCACCACGGCCAAGGCCAACGTCCCGCCCAGCCGGCGCAGAAGGCGCGCGTCCTGCGTGGTGTCGATGCCGATGCGCACGTTGAAGGAGGAGCCGCTGTCGTGCGGTGCCACCCGGTGATCGGCCCAGACCCATTCGCCCGAAGTGGCCGGGGTAGAACTGAACAACTGCGCGCCATCGCGGCCGATGGACACGCTCACGTTGCCATGGGAGGAAAAGTAATCTTCCAGCTTGTGCTGCAAGGACAGCGCGCCGCCCCCTTGGCTGCGCTCGTTCAGCAGATGGGATACCAGTCGCGCCTGCTGGTCCAGCTCTTCCTGCGCCTTCTGTCGAAAATTCCACGCTGTGACGACATAGACGGAGACGCAGAGCACGCTGAGGCCAATCAGCGTCTGCAGGGCCAGCCAGAGGGACAACCGACGCTGTATCGATGACGGGAAAGGACTCATGGCGGTCCCCGATCCTCCAAGACGTAACCCATTCCGCGCACCGTGTGCAAGAGCCGTCGCGCAAACGGATCGTCCAGCTTGCTGCGCAGGCGTCGCACGGCCACCTCCACCACATTGGTTTCGCTGTCGAAGTGCATGTCCCACACTTGTTCGGCGAGCGTCGTTCGAGAGAGCACGCGCCCCTGGCGGCGCATCAGCAAGGCGAGCAAGGCGAACTCCTTGGCGGTCAGGTCGATCCGCACGCCTTCACGGTGGCATTTGCGTGCAACCAGATCAAGCTCCAGGTCGGCCAGTTTCAAGACGGTGTGCTCCTGCAGCGGCCCCCTGCGCTGCAGGGCCTGCACCCGCGCCAGCAGTTCGGAGAACGCGAAGGGCTTGACCAGATAGTCGTCAGCGCCCTGCTGCAAACCTCTGACGCGATCCTCGACCTGATCGCGGGCCGTGACCATCAATACGGGCACGTCCTTGCCCTGCCGAATGGCGGCCAGCACGCCGAAACCATCCACCCCGGGCAGCATCACGTCGAGCAGGATGACCGAGTAATCGCCCTGCGTGGCGAGGTACCGACCCTGGATGCCGTCCCTGGCAATATCGACTACGTAGCCGTTTTCTTCCAAGCCTTTTTTGACGTAATCGCCCAGCTTGGGCTCGTCTTCGATGACCAGTATGCGCATCGGGCCATCGTATCGCCCGGGGACCGATTGAAAGATGACGAATTCGTCATCTTGCCGTCGGTGAATCGGCCGACTGGGTTTTTACAGTGACTTCACGCCGGCACAACGTTCGGCTGCATCCCGGTCCGGCGGTTCGGGCCGGATGCCCAACCCAGGAGATTGACCATGACCCGTTCCCCCGCCGTTTTTCTGTTCGCCGCCATGTCGGCTGCATGGGTGCCCTTGAGCGCTTCGGCGGCCAGCACCTTGCACAGCGCGCCCACCGAAGCCGGCTACACCGTGCATCCGCAGCATGCCGCCCAGGCAAAGTCGCGGGCGCAGGTCCTGTCGGAGCTGGCCACTGCCCGCACCGACGGCACCCTGGTGGCCATGCAGTGGGGCCTGGAGGTGCCTCGCAAGGAGGCCAATGCCCCGAGCGCGCTGACACGCGAGCAAGTGCGCCTGGAGGCCGAGCGCGCCGCCAAGGGCAACCTGCTGCGCTATGGCGACCATTGAGCCCGCCTCCGCACCCATGCCAATGCCAATGCAGGGCGCCTGACCACCCGGAGGCTTCGGGCAATGCCCAGCCCCGTGTCAGGCCCTTGCGGCCCACCGATATACTGCCGCCCGATGCGCCGCTGGCTGATGATTCTTTTGCTTTTCGCGATGCCGTTCCAGCTGAGCTGGGCGGCCGCCGCAGGCTATTGCCAGCACGAAAGCAATGCCAGCGCCTCGCATTTCGGGCACCACGAACACCACCACGTCGCGGCCACCAGTGCGTCGGCACAAGACACCGATACGCCCTCGGACCCCTTGCCGGGAGGTCCGGACAATGATTGCCTGACCTGCCACACCTGCACGGTGCAGCCCCTGGCCCATACCGCCAACGTAGCGGCCACGACCGGGCCCGCCGCCCGGCCCCCGTCCTTCACCGAGTCCTATCGCTCCCACGTGGGAGGCATTCCCACGCGCCCTGCCTGGCCCGCGCTCGCCTGATTCGGCGAGAGACACGGCACGGCCTTCCCTCTTTGATCACAGCCCTTCGCTGAGAACTCTCGCCGAATTCATCCGCCCGTTGTTGTTGCAACCCAGGAGAATTCGATGCACAGGCATTTCGTGTCGCTGGCCGCCATGGCTTTCGCGGCATTTCCGGTCTTTTCGCACAGCCAGACCACCCCGCTTCCTCCCCCGTCCACGGTGCAGCCACGCACCGTGGAATTGTCCGAGCCCTTGAGCCTTGCCACCGCGGTGACACTGGCATGGCAGAACAATCCCGACCTGTCCGCCGTGGCGCGTGCGCGCGACGCGGCGGATGCTGCCATCCGTCAGGCGGGCGCACGGCCCAATCCCGTGCTGGAGACCACAGTGGAGGACCTGCGGCAGGAGCGCCGCACGACGACCGTGCAGATCAGCCAGCCGATCGAGCTGGGCGGCAAGCGAGCCGCCCGCATCACAGCCGCCGAGCGGGCGCGGGACCAGGCCGCCGCCGCGGCCCTGGCGCGCAGATCGGAGCTTCGCGCGGGCGTGATCACCGCCTTCTTCGAAGTCCTGGCCGCGCAGGAGCGCGTCCGCATGGCCCAGGACTCGGTCACGCTGGCACAGCGGGCGGTGCATGCCGCGGCCAACCGGGTGGCGGCCGGCAAGGTCTCGCCCCTGGAGGAAACGAAGGCCAAGGTGGCCGAGTCCGGTGTGCAGGTGGAGCGTTTGCAGGCCGAGGGCGCCCTGCGAACCGCAAGGCAGCAATTGGCCGCGCTGTGGGGCAATCCGAAGCCCGCCTTCGCCCATGCCGTGGGACAGCTCGATGCCTTGCCCACCCCACCGTCCAGCCTGGAGATCGAGCAGCGGATGCATGGTGCACCCGCGTTGGTTCAGGCACGGCTGGAAGTCGATCGGCGCAGCGCGCTAACGGCCCTGGAGCAGGCCAAGCGGGTGCCTGACATCGCAGTGACGCTGGGCAGCAAGCGAAGCCCCGACGTGGGCGGAAACCAGTGGGTGGTGGGCGTGTCCATTCCCCTGCCCATTTTCGACACCAACCAGGGCAACCTGGCCGAAGCGTTGAGCCGCGAGGAGCAGGCGCGCGACGAACTGCTGTCCACCGAACTGCGCACGGCCTCCGAAGCGGCAGCGGCATTGGAGACCCTCCACGCATCGCGTCTCGAGGCCGAAACACTGCAGCGCGACGCCCTTCCCGGCGCAGAGAGCGCCTACCAGGCCGCGACCAAAGGGTTCGAATTGGGCAAGTTCAGTTTTCTGGAAGCCCTTGATGCACAGCGCACGCTGCTGCAGGTGCGCACGCAAACGCTGCGCGCCCTGGCCGCCGCGCATCGCGCCGCCAGCGAACTGGACCGCTTGCTGGGGCATGCCGGCGACGACCTGCCCTCCCCCATTCACTTCGCCCGCTGAAAGTCCTCCATGAACAAACGACTGAACCCATCGACCGGCAAAGCCGGCAAGCGCCAATGGTGGGTGGTGGCCGCCATTCTGGTGGTCACGCTGATCGCCGGCGCCCTGATCCTGCGGGGCAGCCCCGCCTCCTCCCAGGGTGGCCACGCCGAAGCAGATGGCCATGCGCCCCACGCGGAGGAAGCGTCCCATGGCTCCCCCGGTGAGAAAAGCGCCAGCCGGGACACCCATGCAGAGGAGGAAGCGGCCAAGGGCCCGCATGGCGGCCAGCGATTCACTGAAGACGGCTTCAGCCTCGAGGCGAAAGTGCCGGAAGACGGCGGCACCCCGCATCTCGCAGTCTGGCTTTCCGAGCAAGGCAAGCCGGTGAAAGCGGATGCCGCCCAGTTGTCCGCCACGCTGACGCGACCGGGAGGAGAGCGGGAAACGCTGTCGTTCACCGCCGATGGCGAGGGATTGAAGAGCGTGCAGGCCATCGAGGAGCCGCATGTGTTCGAGATCGTCCTCTCCATCCAGAAGGATGGCCGTGCACACACCTTCACGCTGCAGCAGGCAGAAGGAAAAATTCCCCTGACAGAAGCGCAGGCCAAGGCCGCCGGCATTGCGATCGACACCGCGGGCCCCGCGCGCATCCGTGCCACGCTGCAGTTGCCGGGCGAAATCAAATTCAACGAGGATCGCACCGCCCACGTGGTGCCGCGGCTGGCGGGCGTGGTGGAAAGCGTCTCGGCCCAGCTCGGCCAACAGGTCCGCAAGGGGCAGGTACTGGCCGTGCTGTCGAGCCCGGCGCTGTCAGAGCAGCGCAGCGAGCTGCAGACCGCACAGCGCCGGGCCGAACTGGCCCGGACCACGTACGAGCGCGAGAAGAAGCTGTGGGAGGAAAAAATCGCGCCGGAGCAGGACTACCTGCAGGCGCAGCAGTCCCTGCGCGAAGCGCAGATCGCGGTCGCCAATGCACAGCAGAAGCTCTCTGCCATCGGTGCCACGCCTGCCGCATCGGCCCTGGGCCGCTATGAACTGCGCGCACCTTTCGACGGCATGGTGGTCGAAAAGCACCTGTCGCTGGGCGAGTCCGTGAAGGAGGACGCGAATGTCTTCACCCTCTCCGACCTGTCCACCGTGTGGGCCGAAATCAGCGTGGCCGCGCAACACTTGCCGTTGGTGCGCGTGGGCGAACGGGTGACCGTGCGCTCCACCGCGTTCGATGCGAAGGCGGAGGGCGAGGTCTCCTATGTCGGCGCCCTGATCGGCGCGCAGACGCGCATGGCCACGGCCCGCGTGGCGGTGGCGAATCCGCAGAAGGTCTGGCGGCCCGGACTGTTCGTGGAGGTCGAACTGGTGTCGTCCGAAGCGACACCGCCGGTCACCGTGCGGACCGATGCGGTGCAGACCGTCGATGACAAAACCGTGGTCTTCGTCCGGGCCGAGGGCGGCTTCATTGCCCAGGCGGTTCAACTGGGTCGCACGGATGGCCAGCGGGTCGAGGTCGTCAAAGGGTTGGCAGCCGGCACGGCCTATGCCGCGGCAGGCAGCTTCGTCGTGAAATCCCAGCAGGGCAAGAGCTCGGCGTCGCACTCGCACTGAAGGTGGCCCATGTTTGAACGTGTCATTCAGTTTTCCATCGCGCAGCGCTGGCTCGTGATGCTGGCCGTGCTCGGCATGGCGGCCCTGGGCCTCTACAGTTACCAGAAGCTGCCCATCGATGCCGTGCCGGACATCACCAACGTCCAGGTGCAGATCAACACCGCGGCGCCCGGCTACTCTCCCCTGGAAGTGGAGCAGCGCGTGAGTTTTCCCGTGGAGACCGTCATGGCGGGGCTGCCCGGGCTGCAGCAGACCCGCTCGCTGTCACGCTACGGGCTGTCGCAGGTGACCGTGATCTTCCAGGACGGCACCGACATCTACTTCGCGCGGCAACTCGTGAACGAGCGCATCCAGTCGGCCCGCGGCCAGATGCCGGAGGGCGTTCACCCGGTCATCGGACCCATATCGACAGGCCTGGGGGAAATCTACCTTTGGACGGTGGAGGCCCAGGACGGAGCCCGCAAGCCGGATGGGCAACCCTACACCTCCACGGACCTGCGCGAGATCCAGGACTGGATCATCAAGCCGCAGCTGCGCAACGTGCCCGGCGTGACCGAGATCAACTCGATTGGCGGGTATGCCAAGGAGTACCAGATCGCCCCCAGCCCCGACAAGCTGCTGGCGCATGGCCTCACGATGGGGGACCTGGTCACGGCGCTCGAACGCAACAACGCGAACGTGGGAGCCGGGTACATCGAGCGCCGCGGAGAGCAATACCTGATCCGCGCTCCCGGGCAGGTGCAGTCGATGGACGACCTGCGCAACGTCATCCTCGGCAACGCGGGCGGCGTGCCGCTGCGCGTCAGGGATGTGGCCGAGGTCGGGCTGGGCAAAGAACTGCGTACCGGCGCCGCCACCGACAACGGCCGAGAGGTCGTTCTGGGCACGGTGTTCATGCTCATCGGCGAGAACAGCCGCACGGTCTCCCAGGCCGTGGACCGCAAGATGAAGGAGATCAACCGGACCCTGCCCGCCGGCGTGCATGCGGTGACGGTGTACGACCGCACGGCGCTCGTGGACAAGGCCATCGCCACCGTGAAGAAGAACCTCTTCGAGGGCGCGGTGCTGGTGATCGTGATCCTGTTCCTCTTCCTGGGGAACATCCGCGCGGCGTTGATCACGGCCATGGTCATACCGCTGTCGATGCTGTTCACCTTCACCGGCATGGTGAACCAGAAGGTCAGTGCCAACCTGATGAGCCTGGGTGCGCTGGACTTCGGCATCATCATCGACGGCGCGGTGGTGATCGTTGAGAACTGTGTGCGGCGCCTGGCCCACGCACAGCAGCACAAGGGCCGGCCGCTGACGCGGGCGGAGCGTTTTCACGAAGTATTCGCGGCGTCGCAGGAAGCGCGGCGGCCGCTGCTGTTCGGCCAGCTCATCATCATGATCGTGTACCTGCCGATCTTCGCGCTCACCGGGGTGGAGGGAAAGCTGTTCCATCCGATGGCGTTCACGGTGGTCATCGCGCTGGTCGGTGCGATGGTGCTGTCGGTCACCTTCATTCCTGCCGCCGTCGCGCTGTTCATCGGCAAGACGGTGGGCGAGAAGGAAAACCGGCTCATGGGCTGGGCCCGCCGCGCCTACGCGCCGCTGCTGGACCGCGCCATGGGCGCCAAGCCCGTGGTCATCGCACTGGCACTCGCGGCCGTGCTGCTGTCCGGCCTGCTGGCGACGCGCCTGGGCACCGAGTTCGCACCAAGCCTGGGCGAGGGCGATTTCGCCATGCAGGCGTTGCGCATTCCCGGCACCAGCCTGTCGCAGTCGGTGGCGATGCAGCAGCAGCTGGAGAGCACGCTGAAGGCGAAGTTTCCCGAGATCGAGCGGGTTTTTGCCCGCACCGGAACGGCCGAGATCGCATCGGACCCGATGCCGCCCAACATCTCGGACGCCTACATCATGCTCAAGCCGCAGGACACTTGGCCTGCACCGGCCCGGTCGCGCGAACAGCTCCTTGCGGCCATCCAGGCCGAGGTGGAGCAACTGCCGGGCAACAACTACGAGTTCTCACAGCCCATCCAGTTGCGGTTCAATGAACTCATCTCCGGCGTGCGCAGCGATGTGGCGGTGAAGATCTTCGGCGACGACATGGCCGTGCTCGACCAGACCGCCCAGAAGGTCGCCGAAGTGCTCAACCGAATCGATGGGGCCACCGAGGTCAAGGTGGAGCAGACGAGCGGCCTGCCGGTGCTGACGGTGAACATCGACCGCGCCAAGACCGCCCGCTACGGACTGAATGTGGGCGATGTCCAGGAGGCCGTGTCGATTGCCGTGGGCGGGCGCGAGGCCGGCACCCTTTTCGAAGGCGACCGGCGCTTCGGAATCCTCGTGCGGCTGCCGGAGCACATCCGGACCGACCTGGAGGCCATCCAGCGGCTGCCGGTCGCACTGCCTCGCGGCGGCGACGCCGCGGACGCCCGCGCCCGCTTCATCCCGCTGAGCGAAGTGGCCACGCTGCAGTTGGCACCGGGTCCCAACCAGGTCAGCCGGGAGGACGGAAAACGCCGCATCGTCGTGAGCGCCAACGTGCGGGGCCGGGACCTGGGCTCCTTCGTGGCCGAGGCGGAACAGGCCATGCAGGCCGTCCAGATCCCGGCGGGCTACTGGACCGCCTGGGGCGGCCAGTATGAAAATCTGCAGTCGGCCACCCAGCGCCTGCAGGTGGTCGTGCCGGTCGCGTTGCTGCTGGTCTTCACCCTGCTGTTCGCCATGTTCGGCAATGTGAAGGACGGGCTGGTCGTGTTCACCGGCATCCCGTTCGCCCTCACCGGCGGCATCGTGGCGCTGTGGCTGCGCGACATCCCGATCTCGATCTCGGCCGCGGTCGGATTCATCGCGCTGTCGGGCGTCGCCGTGCTGAACGGGCTGGTGATGATCTCCTTCATCCGCGGCCTGCGCGAGAGCGGCATGCCGCTGGACGCCGCCATCCGGGAGGGAGCGCTCACCCGATTGCGGCCCGTGCTCATGACGGCGCTGGTGGCCTCGCTGGGCTTCGTGCCCATGGCCATTGCCACCGGCACCGGAGCAGAGGTGCAGCGGCCGCTGGCGACGGTGGTCATCGGCGGCATCCTGTCCTCGACCGCGCTCACATTGCTGGTGCTGCCGCTGCTGTACCGGATCGTGCACCGGCGCGGCGAAGAAGAGGATGCCCAAGCCGCCGCCCACTTGCCGCCTACGGCCTGAGCACGCCCGCCTGCCGGCCTCTGCGGGCCGGCGGGCTTCGCTCAGTTCACCGTCAGCTTGCCGGGGCCTGCGTTGGACAGCACTTTCGCCTTGACGCTCGAGGCGGGGTCCAGGGTGTATCCGCCCGCATAAGGAATCGTCCAGCCCGCTGCAGCAAAGCCGCATTGGGCTGCGAGACCGAGCGCAACGCCGTTGAGCAGCGACCCGGTATCGCGGATGGTGCCCGTCCTGGAAGCCGCACCGGGGTTCTTCACCACATCGGCGCAGGTGGCCGCGCCGGGCACCTCGAACACGTTGTTTTCCGAGAGGATCTGCGCCTTGTAGCCCACGCCCAGGCTGTAGTTGTGCTTGTAGGGTGCGTCCGATTTGCTGCCGGTGTAGTAGTTGTTGTACACGTGGACCCTGCCGTAGCGCACGCGGGGCGCGCGCTCCACGACCTGGCTGTAGAGGTTGTGGTGGAAGGTCACCGTGAGATGGCCCTCCTCGTCGGTGCTGCTGTCCGAGGCACCCACCAGGTGGGTTTTGTCGTGCCGGTCGAACACGTTGTTGGACACCGTCACGTAGTCGCTCGCGTGGATCACGTCCAGCGCACCGTCGTGGCATTGCTGAGGCTGGCCCTTTTCGATGGGAGCCTGATCGTCGGTGACGGGCGCGTCGGTGAACCGGTTGTGGTCCACCCAGATGCGTTGCGAACTGTAGATCGTGACCGCATCGAAGTCGGAGTTCCACCGCCCCTCGCTGCTGCTCCAGACCGGCGACAGATCGCAGGGAGCGACGATGGTCAGATTGCGCAGGATGACGTTGGAAACCCGCTTCATCAGGATCGAGGCGTTGACGATCCGGGCATCGCTTCCGGCCCCGATCAACGTGGTGTTGCTCGGAATCGTGATGAGGTTGCGCGCAGCCTGATCGGCCCGGCTGGTGAAAGGACCTCCGTTGTCCGCGGCGGCCATGTCGATGGTGCCGTACACCACGATGATTTTCGGTTGGGCACCGCCCGCGCTGAGCGCGGCATTCAACTGGGATGGCGAACTGACCTTGCTCAGGTACTTCGCCGTGGCGCCCGCGCCGCCCGTGGTGCCGCCGCCCTGGCTGGCCCAGCCGTCGGGCGGTGCCGTGTCGGTGGTGTTGTCGGCATGCGCCGCGCCGGACAGCGCGGCGATCAAGAGTGCAGCGAGAGAGCGTTGAATCACGATGGAGTCCTTTGGATCGGAAGAACAGAGCGCCACGAACCCCGGCCCCTCTGGCGCGGGGACGGCCATTCACCCCGTGACTTTGGCAACGCGCAGCCCTGTCTTCGTCGCACCCACCCGAAGCACCTGCCGGACAGGCGAACTCGGCCCGTGGATGCGGGGCTCACACGGCGAGCCGATACCCCACACCGGTCTCGGTCAGCAGATGGCGCGGCTGGGCCGGGTCGGCCTCCAATTTCTGGCGCAGGTGGCCCATGTAGATGCGCAGGTAGTGGTTCTGGTCCGAACGCATGGGGCCCCACACCTCGCGCAGCAGCTGCCGCTGCGTGATCACGCGGCCCGCATTGGCCACCAGCACGGACAGCATGCGGTACTCGGTGGGCGTGAGGTGCACCTCGGCATGGCCGCGCCGCACCACCCGAGCGTTCCGGTCCACCTCGATGTCGCCGAAGCGGAACACGGGCTCCTCGGCCACCGGGGTGAGCCCGTTGCCGCTGGCGGCGCGCGGGCGGCGCAGGTTGGCGCGCACACGCGCCAGCAGCTCGCCGGTGCCGAACGGCTTGGTGAGGTAGTCGTCGGCGCCCGCATCCAGGGCCGCGATCTTGTCGGCCTCGTCGGTGCGGGCCGACAGCACGATGATGGGCACCGCCGACCAGCTGCGCACGTCGCGGATCAGCCCCACGCCATCGCCATCGGGCAGCCCCAGATCGAGCACCAGCAGGTCCGGCTGCCGCGTGCCGGCGGCCGACAGCCCCTCGCGCAGCGTGGCCGCCTCATGCACCTGCCAACCCTCGGCTTCGAGTGCACTGCGCACGAAGCGGCGGATCTGCGGCTCGTCCTCGATCACGATCACCGTTCGCAAGGCCAGGGTCATGGCATTTCCGGCGCACCGGGCTCCAAGGGTTCGTCCAGGGGAAGCGGGGGCTCGTCGCGCCGCGGCAGGGTCACGGTGAACTCCGCCCCGCCGCGCTCGGCGCTGGCGGCGGAGATGTCGCCGCCGTGCGCCTGCACCACCGCCTTGCAGATGGCCAGCCCCAGGCCCACGCCGGGCGTGGCCGACTCCGACTGGCCACGCGTGAATTTCTCGAACAGCGTGTGCTCCTGCCCTCGCAGCGCCACCGGCAGGCCCGGCCCATGGTCGCGCACGGCCAGCCGCAGCGTGGTGGGCGTGGTGCTGGCGGACACCTCGATGGGCGGGGCGCCGTATTTGGCGGCGTTTTCCAGCAGGTTGACCAGCACCCGCTCGATGAGCACGGCATCGAATTCCACCAGCGGAAGGTCCGCCGGCAGGTGCGTGACCACCGGCAAGCGCCCCAGCGCAGGGCGTGCCGCCCGGATCGCGGTGCCCACCACCTCCTCGACCGACTGCCAGTCGCGCCGCAGGTTCACGCTGCCGCCGGCAATGCCGCTCTCCAGCCGTGCCATGTCGAGCAGGTTGCTCACCAGCGCATGCAACTGATGGGCCTGCGCCACGATGGCGCGGCCGGCCTCGGCCTGGCCTTCGGCCGACTGCGCGGGCAGCGATTCCGCCAGCGCGATCAGCGCCGTGAGCGGGGTGCGCACATCGTGCGAAATGGCGCCCAGCAGGGCATTGCGCAGGCGCTCCGATTCCATGTCCACCACCGCGCGCTGCGCCACGTCCACGTAGTGCACCCGCTCCAGAGCGATGGCGATCTGCCGGGCCAGCGTATCGAGCTGCTGCGCCTGCTCGGGAATCAGCAGCCAGCGCGGCTGCGCAGGCTCCAGCGCCAGCACCCCCCGCACGCGCATGGGCGCCTTGAGCGGCACATAGCGCCAGGTCTGTGCGGCCAGCGTGGCCGTGGCCAGGCCGGCGCTCTGGCCCTGGCGCAGCGTCCAGTCGGCCACGTTCGCGTCGAATCCGGGCGGCAGCCCCTCGGGCATGGCCAGGCGGTCGCTCTCGTCCAGCGCGAGCACCGCCGCGCGCCCGCCGAAATGCTTTTGCACCGCGGCAGCACCGATGGCGGTGATCTGCTCCACCTGCAGCGCGGCGGACAGTTCGCGCGTGAGGTCGAACAACGACTGCGCGCGCCGCTCGCGACTCGCCGACACGCCCGCCGCGAAGCGCAGCCCCGCGGTGAGCTGCCCCACCAGCAGCCCCACCATGAGCATGACCCCGAAGGTGACGAGGTACTGCACGTCGCTCACCGCGAACGACATGCGCGGCGATACGAAGAAGAAATCGAACGCCAGCACGTTGACCAGCGCCGCGAGGGCCGCCGGCGCCCGGCCGAATCGCATGGCCACGCCCACCACCCCGAGCAGGTACAGCATGACGATGTTGGCCAGCTCGAACACCCCGGACAGCAGGTGGGTGAGCAAGGTGACGGCCACGCTCACGGCCAGCGACCACACGAAGCCCGGCCAGCGGGCCGGCTGGCGCTCTTCGCTGTCGAGCGCTTCGGTGCCGGCCCGCCCCCAGTCCGCCTGCGCCAGGCGCCGCGAACTGCCGGCGCGCCCGGCCTCCACGATGTCGAGGGCCGGGGCCGCAGCGGCCAGGACCTGCGCCACGGGCCGTGCGGGCCACCAGCGCCGCCAGCCGGCGGCCTGGGCCGGGCGACCGACCACGAGCGTGGCGCAGTTGAGCCGGTGCGCATGCTCCGCCAGCACCGGAGCGACCTCGCCACCGGTCAGCACCGCGGTTTCCGCACCAAGGCCCTCCGCCAGCTGGAGCACGGCCAGCACGCGGTCCCGGCGCCGGGCATCGAGCCGCTGCAGCCGCGGCGTTTCCACATAGGCGGCGTGCCAGCGCACATTGAGCTGGCCGGCCAGCCGCGCCGCGGTGCGCACCGTCTGGGCGGCATCCTCGCCGGGCCCCACGCAGGCCAGCAAGGCGCCGGAGGTGTTCCAGGCCGGTGGCACGCGGTCGCCGCCCGCGCCGGACTGCTCCACGCGCCAGCCGCGCACGTCGTCCTCGACATGCTCGGCCGTGCGCCGCAGCGCGATCTCGCGCAGCGCGATCAGGTTGCCCTTGCGAAAGAAGTTCTGCGCCGCCCGCTCGGCCTGCTGCGGCAGGTAGACCTTGCCGGCGGCCAGGCGCGCGGCCAGTTCGTCAGGTGTGGCATCGACCAGCACCACCTCGTCGGCCTCGTCCAGCACCGTGTCGGGCACGGTTTCGTGCACGCGCACGCCGGTGATGGCTCCGACGGTGCCGTTCAGGCTTTCCAGGTGCTGAACGTTGAGCGCGGTCCACACCTCGATTCCGGCGGCGAGCAGCTCCTGCACGTCCTGCCACCGCTTGGCATGCCGGGACCCGGGCGCATTGGAGTGCGCCAGTTCGTCCACGAGCAGCACGGCCGGCTGGCGCACCAGCGCACCGTCGAGGTCGAACTCGGTGCGCTGGCGGCCCCGGTAGTCCAGGCTGCGCAGCGGCAGTACGGGCAGGCCCTCGACCAGCGCGGCGGTCTCGCTGCGGCCATGGGTCTCGATCACCCCGATGAGCACGTCACGCCCCGCCTTGCGCTCGCGCTGCGCCGCGCTCAGCATCGACCAGGTCTTGCCCACGCCCGCGTTGGCACCGAAGTAGATGCGCAGCTTGCCGCGCTGGGTGCGCTCTTCCTCCGCGCGCATCTGGGCGATGAGCGCATCGGGGTCCGGGCGGGCGATGTCAGGCATGGGCGAAGGAACGTGCGGGCCCTATTGTGGCGGGCGTTGCGCCGGAATCGGCGCTAGTGCCATGGAGCTCACCGCTCGGCATCGAGCGCGAGATTCAGGGCGAGCACGTTCACGCCCGGATCGCCGAGGAGCCCCAGGAACGGGGCATCGGTGTGCGCGTCGATCAGGGCCTGCACGCGCTCCACCGGCCAGCCCCGCGCCTTGGCCACGCGGCTGGCCTGATAGCGCGCGGCAGCGGGGCTGATGTGCGGGTCGAGCCCGCTGGCGGAAGCCGTGACCAGGTCCACCGGCACGGGCGCGGCATTGCCGGGATCGGCCTCGCGCAGCGCCTGGACGCGCGCGGTGACGGCTTCCGTGAGGGCGGGGTTCAGAGGCCCCAGGTTGGAGCCGCCCGACGCGCTGGCGTTGTAGGGCATGGGCGCGGTGGCCGAGGGGCGGCCCCAGAAGTGCTTCGGGTCGGTGAAGTTCTGCCCGATCAGGGACGAGCCCACGGCCTGCCCGCCGCGCAACACCAGGCTGCCCGCGGCCTGCTGCGGAAACGCGGCCTGCGCCACCCCCGTGACGATGAGCGGATAGACAACGCCCGTGATCACGCTCAGCAGCACGAAAAGGGTCAGCGCGGGACGGAGGATTTTGGTCATGTCGATGCTTCCTTGCACAGTTCAAACGAGGCCCACGGCCACCAGCACCCAGTCGATGAGCTTGATGCCGATGAACGGCACCACCAGCCCGCCCAGGCCATAGATCGCCAGGTTGCGGCGCAGCAGCGCGGCGGCGCCCACCGGGCGATAGCGCACGCCCTTGAGCGCCAGCGGGATCAGGAACACGATCACCAGCGCATTGAACACCACCGCCGACAAAATGGCCGAGGAGGGGCTCGCCAGCCGCATCACGTTGAGCGCGGCCAGCTGCGGGTAGGTGGACACGAAGATCGCCGGGATGATGGCGAAATACTTGGCCACGTCGTTGGCGATGGAGAACGTGGTGAGCGAGCCGCGCGTCATCAGCAGCGCCTTGCCGGTCTCCACCACCTCCAGCAGCTTGGTGGGGTTGGAGTCCAGGTCCACCATGTTGCCGGCCTCCTTGGCGGCCTGCGTACCACTGCCCATGGCCACGGCCACGTCGGCCTGCGCCAGTGCCGGTGCATCGTTGGTGCCGTCGCCGGTCATGGCCACCAGGCGGCCCTCGGCCTGGTACTGGCGGATCAGCGCGAGCTTGTCCTCGGGCGTGGCCTCGGCCAGGAAGTCGTCCACCCCGGCCTCAGCGGCGATGGCGGCGGCGGTCAGCTTGTTGTCGCCCGTGATCATCACCGTCTTGATGCCCATGCGCCGCAGCTCGGCGAAGCGCTCCTTGATGCCGGTCTTGACGATGTCCTTGAGCTCGACGATGCCCAGCACCTGGGCGCCCTCGGCCACCGCCAGGGGCGTGCTGCCGCGCCGCGCCACGTCGTCGGCCGCGCGCACCACCTCGGCCGGCACGCTGCCGCCCAGCGCCTGGATGTGGCGCACCATGGCCTGCACCGCGCCCTTGCGCAACGCCACCTCGGGCGCACCGGCCGTGGCCGGCAGGTCCACGCCGCTCATGCGCGTCTGCGCCGTGAAAGGCACCAGGCGCACGCCAGGCGCAGCGGCTTCTTCCGGCAGGCCGCCGCGGCGCGCCAGCTCGACGATGCTGCGGCCCTCGGGCGTCTCATCGGCCAGGGACGCGAGCATGGCGGCGCGCGCAAGGCGCTCCTTGGCCACGCCGGGCGCCGGCAGGAACGCGCTCGCCTGGCGGTTGCCGTGCGTGATGGTGCCGGTCTTGTCCAGCAGCAGCACATCCACGTCGCCCGCGGCCTCCACCGCGCGTCCGGAGGTGGCGATCACGTTGGCCTGCATCATGCGGCTCATGCCCGCCACGCCCACGGCCGACAGCAGACCGCCGATGGTGGTGGGAATCAGGCACACGAGCAGCGCCACCAGCGCGGTGAGCGACACGACCGTGCCCGCCCCCGATGCCCCCACGCTGAAGATCGAGAACGGCAGCAGTGTCACGGTGACCACGAGGAACACGATGGTGAGCGCCACCAGCAGGATGGTCAGCGCCACCTCGTTGGGCGTCTTCTGGCGCTTGGCAGCCTCGACCATGCCGATCATGCGGTCCAGGAACGATTCGCCCGGGTTCACCGTCACGCGCACCACCAGCCAGTCCGACAGCACCCGGGTGCCGCCCGTGACGGCCGAGAAGTCCCCGCCCGATTCACGCACCACCGGCGCGGATTCGCCGGTGATGGCGCTCTCGTCCACCGATGCGACGCCTTCGATCACTTCGCCGTCCAGCGGAATCACGTCGCCCGCATCCACCTGCACCACGTCGCCGCGGCGCAGGTTGGTGGCCTGCTCGGGCAGGAAGGTCGCGCCATGGCGCGGCTCGGCGAGCTTCTTGGCCCAGGTGTCCTTGCGCAGGCCGCGCAGCGATGCGGCCTGCGCCTTGCTGCGGCCCTCCGCCAGCGCCTCCGCGAAGTTGGCGAACAGCACGGTGAACCACAGCCAGACGGCGATCGCCAGCACGAAGGCCGGGCGCATGCCCGTGTCCTGGGGCACCGTGAGTGCATGCAGCCAGAGCAGCGTGGTGAACAGGCTGCCGATGAACACGATGAACATCACCGGATTGCGCCACTGCACGCGGGGATCGAGCTTGGCGAACGATTGCCACAGCGCGGGCTTGACGAGCGCCGCATCGAACAGCGAAAGAGAAAGGGATGTCTTGGGGGTTGTCATGTCAGGGCCTCACTGGGGTCCACAGCATCAGGTGTTCCACGACGGGGCCCAGCGCCAGGGACGGAACGTAATTGAGAAGGCCCACCAGCAGCACGGTGGCGATCAGCAGGGCCACGAACAGCGGCCCGTGCGTGGGCAGTGTGCCGGCGGTGGCGGGCAGCCGCTTCTTGGCGGCGAGCGAGCCCGCGATGGCCAGCACCGGCACGATCACGCCGAAGCGCCCGAACCACATGGCCAGCCCCAGCAGCACGTTGTAGAACGGCGTGTTGGCCGACAGGCCTGCGAAGGCGCTGCCGTTGTTGTTGCCCGCCGAGGTGAGGGCATAGAGGATTTCGGAGAAACCATGCGCACCCGGATTGGCGATGCCCGCCTTGCCGGACTCTGCAATCACCGCCACCGCCGCACCCACCAGCACCAGGATCGGGGTGACCAGGATGGCTACCGAGGTGAGCTTCATCTCGCGCACTTCGATCTTCTTGCCCAGGTACTCCGGCGTCCGGCCGATCATCAGCCCCGCCATGAACACCGCGAGGATGGCAAACACCAGCATGCCGTACAGGCCCGTGCCCACGCCGCCGAAGACCACCTCGCCCAGCTGCATCAGCACCATCGGCACCAGCCCACCCAGCGGGGTGAACGAGTCGTGCATCGCGTTCACCGCGCCGCACGAGGCGGCCGTCGTCACGGCGGCGAAGAGTGCCGATGCGGTGATGCCGAAGCGCACCTCCTTGCCCTCCATGTTGCCGCCGGACTGCAGCGCCGTCGCCGCCTGGTCCACCCCCAGCGCGGCGATGCGCGGGTTGCCGGCCTGCTCGGCGGGAATGACCACGGCCACCGCCACGGCGAACATCACCGTCATGGCCGCCAGGATCGCCAGGCCCTGGCGCGGATCGCCCACCACCCGGCCGAACGTGAAGCACAACGCGGCGGGGATCAGGAAGATCGCCAGCATCTGCACGAAGTTGGTCAGCGGCGTGGGGTTCTCGTACGGATGGGCCGAGTTGGCATTGAAGAAGCCCCCGCCATTGGTGCCCAGCATCTTGATGGCCTCCTGCGACGCCACCGGCCCCATGGCCAGCGTTTGCGTGGCGGTGCTCGCGCTCTCCGTCACCGGGTTGCCGGCCGCGTCTTTCACGGGCTGCCCGTCAGCCGTCAGCTTCGGGTTCTGGTAGGCCGTGGCCTCCAGCGTGGCGACGTCCCGGGACGGCGAGAAGTTCTGGATCACGCCCTGCCCCACCAGAAACACGGCGATCACCAGAGACACCGGCACCAGCACCCAGGTGTTGATGCGCACCATGTCGGCCCAGAAGTTGCCCACCAGCCCCTGGCCGTCCGTGCGGCGCGCGGCAAAGCCCCGGGCCAGCGCGAACGCGACGGCGATGCCCGTGGCCGCCGACAGGAAGTTCTGCACCGACAGCCCCAGCATCTGCGTCAGATAGCCCATGGTGCCCTCGCCCGCATAGCCCTGCCAGTTGGTGTTGGAGACGAAGCTCACCGCGGTGTTGAAAGCCGAGTCGGGCGACACAGCGGCCATGCCCTGCGGGTTGAGCGGCAGCCCGGCCTGCAGGCGCTGCAGGCCGTACACGACCACGGCACCGATGGCATTGAACGCCAGCAAGGCCAGCGCATAGTGGCGCCAGTGCATGCTCTCTTCGGGCCGCACGCCGGCCACGCGGTACAGCGGCGACTCGGCGCGGTGCATCCACTGCGGCAGCCGACCATCGCAGACTGCGGCCAGCCATCGGCCCAGGGGCCAGGCCAGCACGAGGAGCACGAGAAGGAACAGGGCCAACAGGCCCCAGGCGGACGCGTCCATGTCAGAACTCCTCGGCGCAGATGAGCGCGAACACCAGGTACGCGAACAGGACGACGGCCACGATGGCGCCGAAGCCGTAGAGCACGTCGAGCGCGATCACCGCGATGCTCCCTTGGGGCCGTCGAACCGGCCCAGCAGCACCACGGCCTCCGCCATGGCCACCCACAGCGCCACCAGCGCTGCAATCCACACGATGTCCATCTCTCACTCCTGCATCAAAACGATGGAATCGATTCTCGGAAGGCGCCCGTAAAAAGGGTGCACAGACTGGGGCACGGGGCGTAAACGCGCCGTAAAAATGCGTGGCGGCGGGGTGCCGTTACCGATTCTTGATGGGCGGTGCCATGCTTTTGACACCGTTTTTACGGGTGCCTGCCTACGCTTTGCGCTTTTCCAACGACCGCGTGAAGCCATGACCCCTTTCCCCGTTTTCAGAGCCCTTCCCCTGGCCGCCGCCCTGTGCGCGGCCCTGCCGCTGCTGGCCCACGCCCAGTTCACGGGCAACCTTGCCCTCACCTCGAACTACAAGTTCCGCGGGCAGGACCAGGACATGCTCCGTTCGAACCAGTTCGCCAAGACCGGCGCCTTCAAGCCGGCGGTGCAGGGCGGAGTCGACTACGCCTTCGGTGACAGTGGCTGGTACGTGGGCAACTGGAACGCCAGCGTGAACTGGCTGCGCGGCAACCACCTGGAGAGCGACCTCTACGGCGGCTACAAATGGAAGGCCGGTGCCACCGATCTCGACGTGGGCGCCCTCGCCTACCTCTACCCCGGCAACCGCAGCGGCAACACCACCGAGCTGTATGCCAGCGCCACCCATGCCGACGAGGCCCTGGGCACGTTCACGCTCAAGTACTCGCACACGGTGTCGGACGACTATTTCGGCTATGCGGGCGCCCGGGCGGGCTCGGGCCTGTCGGGGCGCAACACGGGCTATGTGAACCTGGCGTACAGCCACGCACTGGGCCCGCAGCTCAGCTTGAAGGCCGCCATCGGCTATACGCGAATGGCCGGAGACATCCGCCGCCTGGGATGGCCCAGCTACGTCGATTACCAGGTCGGTGCGGCCTACGACTTCGGCGGCGGGCTCTCGCTCACCGGGGCATTGCAGGGGGCCAACCGGCAGGCCGCCTATGCGGCCGCAACCGGCCCGGCAGCGGATGCCGCGCGCTACTCGCCCAACAAAGGGCGCCTCATCGTCACGCTGGCCCAGGTTTTCTGACGGGAGCGCCGCCGGCAAGGCTGGCGCAGCGGCATCCGGTCAAACAGGCCCGATGCCGGGAGATTCACTGCCTCTTTAGCTATTAAATTTATAGCAAATTATTCGGCCAGCAGCGCGGCCGGGTCGTCCGAGGCGAGCACGCCCTGCGCCCACGGCCCGAGCTTGCGAGTGTCGGCGCGCAGCACCTCCTGCTTGACCGCGAGGATCTGCGCCGGGTGCATGGAAAAGCTGCGCAGGCCCAGGCCCAGCAGCAGCCGCGTCATGGAGACGTCGCCTGCCGTCTCGCCGCACACGCACACGCTCTTGCCCTGCCGCTCGCCCTCGGCAATCACCTGGGCCACCAGTTGCAGCACGGCGGGGTGCAGGGGGTCGTAGAGGTGGGCCACGGCCTCGTCGGCGCGGTCGATGGCCAGGGTGTACTGGATCAGGTCGTTGGTGCCGATCGACAGGAAGTCGAAATACTTCAGGAAGCTGCGCACCATGAGCGCGGCGGCCGGCACCTCGATCATCGCCCCCAGTTGCACCGGCCCATGCGCCACGCCGCGCGCATTCAGCTCGGCGCGGGCCATCTCCACCTGGGCGAGGGTCTGCTGGATCTCGCTCACGTGCGCGAGCATCGGGAACAGCAGGTTCACCGGGCCATGCACGGCCGCGCGCAGCACGGCGCGCAGCTGCGTTCGGAACATGGCCGGATCGGCCAGGCTCCAGCGGATGGCGCGCAGGCCGAGCGCGGGGTTCAGGTAGCTGTCCTTGTAACCTTTGTCGAGCGGCTTGTCGGCCCCCACGTCGATGGTGCGCAGCGTGACGGGCATGCCGTTCATGCCCTGTACCGCCTCGCGGTAGGCCTGGTACTGCTCTTCCTCGCCCGGCAGGTTGCCGTTGCGCCCCATGAACATGAATTCGCTGCGGAACAGGCCCACGCCCGCAGCGCCGCCGCGCAGCGCAGCGGCCGCGTCGGCAGGCTGCTCGATGTTGGCCAGCAGCTCGATCTTCTGCCCATCCAGCGTGACCGCTGGCGTATGGCGCAGGCGCGACAGGCGCTCGCGCTCCAACGTGGTCTGGCGCTGGCGGAACCCGTATTCGGCCAGGATGATGGGCGACGGGTCCACGATCATCACGCCGGCATCGCCGTCGATGATGACCCAGTCGTCCTGCCGCACCAGCTGGCTGGCGGCGCGCGCGCCCACCACCGCGGGGATGTCCATGCTGCGCGCCACGATGGCCGTGTGCGAGGTCTTGCCGCCCACGTCCGTCACGAAACCGGCGAACACGCTCTTCTTGAACTGCAGCATGTCGGCCGGCGACAGGTCGTGGGCCACCAGCACGAGGGGCACGTCCACCGTGTCGTCCAGCAGCAGGTCCTGCTGGTTGCTGCGGCGCGGGCTGCTGGGCGGCGGCGCCACCGGGCTGGCCACGCCTTTCATGTGGCGCAGGACGCGCTCCACCACCTGCTCCAGGTCGGCCTTGCGCTCGCGCAGGTACTCGTCCTCCATCTCGTCGAACTGGCGCGCGATGACCTCCAGTTGGGTGGTCAGCGCCCATTCGGCGTTGTAGAGGCGGTCGGTGATCCAATGCTTGACGCCGCTCACCAGCGCCTCGTCCTGCAGCAGCATCATGTGCACGTCGAGCAGCGCCGCCAACTCGGGGGGCGCATCGTGCGGCATCTCGGCCTGCAGGCGCTGCAGCTCCTCCACCACGGCGTTGCGGCCGTTGCGCACGCGCACGATCTCCGCGCCGACCTGGTCCGCGTCGATGAAATAGTGCGCCACGTCCACGCGGCTCGACGCGACCAGCACGGCGCGCCCGATGGCGATGCCGCGGGCGACCGCCAGACCGTGGACGGCGAACGTCATGGCGCTGGAGCTCCTGGCCTGCCCGCGGCGCGCGCAGGCTGGCAGGCGGCGCGGCAGGCGATCAGCTCGGGCCGCACATCACTCCCCTTCGCCGAACTTGCCGTCGATCAGGGCCCGAAGCGCATCCATGGCTTCTTGCTCCTGCGCGCCATTGGTCTCCAATTCGACCGTCGAGCCCAGCCCGGCGGCCAGCATCATGACGCCCATGATGCTCTTGGCATTGATGCGCCGCTCGCCCTTGGCCAGCCAGACATCGCACGGAAAACTGCCTGCCAGCTTCGTGAGCTTGGCGGACGCCCGGGCATGCAGGCCCAGCTTATTGCTGATGGTGATGGTCGTCTTGATCATGGTGGGAACGTCGTATCTGGTTCTGCGGGGCCGAGATCGCCACCTGCATCACGCCCTGGGTGCCGCCGACCACCGCGCGAGAAACGAGCGCCTCCAGCGGTTCGTGCCGGTAGCTCACGGTGCGCAGCAGCATGGGCAGATTCACGCCGGTGACCAGCCGCGAATGCTCGCCATCCACCAGGCGCTGTGCAACGTTGCACGGCGTGGCGCCGAACACGTCGGTCAGCACCAGCGTGGGCGAATCGCCTTCGTGCGAGGCCAGCAGGATGCGTGCGGTGGCCAGGGTCTCTTCGGGCGGCGTGTGGGGATGCACGTCGAACGCGAGCACCTCCTCGCCACAGTCGGGAAACACATGGAGAGCGCACTCGCGCAGCGCATGGGCCAGCGGGGAGTGGGCGATGATGAGGATGCGCGTGCTGCTCATGGGGCGATGGAGTGAACCGCATTATGGCGCCGCGTGCAGCCCTCGATGGGCATTCGCAGCCCGCGCGCAAGGCCTGAGGAAGGAGAGGCGACCCCGATCATGGCAGCGCCAGTCCGGCAAAGAACGTGTCCGCGACCGCCATGCGCGGGGCGGCCGTATAGACCACCGCGTGGTACAGACGCGCCTGCCGCCCTTCCATGCGGGCAAACCAGACGGCTTGCGCGGTCACCGCACCGCCGTCGCTGCCCCGCCCCTGGGCTTGCAGCCGCACCGACTGCGGCAGGGCCAAGGCACCGGCCGGCACGAAGGCAACAGCACCCGCTTCGGCATCCCCTGCCGCCGGCGCCTGCATGCGTGCCAGCACCGCCGCCCGCCACTGCGCGAGGACAGCGCCCGCCTGCGAGGGGTCTTCGACCACCATGTGCGAAACGGCAAACGTCGCGCCATCGGCCTCGCAGCCCACCATGGCCAGATCCGCGGGCCGCCCACCCAGATCCACCGGCCGTGTGGCGTGATCCGGCTTGCAAGGCAGCAGCACCGTGATACCGGCGCTTTCCAGTGGCACGCTGCGCCAGTTCAGCGCGGGGCTGCAGCCGACAAGGCACAGGGTCAGTGCGGTGGCGATAGCGATGGGGCGATGCATCCGTGCATTATCCGGAGAGCCGCCATGGGCCGGTCGTGGCTTGTCCGTGCCTTTGGCATCCGAGCGCTCGGCCGCCCCGCCTGCCGTTGGCGGGGCGCTGGTCCCTCCAAGTTAACCCGGGACTTCGGCTTCGCAGGATCAGCGAACTTTCGAAGGGCCTTGCGCTCCATCACCCCGAAGATCCGGGCCGTCCGGCAAAATGTCGACAGACAACTGCACGCACCGTGCAGGCACAGGTGGAAAGAGCGCAATGGGCATCAAGCATTGGTTGGGCGCCGCGGCAGTGGCGGCATTCGCAGGCATCGGCGCCTTCGTGTTCCTGGGCGCCGGCACGTCCCAGGCACCGCAATCGACCTTCGTGCTGCTGGACGGCTCCAAGAAGACCACCGCCGATCTGCATGGCCAGGTCACCCTGGTCAACTTCTGGGCCACCAGCTGCGTCACCTGCGTGGCCGAGATGCCCGAGGTCGTGGCGACCTACCAGAAATACCGGGCACAGGGATTCGACACCTTGGCCGTCGCCATGAGCTACGACCCACCGAGCTATGTGGTGAATTTTGCCGAAACCCGCCAACTGCCGTTCAAGGTCGCCATCGACAACACCGGCGCGGTGGCCCAGGCCTGGGGCGACGTCAAGCTCACCCCGTCCACCTTCATCGTCAACAAGCGCGGCGAGATCGTCAAGACCTATGTGGGGGCTCCCGACTTCCCCGAACTCCATCGGCTCATCGAGCGCCTGCTGGCAGAGACCTGATCCCCGCTCCACGGCTACCGCCCCATCCGCGACCAGCCGTCGATTGAATCGGTCAGGCAGAGCCCGCTACACTGACAGTTCCTTCGTTCCTAGCAACCGCCTGTGGACCAGCCTTCCGTGGCCCTGCTGACGCCGACCCTTCCTGCCGAGATGGACGCTGTGCGCGACATCTTCCGGGAATATGCCGACAGCTTGGGCATCGACCTGTATTTTCAGAACTTCGAGGCCGAACTGGCCACCCTGCCGGCGGACTATGCACCGCCGCGCGGCCAAATCCTGCTGGCGGAAGTGGACGGTGCCATCGCGGGCTGCTGTGCGCTGCGCCCCATGGACAACGCCGATTACCCCAACGCCAGCGAAATGAAGCGCCTGTATGTGCGCAAGGCATTCCGTGGTTTCGGTCTCGGCCGGCAACTGGCAGAGGCCATTCTCGATGCGGCGCGGCAAGCGGGATATGCCTGCGTGCTGCTCGATACGCTTGATGGCATGGAATCGGCTCGTGCGCTGTATGCCGACCTGGGCTTCGAAGAAATTCCGCCCTACTATCACAACCCCATCGCAGGGTCGCACTACCTCAAGGCGGATATCGATTAAGGCACAGCGAGCGCGCGAAGGGGCGGAGCATCCCGGCGCCTTCGCCGCCATGGCCAGCGTGGTGCTTGGCACAACGGTCCGTATCGACCCCGGGGACCGTCCTGCCATCACCAGCGCCATGCGATGAGGTCACCGAACAAACCGCATCGCGCTGGACACGAAACGGGCAATTTCCTCTCCTATCCCCGAGCCAGCGGCACCTTTTGCGTTCAGCCCTTGGCCTGTGCCAGCAGCGTCGCCGCGTCGCTCACTTCGAACTTGCCGGGCGCTTCGATGTTCAGCGATGCCACCTTGCCATCTTTCACCAGCATCGAATACCGATTGCTGCGCAGGCCCAGTCCCTTGCCGTTCAGATCCAGCGTCAGGCCTGTGGCCTTGGCAAAAGCGGCATCGCCGTCGGCCAGCATGCGCACCTTGCCCTGGGTCTTCTGATCGCGCGCCCAGGCGCCCATCACAAACGCGTCATTCACGCTCAGGCACCAGATCTCGTCCACACCCGCGGCCTTGAAGGCCTCGGCCTGCTCCACATACCCGGGAACATGCTTGGCGGAACAGGTTGGCGTGAAGGCACCTGGCACGGCAAACAGCGCGATGGTCTTGCCGGTGGTGGCCTGGTCCACTGCGACAGGGTTGGGACCGAGGCTGCAACCGTCGCCTTCGACTTCAGAATATTCCATCAAGGTGATGGCAGGCAGGGTTTCACCGACTTTGATCATGCTGGGCTCCTAGGGTGTGGAATGAGGGACCTGCAGAACGCGGGCCCCAAAAAACAAAACGACCCAGCATTGTGGGTCGTTTTGAGCGGCTTTGCAGCCAACAAGCCCGTAGGCTTGTAAGGATCTGCCAATCAGACCAGTGCGGCCTTCTGGACCAGACGGGTGGCAACCCAGTTCTTGGTCTTGGAGATCGGACGGCTTTCCGTGATCTCGATGGTGTCACCCAACTTGTACTCGCCCTTTTCGTCATGGGCGTGGTACTTGCTGGATTTCGCCACGATCTTGCCGTAGAGCTCGTGCTTCACACGGCGCTCGACCAGCACGGTCACGGTCTTCGTACGCTTGTCGCTGACCACCTTGCCAATCAAGGTGCGCTTGAGGGATTTTTTAGCTTCCGTCATGTGGGCTCCTTACTTGGCGGCTTGCTTTTCAGCAAGAATGGTCTTGGCACGAGCGATATCCCGACGGGTGATACGCAGCGTATTGGTGTTTGCCAGTTGTTGCGTGGCCTTCTGCATGCGCAGACCGAAGTGGGCCTTTTGCAAGGACTTGATTTCGGTTTCGATGCCAGCGACGTCTTTTTGGCGCAGTTCAGCAGCTTTCGTCATTTCGATTCTCCTGAATTTAAGCGCCAATTTGACGGGCCACGAACGTGGTGCGCAGCGGCAGCTTGGCAGCAGCCAGGCGGAACGCTTCACGGGCCAGTTCTTCGGGCACACCGACGATCTCGAACACCACCTTGCCGGGCTGAATTTCAGCCACGTAATATTCGGGGTTACCCTTACCGTTACCCATCCGAACTTCGGCGGGCTTGGTGGAGATCGGCTTGTCGGGGAACACGCGGATCCAGATACGGCCGCCACGTTTCACGTGACGGGAGATCGCACGGCGTGCGGCCTCGATCTGGCGGGCCGTCAGACGGCCACGGTCCGTGCACTTCAGGCCGAAGTCGCCGAAGGCCACCGAATTGCCACGGGTGGCAACGCCGGTGTTACGGCCCTTCTGCTCTTTGCGGTACTTGCGGCGAGCGGGTTGCAGCATCTTTATTCTCCTTTGCCGTCCGCTGCTGTAGCGGGCGCGTCAACCTTGCGAACGCGCTTAACGGCGGTGTTATCGGCGCCACCGGCACCGGCGGGCTTGTCGCTACCGTCTGCAGGTGCCGCATTGGCACCGGCTGGACGGCGTGGACCACCACGGCCTGCACCCGGACGATCGCCACCTGGGCGGCCATCGCGACGCGGGCCACGGGGACGACGCTCTTCTTCTGGACGCGGTGTTTCCACTGCCGGCAGATCGTTGCGGCCCAGCGTATCGCCCTTGTAGACCCAGACCTTGACGCCGATGACGCCGTAGGTGGTCTTGGCTTCGGACGTGCCGTAGTCGATGTCGGCGCGCAGGGTGTGAAGCGGCACGCGACCTTCGCGGTACCACTCGCAACGGGCGATTTCAATCCCGTTCAGACGGCCGGACGACATGATCTTGATGCCCTGGGCACCCAGACGCATGGCGTTTTGCATGGCGCGCTTCATGGCGCGGCGGAACATGATCCGCTTTTCCAGCTGTTGCGTGATGCTGTCGGCGATCAGCTTGGCATCGATTTCGGGCTTGCGCACTTCTTCGATGTTCACTGCGACCGGCACGCCCAGACGCGTAGCGAGTTCCTTCTTCAGGTTCTCGATGTCTTCGCCCTTCTTGCCGATCACCACGCCCGGACGTGCCGAGTAGATGGTGATGCGGGCATTCTTGGCGGGGCGCTCGATCAGGATGCGCGAGACGGCAGCGTTCTTCAGCTTGGCCTTCAGGTATTCGCGCACCTTGATGTCTTCGGCAAGCATGCCGGCGAAGTCACGGTTGCTCGCGTACCAACGGCTGGCCCAGTTGCGGCTGACCGCCAGGCGGAAGCCGGTAGGATGGATTTTCTGTCCCATAGTCTTCCTCGGGCCTTCAGTTGCCAACCGTCACGTACACATGGCACGTGGGCTTGCTGATGCGATTGCCGCGGCCTTTGGCGCGCGCGGTGAAACGCTTGAGCGTGGTGCCTTGTTCGACGTAGATGGTCTTGACCTTCAGTTCGTCGATGTCGGCGCCGTCGTTGTGCTCAGCGTTGGCGATGGCGGACTCCAGCACCTTCTTGACGATTCCTGCAGCTTTTTTCTGCGTGAACGTCAGGATGTTCAGAGCCTGGTCGACCTTCTTGCCGCGGATCAGATCAGCGACCAGACGGCCCTTGTCGACCGACAGACGGACGCCCCGGAGGACTGCACGTGTTTCAGACATGGTCGTTCCTTACTTCTTCTGGACTTTCTTGTCCGCGGGGTGACCCTTGAAGGTGCGCGTCAGGGCGAATTCGCCCAGCTTGTGGCCCACCATCTGGTCGGTGACATACACCGGTACGTGCTGCTTGCCGTTGTGCACGGCAATGGTCAGACCGATGAAATCGGGCAGAACCATGGAGCGACGCGACCAGGTCTTGACTGGTTTCTTGTCCTTGGTCGCAATGGCCTTTTCGACCTTTGCCATCAAGTGGTGGTCAACAAACGGACCCTTTTTGAGAGAGCGAGTCATTTGTTATCCCTTACTTCTTGCGACGCGACACAATCATCACTTGTGTGCGCTTGTTGTTGCGGGTGCGATAACCCTTGGTCAGATTGCCCCAAGGATCGACTGCATGGCGGCCTTCGCCGGTGCGGCCTTCGCCACCACCGTGAGGGTGATCCACCGGGTTCATGGCCACGCCACGAACCGTTGGGCGAATACCCATCCAACGCTTCACACCGGCCTTGCCGAGTTGGCGCAGGCTGTGCTCTTCGTTGGCGACTTCGCCGATGGTTGCACGGCACTCGATGTGGATCTTGCGCACTTCGCCAGAGCGCATGCGCACCTGGGCGTACGTGCCTTCACGGGCCAGCAGCGTTGCGGAAGCACCTGCCGAGCGTGCGATCTGTGCACCGGCACCGGGCTTGAGCTCGATGCAGTGGATGGTCGAACCCACGGGGATGTTGCGAATCGGCAGCGTGTTGCCTGCGCGGATCGGGGCTTCGGAGCCGCTCAGGAGCGTGCTGCCGACTTCCAGACCACGGGGGGCAATGATGTAACGGCGCTCGCCGTCGGCATAGCACACCAGAGCGATGTGGGCCGTACGGTTCGGATCGTATTCAATGCGCTCGACCTTTGCGGGGATGCCATCCTTGTTGCGGACGAAATCCACCACACGGTAGTGGTGCTTGTGACCGCCGCCCTTGTGGCGGGTCGTGATGTGACCGTTGTTGTTGCGACCGGCCTTCTGGAACTGAGGCTCCAGCAGCGGCGCATACGCTTCACCCTTGTACAGGTGGTCACGGGTAACCTTCACCACGGCACGTTGGCCGGGCGAAGTGGGTTTCATTTTGATGACGGCCATGATTACGCGGCCTCCCCGGACAGGTTCAGCTCTTGACCTGGTTGCAGCGTGACATAAGCCTTGCGCACGTTGTCGCGACGGCCCATGGTCTTGCCAAAACGCTTGGCCTTGCCTTTGGTGTTCACCACAGAAACGCCCTTGACCTCGACCTTGAACATCAATTCCACAGCGGCCTTGATTTCTGGCTTGGTTGCGTTCTGCAGCACCTTGAACGTCACAGCATTGGACTTCTCGGCAACCATGGTGGCCTTTTCGGACACGATGGGAGCGACCAGCACTTGCATCAGACGACCTTCGTCAAACTTGGGCGTGCTCATGCGAACATCTCCTTGAGTTTGTCGATCGCGCCCTTGGTGACGAGCACTTTCTTGTAGTGCACCAGCGACACGGGGTCTGCGTAACGGGGTTCGACGATGAACACGTTCTTCAGATTGCGCGAAGCGAGGTACAGGTTTTCGTCCACTTCGTCGGCGATCACCATCACCGACTGCAGGTTCATCGCCTTGAACTTGTCGGCGAGCACCTTGGTCTTGGGGCTTTCCAGCGTCAGCGAGTCCACCACGGCCAGGCGGCCTTCACGGGCCAGCTGCGAAAAGATCGCAGCCATGCCGGCGCGGTACATCTTCTTGTTGATCTTCTGCGTGAAGTTTTCTTCAGGCAGATTCGGGAAGATGCGACCGCCCCCACGCCACAGAGGCGAGGAGGTCATACCGGCGCGAGCGCGGCCAGTGCCTTTTTGCTTGAAGGGCTTCTTGGTGGAGTGCTTGACCTGTTCGCGGTCTTTTTGAGCACGCGTGCCCTGGCGGGCATTGGCCTGGTAAGCCACCACGATCTGGTGAACCAGATCTTCGTTGTATTCGCGACCGAACACGGTTTCGGGCGCATCGAACTTCGATGCGGCCTGGCCTTGGTCATTCAGGAGTTCGAGCTGCATTAGTTCGCTCCCTTGGAAGCTTTGGCCTTGACTGCCGGACGCACCGTCACGAACCCACCCTTGGAGCCCGGAATGGCGCCCTTGATCAAGAGCAGTTGACGCGCTTCGTCGATGCGGATGACATCGAGGTTTTGCGTGGTCTTGGTGACATCGCCCAGGTGGCCGGTCATGCGCTTACCGGGGAACACACGACCGGGGTCTTGTGCCATACCGATGGAGCCAGGCACATTGTGCGAACGGCTGTTACCGTGCGATGCGCGCTGCGAGGCCATGTTGTGGCGCTTGATCGTTCCAGCGTAGCCCTTGCCGATCGACGTGCCTTGCACGTCCACCTTCTGGCCCACGGTGAACAGCGTCACGGGGACGGTGGAACCGACGGCGTACTGGGCGGCGACGTCAGCGGTCACGCGGAATTCGCGGATCACTTCACCGGCTTCGACGCCGGCCTTCGCCAGATGGCCCGCTGCGGGCTTGGTCACGCGCGATGCCTTGCGCGAACCAAACGTGACCTGCAAGGCCACGTAGCCATCGTTCTCTTGGGTTTTAACCTGGGTCACGCGGTTGTTGGACACATCCACCACCGTGACGGGCACTGCGTCCCCGTCATCGGTGAACAGACGCATCATGCCCACCTTGCGGCCCAGCAACCCTTGGGAGTTGCTTTGACTCATTGATTTTCTCCAAAACTTTCACCGCCTCGACTTCAATTGGCCAAAGCGTTTGCACAACGTTTGCACCGCCGTGCGCGAAAGAAGGTTAATAAAACTCCGCCGCCGTCACGCAAAGCGCAAAAAAGGCGAAGCCGCAAAGTATAACGCGGACTGCTTTTGCAAGCAAGTCCGCGTTATGTGTTGGTGCGCAGCAACCGCCGCGCCCCGGAGCCGGCAGATTACTGCAGCTTGATTTCGACGTCCACGCCAGCCGGCAGGTCGAGCTTCATCAGCGCGTCCACCGTCTTGTCCGTCGGATCGACGATGTCCATCAGGCGCTGGTGCGTGCGGATTTCGAGCTGGTCGCGGCTGGTTTTGTTGACGTGCGGCGAACGCAGGATGTCGAAACGCTTCATGCGCGTCGGCAGGGGCACGGGGCCCTTGACGATGGCGCCGGTGCGCTTGGCGGTATCAACGATCTCGGCAGCGGACTGGTCGATCAGCTTGTAATCAAACGCCTTCAGGCGGATGCGGATTTTTTGCTTGGACATGGCAAGTTCCTTTGTGCCTGAGGCTTAAGCAATGATCTTGGCCACGACGCCGGCGCCGACGGTACGGCCGCCTTCACGGATGGCGAAGCGCAGGCCTTCTTCCATGGCGATGGGGTTGATCAGCTTGACGGTGATCGACACGTTGTCGCCGGGCATGACCATTTCCTTGTCGGCTGGCAGCTCGATGGCGCCAGTCACGTCGGTCGTGCGGAAGTAGAACTGAGGACGGTAGTTGTTGAAGAAAGGCGTGTGACGGCCACCTTCGTCCTTGGACAGCACGTACACCTCGGCGGTGAAGTGCGTGTGCGGCTTGATGGAGTTGGGCTTGCACAGCACTTGGCCGCGTTCCACGTCTTCGCGCTTGGTACCGCGCAGCAGCAGGCCGACGTTGTCGCCAGCCTGGCCTTGGTCCAGCAGCTTGCGGAACATTTCCACGCCGGTGCAGGTGGTCTTTTGCGTGTCGCGGATACCGACGATTTCGATTTCTTCGCCGACCTTGATGATGCCGCGCTCGATACGGCCCGTCACCACGGTGCCACGACCGGAGATCGAGAACACGTCTTCCACGGGCATCAGGAATGCGCCGTCCACAGCGCGCTCGGGCGTGGGGATGTACGAGTCCAGGGCTTCGGCCAGCTTCATGATGGCTTCTTCACCCAGGGCGCCCTTGTCGCCTTCCAGGGCGAGCTTGGCGGAACCGCGGATGATGGGGGTGTCGTCGCCTGGGAAGTTGTACTTGTCCAGGAGTTCGCGCACTTCCATTTCGACGAGTTCGAGCAGCTCTTCGTCATCGACCATGTCGCACTTGTTCAGGAACACGATGATGTAAGGCACGCCCACTTGGCGGGCCAGCAGGATGTGCTCGCGGGTCTGGGGCATGGGGCCGTCAGCGGCCGAGCACACCAGGATGGCGCCGTCCATCTGGGCAGCGCCGGTGATCATGTTCTTCACATAGTCGGCGTGACCGGGGCAGTCCACGTGGGCGTAGTGGCGGTTGGCCGTTTCGTATTCCACGTGAGCGGTGTTGATCGTGATGCCGCGGGCCTTTTCTTCGGGCGCTGCGTCGATCTGGTCGTATGCCTTGGCTTCGCCGCCGAACTTGGAGGATAGCACCGTGGCGATGGCCGCCGTCAGCGTCGTCTTGCCATGGTCCACGTGACCGATGGTGCCCACGTTCACGTGGGGCTTGGTACGTTCGAACTTACCTTTTGCCATTTTGAATCTCCAAAGAGCAATGCCTGTGTCAGGGTTTAACGTCTGCACCCGATTGCTGAGTCGTCCCGCACAGGGCAACAGGACGGCACCGGGTCGCAGATTGCAAGGATCTTGCTGCTATTTTTTTCATAGCTGCCAGCGCCTACTCGATAGTCGCTGGCAACCAATTCCATCAAACCAACCGAAAGGGGCCGCCGAAGCCGCCCCTCCCTTTGCCAATTACTTGGCGCGTGCAGCCATGATGGCTTCCGACACGTTGCGAGGGGCTTCGCTGTAGTGCTTGAATTCCATCGAGTAGGTGGCACGGCCTTGCGTTGCGGAGCGCAGCGAGGTCGAGTAGCCGAACATTTCCGACAGGGGCACTTCCGCCTTGATGGCCTTGCCGCCGCCGACCATGTCGTCCATGCCCTGCACCATGCCACGGCGGGACGACAAGTCGCCCATCACCGTACCAGCGTAGTCTTCCGGCGTTTCGACTTCCACGGCCATCATGGGCTCGAGAATCACGGGGTTGGCCTTGCGGCAACCTTCCTTGAAACCGAAGATGGCGGCCATCTTGAACGCGAGTTCGTTCGAGTCCACATCGTGGTACGAACCGAAGTGCAGCGTGACCTTGACGTCCACCACCGGGTAGCCGGCCAGCACACCTTGCGTGACGGCTTCGTTGATGCCCTTTTCCACCGCGGGGATGAATTCGCGAGGAACCACACCGCCCTTGATGGCGTCGACGAACTCGATGCCCTTGCCGGCTTCGTTCGGCTCGATCTTGAGCACGACGTGGCCGTACTGACCCTTACCACCGGACTGGCGAACGAACTTGCCTTCGGCCTCTTCCACCGTCTTGCGGATGGTTTCGCGGTAGGCCACCTGGGGCTTGCCAACGTTGGCTTCCACGCCGAATTCGCGCTTCATGCGGTCCACGATGATTTCCAGGTGGAGCTCGCCCATGCCGCCGATGATGGTCTGGCCGGATTCTTCGTCGGTGCTGACGCGGAACGAAGGATCTTCGGCAGCCAGACGGCCCAGCGCGATACCCATCTTTTCCTGGTCGGCCTTCGACTTGGGCTCCACGGCCTGACGGATCACGGGCTCAGGGAACACCATGCGCTCCAGCGTCACGATGGCAGAGGGATCGCACAGGGTTTCACCGGTCGTCACGTCTTTCAGGCCCACGCAGGCGGCGATGTCGCCAGCGCGGATTTCATCGACTTCTTCGCGGTTGTTGGCGTGCATCTGCACGATACGGCCAATGCGTTCCTTCTTGCCGCGCACGGGGTTGTACACCGTGTCGCCCTTGGACAGAACGCCGGAATACACGCGCACGAACGTCAGCTGACCCACGAACGGGTCGGTCATCAGCTTGAACGCCAGGGCAGAGAACTTTTCCGAGTCGTCGGCCTTGCGGCTCGTCGGCTGCTCGTCGTCGTCGGTGCCGCCCACGGGAGGAATGTCCACCGGCGAAGGCATCAGTTCGATCACGGCGTCCAGCATGCGCTGCACACCCTTGTTCTTGAAGGCCGTGCCGCACAGCATGGGCTGGATTTCGCAGGCGATGGCGCGCGTGCGCAGGCCGAGGGTGATTTCCTCTTCGGAAAGATCACCTTCTTCCAGGTATTTGTTCATCAGGTCTTCGGAGGCTTCAGCAGCCGCCTCGACCATCTTCTCGCGCCATTCCTTGGCCGTTTCCAGCAGGTCGGCGGGGATCTCTTCGAAGGTGAACTTCATGCCTTGCGAGGCTTCGTCCCAGATGATGGCCTTCATCTTGCGCAGGTCGACCACGCCCGTGAAGTTTTCTTCGGCACCGATCGGGATCACGATCGGCACGGGGTTGGCCTTCAGGCGCAGCTTCATCTGCTCAACGACCTTGAAGAAGTTGGCACCGGTACGGTCCATCTTGTTCACGAACGCGAGGCGGGGCACCTTGTACTTGTTCGCTTGGCGCCACACGGTTTCCGACTGTGGCTGCACGCCGCCCACGGCGCAATACACCATGCAGGCGCCGTCCAGCACGCGCATGGAACGCTCCACCTCGATCGTGAAGTCCACGTGGCCGGGGGTGTCGATGATGTTGATGCGGTGCTCGGGGAACGAACGGTCCATGCCGCTCCAGAAGCAGGTGGTGGCAGCCGACGTGATCGTGATGCCGCGCTCTTGCTCCTGCTCCATCCAGTCCATGGTGGCTGCGCCGTCATGCACTTCACCGATCTTGTGGTTCACACCGGTGTAGAAAAGAATCCGCTCGGTCGTCGTGGTCTTGCCAGCGTCGATGTGGGCCGAGATACCGATATTGCGGTAGCGCTCGATGGGGGTCTTGCGAGCCATGGTAAATCCTTGGTTGAACGTTGTGTTCGTTGTGATGGGCCACCCGCTTTTGCGACGCAGCACCACAATTTGCCGGCGACCTGAATCAAGATAAGGCCGCAGGCAGAAAATGCCAGCGGCCTTACGTTTGCACCGGAGAAAGCCTAGAGGCTTAGAAGCGGAAGTGGCTGAATGCCTTGTTGGCTTCGGCCATGCGGTGCACTTCGTCACGGCGCTTCATCGCGCCGCCACGGCCTTCCGTGGCTTCCAGCAGTTCGTTGGCCAGGCGTTGCGCCATCGACTTTTCGCCACGCTTGCGGGCGGCTTCCTTGATCCAGCGCATCGACAGTGCCAGACGGCGCACGGGGCGCACTTCCACAGGCACCTGGTAGTTGGCACCGCCCACGCGGCGGGACTTCACTTCGACCATGGGCTTCACGTTGTTGATGGCAACGGTGAACGCCTCCAGAGGGTCCTTGTCAGGGTGCTTCTTCTCGATCAGTTCCAGAGCGCCGTAAATGATGCGCTCTGCCACTGCCTTTTTGCCGCCTTCCATGATCACGTTCATGAATTTGGACAGCTCTACATTGCCGAACTTGGGATCCGGCAGGATTTCACGTTTGGGGACTTCGCGACGACGTGGCATTTTTTCACCTCATGTTTGCTTCAGTTGGCATCTTTTCAGACACCGCGAGAGCCATTCAGGACTCCCACTTACTCGACCCACGCAAGACAGTTGCGCTTGGGGTCACTACGCTGGATCACCGCGCCACGCGGGAAACAGCACCGGATATCTTTTGCAAAAAAGCGCAGGGCTTACTTGGCCTTGGGCTTCTTGGCACCGTACTTGGAACGCGCTTGCTTGCGGTCTTTCACGCCTTGCAAGTCGAGCGAGCCACGCACGATGTGGTAACGCACACCGGGCAAGTCCTTCACACGACCGCCGCGAACCAGCACGACGCTGTGTTCCTGCAGGTTGTGGCCTTCGCCGCCGATGTAGGAAATGACTTCGAAACCGTTGGTCAGGCGAACCTTGGCGACCTTCCGCAGCGCGGAGTTAGGCTTCTTTGGCGTCGTGGTGTACACACGGGTGCACACGCCGCGGCGCTGAGGAGAGTTTTCCATCGCGGGGCTCTTCGACTTGATCTTTTCGACCTCGCGACCCTGACGGACCAGTTGATTGATGGTTGGCATGAATACGTCCCTAAACGTGAAATGCTTCGTGAAAAACGAAAACGTGAATCCCTTCGGAAATTCCGAAAAGCCTTCTAATGTAGCAGGTTGGCGCTGATGGAGCAATCGCGGGGCGGCCAGCCGGCCGCCGCCGTGTCACTTGATCCACAGGCGGATGGCATCCCAGGCGCGGCCGAAGATGCCGGCCTGCTCCACCGTCTCCAGCGCCACCAGCGGCACTTCGGCGATGGGCTGCTCACCCAGCGACACCTTCAGGGTGCCGATCGACTGACCCTTGGTGAACGGTGCCACCAGCGGGTCGGTGCGCACGATCTGCGTCGTGACCTTGCCGGCGCTGCCCGACGGCACGGTGACGACGATGGCATCCGGGCGGCCGATCTGGATGGTGTTCTGCTTGCCCTTCCAGACAGCCGGCGTGGCAGCGGGCTGGCCGGCGTCGAACAGCTTGACGGCGTCGAAGGCCGTGTAGCCCCAGTTCAGGAGCTTCTGACTCTCGTTCGCCCGGGCGTTCTCGCTGGAGGCGCCCAGCACGATGGACAGCAGACGGCGCTGGCCGACGTTCGGAAAGTCGCGCTTGGACGTGGCCACCAGGCAGTAGCCGGCAGCGGCGGTGTGGCCGGTCTTGAGGCCGTCCACCGTGGGATCGCGGAACAGCAGCGAATTGCGGTTGGTGCCGTTGGAGGGCGGCGTGCCCGGGTACGCGTAGTGCTTGGTCGCGTAGTAGTGCATGTACTCGGGGAATTCCTGCATCAGGCGGGTGGCCAGCACGCCCAGGTCGCGCGCGGTGGTCGTGTGGCCCGGCTCGGTCAGGCCTTCGGGGTTCTTGTAGGCCGTGTTCTTCATGCCCAGGGCCTTGGCCTGGTCGTTCATGAGCTTGACGAAGTTCTCGGCCGTGCCGCCCACGCCTTCGGCCAGGGCCATGGTGGCGTCGTTGCCCGACTGCACGATCATCCCCTTGATGAGGTCTTCCACCGGCACCTGCATCTTGGGATCGATGAACATGCGCGAGCCGGGCATCTTCCAGGCCAGCACGCTCACGGGCAGCTTCTGCTCCAGCGTGATCTTCTTGGCGCGCAGCGCGTCGAAGACCAGGTAGCCCGTCATGAGCTTGGTGAGCGAGGCCTGCTCGACCGGCGCGTCGATGTCCTTGGCGGCGAGCACCTGGCCGGCGGTCACGTCGAGCAGCAGGTAGTTGCGCGCGGCGATCTCGGGGGGCTGGGGGGCTTGGCCCTGCGCCCAGAGGGCGGCAGGCGCCAGCACGGCGGCAAGAACGAAGGAACGCAGCGTGGAGAAGAAGGGCTTCATGGAAACAGGCATTCGGGGCAAGGAAACAAACCAAACGGTCAAAAACGGCGGCGGGGATGGCGCGCCGTGCGGTGCCCGGTAGGGAGCGTCTGGAGGGCGGTCAGTTCCCCGCCAGCAGGTGGCGGGACACCAGGTTTTTCAGGAGCGGCAATTGTCCGTGAAAGAAATGACCGCCGCCGGGCACGACTGTGACGGGGAGTATCTGCGGCCGCGCCCAGTCCATGACGGCCGACAGCGGTACGGTGTCGTCCTGCTCGCCGTGCACGACCAGCGTGCGCTCATGCGCCTCGGCCGGCACGGGCGCCACGGTGAAGCGGCTGGCGGCGGTGCCGACCAGCACCACCCGCTCGATGCTGCGCTCGCCCCACAGGCGCTCCAGCGCATGGCTGGTGACGAAGGCGCCGAACGAGAAGCCCGCCAGGGCCAGCGGCCCCTCGGGCGCCGCCTGGCGCACCACTTCCAGGAAGTCTTCCAGCTCGCCCTGGCCCGCGTCGTGCGTGCCGGCGCTGGCGCCCACACCCCGGAAATTGAAGCGCACCGCGGTCCAGCCGCTGTGCACGAAGGCGCGCGCCAGGGTCTGCACCACCTTGTTGTCCATAGTGCCGCCGAACAGCGGGTGCGGGTGGGCGATCACCGCCACGCCGCGCGAGGGCGCGCCGTCCGGCGCCTGGGCCGCATCGCGTGCCGCTTCGATGGCTCCGGCAGCGCCGGCGAGGGTCAGGCGTTCAGTCTGTGCATTCACTGGATTTGCTATCAAATAAATAGCTGTCAGGACAATAAAATCTAGGGCAGACAGCCAAAAACACTGAAAAACCGATCGGCGCGCGAATCAGCGCCCGAGTTCCGGCGGCGTGAGCAGGCGCTCGACGACCTGACCGTTCTTCAGGTGCGATTCCACGATTTCGTCGATGTCGCTGCCATCCACAAAGGTGTACCAGGTGCCTTCCGGATACACGACGGCGACGGGGCCGCCCGCGCAGCGGTCCAGGCAGCCGGCCTTGTTCACCCGCACCTTGCCGGGGCCGGACAGGCCGGCCGCCTTGACCTGGGACTTGCAGCGGTCGAACGCGGCCTGGGCACCGTGGTGGGCGCAACTGTCCTCGCCGTTGGTGCGGTCGTTCAGGCAAAAGAAGATGTGGCGGGCGTAGTAGCCAGGCTGCGCGGCTGGCGGCGTGGGGGTGTCGGTCATCCGGGCATTTTAGGAGCCGATGCGAACAGGGGTATCCGCGTGGCCCTCGGCCGGGTCCCGGTCGCGCCGGGCCACGCGCTGCACCACATAAACCAGGGTGGCGTAGGGCCAGAGCCAGCCCAGCCATTGGCCCAGGCCGTAGAAGCGGATGAAGCGGCCCTGCTCCCAGGCCTGCAGGGTGTCGGCGAAATAGGCGCTGGTGGGCGCCTGGTTGAGGATGTTCAGATGCAGCATCAGCAGCAATAGCAGCACGGCGGCGCTGGCCCGGCGGGGCAGGCCGGCCAGCATCAGCGCGACGGCCATGCCGGCCCACACGCCCACGCGGGCCGGGGTGCCGAGCCACTCCCAGGCATGGGCCGGGCCGTAGCTGAGCGCGGAGGACAGCGCGGTCACCGACACGCCCGCTACCACCGTGGCCAGCGAGAAAGCCACACGGCGGCCGATGTGGCGGATCACGCAGTAGCCCAGCAGGCAGGGCACGAGCAGGCCCAGCATCACGGCCAGCAGTTCGGCACTGGGCGACAGGGCTTCCAGCGGCGTTTCGCGCAGCGGCAGCCAGTCCAGGAACGGGGTGTCGGCCAGCAGGTCTTCCAGCGCGATCTCGAGCCGCTCCCACATCTGGCCCAGCCCGAACGGCACGGCGGCGGGAAACAGCAGCGCCACCGGCCACAGCGCGAGCAAGGCCAGCGCCCCGCTGGCGTCGGCGACGAACCACCGCGCCCGCAGCCGGCTCCAGCGGGCCAGCGCGCCCAGCCGCTCCAGCAGCGCCGCCAGCAGCGCACCGCCCAGTGTGCCGAGCGCGTTCAGCATCAGGTCCATGTTGGAGGGCACGCGCCGCGGCAGGTAGATCTGCAGGAACTCCATCAGCATCGAGAGCAGCGCGCCCGCCAGCGCGGCCACGGGCACCGCAGAGCGCGGCCAGCCGGTGCGCAGCAGGGCCAGCGCCAGCAGAAAGCCGAACGGCGCATAGCCCGCGATGTTGATGTTGACGTCGAACCACGTCCAGTACGGCGGGGGGATGCGGGCGGTAAGGAACACCCACGGCGAGATGCCCTGCTCGCGCCAGCCGTCGAAGGGGAACAGGCTGGCGAAGACCACGAGGGCCGCGTAGATCAGCGCCAGGGGCCAGGCGGAGGTCTTGTGCACGGCGGGAGCGCGCGGCCGGCGCGTTAGAAGGGTTTGACGACGACCAGCACCACCGCGGCCACCAGCAGCAGCACCGGCACTTCGTTGAACCAGCGGAACCAGCGGTGGCTGCGCCGGCTCTGGCCGCTGGCCAGCTTGCGCAGCAGCACGCCGCAGGCATGGTGATAGCCCACGGCGAGCACCACGACCAAGAGCTTGGCGTGCATCCAGCCGTTGCCCGGCCCGCGGCCGATGCCGTACCCCAGGTAGAGCCACAGCCCCAGAGCGATGGCCGGCACGGCCAGGAAGGTGGTGAAGCGCAGCAGCTTGCGCGCCATGAGCAGGAGCCGGTCGCGCTCGGCGGCCGAGCCCGGTGCCACCATGGCCAGGTTGACGAAGATCCGAGGCAGGTAGAACAGGCCGGCGAACCAGCTGGCCACGAAGACGATGTGAAAGGCTTTGACCCAGAGCATGGGGGCAGTGTACGTGCCGTGTCGGGCCGTCCGGCGGAGTCCGACGCGCAAAAACCACGGCTGCCGGCGTCACGTCGAAGGGCCGGGCGGAGACCGCCCCGCGGCAATGTGGCGCACAATTTCGGGATGCATCTGTCCAGCCCCACCCCCTTCCCCCAGAACCGTCCGCGCCGCCTGCGCCGCGATGCCTTCACCCGCAACCTCGTGCGCGAGCATGCCGTCACGCCGCACGATCTGATCTACCCCGTGTTCGTGCACGAAGGCCAGGGCCGCAGCGAGGCCATCGCGTCGATGCCGGGCGTGGAGCGCCTGAGCCTGGACCTCCTGCTGCCGGTGGCCGAGGATTGCGTGAAACTGGGCATTCCGGTGCTGGCGCTGTTTCCGGCCATCGACCCCGCGCTCAAGGCGCCGGACGGCAAGGAGGCGCTCAACCCCGAGGGCCTGATTCCCCGCGTGGTGCGGGCGCTCAAGAAGGAATTCCCCGCGCTGGGCGTGATGACCGACGTGGCGCTGGACCCCTACACCAGCCACGGCCAGGACGGCGTGCTCGATGCCACCGGCTACATCATCAACGACGAAACGGTGGAGATCCTCACCGGCCAGGCGCTCACGCATGCCGAGGCGGGCGTGGACATCGTGGCGCCCAGCGACATGATGGACGGGCGCATCGGTGCGATCCGCGAGGCGCTCGAAGTGCAGGGCCACATCCACACGCGCATCATGGCCTACAGCGCCAAGTACGCGAGCGCCTTCTACGGCCCGTTCCGCGATGCCGTGGGCACGCGCGGCGCCCTGGGCAAGGCCGACAAGAACGTGTACCAGATGGACCCGGGCAACACCGACGAGGCGCTGCGCGAGGTGGCCCTCGATATCGCCGAAGGCGCCGACATGGTGATGGTCAAGCCCGGCATGCCGTACCTGGACGTGGTGCGCCGCGTGAAGGACGAGTTCCGCGTGCCCACCTTCGCCTACCAGGTGAGCGGCGAGTACGCCATGCTCAAGGCCGCGGCCGCCAACGGCTGGCTCGACCACGACGCGGTGATGATGGAAAGCCTGCTGGCCTTCAAGCGCGCCGGCGCCGACGGCGTGCTGACGTATTTCGCCCGTGACGCGGCGCGGCTGCTGCAAAAGTAAGCGACCGCCCCCCGGCCGCCTGCCCGCAGGGCCGGCGCCGGCGTCTTCCCCGCCCCGCCCCAGGCCCCCATGCGCATCTTTCACATCCACCAGGGCAACGCCACCGAACTGGCCGCCCTGCCCTCCCAGCCCCCGGCCGCCGGCTTTTACTGGATCTCGTGCACCCGCGCGGCTTTCGGCGAGCAGCTGGGCCTGCTGCAGGCCGCGCTGCAGGCCACCACCGGCCTGCAGCTGGTGGACCTGCACGTGTCCGACCTGCTGAACGCGCAGCTGCCATCGCACTACGACTACACCTCGCAGTACGACCTGCTGGTGTTCCGCCGCCTAGCGGCCGCCGGCCCGGGCGCAGCACCGGCCAGCGCAGCTGGCGCGGCAACCGCGGCAAGCCCGCAGACCGCGCCTCCCGCGGCGCCAGGCCGCATGACGGGCCCGCCGGTGCTGCGCCGCATCGACACCAGCCCCGTCGGGTTCGCCGTGTTCGATCAGGTGCTGCTGTCGGTGCACCCGGCCGACTGCGCGGTGCGCGATGCCTATGCGGCGCGGCTGCTGGCCGCCGCGCGGGGGGAGGCCCGGGGCGATGCGCCGCGCGACCACCGGCCGCCCGGTTCCTCGCCCGTGGCGCGCCTGCCGACCTCGCCCGCCGATCTGATGATGCGCGTGGTCAACCTGATCGTGGACGGCTACCTGGACCTGCGCCGCGAGCTGAGCCGGCAGCTCGACCACTGGCAGGCCGAGCTGCTCAAGCCCCGCGCGCGCTTTGCCAACTGGAGCGCGCTGCTGGAGGCCCGGCTGGCGCTGCACCAGCTGGACGAAATCTGCGAGGACCAGAACACCGCCGTGCAGGACTGGATCGATGCGGTGGAGACCTGGCCCGAGCCTGAAACCCCGGCGCTGCAGCGCGAGCTGGACCTGCTCAAGGTGCGCAGCCGCGACGTGCTGGAACACATCGAGCGCGTGGTACACCACGTGCGCCGGCTGGAGCAGAGCACCGAGACAGCGGTGCAGATGCATTTCAGCGTGCAGAGCAACCGCACCAACGACATCATGCGCACGCTCACGGCGCTCACCGCCGTGTTCCTGCCGCTCAACCTCATCGCGGGCATCTTCGGCATGAACTTCGAGTTCATTCCGCTGGTGCACAAGCAGGACGGCTTCTGGTGGGCGATGGGCTCGATGACGGTGATCGCGGTGGCGCTGATCGCGCTGTTCTGGCGCAAGCGCTACCTGGCCCGCACGGGCCACCACTGAGGGGGCACGGGGCGCCGGGCCCTGCGCGCCGATAGAATCGGCGCCCCTTCGCACATCCCTCCCGCCCCGTCCTTGCGGCCCGCCCGCAGCGGCGCCCCCGTTCCCATGGCCCACATCCTCGTCGATCAGCTCGTCAAGACCTACCGCATCGCCGAGCGCGCGCCGGGCCTGGGCGGCGCGCTGCGCGGGCTGCTGCACCGGCGCACGCGCACGGTGGCGGCGCTGTCGGGGGTGTCGTTCACGCTGGAGCGCGGCGAGCTGCTGGGCTTCATCGGGCCGAACGGCGCGGGCAAATCGACCACCATCAAGATCCTGTCCGGCATCCTGCGGCCCGACGGCGGCCGCGTGGAGATCGACGGCCGTCACCCCAGCGACGACCGCGAGCGCCACGTCGCCCGCATCGGCGTGGTGTTCGGCCAGCGCACCCAGCTGTGGTGGGACCTGCCGGTGGGCGAGGGGTTCGATCTGCTGCGTGACATCTACCGCGTGGACGAGCGGCGCTACCGCCGCGCGCGCGACGAGCTGGTCGCGCTGCTGTCGCTGGAGGGCGTGCTGGCCCAGCCCGTGCGCCAGCTCTCGCTGGGCCAGCGCATGCGCGCCGAGATCGCGGCGGCGCTGCTGCACGAGCCCGACATCCTGTTCCTGGACGAGCCGACCATCGGCCTGGATGCGCCGTCCAAACTCGCGGTGCGGGACTTCGTGCGCCGCGCCAACCGCGAGCGCGGCACCACGGTGCTGCTCACCACCCACGACATGCACGACATCGAGGCGCTGGCCGAGCGCGTGATCGTGATCGGCCATGGCCGCGTTCTGGCCGACAGCCCGGTCGAGGCCCTGCGCGCCCAGGTGATGGCCGAGCGGCGCCTGGTGGTCGATTTCGGGCACGACGCGCCCGTGCTGGCGCCGCAGCCCGGCGTGTCGGTCCATGCGCGCGAGGGCCGCTCGCTGGTGCTGGGGTTCGATCCGGCCGTCACCACGGCGCCCGCGCTCATCGCGCAACTGGTGGCCGCGCACGCCGTGCAGGACATCCGCCTGGAGGGCCTGGCGATCGAGGAGGTCATCGCCCGCTTCTACGCGCTGCACGGCGCGGCCGAGGCATGAGGCCGCCGCTGGCGCTGCGGCCCTACACCGCCGCGTTCGTCTCGCGCTTTCTGCAGATGCTGCAGTACCGCACGGCGGCGCTCGCCGGCTTCGGCACGCAGTGCTGGTGGGGCGGCATCAAGGTGATGGTGCTGGCCGCGTTCTACGGCGGGGCGGGCGCCTCGGGCGTGTCCATGCCGCTGCAGCAGGCCATCACCTACACCTGGCTGGCCCAGGGGCTGCTGGCGCTGCTGCCGTGGTCGGGCGACCCGGAGGTGGCGCAGGCCGTGCGCACGGGTGCGGTGGCGTACGACCGGCTGCGGCCGGTGGACGCCTACGGCCTGTGGTTCGCGCGCAGCGCCGGCTGGATCGCCGCGCGGGTGCTGCCGCGCGTGGCGCTGATGGCGACCTTCGCCGCGGGGGTGCTGCCGCTGCTGGGCTGGCGCGAATGGGCCTGGCAGCCGCCGGCCAGCGCGGCTGCGGGGCTGGCGTTCGTGCTCTCGGCCGGCCTGGCGGTGCTGCTGTCCACCGCGCTGGTGATGCTGCTGAACGTGGCGGCCACGGCGGCGCTCAACGAGCGCGGCATCAACGCGCTGGCCGTGCCGGCCGTGGTGGTGCTGTCGGGCAACCTGCTGCCGCTGCCCCTGCTGCCCGATGCGTGGCAGTGGGCGCTGATCGCGCAGCCGCTGGCGGGGCTGCTGGACATTCCGTCACGCATCCATTCCGGGCACTGGGCCGGCTGGCAGGCCGTGGGGGGGCTGGCCCTGCAGGCCTTCTGGATCGCCGTGCTGGTGGCGCTGGGCCGCCTGGCGATGCGGCGCACGCTGCGCCACCTCGAAATCCAGGGCGGCTGAGATGGGATCGTTCGCGCTCTTCATCCGCCTGGCCGGCGCCTCGCTGCATGCGCAGGCGCGCTACCCCGCGTCCGCCATGCTGATGACCCTGGGGCAGTTTCTCGCCACGGGCATCGAGGTGGTCGCGGTGTGGGCGCTGTTCCATCGCTTCGGCAGCGTGCAGGGCTGGAGTCTGGGCGAGGTGGCACTGTTCTACGGCCTGGTGAACTGCATGTTCGCGGTGGCGGACGCGCTGGGGCGCGGCTTCGACGTGCTGGGCACCGAGTTCCTGCGCACGGGCGCGTTCGACCGGCTGCTGCTGCGCCCGCGGCCGCTCGCGCTGCAGCTCATGGGCCACGACCTGCGCCTGAGCCGGCTGGGGCGGCTGCTGCAGGGGCTGATGGTGGTGGCGTTCGCCACCGCGCAGGCGCCGATCGACTGGACGCCGGCCACCCTCGCGCTGGCGGCATGGGCGGTGGCCGGGGGCGTGGCCCTCTTCCTGGGCATCCTGGTGCTGCAGGGCACGCTGGCGTTCTGGACCGTGGAGAGCCTGGAGATCGCCAACGTGCTCACCTACGGCGGCGTGCAGGCGGCGCAGTACCCGCTGGCGCTTTATGCGCAGTGGTTCCGCCGCCTGCTGACCTTCGCCGTGCCGCTGGCCTGCGTGGCGTATTACCCGGGCCTGGCGATCCTGTCGCACCCCGATCCGCTGGGCGCGCCCGCCTGGGTCGGCTGGGTGTCGCCCGCCGCCGGCTTCGCCTTCCTGGCCGCTGCCTTCGGGGCCTGGCGCCTGGGCCTGCGGCACTACGCCTCCACCGGCAGCTGACCCCTTCGAACCCGACCCGGCAAATAGAGACTTGACATTGTTTGTCTAGTCAATTATTGTTCAGGCCATGATCGACGCACAAAACCCCGATGCCAGCCGCCTGCCGCCCGCCCCAATCACCGTGGCGGGCATTCCGTTTCTGGTGGAAGAAAGCATCGGCTACCAGATGCGCCGCATCGTGTGCATCGTCGCCAGCGAGATCGAGCGCCGCATGGAGCCCCTGGGCCTGACCGATGCGCAATGGAAGCCGCTGCTGCGCCTGTACCTGAACCACGAGAACACGGTCGCGGGCCTGGCGCGGCTGTGCCAGCTCGACGCCGGCGGCATGACCCGCCTGCTCGACCGGCTGGAGGCCAAGGGCCTGTGCTCCCGCACGCGCTCGGTGGAAGACCGCCGGGTCGTGCACATCGAACTCACGCCCGAAGGGCATGCGGCGGCCGCGCAGATTCCCGACATCCTGGGCAACGTGCAGCAGGTGTGCGCCCAGGGTTTCCAGCCGGCCGAGTACCACCAGTTGCAGGATTTCCTCAAGCGCATCCACGGCAACCTGCAGACGCTGGGGGCGGCGGCCGACACCGCTGCGCCCCGCCCATCCTGAGAGTCAGTCCACCATGAACGCCACTTTTCCCTCCACGCCCGCCGCAGCCGATGCGGCCTCGGCCCGCGACGCCGCGGCGCCCGACACCCCCAGCCCGCTGCGCGGCGCGCTGCAGTATTTCGCCACGCTGGCCATCGCGCTGGCGGCCCTGCCGGGCCTCACGGCCTGCGCCGACATGTCCGGCATCGCGCCCCATGCGCAGATGCGCGACGCCGCCTCGCTCGGCCTCGCGGCGCCGGCCGCCGGTGCTGGCGCGGTGGCGCAGAAGTCCTTCGCCGAAGCCACGCTGCCCACGGACTGGTGGCTGGGCTTCGGCGACGGCCAGCTCGATGCGCTCATCGACCGCGCCCTGGCCACCAACCCCAACCTGAAGCTCACCGAGGCGCGCATCGCCCGCGCCCAGGCCTTCATCGAGACCGCCCGCGCGGCCGACGGCCCGCAGCTCAACGGCAGCCTGGACGTGAACCGGCAGCTCTACAGCGCCAACGGTCCCTACCCGCCGCCGCTGGCCGGCAGCGTGCTCAACAGCGGCACCGCGCGCCTGTCGGGCAGCTGGGAGATCGACTTCTTCGGCAAGAACCGCGCCGCGCTCGAATCCGCCCTGGGCAGCGCCAACGCCGCGCAGGCCGATGCCCAGGCCGCGCGCCTGCTGCTGGCCAGCAACGTGGCGCGCAGCTACTTCCAGCTGGCGCGCCTGAAGGCCCAGCTGGGCGTGGCCGAACGCACGCTGGCCCAGCGCAACGAAACGCTGCGCCTGGTGCGCGACCGCGTGGATGCGGGCCTGGACACCCAGCTGGAGCGGCGCCAGAGCGAAGGCGGCCTGCCCGAGGCGCGCCAGCAGATCGAGGCGATCCAGGAGCAGATCGCCCTCACCCGCAATGCCCTGGGCGCGCTGGTGGGTCAGCCAAATGCGGCGAACGCCCTAGATTTTCCTGCCCTGGATGCTATTCATTCGATAGCAATCCCCGGCACGCTGCCGGCCGACCTGCTGGGCCGGCGGCCCGACGTGGCCGCCGCGCGCTGGCGCGTGGAGGCCGCCACCCAGGACGTGGCCGTGGCCAAGGCGCAGTTCTATCCGAACGTGAACCTGACCGCTTTCCTGGGCCTGTCGTCCATCGGGTTGGACCGCTTCGCCGAGGCCGGCAGCAAGGAGTGGGGCATCGGCCCGGCGATCCGCCTGCCGATCTTCGACTCGGGCCGCCTGCGCGCCAACCTGCGCGGCAAGGCCGCCGACGTGGATGCGGCGGTCGAGAGCTACAACGCCGCGCTGCTGGATGCCGTGCATGACGCGGCCGACCAGCTCGCCTCGGCCCGCTCCATCGACCGCCAGCAGGCCGAGCAGCGCCACGCGCAAGAGGCCGCCGAGGCCGCCTACGACATCGCCCGCCAGCGCTACCAGGCGGGCCTGGGCAACTACCTGAACGTGCTCACCGCCGAAACGGCCGTGCTGCTGCAGCGCCGCCAGGCCGTGGACCTGGAGGCCCGCCGCCTGGACACCCAGGTCGCGCTGATCCGCGCCCTGGGCGGTGGCTACGCCGCCACCACGCCCGGCGCCGCGGGTGCCGTGGCCACGGCGGCCCCTGCCGCCGCCACCGCGGCGCACTGAGCCGCCCGCCACCCCCTTTTTACCGAACCGAACACCTTCCCGACCGCGAGGAGCCCTTTCCATGAACGCACCGCAAACCCCCGCCACCGCGCCCGCAGACCCCGGCGCCGCCAAGGCCCGCCGCCGCAAGGCCCTGATCTCGCTTGCCGCCGTCGTGGTGGTGGCGGGCGGCGCCTGGGGCGTCTACGACTGGCTGGTGGCCAGCCACTACGAAGACACCGACAACGCCTACGTGCAGGGCAACGTCATCCAGATCACGCCGCAGACGGGCGGCACCGTGATGTCCATCCTGGCCGACGACACCGACTTCGTGAAGGCCGGCGCCGCGCTGGTCAAGCTCGACCCTGCGGATGCCAGCGTGGCGCTGGAGCAGGCCGAGGCGGGCCTGGCCCAGGCGGTGCGCCAGGCGCGCACGCTCTATGCCAACAACGGCTCGCTCAACGCGCAGATCAGCCTGCGCCAGGCGGACGTGGCCAAGGCCCGTTCCGACATCGCCCGCGCCACCGACGACCTGCGCCGCCGCCAGGCCCTGTCGGGCAATGGCGCCGTGTCCAAGGAAGAGTTGAACCACGCGCAGAGCCAGCTCGATGCGGCCCGCACGGCGCTGGCCGCGGCCGAGGCCGGCGTGGTGTCGGCGCGCGAGCAACTCGCCAGCAACCAGTCGCTCACCCAGGGCATCTCGGTGGACCAGAACCCCAACGTGCTGGCCGCCGCCGGCAAGGTGCGCGAGGCCTACCTGGCCGCCCGCCGCACCGACCTGCCCGCCCCCGTGGACGGCTACGTGGCGCGCCGCACCGTGCAGCTGGGCCAGCGCGTGGCCGCCGGCACGCCGCTCATGACCGTGGTGCCGCTCAACCAGGTGTGGGTGGATGCGAACTTCAAGGAAAACCAGCTGCGCAACCTGCGCCTGGGCCAGCCCGCCAAGCTCACGGCCGACCTGTACGGCAAGAAGGTGGAGTACACCGGCACCATCGCCGGCATGGGCGTGGGCACGGGCTCGGCCTTCGCGCTGCTGCCCGCGCAGAACGCCACCGGCAACTGGATCAAGGTGGTGCAGCGCGTGCCGGTGCGCATCGCGATCGATGCCGAGCAATTGCGCACCCACCCGCTGCGCGTGGGGCTGTCCATGGACGTGAAGGTGGACACGCAGGACCGCAGCGGCCACCTGCTGGCCGACGCGCCGCGCACCCAGGCCGTGGCGCAGACCGCGGTGTACGACGACCTGGACAAGGGCGCCGGCGCCGACGTGGCCCGCATCATCGCGGCCAACGCCGGCCCGGGCTACAAGCCCACGCTGGCCGCCGCGCCGGCCAAGGGTGCGTCGCAGGTCGCCATGGCACCGGCCACGACCGCGTCGCACTGACCCTGCGAACCGCCTCGGCGGCGCCTCGCCCCTCCAAGACAGACCCGCTGCGCACCGCCGCAGCGGGCCAGCCGTAGAACCACTCCCACAACACGCTGACCCATGTCTTCCCCCAACACCCCTGCGCCCCAGGCGCCGCCACCCCTCGAAGGCAGCGCGCGCATGTGGGGCACGCTGGCCCTCTCGGCCGCGACGTTCATGAACGTGCTGGACACGTCCATCGCCAACGTGTCCCTGCCCGCCATCGCGGGCGACCTGGGCGTGAGCCCCACGCAAGGCACCTGGGTCATCACCAGCTTCGCGGTGGCCAATGCCATCGCGGTGCCGCTGACGGGCTGGCTGTCGCAGCGCTTCGGGCAGGTGCGCCTGTTCGTGGCCAGCGTGACGCTGTTCGTCCTCGCCTCGCTGCTGTGCGGCATCGCACCCAACATGGCCACGCTGATCGCCTTCCGCGCGCTGCAGGGCTTCGTGGCCGGGCCGATGATTCCGCTGTCGCAGTCGCTGCTGCTGTCCAGCTACCCCAAGGCGCTGGCCGGGCTGGCGATGGCGATGTGGTCGATGACCACGCTCGTCGCGCCGGTGATGGGGCCGCTCCTGGGCGGCTGGATCACCGACAACATGAGCTGGCCGTGGATCTTCTATATCAACGTGCCGGTGGGCATCATGGCCGTGCTGGTCACCTGGAGCATCTTCCACAAGCGCGAATCCGAGCGGCGGGCGCTGCCCATCGACTCCATCGGCCTGGCGCTGCTGGTGATCTGGGTCGCGGCCATGCAGGTGATGCTGGACATCGGCAAGGAGCACGACTGGTTCGCCTCGCCCTGGGTGGTGGCGTGCGGCGTGGTGGCGGTGGTGGGTTTTGCCGCCTTCATGATCTGGGAGCGCGGGGAGCCGCACCCGGTGGTGGACCTCACGCTGTTCCGCATCCGCAACTTCTGGGCCGGCGCGCTGGCTACATCGGTGGGCTACGGTTTGTTCTTCGGCAACGTGGTGCTGCTGCCGCTGTGGCTGCAGCAGTACATGGGCTACACCGCCACGCAGGCCGGCGAGGTGCTGGCGCCGGTGGGGCTGCTGGCGCTGGTGCTCTCGCCCGTGGTGGGCAAGAACATCGCCAAGGTGGACCCGCGGCGCTTCGCCACCTTCGCGTTCCTGGTGTTCGCGCTGGTGCTGTGGATGCGCTCGCGGTTCAACACCCAGGCCGACCTGACCACCATCATGGTGCCCACGATCATCCAGGGCATCGCCATGGCGTTCTTCTTCATTCCGCTGGTGACGATCACGCTGTCGGAGATCGCACCCGCACGCATTCCGTCGGCCTCGGGGCTGTCGAACTTCATGCGCATCACGGCCGGGGCCATCGGCACCTCGGTCTCGACCACGCTGTGGGAGCGGCGCGCCACGCTGCACCACGCGCAGCTCACCGAAGGGCTGCAGCAGGGCGGCGTGGCCGTCACGCAGACGCTGCAGGGGCTGCAGGCGGGCGGCCTCACGCCCGAGCAGGCGCTGGCGCAGGTGGAGCGCATGGTGAACCAGCAGGCCTTCATGCTGGCCGCCAACGACATCTTCTATGCGTCGGCCGTGCTGTTCCTGCTGCTGATTCCGCTGGTCTGGCTGGCCCACCCGGTGCGACCCAGCGCCGGCAGCGCGGACGCCGCGGCCGGCGCGCACTGAGGCCGGGGCCGGGGCGACTGTTGCGCCACGGCCTCACTCCGGGGCATTCTCGCGGGCAAAAAGCCGCCTGCGCAGGCGATGTCATCACGGGTTCATCCGGGATTTCTACAAACGCGGGGCTGCCACCGGCATGCGCCGGCCGGCGGCCCCTGCGTCAAAAAATCCAGATAACCCATGACCCGCCCCTCTGCCCCTGCCCCCAAAACCTTCCGCCGTGCGCGGATGCCCCTGGCCATCGCCCTGGTTCTTCCCTCCCTCCTGCTGGCGGGCTGCGGCGACTCCGGCGACGGCACGCCCGCCGCCGAACAGGGCCGCTGGACCACCGGCGACCTGCACACCCACACGGTGCAATCGGACGATTCGCGCACGACGCAGACGCTCGACTTCCTGCTCGGCAAGGCCTTCACCACCTACCGCCTGGACTGGATGGCGGTGACCAACCACCTGCGCTCGTCCAAGTACGACAACGCGGCCAACCTGCTGCCCGCTCCCAAGGCCTTCGCCTATGGCATGGAGGCCTATGAGATCCCGCGCATCCAGGCGCTGCAGGGCTCCGGCAACTACGCCGGCAAGCTGATCTTCTCGGGGTTCGAGTGGGACATGCCCACGCACGACCACATCGGCGTGGGCCTCTTCGAGGGGGCCAGCGGCAGCCTGAAGCCCTCCACCAGCGGGGCCAAGGAGTTCCAGTACCTGTTCACCACGGGCGCCGAGTCGCTCTTCGACGCGGCGGACGTGGCCCGCTGGAAGGCCCAGTACCCGCAGCGCTTCAACCAGACGGCCGACGACGCGCTCAAGGCCATCGCCTGGCTGAAGGCGAAGTACCCCGACACCAGCTACGCCCTGATCAACCACCCCTCGCGCAACCCGGGCAAGTATTCGATCGCCGATCTGCGCCAGATGAACGATCTGGCGCCCAGGATCGTGTTCGCCATCGAAGGCATGGTGGGCAACCAGCTCGAACCCGACCGCGGCGGCTACACCTCGGCCTACATCGACGCCAACCAACCCAACCGCACCTACGGCGGCACCGACGCCATCGTGGCGAAACTGGGCGGCGTGTGGGACGCGCTGCTGGGCGAGGGCCGCCGCATCTGGAACATCGCCGACTCCGACTCGCACTTCGAGATCGACTCGAACAACAACAGCAGCGGCTACTACCCTGGCGAATACGCCAAGAACCACGTCTGGCAGGCCAGCAAGGCGGAGGGGGGTATCGGCGGCCTGATCGACAGCCTGCGCGCGGGCCGCAGCTTCGGCGTTTTCGGCGACCTCATCAACGCGCTGGACTTCAACGTGTACGCCCTGAGCGGCAAGGGCACCATGGGCCAGGAGATCAAGGCCTCGGCCGGCGAGAGCGTGACGGTGCGCATCCGCTTCAAGAGCCCGCCGGTCAACAACTACCAGCGCCCGGTGGCCAGCGGCAACCTGGGCAACATGACGCCCAAGGTGGACCACATCGATCTCATCGCGGGCGACGTGGGCGAGCGCGCGCAGCCCGGATCGGCCGCCTACCAGCAGGCCACCAACCCGACCACCCGCGTGCTGCGCCGGTTCACGGCCGCCGACTGGACGCAGGACGGCGAGGGCTACTACACCATGGAGATTCCGCTCACCATCGCCAGGAACCAGTATTTGCGCCTGCGCGGCACGAACCTGGGCGAGAACGTGGCTGGCCTCACCGCGAACGGCGAGCCGCTGGCGGACCAGGCGGTGACCACCTCCGACCCGGCCCAGCGCCACGACCAGATCAACGACCGCAACTACGGCAACCTCTGGTTCTATTCCAACCCGATCTTCGTGTCGGTGCGCTGAAGGCCGGGCGCGGCGGGGCGCCTGGCGCCTCTGGACGGCCGGGGCAGTTTGCTACTTATTTAATAGCACAATGCCCTAGAAACATATGCGCTGAAGCCCTTTTTGGCTCGATTACCGCGCGGGCGCTGGCGGCGGCCCGCTTCACGTCAGGGCGGCGCCGGCCGGCACCCCGCCCCCCGTGTGCCAGCGCGCCTGCAGCCACGCGGCGAACCCTTCCGGCGCGCGGGCGATGCAGCGTGCGCTGGTGATCACCCGCGGGTCGCGCACCCACGCCACCGTCGCCTGCTGGGCGAGCAGGGCCTCGACCAGCCGCACGTCCTCGTGCGCCACGAGCGGCGCGAAACCGCCCGCGCGCCGGTAGGCCGCGGACGAGACGCCGAGGTTGGCGCCGTGGATGTGCCGGTGGCCGTTGCGGTCCTGGTAGTGCGATGCGAAGGCCTGCGCCACGTGCAGGGGGTGCTCGTGCCAGTCCTCCACGCCGATCGTGCCGCACACGGCATCGCTCGCGCAGGCCAGCTGCGCCGTGATCCACTGCGGCGGCACGCGGCTGTCGGCATCGGTGCAGCACAGCCAGCGGGCGCCGAACCCGACCAGGTGGTCCATGCCCACCGCCCGCGCCGCGCCGACGCAGCGCGCGCCGATCTCCACCACGTCGCAGCCCCACGTGCGCGCCAGGGCTGCCGTGGCGTCCCGGCAGGCATCGGCCACGACCACGATGCGCACGGGTTCCTGCACCTGCGCGGCCGCCGCGCACACCGAATCCAGGCAGGCGCCGATGAGGGCGGCTTCATCGTGCGCCGGAATGCACACGCCGATCATGGGGCGCCCTCCGCCGCACGGGCCAGCCGCTCCTGCGCGCCGCCCGCTTCCGCCACCGAGGTGCCGCTCCCGTTCTGCCACACGTCGATGCGCATGTCTTCGTCGCACCAGCCGCCCACGTGGTCGAGCGCCAGGGTGTCCCGCGCCTGCGCGTGGACGCCGTCGCCATGGGCCGGCGCATCGGCCACCGGCGCGCGCCAGTGGCACATCGCCAGGTGGCCGCCGCGCTGCAGATGCCCGGGCACCTGCGCGAGGAAATGGGCGAAGTCGGCCGGCGGCAGGTAATAGGCCAGTTCCGCCACCACGATGAGGTCGCTGGGAGCCTCGGGCCAGTGCTGCGGAAAGCGCCAGTGCCGCAGCGCCACATGGCCGGCGCCGCTCAGCGTGGCGGCGGCGCGCTCCAGCGCCGCCGCGCTGGCATCGGATGCGATGAGCCGGTCGCAGCGCGCGGCCAGCGCCACCGTATTGCCACCCACCGAGCAGCCGGGCTCGAAGCCCTGGGCGTACCTGGGACGGGGGAGCGCGGCCAGCAGCAGATCGCGTTTGCGGCGCTCGTACCAGCGCGTGTGCACGCCCCACGGGTCGGCGCTGCGCGCGTGCAGTTGATCGAAGTGCGCGGTATCGGCCAGGGGCGCGCCCATGTCAGGCCATCGCCCACTCGAAGCGGCCGCTCCAGGCCTGCAGCGCCGAAGGCGGCAGCACCGGCGCCACGCCGCCGTCCGGCTGGATCTGGCTCTGGAAGGCGCGCACGGCGCGGGCCTTGGCCTGCACCAGGTCATCGGCCACGGCGATGCGCCGCAGCGTGCGATGGCGCAGCCGCGCGTGGGCCGCGTGTTCGGGCACCAGGGCCCAGACGGGGTATTCGATGCAGCAGGCCCCCACCGTGCGGGCCGCCGCCAGGGCGGCGCGGGCGCAGGCCTCGTGGTCGGGGTGGCCGTCGTGGCGCCACGGCACGAAGACCGTGTCGCCCGGCGCCAGTTGCAGGTGCGCCGCAAGCGCAAGCTCCTCGGCCGCCAGGCCGCCATCGGGCAGGCCCAGGCGCACCACGGTCGCCGCGATGCCCAGTTGCGCCAGGGCGTCGGCCGACTCCTGCGGCCGGACGTGCCGCAGGCGCTCGGCGGGCCAGGCGTGCGAGCCGGGGTGGCTCGCCTCCCCATCGGTGACCGCGTAGACCAGCACCTCGTGGCCACGGCGCGCCAGTTGCGCCACCGTGCCGCCGAGCACCAGCACCTCGTCGTCGGGGTGCGGCGCGACGACCACCACGCGGCTGAAGGGCGCCACCAGCGATTCGGGGGTGGCCGGCAGCAGCCGCGGCTGCGGCGCTGCCGGCACCGGCGTGCGCGCGGGCACAGCCCGCAGGCGCCGGGCGGCGGGCTTGTGGGATGCGATCACAGCGTCCATGCGTTGTCTCCAGGAAGGGTTTCGTTCGCCTGGGCCGCCAGGCGGCCGAGCACCGCCAGGTCCCATTCGGCATGGCTTTGTCGCAGGAAGACCGCAAGATCCGCCACGCGCTGGGCGTGGTCAGCGTCGCGGCACAAAGGGCCCGCCCCCAGGGCGCGCCCCACGTGGTCGAGCGTGGTGGACGCGGCCGCTTCCACGGTGCCGCGCACCTGCAGGGCCTCGCGGCGGCCGAACGGCGGGCCGCCCGCCCGGTGCGCATCGATGGTGGCGGCGGCATGGCGCAGTGCCAGGGCGGACGCGGACAGCGCGCAATCCACCGCGCCCAGGTGGGCGGCCAGCAGGTCGTCCGCCGCCGCGCCGCGCTGCTGCACCCGCTCGCGCAGGCGCTGTGCCACGGCGGCAGCGGCACCGTGCCAGCAGGCGGCGATGCCGGCCGCACCGTGCCAGAAGCCCGGCCGGTCCAGGTAGGCACCGGGCGCCCCCACGGGCCATGCCGGTACCGTGTCGAACAGCACGTCGACGCTGGCGGTATCGGCCATGCCCACGGCGTCCCAGCCCTCGCGGGTGACGGTGACCCGGGGGTGGTGCATGGACACGGCAATGAGTTGAACCTGCCCGTCCGCATCGCGGGCCGTGGCCAGGGCGGCACTGACGCCCGAGGCGCCCGAGCACCAGCACTTGCGGCCGGAGACCACCAGCCCGCCGTCGGGGCCCGCGGCCAGCTGCAGTTCGGCGCCGGCCGGCCCGCCCGCCGCCCACACGCCCCACAGGCCCTGCGACGGATCGACCGCACGGACCAGCGCGGCGGCGGCGCCATCGCCCAGGATCTCCCGCGCGATGCCGACCGCGTCCAGATGGGATTCGAACAGCTTGCCGATGGCGGCGTCCTCGCCGGTCACCTTGGCGAGCCAGCGAAAACGATCGGCGGTGGTGGCACGGGCCTGCGGGTCGGCATCGAACGCCTGGACCCGGTCCAGTGCGTGGCGCACGGGGGTGCCCAGAGGGAAATCGGTGGGGGGAAGGAGATCGCGGCGCATCCTTCCGACGCTAGGGGGAGGCCCTCGGCGGCCGTGTCAGCCTCGGCCCCCTGCCGCTGTGGGACGACGGTCGGCGGCCCCCTGCCGTTGTGGGGCGCCGGTCGGCGGACCGCTGCTGTTGTAGGACGCGGGTCGGCCGCCTCCGGGCCCGCGGCCGGTCAGGCGGCCCCGTGGGCTCCGCTCAGCCCACGTGCTTGGCGAAGAACGCCAGCGTGCGTTCGCGCGCCAGGGTGGCCGAGGCCTCGTCGTAGGAGCCGCGCTGGTCGCAGTTGAAGCCGTGGTCGGCGTCGTACACATGCACCTCCACTTCCGGGTGGGCCCGGCCGAAGGCCTGCACGCTGTCGAGCGCGATGAAGTGGTCGCGGTCGCCGAAGTGCGCCAGCACCGGAACCTTCGGGGTGCGCGCGCTTTCCTCGGTGGTGGTCATGCCGCCGCCGTAGTAGCAGACGGCGGCCGACAGGCCCTGCAGCTCGCACGCCGCGCGCCAGGTGAGCAGGCCGCCCCAGCAGAACCCCACGATGCCCACCTTGCCGCCGCCGGCCTGCGCCGCGTGGTCAATGGCGGCCTGGATGTCGGGCAGCACGCCCGCGCCGGGAAGCGCCTCGACGCGCGACTTGAGCGCGATGCCGTCCTGCATGTCCTGCGCGCTGTAGCCCAGCTCGACCCCGGGCTGCACCCGGGCGAAGGTGGCGGGCGCCACGGCCAGGTAGCCGCGCGCGGCCAGCCGGTCGGCCACGGCGCGGATGTGCGAGTTCACGCCGAAGATCTCCTGCAGCACGACCACGGCGCCGCGCGCCTGGCCCTCGGGCTGCGCGACCCAGGCGGGCACCTTGAAACCGTCAGCCGATGCGATGTCCACGAAATTGCCCATGATGATGCGACTCCTTTGCCGGAAGGGATGGGTGAGAGAGGGTGGTTGAAAGAAAGCGGAACGGTGAAAAGACGCGCCGGCCCGGTGGTGGCCCGGGCCGGCGGATGCTGTAATGCGGGACCTTTCGCCAACGGTGCATTCTTGCAGGAGACGGCAATTGAACAAAGTGGTACTTGTGACCGGTGGTAGCCGGGGCATCGGCGCAGCGACCGCCCGGCTGGCCGCGCGCCAGGGCTGGGCGGTGGCGGTGAACTACGCCCGCGATGCGCAGGCGGCCGATGCCGTGGTGCAGGCCATCCGCGAGGCGGGCGGCCAGGCCATCGCCGTGCAGGCCGACGTGGCGAAGGAAGGCGAGGTCGTCGCCCTGTTCGAGGCGGTCGATGCCCGCTTCGGCGCGCTCGGCGCCCTGGTGAACAACGCGGGCGTGGTCGACGTGCCCGCGCGCGTGGACCAGATGAGCGCCGAGCGCCTGCGCCGCATGTTCGACATCAACGTGGTGGGCAGCTTTCTCTGCGCCCGCGAGGCCGTGCGGCGCATGAGCACGAAGCACGGCGGCGCGGGCGGCAGCATCGTCAACGTGTCCAGCGCCGCGGCGCGCCTGGGCGCGGCCGGGCAGTACGTGGACTACGCCGCCTCCAAGGGCGCCATCGACGTGCTCACGCTCGGCCTGGCCCGCGAGGTGGCGGCCGAGGGCATCCGCGTGAATGCGGTGCGGCCCGGCCTCATCGACACCGACATCCACGCCAGCGGCGGCCTGCCCGACCGCGTGCGCGACCTGGCGCACCAGGTGCCCATGGGCCGGGGCGGCACGGCCGAGGAGGTGGCCGAGGCCATCGTCTGGCTGATGTCGGAGGCGGCCAGCTACACCACCCTGTCACTGCTCGACGTCTCCGGAGGCCGCTGATGGACCTGAAACCGCTCATCACGCTGCTGGCCATCGTGAACCCGCTGGCCATCGTGCCGTTCTTCATCCACTACACCGACGGGTTTTCGCAGCGCCAGCGCCGGCGCACCATCCAGGTGGCGGCCTTCAGCGCGTTCTGCGTGATCGCGGCCTGCGCGCTGCTCGGGCTGCAGATCCTGGAGTTCTTCAACATCTCGCTGCAGAGCTTCCAGGTGGGCGGCGGCATGCTGCTGCTCATCAGCGCGATGAACATGCTCAACGCCCAGCCGGCCGAGGCCAAGCCCCACACCCACGAGCTGGAGGAAGGCGCCGAGAAGGCCGCCCAGGGCGACAGCATCGCCGTGGTGCCGCTCACCATTCCGCTGCTCACCGGCCCGGCCAGCATGTCCACCGTGGTGATCTATGCCGACCGGGCGCAGACCTTCTGGCAGCACCTGGCGCTGGTGGGCTACGGCGTGGTCATCGCCGGCGCCACGGCGCTGTGCTTCGCGCTGGCCGACCCCATCGCGCGCGTGCTGGGCAAGACCGGCATCAACGTGATGACGCGGCTCATGGGCCTGATTCTCGCGGCGCTGGCGGTGGAGGTGATGGCCGAAGGGCTGGGCAAGCTGTTCCCCGTGCTGGTCGCGCGCTGAAGGCACGGCATGGCCACCACCCACGCCCGGTTGCTGCTGCTGGAGGACGACCCCGCCATCGCGCGCACGGTGGCCTATGCGCTCGAACGCGAGGGGCTGTCCATCGTGCACAGCCTGCTGCTGCGGGACGCGCGCGAACAGCTGCGCGCCCGGCCCTTCGACCTGCTGGTGCTGGACGTGGGCCTGCCCGACGGCAACGGCCTCGATCTGCTGCGCGACCTGCGCCGCGACCCGTCGCACCAGGCCACGCCGGTGCTGATGCTGAGCGCCCACGGCGAAGAACTCGACCGCGTGCTGGGCCTGGAGCTGGGCGCCGACGACTACCTGCCCAAGCCCTTCAGCCCGCGCGAGCTGGCGGCCCGCGTGAAGGCCCTGCTGCGCCGCGCGGCGGCCCCTGCACCGCTGGCCGCGGCATCGGCGCCGCCCAGTCCGTTCCACGACGATGCCGCCGGCCAGCGGGTGAGCCTGCACGGCCGGCCGCTGCCGCTCACGCGGCGCGAATACCGCCTGCTGGCCTGCCTGCTGCGCGGCGCCGGCCGCATCCAGTCGCGCGAGGCCCTGCTCGCCGGCGCCTGGGGCGACGACAGCGAAAGCACCGACCGCACGGTGGACACCCACATCAAGACGCTGCGCGCCAAGCTGCGCGAAGCGGACCCGGCGCGTGAATACATCAGCACGCACCGGGGCATGGGCTACTGCCTGGAGCCATGAGCGCCCGCTGGCACCGCTCCGTGCAGCCCCCGATGGCGGGGGCCTGATCCATGCGCCTGGGCATCCGGCTGCTGTTCGCCTTCTTCCTGATCAACGGCATCGCGGCCTTCTTCGTGCTGCGCGTGTTCACCGCCGAGATCAAGCCCAGCGTGCGCGAGGTGATGGAAGACATGATGGTGGACACCGCCAACATCCTGGCCGAGCTGGCGAGCGACGACCTGGCCGCCGGCCGCCTGGGCGCCACGGCGCCCGGCACGCCCGAGAGCCGCTTCGCGCAGCACGTGCGCCAGTACGCGAGCCGCCCGGTCGATGCCGCGATCTGGGGGCTGACCAAGCAGACACTCGACTTCCGCATCTACGTGACCGACGCCGCCGGGCGCGTGGTGTTCGATTCCGAGCGCAGCGCCGTGGGTGAGGACTATTCGGGCTGGCGCGACGTGGCGCGCACGCTGCGGGGCGAGTACGGTGCCCGCGCCACGCGCGAGGTGCAGGGCGACGACACCAGCGGCGTGATGTACGTGGCCGCCCCCATCCTGGTGGACGGGCCGTCCGGCCGCACCATCGGCGGCGTGCTCACCGTGGCCAAGCCCACGCGCTCGGTGCAGCGCTTCATCGACCGGGCCGAGCGCAAGGTGCTGCGCGGCGGCCTGCTGCTGCTGGCCCTGTCGGCGCTGGTGGGCGTGGCCGTCACCGTGTGGACCGTGTGGCACGTGCGCCGCCTGCGCGATTACGCCCTGAGCGTGCAGGGCCCGGCCGACGGGGGCCTGAACCCCACGCAGCCCCTGGCCGTGCCGCGGGTGCCGGGCGAGCTGGGCGACCTGGCCCGCGCCATGGACCGCATGCGCGTGCGGCTGGAAGGGCACGACTACATCGAAGGCTACGTGCGCGCCCTCACGCATGAACTCAAAAGCCCCGTGGCCGCCATCCGCGGCGCGGGCGAACTGCTGCAGGAGGACCTGCCCCCGGCCGACCGCGCCCAGTTCGCCACGCAGGTGGTCGAGCAAAGCGAGCGCCTGCAGCGCCTGGTGGACCGGCTGCTGGCGCTGAGCCAGCTCGAGCAGCGCCAGCGGGCCGAGGGCGCGGCCGCCGTCTCGCTGCAGGACTGCGCGGCCCTGGCGGTGCGCCAGGCCCAGGCCCGCGCCAGCCAGCGCACCATCGACCTGGTGCTCACGGGCGACGGCGCCGGCGGCCCGTGGGAGGCCGAACTGGTCACGCTGGCGATCACCAACCTGATCGACAACGCCATCGACTTCGCGCCCGCCGGCAGCGCGGTGCGCGTGGAGTTGCAGGGCCCGGTGGTGGCCGTGCAGGACGCGGGCCCCGGCGTGCCGGACTATGCGCTGCCGCGGCTGGGCGAGCGCTTTTTCACCACCGCGCGGCCGGGCGGAGAGCGCAGCGGCTCGGGGCTGGGCCTGGCCATCGTGCGCCGGATCATGGCGCTGCACGGGGGAACGATGGCGGTGCGCAACACCCAGCCCGGGCTGCGGGTCGAACTCGCCTTTCCGGCCGCCTGACAGCGGCACCCCGGCCACCGGGCCGGCCGCGCGCCGGCGCACTTCACCGTGCACTCACAAACTTCATTTCCGCCTCACGCCCGATCACCACACTGCCCTCCACATCCACTGGCGGAGAGCCTCCTTGAAACACCCCCTGTTCACCAAACTGGCCGCGCTCGCGGCCATCACCCTGCTCCTGCTGTTCGGCCTGGGCCTCATCGAAGACGTGGTGCGCGACCGCCAACGCTACCGCACCCTCACCGCCGATGGCGTGGCGCGCAGCCTGGCGGGCTCGCAAACCCTGCTGGGGCCGCTGATCCACAGCGCCTGCGTGGAAAGCTGGGATGCCGTGACCGGCACCGGCAGCGAGCGCACCACGGTCGAGAAACGGCGCGAGTTCGTGCTCACCGCCATGCCTGATACCCTGCAATTGCGCGCCGGCACCGCGATGCAGGAGCGCTCGCGCGGTGTGCACAAGGTCAACACCTACACCCTGAAGGCGCATGTCGCCGCCGAGTGGTCATCGCTTGCGAGCCTGCGGCCGGACACCACCGTGCAGGGCTCGCGCATGCAGTGCGGCGCGCCCCTGCTGATGATGGCGGTGGGCGATGCGCGGGGCATCCGCGCGGCCCATCTCACCGTCGGCGGCCAGGCGCTGGCCCTGAAACCCGGCACTTTCCACCCCGCCTACCCCCGCGGCCTGCATGCCCCGCTGCCCGAAGCGCTGGTGCAGCGGCCAGGCGGCGACACCGGTCCGTTCAAGGCCGAGATGGACCTGGAACTCGTGGGCACCGAGAGCGTGGCCATCGTGCCGCTGGGCAGCCAGACCCAGGTGCAGATGGACGGCAGCTGGCCCCACCCCTCGTTCGCCGGCCGCTTCCTGCCATCGGAGCGCACCGTGGAGGACAAAGGCTTTTCCGCGCTGTGGCGCCTGTCTTCGCTGGCCAGCACGGCCCAGCAGGACGTGGCCGCCGGCCGCCCCGCGTGCGAGGCGGCCCCCACCGCGGACCGCGCCTACGACGCCGCGCCCGCCGACGGCCGCGGCTGCGCCGACAGCTTCACCGTGGCCTTCGTGGACCCGGTCAATCCCTATTCCCTGAGCGACCGCGCCACCAAGTACGGCGTGCTGTTCATCGCGCTCACCTTCGTGGCGGTGGGCCTGTTCGAGCTGATGAAGCGGCTGCGGGTGCACCCGGTGCAGTACCTGCTGGTCGGCAGTGCGCTGTGCAGCTTCTTCCTGCTGCTGGTGAGCCTGTCGGAGCACCTGCCCTTCGGCGTTTCGTATGCCATTGCGGCCAGCGCGTGCGTGCTGCTGCTGGCCTACTACGCCAGCCACATGCTGGGCAGCCTGTGGCTCGGCCTGCCGTTCGGGGCCGGCATCGCGCTGCTCTACGGCCTGCTCTACCTGCTGCTGCAGCTGGAGCAGACCGCGCTGGCCGTGGGTGCCATCGCGCTGTTCCTGGTGCTGGCCGCCGTGATGGTGCTCACGCGACGGGTGAACTGGTACGGCCTGACCGCGCAACGCCCGGTTTCCACCCCTCGTCCGGAGGCCGCATGAGCGCGCCGTCGCCCTGGCCGTCCCACCGGGCCAGCCCCTGGAATACGCACCTGGCCGCGCCAGCGCAGCCGGAGCGCGGCGAGCAGGGCCTGTCGATGGCGCAGGCGCAGCGCCTGCAGCGCTACCACGACCGCCTGCTGTGCGCCCTGGCGGCGCGGGACCGCGAAGCCTTGCGCCAGGCCAAGCAGGGCATCCTGAAGGCCGCCTACTGGCCAGGGGCTGCGGATGCCGCGTCCCCGGCCTGGCGCCGCGCCATGCGCACGCTTTCCTGGCAGATGGCGGCCTTGCTGCTGCCCCGCGGGCGCCATTAGCCCGCGGCGAGGGCCGCCGGGCTTCAGGCCGCGACCGCTTCGCGCGCCGGGCGGGGCGCTGCGGCCGTCTCTGTCTGCGGGACCCCATCGTCGCCCGAGCAAGCGCCGCCGCAGCCGTGAATGGCCTGCGCCGGCAGGGCGCCCGGCGCATGCACGGTGCCGGTCGCGGGATCGAAGCCCACGCGGCGCAGGTGCAGGGCGAGCGCCGCGTCCATGGTCTGCGTGTGTTGCGGAAACCACAGGGCCAGCTCCGATGCCATGCGGCGCAGTACGGCCGGCTCGCCTGCTTCGGCCTGCGCCGTGCCCTCTCGCAGCACCTGCAGCACGACCTTGTGCTGCAGGCTGTGGCAGTTGCCCGAGGCGAAGCGGGTGGCGGCCATCCAGTCGTCCTCGCGGGCGAAGTGATCGGCGGTGTGCGACACCAGCGCGTGCCAGGCGCCCAGCAGCTGCGCGTCCGGCGCGGCCTCCACGGCGGCCAGCAGTTCCACGAACTCCTGGTGGGTTTCGTCCATGAGGGGAAGGTCGAGGGCGAGGCCCTCGGACCATTGCAGTGCAGCCATTTCCAGTCCTTGCATCCAGTGGAAGGCCAGCTTAAGAGGCACCGCGGCACCGGGCTTTGATGCAGGTCAGGGCGCCGGCGATCGCGCACCGGGCCACCGCCTGCGGCGCAGGCCTGCCGGAATGGGGCCGGACATCTGATAATTATTCGATGACTCAGCCGTCCACCCCGGGTAGTGCCGCCGCCGCGATGCCGTTGAACGAAGGCGATCGCGTCGCCGCGCTCCAGATGCTCGGGGTGCTGGACTCGGCGCCGGAGCCGGTCTTCGACGACCTGGTGTGGCTGGCCAGCCAGTGCTGCGATGTGCCCATCGCGCTCATCTCGCTGATCGACGAAACGCGCCAGTGGTTCAAGGCCAGCTGCGGCCTGGGCACATCGCAGACGCCGCGCGAGATCGCGTTCTGCAGCCATGCGCTGGCGTCCACGCAGATCCTGGAGGTCCCCGACGCGCTGGAGGACCCGCGTTTTTCCAGCAACCCGATGGTGCTCGACGAGCCGCGCATCCGCTTTTATGCAGGCGCGCCGCTGGTGGGCAGCGCCGGGCATGTCTACGGCACCCTGTGCGTGATCGACCGGGTGCCGCGGCGCCTGTCCGGAACGCAGCGGGAGGCGCTGCAACGCCTGTCCAGGCAGGTGGTCAGCCAGCTGGAGGCCCGCCAGGGCCGCCGGGAGGCCCAGATCCAGGCGGGCACGCTGGGCCGCCTGCTGGAGGCCATGCCCGATGCGGTCGTCTCCTGCGGCCCCGATGGATTGCTGGGCGAGTTCAATCACGTGGCCCGGGCCTGGCACGGCACCGACCCCCGGTCCCTGCCGCCGAGCGAATGGGCCGAGCATTTCGATCTGTTCGAGTCCTCGGGCACGCGACTGCTGGCGACCGTGGACATCCCCCTGCTGGCCGCCTGGCGGGGCGAGACCGTTCGCGGGTTCGAGCTGGTCATCAAGGCGAAGGGACAGGCCCCCCGGTCGGTGCTGTGCAACGCCTCACCGCTGTTCTATGCGGACGGCACCAAGATGGGTGCCGTGTGCCTGATGCATGACGTGACGGCGCTGCGCGCCGCCACCCGGGCCGCCACGATTGCGGCCCAGCGCTTTTCGGGAGCCTTCAGCGCGGCCACCCATGGGATGGTCCTGGTCGCCCCCACGGGCCACTGGATCGAGGTGAACGACGCGATCTGCGACATGCTGGGCTACTCGCGGGACGAATTGCTGCACATGGATTTCCGGCGGCTCACCCACCCCGACGACCTCACGTCGCACCGCGACCACATCGACCGGCTGATCCGCAGGGAAACGCAGAACTACCAGTTGGGCAAACGCTACCTGCGCAAGGACGGCGAGACGGTATGGGCCCATCTGGCGGTCTCGCTGGTTCGGGACGAATTCGACCAGCCCCTGCATTTCGTGGCCCAGATCCAGGACGTCACGGAGCAGCGGTCCATGGAAGAGCGCCTGCGCGACAGCGAGCGCCGCATGCGCAGCATCCTGGAAAACACGGAGGATGCCTTCATCGTGGCCGATGAGGACGGCCACATTCTGGAGTGGAACCGCGCCGCCCAGGCGACGTTCGGCTGGCGCCGGGCCGAGGTGCTGGGGCGGCCGATGGCCGAGGCCATCCTGGCCCCGGCGATGCGAACGCGCAGCCTGGCGGCGCTCATGGGCAACGAGGACACGCGGGCCCGCAGGCAACTCCTTCCGGGATGGCACCGCGACCAGCACGAATTCCCCATGGAGATCACCCTCAGCCAGGTGCAGCTGGAATCGTCCCGCATCGTGACGGCGTTCATGCACGACATCAGCGAGCGCGTCGCGGCCGACCAGCAGCTGCGCCGGCGCGAAGCCCAGCTGCAGCTGATGGCCGACAGCGTGCCCGCACTCATCGCGCACGTGGACGCGGACCTGCGCTACCAGTTCGCCAACAAGGCCTATGGCCAATGGTTCGGCAAGGACCCCGCGCAGATCGTGGGTCGCTCCATGGATGAAGTCCTGGGGCCGGCGCACTTCGCCAAAGCCTGGCCCTACATCGACCGCGTGCTGAAAGGCGAACGGGTGCAGTTCGAGGCAGAGGTCACCAACGCCGCCGGCGAAACCCGGGTCATGTTCGCCAGCTACATCCCCGATGTCCAGCCGGAGGGGCTGGACCCGGCATCGGTGCCCGCAGTCGGGTTTCACCTCACGGTGACGGACATCACCATCCACAAGGATTACGCCAACAGGCTCGCGATCAGCTCCGCGCGGCTGGAGCGGGCCCTCGAAGGGGCCGAACTGGGGCTGTGGGAACTGAACATCGAGGCCATGACGCTGCAGGTGGACGCCCGCGGATCGGCCATGCTGGGCTTCGGCCCCACCGAGGTGACCAAGACGGTGCCCGAATGGACCGCTGCGCTGCATCCGCTCGACCAGGAGCCGAACGTGGCCGCCTTCCGCCGGCACCTCGGCGGGCTGACGGAAAGCTACGAAAACGAATTCAGGGTGCAAGGCCCGCAGGGGCCATGGATCTGGCTGTTCTCCCGGGGCAAGGTCATCCGGCGCAGTGCCACGGGCGCACCCTCCACGGTCATCGGCACCTTCATGGACATCACCCAGCGCAAGCTCGACGAAGAGGCGCTGACGCGCGCGGCGCTGCTGCTGCGGCAATCGGGGGCCATGGCACGCGTGGGAGGCTGGACGCTGAATCCGGCCACGGGCGAGGCGGCGTGGACGGACGAGGTCTACCGCATCCATGACCTGGAGCCGCAAACCGCGCCGGACCTGTCACAGGCGCTGAACTACTACACCGAGGCCTCGCGCCCCCTCATCGGCGCGGCCGTGCAGCGGTGCATGGACGACGGCACGCCGTGGGACCTGGAGCTGGAACTGATCTCGCACAAGGGGCGCCATCTCTGGGTGCGCGCCCAGGGCGAGCCGACCTACCAGGACGGCCGGATCGTCCAGCTGAGCGGGGCCTTCCAGGACATCACGGAGCGAAAGCACTCGGAGCTGCAACTGCAGCGCCTGAACGCCACGCTGGCGGAACTGTCCTATACGGATGCCCTCACGGGGCTGGGCAACCGCCGCCTGTTCGACGAGGCATTGAGCGCCGAGTGGGGCCGAACGCGCCGGCAAGACGCATCCGTGGCCCTGCTGATGATCGATATCGACCACTTCAAGCACTACAACGACATGCACGGGCACCAGGCCGGCGACGAATGCCTGCGCCAGGTCGGCGCCGTGCTGCAAGGGGCGTTGTTCCGGGCCCATGAAAAGCCGATGCGTTACGGAGGCGAAGAGTTCGTGGTGCTCCTGCCGGGCACCACGGGCGACGAGGCGCAGGTCGTGGCCCAGCGGGTGCTGCAGGCGCTCGACCATGCCGCCCTCCCCCATGGCGCTTCGCCCCTGGGCCCGCACGTCACCCTGAGCATCGGCGTGGCGGCCCTGCAGCCCACGGCGGAAGTGACAGAAAAGCAATTGGTGCGCGACGCGGACCAGGCGCTCTACCAGGCCAAGGCCGCCGGACGGGCGCGTTTCATGCGGTGGCGCTGAGCGCACGGCCCTTCGCTGCGGCCGCCGCAACGCAAAAAAAGGCTTCGCACTGCGAAGCCTTTTTGCTTTTGGCACCCCATTCGTTCATCCGAACGCGGGGGGAGCCCAAACCTTTTTTACTGGTTGTAGACGCGCTTCAGATCGGCAACGCACTTGTCCTTGACGTCACCGGTCGCGGCATCGCAACGCTCCTTGGCGGCCTTGTATTCGGCTTCGCGCTTTTCTTCAGCGGCGTCCTTCTTCACTTCAGCGACCTTGGCGTCCTTCTTGGCCATGTTGTCCGAAGGCTTGGCCTGGGCGCGTGCCACCTTGGCGTCTTCCTTGGCCTTCACGTGGGCGGCCTTGGCATCCTTCACGCAGACGTCCTTGGCATTGCCTTGCTGGTCGTCGCACTTTTCCTTGGCGACGTCGTAGGCGGCGTCAGCGCGGGCTTCGTTCACCTTGTAGGTGGCCTTGTCGCTGGGCTTGTACTGGGCTTCCAGTTCGGCCTTGGCGACCTTCTCGGCGCCCTTGGCTTCCTTCATGCAGACGTCCTTGGCGTTGGCCGTCATGCTGTCGCACTTCTGCTTGTTGGTCTTGTAGTCGGCAGAGATGCGGTCCTTGGCGGCGCTGTGCTCTTCCTTGGTCATGGCCATGCCGCTGGTGGCGAGAAGGCCGGCGGCCACGATGGCCAGAAGATTGCGTGCGTGTTTCATATTTTTCTCCTCAATGTCTGTAAGGGGGTGCGGATGTCGATTTGCCTTGTGGCAGAACGGCGAACACCGCTGGTTTTAAAAAGTGGGAAAGGCCCGGGATTTACTTGTCGAAACGGAATTCGGGGTGGCGGTCTTGCCAGGACTTCAGTTCCTTCTCGGCGGCATCCTTGGCCAGACCCTGGCGCTCTTGCAGCTTGCCCAGGAACTGGTCGCGCTTGCCGGCTGCCACGTCAAGATCGTCGTCCGTCAGCTTGCCCCATTGCTCCTTGATCTTGCCGGTGAATTGCTTCCAGTTTCCCTTGACGGTGTCTTCATTCATGGCACAAGTCCTCTTGGTTATTCGCTTCAGCCCTCCACTCCGAGACGGTTTGGAACCCTGGCTGGATGCGATGGACGAACTGTAAAAGTGCCCCCTCGGGACAGGCGTAGTCATCCGGGGGCAGCACGCGTCAGCCCAGGCCTACGGTTGACAAGGTGACCCGTCCTGGAATAGGTTGACACCTATGCGGGACTGAACCCTAGCCGTAATTGGCTTGCAAGAGACGCCCGGTGCACCGCATCGGGCGTTTTGTATTCTAGGGACAGGTGGGGCCGCTGCTCGT
>NZ_BQXL01000011.1:0-175205 GCF_030159015.1 Acidovorax sp. SUPP3434
TACCTGATCCACCACCGCCAGCTTAAAGGCCAGTGTGTAGTCCTTCTGCGTTCTCTTAACCCATTGATCCACTTGACTTTCCTTTCTGATGAACAGAAAGGTGTCAACCTCATTCAGGACGGGTCATTTCCACCGAATCAGTTCTTCTGGCTGCCCCCCTTTATTGATGAACCTCATGCTTCATCATCCTCTAACCATTGCAGGCTCTTGATGGCTGCTTGCAGCTCCAGCACCTGTGGAATATCGCAGACGCTTTCAGGCAGCCCCGCCAGCACTTTTTCTGCACCTGCTATATCGTCCTCATCCAGTAAGGTGCGAATAGTGCTGAGCTGGGAAGCTACCGCCACATTGCTGGCATTCGCATCCATCAACTCTTCCAGCACATCCCCGCTGCTCAGCCCCAAGGAGCGTTCCGCATGCCCGACAAACGCGCCATCGCGCAGCAAAAGCACGGACTCGGGAGCAAGCTCACCCACCACCTGTGGCGAGTGCGTTGTGATGATGAACTGGCAATGTGGGAAAGTGCGCTCCAAAGATGCCACCACCGAGCGCTGCCATTTGGGATGCAGATGCAGGTCGATCTCATCAATCAACACCACGCCCTCACCGTGCAAGGGGTTTTCTCGGTCGGTATTGAGCAAGCTCAATCGCCGCGCTAAATCACCCACCAGAGCCAAAAGGCACTTTTCCCCGTCCGACAGTTGCAGCACATTCAGCTCTGTCTTGTTCTTTTTTACAGTCATGCGCAATGATGGTTTGCGCCGAATCCTCAAAGCGGTGAACTGCGTGAAGCTCTCCACCGCCGCCCTCACCGCCTGCAAATCACGGTCTATATAACCGGGTTCATCGCGAATGCGCTCATTTTCCGCATCTTCACGGTCACGAAACCAAGCAAAGAATCCCCGAAAGTCGGTGCCACCATGACCCAAGGCGTCGTGGTAGGCCTCGCGCGGGGTGTTCTTGAGCTTTTCCTTGACCCGCAATGGGACATCCAGCACAGCCCGGTGCACGTCGTAATACACGGCCAAAGGCAAATGTGTGGGCTGGTGATTGGCTTCGGCATAAAGCATCCGACCATTGAACAGACTGGTATGCGAATTCAGTTGATCAAGGTCGCTGCTACGCTCCTCTGGGTGCTTTCCAGCTTTTCTATTGCGCGCTATGGCCCAGGTGGTTAGCGCATGGACACGCGACTCGACGGAACCATCGATACCAACTTCAGCCGCGGAAAGCTGACTGGTGGATGTATGAACATCTAGGTCAGCCGTGACTTGAATTCGTGCATAAGCAGCATCGCTTTTGATGTCGTCGGGCGAGATATCCCGAGCCTTGGCGGCTTGACCCGCAATACGCTCCGTCATGTTAGACAGGGCGATAGCCAGCGCATCGAGCACCGCAGATTTCCCCACACCGTTGATGCCCAAAATGGCCGAGGTTCTGGTAGTGAACGGCAGCTCCATACTCGCGATACCGCGAAAGTTCACCAGCTGAATTTCTTTGAGCATCATGGTTTGCTTCCTTTTGCTGCTATTTTCTCCGTCAATGTCAAATGGTGGTCATTGATTCGATCCCCCTCAAACACCTTGAACCACGGCGCGCTTTCCACGTCCTTGCCTCGATCTTTGTCCCAGGTGATGTTGAGCTTGGGCTTCTTGTTGTGGCGCAGAACCTCAGCGGTCATGAAGGGGCGGATGTTCAGGCGCACGCCGTCATTGAGGTCCGGATTCCAGCCGATGAACTGCGCAAACACCAGGGCCATCCAGTCCTCAGGCTTGGCCGCCACCTTCAAGCCGCAGCAGGCCACCTGCGGAGCAGGCATGTCGGCGCGCACACCCAGCGCCTCGCCGTGCTCAACGTCGAACTGTCCATACAGACGGATGGCAGATGACTTGGCCGCACGCTTGATGCGGTCTGCCAGATCACTGTCGTCAAGGGCCTCTTGCCCTCTCGCCTGGAACACTCGAACACCCGCTATAAGTTGGTCCAACAAGTCGGCCAGCTCTTTTTCAGCGGTGCGTTGGCGGCTTTCCATGGAGCGCTGAGCATCACGGCCTCGGCTCTTCACCGTCACGCAGCGCTTCCCCGCAGGTTGGTGTTAGACAAAGTGTCATCCGGCACACCGTCCAGCGGATAGCCCTGCGCACGGCAGTACGCCACCACCATCACTTCAACCATGTTGGCAAGGCTCCGCATCTCGCGTTCAGCGGCGGACTGCAGAGCTGTCTTGATGTGCGGCTCCACGCGAACACTAACTACCTGAGATTTGGAAATGGCCATTGAGCTGCTCCTGCAAGCATAACGCTCGCAATACGCTAGCTTAACGCATCTTGGTGCCAGCAGCCTCCGCTCCATTGAATGCAAGATCACCTAGGCTAGAGGCTACTTAAATTCATGCCGGAGGCGCGAAAACACCCGAAGGAGTAAGGCAGCGGCCGCTCGCAGGTAAATTCTTTACGAGACGCCTCAAACTTGGGCACAACGCCAAGTTTTCCACACCAATTTGTTCGACCACCCACTCAAACTGGGGCAGGCCCACCTGCATTCTTGCCAAGCGGAGGGCATCGAGAACAGCCATGGAAAGCCTTTCTTGTCCCAAAGCGTGCATCACAGAGGAATGAGCAAGGATGTCCACAGTGGTTGCCATTCTGAGCGAAGCAAAACGCTCAGAAGCAATGCGGGTGGCTTTCCTTTCGTCAATAGCCGCTGTCAGCCCGCTGTGATAAGCAAAAGCCAAGGTTGCAGCCTCACCGTCACCCAGTGACTCCGACGCTGAGCCAGATACGATGTCAATGAAACTTTCGAGCGCCAGTTCGTCTAAGACAGCGACCTCGAGAGGCCCTCCCTCGATGAGATCGAAAAGCTGCTTCGACTCTGGACGACCACTCCCAGCACCACCATTAATTTCGCCAACGACGTTTTCAGTAACGTATGAGCGCCCAGGCAAGGATTGCAGAATCATGCCTGCATGTCCTGTCGCCAGCAGGTTGATGACCACGCTGGCATCGAGAACAAGGGGGTTGGATTGCTCAACTAGGCAGCTTGAAAAGGTCATCAACCTCATCCTCTTCAGCTTCGTCCAGCAGCTCCCGGACCATTTCACGATTAAGTTTAAGCAAGTCCGATATCTGCCCTTCGCTGATCAGCGCCTTCTTCCAAGCCTCAATTGCCATTAAATACAGCCTCGACGATTGAGGAGACTGTGCAACAAACTGCTCTTCCGCAACATTTCCAAGCACTTGGCGGACTTGATCATCGGTAATGCCACCGTTGTCAACGAACCAATCCCAGGTCCCCCTCTTCGTTAATGCTAAGTCTTCCAGCCTCATCACCATGGCTTGGCGCGATACACCGAAAAAGTTAGCCAGCAAAATGATATGACGGCGCGTGAGGTGGGTGGACCCGATGGTCACCTCCTTAAACTTCTCCATGACTGCTCTCGTTGGCGTCAAAAATGCCCGGGCAAATGCATTGGCATATCGCTCGTCGCGAGAGTTTTCATAAATAGAATCTTGGTAAATTTCAGGCTTGCGGCGAGTCGCAATGAAATGCCCCAACTCATGGCTTCCCGTTTGAGCTCGCCGATCTTTTCGATGCCCCGCATTGATGAGCATGCAAGCTCCCACCGCATCGTCGTAGGCAAATAGACCTGAAACCTTGGCGTCGAGTTTTCGCGTGTAAACACGAATGCCGAGCTGCAGCTCAAGGATGGCGTAAAGATCGTGGATCGGCCCCTCCCCCAGCCCCAGCCAGTTACGCAGACTTAGAGCATCCTGCTCTGCTTGCTGACGTACATCTCCCGGAAGAATGTTCTTTTCCGATGGGTAGTTGTAGGTCTTTTTAATGCCAAGAATGTTCTCTAACTCGACTTCGGCCTTGACCAAATCATTGAGCAATTTTGCAGCTTGGTCGACTCCCGCGTCACCGGTTTCTGCGAACGCTCGAAAGCGTGGCACAAGGTCCACGTGAACGGACTCGCGACGTAATATAGAGTTGACTGACACTCCGTAAGACCGGCATAAATCTTGTAATTCCTTCAGCTTCGCTACACGCTGGCCTTTTTCAATAGCGACCAACGTCGTTCGCGAAATGCCGACAGCCTTAGCTGCCAGGTCTTGAGTAAGGTTTGCAGTTTCACGCGCACCTCTAAGTCTTTCGCCGAGCTCAAGTTGGCTCAGTTCATAGTTGTCTTTAGTCATCATAATTCATCTATCCATTGCCTCACGAATGACCTCGGTCCCAGGTCCTTCGTGAATGCCGCCCATTCCTTGGCGTGTTGCTGCAGCAGCCTATCCAACTTCTGTGAAACATCCTGAGGACCTTGCCCTAGGGAACGAGCTAATTCGTAAGTCTTCAAGCGTTTGATTAGTTCGTACTGAGAAGAAGTCGGGAGCAACGCCAAATGTTCAAAATGGAGAATCCCAGCGATTGAGTATTCATACAAGGCCTTCGTAAACTGAGAGAACTTTTCGGATGCACCTTCCTTCCATTTTTCAGCGCTCAAGGATTCCCATACATAGACTTCCGGAGGCTCAATCAGACCTGCAGCATGCACGCTGAGCCGACGGAGTATGCACGCAGCACAGACTCCACACTGCCTTCTCGATTGCCCAACGGATACCTGTCTTGAGTTCTGCCAACAAGACCGGGTCTTTTGCCATTTAGCCCCCGCCTCGCAGACCTCAACGTACTCTCGCAGGGTTTCCCCTTTGGTGGACCACAGACGAGGGAACTGAAATTTAATTGAGTAATTTAATATCGTTGAAAAAAAACGTTCCATTTTTGAAGTGAAGGCAGGGTGATTTCGATAATCTTCATACCCATGCCCCACAGGCAAAAATACCGGTGCCAAAGCGCCCTGTCCACTTTCCGGAACGATGGCTGCCGGAGCTTCAATCAAATACGCAGCAACAGCAGACACCACGCTGAACTTGAACCCACGACTACGTGCACTGGACTCGCCGTTCCTCTTATTTAGCTTTACGTCATAAGGAACCGCCCTAAAAGGCCTCTCTTTTCGATCTGCCCTCGAAATATCATGCTGTTTGTTGCCCACACGCACTCGGACGAGGCGCATTCCTAGCCTTTTACCCTCCAACGCTGCAACAGCTTGTGAGTCCATGCCATCGCTGTACGCAATCACGGCCTCCGCATCTGCAGGGAAGGTCATTCGCTCTTGAGCGGGACGTGGCGCGGGAGTCTTTCGTGGACGAAACTCAAAGTGCCAGTCATCGCCGGTCAAAAGATTCAGCGCTTCGGTCAACGCCCTAACAACTGAAGCCTCCTTCCACTGATACGGCTCATGAACAGGAATATGCAACTTGAATCGTCGCCCCCAATTCATTGAACTCCGCAGAAGAGTACGGTCGCAAAACTCCACCGCGGCAGCCAGAAGCAACAAGTCGTAGACCAAGGGTTGCCACCGGCGAGACGAAAAAGACTCAAGAGCCCCTATGTCAAAGGTAATGTTTTTATTGATCCGGCAAGGCTCTGCGCCTTTTCGACAGCGCCCGTTCGGCTCAACAACATCAACAACAAGCTCTCTTAACGCCAACGTGTTCATGAGAACGCCACTCCATCATCAAGGCCGCTCTTGCTCTTCCGTTTATGAGATCGAGTGATCGCTGAACGGGCATCTATAAGCAGAGACCCAAGTTTGCTTTCGGAGAAGCCAACCACGGCGCTTTTGATCCGGCCGGCCACGTTATTTGCCCTTCGCACCGTCGACTGACGAAGATAGTGCTCTTCAACAGCTTTTGCGTTAGCAAGCCCTCGCATCTTGGCAGCAAGGCCAATAGCGTCATAAAACGCCTGAAGTTCAAGCCGGCCCTCTGCCACGAGTACCTCGCTGCAGGACACTGCGTTTTGGCCAAATACGGATCCCCCAGCCAAAGCGCGAGCATCGTTGAGTTGCTGCAACGCGATTTCCGGGGAGCCCAAGGAATTGTCACTGCAGCTGAAGATGGACTTCAGCATGTTGATGAGCTTCCAAGAGACCTCGTTGATGAAGTCGCTCGCCAGGGCTGTTGCGGCCGCTTGAGCCACTTCAACATTGGCATAGGCCTGGTTATCGCCGACCTCCGCCAGCTTCTTCCACTGCTTCCTCAAGTCCAAACTTCTATGCGGTCCGTCACTCATTGGTCGCCTCCTTTTGTCAAATTTTACCAAATAAATTATGACAATGTCAAATCAACCAACGCAAGATATTTTGGTAAGACGCGACTACCCTGAGAAGACCTACACCAGCTGCCAGGAACGGAACTACCGGCTGGCGCTTTGAATCGCCCCGGGCCTCGCGGAGGCTCAACGCTCTGAGAGGATTGAGCCATGAAGAAGACGAACAAGTTCTCGCCTGAGGTGCGTGAGCGCGCAGTGAGGATGGTGCAAGAACAGCGGGGTCAATATCCATCGCTGTGGGCAGCCATCGAGTCCATCGCCCCCAAGATTGGGTGCGTGCCGCAGACCTTGAACGAATGGGTCAAGCGTGCCGAAGTGGATGCAGGCACGCGAGAAGGTGTCACCACAGCTGAAGCCCAACGGCTCAAAGAACTGGAGCGCGAGGTCAAAGAGCTGCGCCGGGCCAACGAGATACTGAAGCTGGCCAGCGCGTTTTTCGCCCAGGCGGAGCTCGACCGCCGACTGAAGTCGTGAAGGCGTTCATCGACCGGCATCGCAATGCCTTCGGGGTCGAGCCGCTCTGCAAGGTGTTGCAGGTTGCCCCGTCGGCTTATCGAAGACATGTAGCGCTGCTGCGCGAGCCCCATAAGCGCTGTGCCCGGGTTCTTCGAGACGATGCCCTGGCGCCCGAGATTCAACGCGTCTGGCAGGCCAACATGCAGGTCTATGGTGCCGACAAAGTGTGGCGGCAACTGGAACGCGAAGGCGTGACGGTGGCCCGCTGTACGGTCGAGCGTTTGATGCGCAGGATGGGACTGCGCGGCGTGATGCGGGGCAAGGTCGTACGCACAACCGTCGGGGAAGCCAAGGCGCCTTGTCCGCTGGACCGGGTAAACCGGCAGTTCCGGGCCGAACGGCCGAACCAGTGTGGGTCTCTGACTTCACGTACGTCTCTACCTGGCAGGGCTGGCTGTACGTGGCCTTCGTCATTGACGTGTTCGCGCGTCGAATCGTGGGCTGGCGGGTGAGCAGCTCGATGCGAACGGACTTCGTGCTTGATGCATTGGAGCAGGCCCTGTATGCCCGGCAGCCCGAACGTGATGGGAGCCTGATATGCCACAGCGACAGGGGCTCTCAGTACGTCAGCATTCGGTACTCGGAAAGGCTGGCTGAAGCCGGCATCGAGACGTCCGTGGGCAGCAAGGGCGACAGTTACGACAACGCCTTGGCCGAGACCATCAACGGCCTCTACAAGGCCGAGTTAATCCATCGCCGTGCACCGTGGAAGCCGTGGAGTTTGCGACGCTCGAATGGGTGTCCTGGTTCAATCACCATCGCCTGCTCGAACCCATTGGGTACATCCCGCCTGCAGAGGCTGAGGCAAACTACTATCGGCAACTTGCCAATCAGGCCACTGCTGTGGTGACCTGACTTAAACCAAACAGCCTCCGCGAAACCCGGGGCGATTCAGTCATGACATCCCCCAAGCTGTACCTACCCGTCGAGTTCAGAGATTTGCTTGAGAAGACCAGGGTGCTTAGTAAAACTCAAAGCTTCGGCAATATCGGCGGAAGCGTCTAGTTGCAGCGCACGCTTGACCTTGATCCGCTGCAGAAGAAAGCTGCTGCGGTACCTCTCGTTCGCGCCAACCGCAGCGGTTACGGACTCGTCGATCAGCGCTAGTGCTTCCGGAAGCTTGCCCAACGCAAGTTTGACCTGCGACAAATTATGGGCCAGCCAAGGGCGCCCCGGATCGTCGCTGATGGTCTCGAGAATAGCCTCTGCATCGATGAATCGATCCAGCCTGTAGAGCGTCTCACCCCATTTGCGCCGTTGGTAGGCGTTGGGAGACTGGAGAGTCTCAAACGCTTGCAGCGCCTGGCTCAAGTACGTCTCGTTCTCGCTCGCTTGCGCTGCGATCATCATGATTTCGGCGTAAGCGCCTCGGCTCTGATCATCGTCCAGCATCAAGGGGGTAGGCTCAGGCAGGCGCGCCAGCACCCCCTCGACTCGCTCAGGGGCATGCCAGATGAGCGCTCGCACAAAGTTCGCCAGCGAGTGATAGCCCTGCGGAACACCAATCCCGGCGCTGTACAGCGCCTCGCCAAGAAACATCTCCTCGTGTTGGTCGAGAAGCTCTCCCGCCCATGTCTTGCGAGCTAGGTTGAGTGTGTCTCCAAGTGCCAGGAGCAGAGATGGCGAGACGCCTGCGTCCTCTAGCTTTGCGGCAATGATGTCTGTGGCGTATTGCTTTGCCGCCGCATAGCCCTCGGGCCTGAGGCCGAGGGACCTCACCAGCTGGAGCTTGGCATCGTTCAGGGGATAACTGGCGACCACCTCCTGGAATAGCTCCTCGGCTTCGGAATCCCTCCCGAGAGTGCGCAACACTTTAGCCTGGTGGTGCTTGATCTCAGCCACTTGGCGAGCATTTTGGTCTGCCATGCCAGCGAGCGCTCCGTAGGCTTGCATCACTGAATTGAGCCAGCTGGTGACCGCAACTTCTCCCATGGTGTGCTTAAGAAAGCGCGCCTTAGCTTCGATCGTCTCCAGCACGACCAGGATCGCCACTTCGTTTTCGCGAGCGCTGAGAGCGCTCAGTCGCTTGGCTTCCTGAATCGGATCGGGAAGCAACTGGACAGGGATTGCACCGCCGCTCCACGTCATCGCCAAGGCATAAAGGTAGGCCGGACGTCGGTCACCGTTCTCGACGTTTCTTCGGATCTTGGCTCGCAGTTGCGAGGCGATCAGCTGCAGGCCATGCCCGTCATCCCGGATCTGTTTGACGATGAACGCTTCCAGGTGACCGTCGATTGCCCTGGATCGCTGTGTCGTTAGCCAGTCCAGGGACTTGAGCGCTGTGAAGACGATGTCGTGAATTCGAATCGATGCCTTACCTTCGGGCGCCGTGAGGCCATGGCGCTCGAACGCCCTCATACGAAGGGAACCGATGACGTGTTCAAAAAAGGCTCGATCTAAGTTACTTTGGTCCGCCCATTGAAAGAGGCTCAGCTCCTCCTCAAGCGCCGGCCTGAGCCTTCCTAGGATGCTGTCGGCAAGCCGCGCTCCGTGCAGTTGAAACTTGGCTACGTGCGCGCACTCATTCGCAAGCTCGTTCCAAGACGATCCTTCCCGTGCCGCGGCGTTCAGCATCGTCAGGGTAAGTGGGTGACCTCCGACTGTTCGCCAAATCGTGCGGAAGGCTTTGTCGGATAGCTGGCTCGCCACGTCGTGGGTGAGCAAGGTGCGGGCCTGATTCTCGTCCATCAGCGGCATGGCGAACGCTCCTGGGGATGAGTGCTGCCGCGTGATCACGACCCGCGAGTCGGGGCCGCACAAGTTCGCCAGCCCGCATGGGTCAAGCCGGGCGTTTGCGTCATCGAGGACCAACATCGTGCGCTCTCGCCGCAGCAAGGCACTCACGTTTCGTTCGGCACCTCCGCGCCGCAGAGGGACCGCAGAGAGGCGCTCAATGCCGTCGATATCTCTGCCGCTGACCCAGAAACGGTAGTGGAATCGACCTTCTGCGCGCGCCAGGCACGCGGCTGCGGCCTGAGATTTGCCGATGCCGCCGATGCCTGTGATCTCAACGCATTTCTTCGTCTCCAGCAGCCGGTCAAGTTCCATGTCGACCGCTGTGTTTGGCAAATAATTCTCGCTCAATGGTGCTGCGGTCAGAGATGCGGGGTGGTCGTCCCGAATGTCCGACAACACAGGCAGGTGGACCGACAGCTTGTCTATGGCGCCGTCCCGAAGCATGAGCGTATCGACGATGGCCTCAGCGATCGCCCGGCTGTCCATAAGATGCAGGCGCCTACCGGACATCCGCGCTTGCCCGAGCGCTTCGTTGACCATGCCTTCGATTTTCCCCGTTTCAGCACGTTGCGAGCTCAGAAGGTAGACATCTTGTGCTCTCGGCGCGAGATCAAGCGCGTGCTCCAGATCGCCCCAGGGCTTGGCCATCTGCCCCGAAAAATACCCCTTGACGATGGAGGCCTCCACGACCACGCGGCCGTCTTCCGAAACGGCATCAAGCGCACCGCCGACAGGGCTGCCATTGACGGAAGATCCGCGCTGCACCAGCGTGATGTCGTGCAGCTGTTCTATCAGGACGACGGCGAACCTCTCGAATACCGAGCCTGGGGCGAGGACCGCCAGCGATTCCATCAGGCGCGTCACTAAAAGACTACGGGTGTGTTGGTGCACAAAAAGCCTAAACTGATGTCAGCGCCACGCGGCAGCACTCTTCGCAGGCGCAGTCACAGCGACTGCTCAATGATGCGACGTACTGCGGCAGCGACTTGATCGACGGGCTGGTCTGCATTCACGACGCGGCACCGTCGCGGGTCGTTGCGTGCAATCTCAAGCAACGCGCTTCGGATCGCTGAAAAATCCCGGGTTTTTTCCGCGGGGTCATCTTCTTGGTCGCCACGCAGCCTGCGGCGGCTTATAGCCACTTGCGGCGGCAGGTCAAGGATAAGCGTTAGATCTGGGAGTGTGGTTCCTACGACAATGTCGCAGGTGGCTTGAAAGAGTGGACGAAGATTCGTTTCAGACACAGACACCTGGAAAGCGGAGGTGGAGTCCAAGAATCGGTCGGACACGACCCAGGCTCCGGCGGCCAGAGCTGGCCGAATGACATTCTTGACGTGGTCGTAACGAGCAGCGCTGACCAAAAGGAGCTGCTCCGTTGGGTCCAGCGTGCGCTGAGGCCGCGTCAAGATCGCTCGCACCTCCGCACCTAGATGTCCTCCGTCTGGCTCCTTGGTCTGTAGTACGGACCGACCTGAATCACGCAGGTGCTTGACAATCCGCCGAACCTGCTCAGACTTTCCGCTTCCGTCGATGCCTTCAAAACTAATAAACGGCACTGCTTTCCTTCTAAAGCCGCAGTTCGCGGGTCGCTGCTCGAAATGAGGCGATCGAACACAGTGGCGTTCGTGTCCGCAGGCATGCTGTCGCCCAAGAAGCGCGATCATATGCTGGCTCGCCGGCAGCTCTACTTGAACTATGGCGCTCTCTCGCTTGCAACGATCCTGAATGATCAGGGATTCAAGACCTTGCTGGTGCACGGCGAGCATCGCGAGCCCAGAGAACTACTCGACGCGCTTGTGCAAGACGGAACGTTGCCGTCCTCACTGCCGGTCATGCTGTCGATCCCGAGCTTCTACGCTCTCGGATGGGCGCAACGGTTTTGCAAGCTTGTCCGCCTCGCGGACCCCTGCGCAAAGATCATCGTTGGCGGGCGCTGGGTTGTCGGTCCGGATCCTGGCTGGCTTCGCAAAAAGCTTCCTGAAGCGGACTTGCTTATTCCAGGGCTGGCTGAGCCTGTCATAACGAGTTTGCTCACCGCCACGCCGATCGTGCGCCGGCTCTCCGCACCGACGCCGCAGTTCGTTCTGAACCATCGACTGGTCTCGGGGTTTGAGCGGTATCAGCCAAGCATTGAGGCGTCGCGAGGGTGTGGCATGGGGTGCAGTTTGACATCCCCCTCGAGAAACTGCTGCCAGCCGAGCAGATCGCGGCCGCCTTGGCGATGATCGCGGGGCAGTACGGAACCAGCGATGTTCGCCCGTACCTGCAATCGTCGATGTTCGCGCCCAATCTGAACTGGAGCACTTGTCTGGTTAGCGCAGTGCGCTCACATGGCCTAGAAATCAAGTGGCGCACAGAGAGCCGTGTCGATGCGCTGACGCCAGAGACTATCGCCTGCCTGGCCGAAGCCGGCATGAAGGTCCTGGACCTAGGGCTCGAGACCGCCTCTCCCACTCAGATCCTGAGCATGCGCAAATCGGCACACCCTGATCGTTACCTGCATCGAGCTTCCAAGCTCCTTAAGGCTTGCGGACAAAACGGAGTGGCTGCCAAAGTCAATGTGTTGCTCTACGCGGGAGAGACGGCCAAGACACTCACCGAGACTCGCTCATTCCTCGATGAACACGACGAGCACATTGCCGGCGTTTCAGTCGGCCCTGTGGTGGCCTACGGCCCTCCCAAGACTGCCAATATCTTGTTGCATGAATGGTCGGGTAGTGGCTGCGTCGCTGTGGACTCGCGCAGCACCGATGAGACGGGCATCACCCATGTTCACTTGAGCCGGGAAATGGATGCAGAATCGGCCGAGCTTGCCAGCCTGGACATGTCGCGGCGCTACATGAACGCAAACGCGTACTACCGCCTTAAGAGCTTTTCCTACTACCCTCGTGACTACACGCGCCATGACTTCGACCGCGACGTCGACGCAAGCGACAAGTCGAGACTGCCCTTCCGCCAATAGCTGAATGAGATCGCAAACACTCTGGTTTTTCAGCCCAAGCGGTGGCATTCTTCTTCCGAGCGAGGATGTGCGGGCGGGCGGTCTTCGTTGAAGTTGGGCGACTTGTACCGAGCGAAGTCGCTCGCGGCGCACGACGGCCGATGTCAGCGACCTCAGACATTCGCGCGGCAAATCTGACCGTCCGCACTCAGCCCGAAGCTGCCGCCTCTAGTTGACGGCTTGTGCGAACAAACCAACGCCACGGCCCGCGCCGCGGGGCACGCCCCCAGCGTGCCTTGTTGCCTCCAATAACTGCTCGTCTCGAAGCGAAAAGGCTTCACCCGCAGTCGATAAAACCCCAATAAAACCCCAACCGACGAAGCAACAAAAGAAAAAGCCTTCTAGACCGTTGATCTAGAAGGCTTTTTACCAATGGTTAGTTGGTAGGCGCGATTGGACTCGAACCAACGACCCCCACCATGTCAAGGTGGTGCTCTAACCAGCTGAGCTACGCGCCTGTTTGTATTCGAGAAGAGAGATTGTAGCAGTAAAAAATACGCGTTCCAGGCAACTTCGCGCGCTTTCTTTCAACGGCGCCGTGCAGAGCGCACGCCTTGCACCGTGGCCACGATGCCGAGCACTTTGTTGAGCCGTCCAGAGTCGGCCACCTCCACCGTGAACGTCATCCAGGCCGTGCCTTTCACGGACTGCGTCTGAACGCCGATCACGTTGGTCTTCTCCCTGGCGAAGACTTCGGAAATGTCGCGCAGCAAGCCTTGCCGGTCTGCAGCCTCGACCGACACGTCCACGGGATAGACCGACGGGCCGGCACCGGCGGACGCCTTGGATTGCCCCCACTCCACTTCAATGACGCGTTCGGCACTGCGTGCCGCCATCTCGCGAAAATTGCTGCAGTCGGCGCGGTGCACGCTCACCCCTTTGCCACGCGTGACGAAGCCCCGGATGTTGTCGGGCGGCGCAGGCTTGCAACACTTGGCCAGTTGCGTCATCAGCGAATCGATGCCCACCACCAGCACCCCGCCCTTGGGCGCGGTCTCGGAGGTGCGCGTCTTCTTGAGAAGCAGGTAATCGTCCGGCTGCAGCACGGGCTCGGGCGGGCGCAGCAGCGTCTCGATGGTGCGCAGCGAGAACTCGTCCTTGCCCACCACTTCGAACAAGGCGTCCGCCGTCTTGAAGCCCAGCTGAACGGCAAGATCGTCGAGCTTGATGGCGGTCTTGCCCTCGCGCTGCAGCAGCTTTTCCACCGCCTCGCGACCCCGCGCCGTGGTCTCATGCGTGGCCTGGGCGTTGAACCACGCGCGCACCTTGGCGCGGGCGCGGTGGCTGGTGAGGTAGCCCAGTTCGGCATTGAGCCAATCGCGCGACGGGCGGCCTTCCTTGACGGTGGTGATTTCGACCGTCTGCCCGTTCTGCAGCGGCGTGTTGAGCGGCACCATGGCACCGTCGACGCGCGCGCCGCGGCAACGGTGGCCGACACTGGTGTGCACCGCATAGGCGAAATCGACCGGGGTGGCACCCTGCGGCAGCTCCACCACGGCCGCGTCCGGCGTGAGCACGTAGATGCGGTCCTCGAACAGCCCCCCGTGCTGCACGGTGCCCGCCATGTCCCGCTCCCAGGCCAGCAACTGGCGCAGCACCGCGATCTTGGCGTCGTATTCGCCGGAGGCCGAAACGCCCGCATAGCCTTTGGTGCCCGCCTCCTTGTAGGCCCAGTGCGCGGCCACGCCATGCTCGGCGTGGTCGTTCATGGCCTGGGTGCGGATCTGGATTTCGATGGCCTTGCCCGTCTCGTCGCGCACGACGGTGTGCAGCGACTGGTAGCCGTTGGGCTTGGGCTTGGCGATGTAGTCGTCGAACTCGGCGTCGATGGGCTTGAAATGCTCGTGCACCCAGGACAGCGCGGCGTAGCAATCTTTCACCGACGGCACCACCACCCGCAGCGCCCGGATGTCGAACACATGCTCGAAGTCGAGCGACTTGCCGCGCATCTTCTTGACGATGCTGTAGATGTGCTTGGGCCGGCCCTGCACGCTGGCGCTGATGCTGCGGGCCCGCAGTTCGGACTCCAGCCGGCCGCGAAGCTGCTCCATGTACACCTCGCGCTCGGCCCGCTTTTCGTCCAGCAGCCGGGCCACCTGCTTGTAGGTCTCCGGTTCCAGGAACCGGAAGGACAGGTCTTCCAACTCCCATTTCATCTGCCAGATGCCGAGCCGGTTGGCCAGCGGCGCGAACACCTGCAGGGCCTCTCGCGCGATGCCGGGCGACACGGCGCGTTTGGTGGCGGCATAGAAGCGCAGGGTTTGCAGGCGCGAGGCCAGCCGCAGCATCACCACGCGCAGGTCCCGGGAGAACGCGAGCAGCATCTTGCGCACGTTCTCGGTCTGCGTGGCGGGGTCGTCCACCGGCTGTCCGGCGATCTGGGCTTCGCGTGCCTGCTGCTGCACGCGCATGAGCTTGGTGGTCTCCACGGCCAGCGCGGCGAAGTTCTGCCCGAAGGCCTTGGCAATGACCTCCTCGGGCTTGTTCAGGTGCGAGCAGGCATGCACCAGATAGCTGGCCGCCTGCATGGCTTCCGACCCGCCGATGCTCTTGAGGATGAAGGCGACGGCTTCGGCATGCGCGAAAGTGTTCTCACCGGTCTCCAGCGTCTCGCTGGACAGCAGCGGTTCCGCAAAGGCCCGGGCCCGCGCCAGCGCACCCGCCTGCTCGGGCAGCGACAGCGCCGTGGCAGCGATGAGCTGCGGCACGGCATCGGACCGGGGCGACGCGCTCCCCGCGCCTCCCTGGCCCTGCGTGGCGGGAGGTGCAGTGGCCAGGCTCTTCACAGCCCACCTCTTCTTTCGCTGGGATCGAAGAGGAACGCCTCGACCGCATCCACCTGCTCGTCCGCCACCAGCGTCGGGGCATGCCCCACCCCGCTCCACTCCACCACCTGCGCGCGGGGCCCGCGTTGCGACATGGCTTGCGCCGTAGAGGGCGAGAGCAGATCCGATTGCGCGCCGCGCAGCAGCAGCGTGCGCGCGCTGATCCGGTCGTACAGCTGCCACAGCTGCGCCTCGCCCGCAACGGCGGCCTCCTGCGTCATCGCGCGAAACGGCTGGGCGATGGCCGGGTCGTAGTGCAGCACGAACCCGCCCTCGGGCGCAGGCCGGAGCATGGCGCGCGACAACGCCAGCCACTGCGCCGGCGTATGGGGGCCGAAACTGGAGGAGATCGTCCACAGGGCATCCGCTGCCTGCTGCTCCGTTTCGAAGTGGGCGGGCCGCCCGAGGTACTGGCCGATGCGCTGGAGCGCACTCCATTCGATCACCGGCCCTACATCATTCAGGACCAGCCGGCGCACAGGCACGGGAAGCGGCAACCCTGGCTGGCCGAGCAGCGCCATGCCGATCAGCCCGCCCATGCTGGTGCCCACCCAGTCCAGCTGCTGGATGGGAGCGCGGCCATGCACGTCGGCCAGCAGTGCCAGCATGTCGGCGGCATAGACCGGCACCTGATAGGCCATGGGATCGGCGAGCCAGTCGCTGCGGCCGCGGCCGGCCACATCGGGGCACAGCACGCGGGCGTGGCGGGACAGACGGCGGGCGAGCACATCGAAATCGCGCCCCTGGCGCGACAGGCCATGCACGCAGACGACCACGTGCGGATGGTCCGGCTGGCCTGTCGCATTCCATTCCCAATACGCCATGCGATGGCTGGCGGCTGCACCGTCCGCCGTGCCCTCCTTGGCAGCGATTCCAGGGCAATTCACGTAATTCAGCGTAGGCTCGGTCATGGGAACGAATTCGTCACGGGGCGCTCGATAATGGTTGCGTTCATCCTAATTCATTCGGAGAGACTCACATGCTTCAAGGCAAAACGGCCCTCGTCACCGGCTCCACGAGCGGCATCGGACTGGGCATCGCCAAGGCGCTCGCGCGCCAGGGCGCCAACGTCGTCCTCAATGGTTTCGGCGATGTGGACGGCCCCCGTGCCGAAGTGCTGGCGGCCGGCGAAAGCCACGGCGCGCAGGTGGCCTACCACGGGGCCGACATGGGCCGCGCAGCGGAGATCGAGGACATGATGAAGTACAGCGCCAGCCAGTTCGGGCGCGTGGACATCCTGGTCAACAACGCAGGCATCCAGCACGTGGCGAACGTCGAGGATTTTCCCGTCGAGAAGTGGGATGCCATCCTGGCGATCAACCTGACCAGCGCCTTCCACACCTCGCGCCTGGCCCTGCCTCCAATGAAAGCGGCCAACTGGGGCCGCATCATCAACATCGCCTCGGTGCACGGGCTGGTGGCTTCGGCCCAGAAGGCGGCCTATGTGGCAGCCAAGCACGGCATCGTGGGCCTGACGAAGGTCACCGCATTGGAAACCGCCACCACCGGCGTGACCTGCAATGCGATCTGTCCCGGCTGGGTGCTCACGCCGCTGGTTCAGAAACAGGTCGATGCCAAGGCGGCCGACCAGGGCCTGTCGAACGAAGACGCCAAGAAGCAGTTGCTGAGCGAAAAGGAACCCTCGCTGCAGTTCACCACGCCCGAAGAACTGGGCGAACTGGCGGTGTTCTTCTGCTCGCCGGCGGCCAACAATGTCCGCGGCGCGGCCTGGAACATGGACGGCGGCTGGGCCGCCCAGTAAGAACGAAAAGCCTTAACCGCCCGATCGCCGGCGCCCCCTGCCCTGGCATCCAGGGCACGAGACGGTCCGGCGCGGGCGTCAGCCCGCCAACCCTTCAGCGCAGTTGCACGGCGCCGGAGACGTTTACCACCACCTGCGCCTTGCCGGCTTCCACCGGTACGGGCGCATCGGCGGACATCGACGACATCTTGGATTCCATGGCCATCATGCGTGGACGGGGGCCGGGGATCATTTCGTTGCTGTTCACCGCCACCTCCCGCAGCGTGTAGCCGCTGAAGCCGAAGCCGCGCGCCAGTTCATTCGCACGGGCCTTGAATTGCTCGATGGCCTTGGTCTGCGCCTCGCCCTCCACCTTCTCGCGGGCCTCGCGCGACAGGTCGAAGGCGATTTGGCTGATCGGCATGGACTGGATCTTACCGGCGGTGGTGGTGATGCGCGAGAAATCGCGGCCCTGCAGGATCAGCTCGGCCCGGCCCTGCCAGCCGTTGATCTTGCCCTCCTTGCCATAGCGCGGGTACATGCCGAACGCGCCGGTGCGCACGTCCATCTGGTCCGGCTGGGCAGAGCGCTTGGCCTCCGCCAGCGCGGAGTCCAGCGCTTGCTTGAGTTGCGTCTGCACCGTGGCTGCGTCGGCGCCTTCCTTGCTGGTGGCCAGCGTGAGCACCAGCAGGTCCTGCTGGACATCCACGGTGCCGGTCGCGGACAGCTGCAGCACGTTCTGCGGCGGCGGCATCACGGCGTTTTGAGAGAAAGCGGCGCAAGTGCACACCAGAAAAGCACCTGCAGCTATTATTTTCATAGCAATTTTCATGATCGGAATCCTTGTGAAGAGAAAGTGGGCGGGTGCATCGGACACCCTTGAAACGCTACGTTAACCGGTCCGGATCAATCGGCGGTAAAGGCCCGATAGCGTCTGTGCGTGGTGGGGCAAAACTTGTAACAGTTGGTCAGGTATCTGGCAAAAAGCCGAACTTCGGGGTTCAAGGTGGTCAGAATCGGCTCTGTTACAAATAGGACTTGGGAAACAAATGGCCTCAACAACCAACCGTACCGACAAGATTCTCGTGGTGGATGACGACGCCCGCATTCGCGATTTGCTGCGGCGCTATCTCACGCAAGAGGGCTTCGAAGTCATGGTTGCGGAAGATGGCAAGGCCCTCAACCGCATTCTGCTGCGCGAAACCGTGGACCTCATCGTGCTGGACCTGATGATGCCCGGCGAGGACGGCCTCTCGATCTGCCGCCGCCTTCGCGCCGCCAACGATCGCACTCCCATCATCATGCTGACCGCCAAGGGCGAGGACGTGGACCGCATCGTGGGCCTGGAAGTGGGCGCCGACGATTACCTGGGCAAGCCGTTCAATCCCCGCGAACTGCTGGCCCGCATCCACGCGGTGCTGCGCCGCAGGCCGCCGCAAGAGGCGCCGGGCGCTCCGTCGGGCGACAACGAGGTCGTCACCTTCGGTCCTTTCACGTTCGACCTGGGCACGCGCGCACTGCAGCGAAGCGGCGAAGAGCTGCCGCTCACCACCGGCGAGTTCGCCATGCTGAAGGCGCTGGTCCGCCACCCAAGGCAGCCGCTGTCGCGGGAAAAGCTGGCCCTGCTGGCGCGCGGCCGCGAGTTCGAGCCGTTCGACCGCAGCCTGGACGTGCAGGTGTCCCGACTGCGCAAGCTGGTCGAAGTGGACGCTGCGGCGCCCCGCTACATCCAGACCGTCTGGGGCGTGGGCTACGTGTTCGTGCCGGACGGCACGAGCTGATCTCCCTTTTGCCGAGGGCCGCGTTTTCTCCGTGGCGCCCTCTGCCCTCCGGCAATTTCCCGATGATTCTCACGACATGAGCGCCAACTACGAAGCAGCGTCGTCCGACGCCACCAGCCCCGCCCCCCTGGAGGCCCCCGTGTACCTGCGGGCGCAGCGCGCACGGGTGGGGCTGAACCTTTTTTGGCGCACGTTCTTCCTGCTCGCGCTGTTGCTGGTGGGCAGCATCCTGGCCTGGCTGCAGACGCTGCGCGCGCTGGAGTTCGAGCCGCGCACGCTGCAGACGGCGCAGCAGATCGCCTCGCTGGTGAACCTGAGCCGCGCGGCGCTGGTGCATGCCGATGCGATCGCGCGCGTCTCGCTGATCAAGACCATGGCCGACCAGGAAGGCGTTCGCATCCTGCCGCGCGAGCCGTCCGACCGCTTCGACCTGCTGGACGCCTCGGCCCTGGGCATGCGCCTGACCGAAGAGCTGACCACCCGCCTGGGGCCGGGCACCATCGTGGCGAGCAACGTCAATGGCGAAAGCGGCCTGTGGGTGGGCTTCACCATCAACGGCGACCCCAACTGGCTGCTGATGGACCGGTCCCGCTTGAGCGCGGCCGGGGGCAAGACGTGGATGATCTGGCTCATCACCGCCGCGGCCCTGTCGCTGGCGGGTGCCGCGGCCATCGCGCGCCTCATCAACCGGCCGCTCAAGCAGCTGTCGTATGCCGCGAACCGCGTGCGCGACGGCGATTTCGCCGCCAGCCAGCTCGACGAAGAAGCCGTGACCAGCGAAATCCGCGAGGTGAACATCGGCTTCAACCGCATGGCGCAAAAGCTCGCCAAGCTGGAGCAGGACCGTGCGGTGATGCTGGCGGGCATTTCGCACGATTTGCGCACACCCCTGGCCCGTCTGCGGCTGGAAACCGAAATGAGCGTGTCGGACAACGTGGCCCGCGAACACATGGTGGCCGACATCGTGCAGCTCGACGCCACCATCGACAAGTTCCTCGACTACGCCCGCCCCGACAACGTGACCCTGAACCCGGTCAACCTGCATGGCGTGGTGTCGTCGTGCGTGTACGCCGTGCAGGACCACCGCGAGCTGCAGATCTCGATGAACGTGCCCGAGGACCTGAACGTGCTGGCCGACGAGGTCGAACTGGCGCGCGTGATCTCCAACCTGCTCGAGAATGCCCGCCGCTACGGCAAGACGCACGACAGCGGCACGGCCACCGTAGACATCGCGGCCAAGGGGCGCGAGAAGTGGGTGCTGATCAAGGTACGCGACCATGGCCCGGGCGTGCCGCCGGAGCAGCTGGCCAATCTGACCAAGCCGTTCTTCCGCGGCAATTCGGCCCGCACGGCGGCTGCCGGCGCGGGCCTGGGGCTGTCCATCGTGGACAAGACCGTGCAGCGCATGGGCGGCATCTTCGCCCTGGCCAACTCGGGATCGGGCGGGCTGGTGGCCCACATCCAATTGCAGCGGGCGACCGACCTGCCCGGCGGCAAGGACCCCAAGCAGCGCCTGCAGCGCCCGCAGATCAAGCGCAACCTGCCCCCGCGCCGCCCTAAGCCGGCGAAGGCTTGACGAACAGCAGCGTCGCGGCCCGGGCCTCCATGGCAAGGCCCTGCCCCACCGGGCCGAGCCGCTCGGCGGTCTTGGCCTTGACGTTGACCTGATCCTCCTGCAGCGACAGCGCCTGCGCGATGCGGGCCCGCATCGCGGGGATGTGGGCGGCCAGGCGCGGCGCCTGCGCGATCACGGTGCTGTCGATGTTGCCGATCTCGTAGCCCTGCGCGCGCACGCGCCGCGCGGCCTCCACCAGCAGCGCCACGGAATCCGCGCCTTTGAATGTGGGGTCGGTGTCCGGGAAGTGGCTGCCGATGTCCCCCAGCGCGGCGGCGCCCAGCAGCGCGTCGGTGATGGCGTGCAGCAGCACGTCGGCATCGGAATGGCCGAGCAGGCCCATGGTGTGCGGCACGTCCACACCGCCGATGACGAGGCGGCGCCCCGGCACCAGCGCATGCACGTCCCAGCCTTCGCCGATTCGGATGTTCATCGTTCGCGTTCCTGCAGGCGCTCCAGGCGCCTAAAAAATGGTCTTGCCCGGCACGGCCGAGGCTTCGCCCCGGGCACCGCCGAAGCGGTCCAGGGTGGCGGCATGCATGCGCTGCGCCAGCACCGCCTCGGCCAGCGCGAAGTCGGCCGGGTAAGTCACCTTGAAGTTCTGTGCGCCGCCCGGCACCAGCCGGGGGTGCAGGCCCATGGCCTCCATGGCGCTCGCCTCGTCGGTGGCCGCCGGGCCCAGGTGCTCCAGCGCCTGCCGCAGCGGCCCGAGGCGGAACATCTGGGGCGTCTGGGCGAGCCATTTGTCGGTGCGGTCCACCGTGGAGGCCACGCGCACGCCGCCCGGGCCGTCGATCGCGGTCTTGAGCGTGTCGGCCAGTTTGTGGGCCAGCAGCCCGCCCACGGCGTCGTCGGCGCAGGCGTCGATCAACGCGTCGATCTGCGCCGTGGTGACCAGGCAGCGCGCCGCATCGTGCACCAGCACCCAATCTTCGGGCAGCGCGCCGCGCTCTTGCAGCACGCGCAGGCCGCCCAGCACCGTCGCCGCGCGCGTGGCGCCCCCGCAGGGGGCCACGAAGAAGGTGGGCTGCGGCTGGCCGTCGAAAAACGCATCGCCCGGGGCCACGGCCACCAGCGTGCCCAGCAGCCGGCCCACGCCGGCGAACGCGGCCAGGGTGTGCAGCACCATGGGATGCCCGGCCACCGGCTGGTACTGCTTGGGCAGCACCGGCACTTGGCCTGGAGCGCTCCGGTCCAGCCCCGAAGGCTGCGCCACCGCACGGGCGCCCACGCCGGCACACGGCACCAGGGCCCAGAAACGCCCCTGGCCGGAGAGCGGTGGCGGCGAAAGGTGCGGGAGCAGATCGGTCATGGGGCGGCCATTGTAGGAGGGCCGGGCGTCCCCATCTGACAACGTGCGCCGAGAGCACGCCGCCTAGAATTGCCACTCGCCCGCACCGCCCGACCGCCGCGCACACCGCGCCCCCGGGGCCGGTGTCCCGGGCCCGACGCACCGCCACCCGCATGGACCTCCCCAAACTCATCCCCGGAAAACGTTTCACTCTGCCACGCCCGGTGGGCAGCGCCGATGCCCTGCTGCTGGCGCGCCTGGGCGAGCGAGAGAAAGCCGCGCGGCGCACCACCGCCATCGTGACGGCCGACGCCACCGATGCGCGGCGCCTCATCGACGAGATGGCGTTCTTCGCCCCCGAGCTGCGCTGCGCGCTGTTCCCCGACTGGGAGACACTGCCCTACGACACGTTCTCCCCGCACCAGGACCTGATCAGCGAGCGCCTGGCCACGCTGTGGCGCATCAGCCAGGGCGAAGCGGACGTGGTGCTGGTGCCGGCCACCACGGCGCTGTACCGGGTGGCGCCGCCCTCCTTTCTCGCGGGCTACACCTTCCACTTCAAGGTCAAGCAAAAGCTGGACGAGGCGAAGTTCAAGGCGCAGCTCACGCTGGCGGGCTACTCCCATGTGTCGCAGGTGGTGAGCCCGGGCGAGTACGCGGTGCGCGGCGGGCTGATCGACCTCTTTCCGATGGGCTCGCTGGTGCCCTACCGCGTGGACCTGTTCGACGACGAGATCGACAGCATCCGCACGTTCGACCCGGACAGCCAGCGCAGCCTGTACCCCGTGCCGGAGGTGCGCCTGCTGCCGGGCCGCGAATTCCCGATGGACGACGACGCACGGGCCAAATTCCGCAGCCGCTGGCGCGAGATGCTGGAGGGCGACCCGACCAAGAGCCGCATCTACAAGGACATGGGCAACGGCGTGGCCACCGCGGGCATCGAGTACTACCTGCCGCTCTTCTTCGACGAGACGGCGACCGTGTTCGACTACCTCGGCGCCGAGGCCACCGTGGTGCTGCACGGCGATCTGGAGCCGGCCTTCCAGCGGTTCTGGCAGGACACGAAAGACCGCTATCGCCTGATCCAGGGCGACCCGGACCGCCCGGCCCTGCCGCCGGAGGCGCTGTTCCTCACCACCGAGCAGTTCTACACCCGGGCCAACGCGCACGCGCAGCTCGCCTTGCGACCGGGCGTGGAGGACATCGCCGACAACGCCCATTTCCAGAAGCTGGGCGACCTCTCGGTGGCGCGCGGTGCCGAAGACCCGCTGGCGCGCCTGCACGCCCACATCCGCAACACCCCGCACCGCGTGCTGCTGCTGGCGGAAAGCGCCGGGCGGCGCGAGAGCCTGCTCGATTTCCTGCGCGCTTCGCAGTTGAGCCCGCCGGCCTTCGACTCGCTGGCCGAGTTCCAGGCCCATGCCGAGGAGAAGGTGGGCATTGCCACGGCCGCCGTCACGACGGGCTTCAGCTGGCTCGGCGACGGCATCGACTTCGTGACCGAGACCGAGCTGTTCGCCGCCGGCGCCACCACGCGCCGGCGCAAGAAGCAGGAGCAGGTGAGCGATGTCGAGGCGCTGATCAAGGACCTGTCCGAGTTGAACGTGGGCGACCCGGTGGTGCACAGCGCGCACGGCATCGGCCGCTACCACGGGCTCATCAACATGGACGTGGGCCAGAAGAACCCCGACGGCACGCCCGCGCTGCAAGAGTTTTTGCACCTCGAATACGCCGACAAGGCGGTGCTGTACGTGCCCGTCAGCCAGTTGCAGCTCATCAGCCGCTACACGGGCGTGAGCGCCGACGAGGCGCCGCTGCACAAGCTGGGCAGCGGCCAGTGGGAGAAGGCCAAGCGCAAGGCGGCCGAGCAGGTGCGCGACTCCGCGGCCGAGCTGCTCAACATCTACGCCCGCCGCGCGGCGCGCGAAGGCCACGCCTTCCGCTACTCGCCACAGGACTACGAGCAGTTCGCCAACGACTTCGGCTTTGAGGAAACGGCCGACCAGAACGCGGCCATCCACGCGGTCATCCAGGACATGATCTCGCCCCGCCCCATGGACCGCCTGGTCTGCGGCGACGTGGGCTTCGGCAAGACCGAGGTGGCCCTGCGCGCGGCCTTCGTGGCCGTCACGGGCGGCAAGCAGGTGGCGTTCCTCGCACCCACCACGCTGCTGGCCGAGCAGCACTACCAGACGCTGATGGACCGCTTCGGCAAGTGGCCGGTGAAGGTGGCCGAGGTGTCGCGCTTTCGTTCGGGCAAGGAGATCACCTCTGCCATCAAGGGCATCGGCGACGGCACGGTGGACATCGTGGTGGGCACGCACAAGCTGCTCTCCGAATCCACCCAATTCCACAACCTGGGGCTGCTCATCATCGACGAGGAGCACCGTTTCGGCGTGCGCCACAAGGAGCAGATGAAGGCGCTGCGCGCCGAGGTGGACGTGCTCACCCTCACCGCCACGCCCATCCCGCGCACGCTCGGCATGGCGCTGGAGGGCCTGCGCGACCTGTCCGTGATCGCCACGGCGCCCCAGCGGCGCCTGGCCATCAAGACCTTCGTGCGCAACGAGGGCACGGGCGTGATCCGCGAGGCCGTGCTGCGCGAACTGAAGCGCGGCGGGCAGTGCTACTTCCTGCACAACGAGGTGGAGACCATCGAGAACCGGCGCCAGAAGCTGGAAGAGATATTGCCCGAGGCCCGCATCGCCGTGGCCCACGGCCAGATGCCCGAGCGCGAGCTGGAAAAGGTCATGCGCGATTTCGTGGCGCAGCGCTACAACATCCTGCTTTGCTCGACCATCATCGAGACCGGCATCGACGTGCCCACGGCCAACACCATCATCATGAGTCGCGCCGACAAGTTCGGCCTGGCGCAGTTGCACCAGCTGCGCGGCCGCGTGGGCCGCAGCCACCACCAGGCCTATGCCTACCTGATGGTGCCGGACATCGAGGGCCTGACCAAGCAGGCCGCACAGCGGCTCGACGCCATCCAGCAGATGGAGGAGCTGGGCAGCGGCTTCTACCTGTCCATGCACGACCTGGAGATCCGCGGCGCGGGCGAAGTGCTGGGCGAGAACCAGAGCGGCAACATGCTGGAGGTGGGGTTCCAGCTCTACAACGAGATGCTGTCGGAGGCCGTGCGCTCGCTCAAGGCGGGCAAGGAGCCCGACCTGCTGGCGCCGCTGTCCGTCACCACCGACATCAACCTGCACGCGCCCGCGCTGTTGCCGAGCGACTACTGCGGCGACGTGCACCTGCGCCTGTCGTTCTACAAGAAGCTCGCCACCGCCAGGACCACCGACCAGATCGACAGCCTGCTGGAGGAGATCGTGGACCGCTTCGGCAAGCTGCCGCCGCAGGCGCAGACCCTGATCGACGTGCACCGCCTGCGCTGCATGAGCCAACCCTATGGCGTGGTCAAGGTGGATGCGGCGCCCGGCGTGATCCACATCACCTTCAAGCCGCAGCCGCCGATCGATCCGATGAACATCATCCACCTGATCCAGAAGAACAAGCACATCAAGCTGGCCGGCAACGAGAAGCTGCGCATCGAGCGCGAACTGCCCGAGGCCAAGGACCGGGTGCAGATGGTGCGCGACGTGCTGCGCAGCCTGGGGCAGCCGCTGGCGCAGGGCGCGCCCGCCTGACGGATGGCTTGGGACGGTGCCGTGGTGAGCGGCATGCCATGCGCGGTGTTCGGTGCCTTCCGGCCGGGGCGCCCCGCCATCTGGCCGGACCTTTTGTATTCAGAGCGAAAAGGGCCCAGAGCACAATAAGTACTAGGGCATATAGCTACAAAAATAATAGCACTCCAACCACCAACCGCTGGCGCACGCGCCAGCACACCGCGAACGGGTGCAGGAATTGCTTGGACGATGGCACGCGCCGGGATGGCACCGGCGGCCATTCGTTCCAACCGATCCAAGGAGTCCGCCCATGCGTGTTGCACGCCCGATCCCGGCATTTTTCTGCGCCCTCGGCCTCGTGGCCACGGCAGCGCCCGCGCTGGCCCAGGGCACCTACCCGGACCGCCCCGTGAAAGTGATCGTCGCGCTCCCCGCTGGCGGCAGCGCCGACATGATCGCGCGCATGGTGGGCCAGAAGATGGCAGCCGAACTGGGCCAGCCGTTCGTGGTGGACAACAAGGCAGGCGCTTCGGGCCAGATCGGCACGCCCATGGTGGCCCGCGCGGCGCCGGACGGCTACACGGTCATGGTGTCGCCCGCGTCGTTCCTGACCACCAACAAGAGCATCTTCAAGACCCTGCCCTATGACCCGCAGGCCGACTTCGTGCCCATCACCAAGCTGGTGAACCAGCCGATGGTGCTGGTCGCCAAGGACGCGCAGAAGTTTCCGAGCGTGGCCGCCGTGCTGCAGGCGGCCCGGGCCGCGCCGGGCCGGGTGACCTACGCATCGTCGGGCGACGGCAGCCCGCAGCACCTGGCGGCCCTGATGTTCGGCACCCGCACGCAATCGAGCATGCTGCATGTGCCGTACAAGGGCGGTGCCCCGGCCATCAACGACACGCTGGCGGGCAACGTGGACCTCATGTTCGCCGTGCTGCCCGAAGCGTTGCCCCACATCCAGTCGGGCAAGCTGCAGGCGCTGGCGGTGATGAGCGCACAGCGTTCGGCAGTGCTGCCGCAGGTGCCCACCATGGCGGAAAGCGGCGTGCCGCAGGTGGAACTGTCGGCCTGGGTCGGCCTGCTGGCACCAGCCAGGACGCCGCAGCCCGTCATCGACCGGCTGCGCAGCGCCGCCCACGCCGCCTTGGCGGGCGACACCCAGACCCGGCTGGCGGCCAGCGGCATGGAAGTGGCGCCGGGCACCACCCAGCAACTGCAGGACACCATCGCCGCGGAAATCAAACTGCACGCGGAGCTGGTCAAGGCGGCCGGGCTGGCGCCCCAGTGAAGCAACGAGGCGGGAGCGGCAGCGATCACGGCAAAGGCAGGCAGCGGCAGGCGACCTGGGGATAATCCCCGCTGTGTCCCGGAACGCCGCCGCTGCGCGCCGGGCAGTCCCCTCCCCCTTCCTTTTGTCTTCGCCGCAGGATCTTTCCTCCCCCCTCCCATGAGTGCCGCCACCGAATTCGCTCCCGGCCTTGTCGTCCAAGGCCTCTCCACCCCGCTGTCCCTGTCGGACTTCAAGCTCATCGCATTCGACATGGACTCCACCCTGATCAACATCGAGTGCGTGGACGAGATCGCCGACGCGGCCGGCCGCAAGGCCGAAGTGGCCGCCATCACCGAGGCCGCCATGCAGGGCCTGATCACCGACTACAAGGAAAGCCTGCGCCAGCGCGTGGCCCTGCTACGCGGCGTGACCGTCGGGCACCTGGAACACGTGTTCGCCGAGCGGCTGCGCTTCAACCCCGGCGCCAAGGAACTGGTGGCCGCGGCCCGCTCCGCGGGCTTGACCACGCTGCTGGTCTCGGGCGGTTTCACGTTCTTCGCCGACCGGGTCCGCGCCGGGCTGGGCATCGATCTCGCGCGGTCGAACCAGTTGGAGGTCGAGGGCGGCGTGCTCACCGGCCGCATGGTGGACCAGGCCTGGGGCGACATCTGCGACGGCGCCGAGAAACGCCGGACGCTGCTGGAAGTGGCCTCGCTGCTGGGCATTTCGCCCAGCCAGGCCATTGCCGTGGGTGACGGCGCCAACGATCTGCCCATGATGGGAGCCGCGGGCCTGTCGGTGGCCTACCACGCCAAGCCGGCGGTGCGGGCCCAGGCCAAGGTGGCGATCAACGAAGGCGGGCTGGATCGCCTGCTGGAAGTGCTGCGCTGACGCCCTGGCGTGCCCATCGGCGCGCCACCCCGATTGCTATTCTTTCAATAGCAAACAGGGCAGACGATACTAGGGGATCGGCCTCTTTTCTTCTGAATGGCGAGTCACGGGTCGCATAAGAAGATCACTCGTTATATCGATATGAAAATAAAAGAATGGCGCATTCCCGCGCCCTTCTTTACATTCGCGTCTTCCCACGGCGCGCGCTGGGGCGCCCGCCGACCGATCCAACCGACTGAAATGAAAGCCCTCTCCATGCTGAAGAAAACGCTGTCCGCCCTGGCCGTCGCCACCCTGGCCTTCTCGGCGCATGCCGCCGATGTGCTCAAGGTCGCGGCCTCGGCGGTGCCGCATGCGGAAATCCTGAACTTCGTGAAGCCGCAGCTCAAGGCCCAGGGCGTGGACCTGCAGGTCAAGGAATTCAGCGACTACATCCAGCCCAATGCCGCGGTGCAAGACAAGCAGCTGGACGCCAACTTCTTCCAGCACCAACCCTACCTGGACAGCTACAACAAGGACCGCAAGAGCAGCATCGTCGCCGTGCCCGACGGCAAGGTGCACGTGGAGCCCTTCGGCGCCTACTCCCGGAAGATCAAGGCCGTGGGCGAACTCAAGGAAGGCGCTCTGATCGCCATCCCCAACGACCCGTCCAACGCTGGCCGCGCGCTGATCCTGCTGCAAAAGCAGGGCCTGATCGAGCTGAAGGACCCCAAGAACATCACGGCCACCCCGATCGACATCGTGAAGAACCCCAAGAAGCTCAAATTCCGCGAACTCGAAGCCGCCCTGCTGCCGCGCGCGCTGCAGGACGTGGACCTGGCGCTCATCAACACCAACTACGCCATCGAGGCCAAGCTCAACCCCACCAAGGATGCGCTGTTCATCGAAGGCGCCGACTCGCCCTACGCCAACCTGGTGGCCGCGCGCGCCGACCGCGCCAACGACCCCCGCATCCAGAAGCTGGTGAAGGCGCTGCACACGCCGGAAGTGAAGAAGTTCATCCAGGACAAGTACCAGGGCGCCGTGGTGCCCGCGTTCTGACCCGGGTGCCTTGAAAATCCGAAGGGGGCGGGTGCAGGACGGCCGAGCCGTCGTCACCGCCCCCTTTTGCGTGAAGGCCACAGCGGCGGACGTCAGGCCGCTGGCTGAAGCGCCCCGGCCGCGACCCAGGCCGACAGCGCCAGCATCACCGAGCCCGTGAGCCCGTCCAGCACCCGCCAGGCCATGGGCCGCGCGAACACCGCCTGGAGCCTGCGCCCGGCCACCGCCAGCAGGACGAACCACAGCAGGCTGGCCGACGCCGCCCCGGCCACGAACACCCATTTGAGCCCCCCTTCCTGCCGCGCGCCAATGGAGCCCATGAGCACCATGGTGTCCAGGTACACGTGCGGGTTGACCAGGGTGATGAGCGCGAGGGTGCCCACCACGCCCCAGGCGCTGCGCTGCGCCCGGTCGGTCCCGCCCGTCTCCAAGGCCTGGCCGCCCGACCACAACGCGCGGTACCAGGCGAAGAGGCCATAGGCCAGCAGGAACACGGCGCCGCCCAGGGTGAGGGCCTGCGCCAGGGCGGGCGATTGCCCGAGCAGCGCCGCCGCGCCCGCCACGCCCAGCCCGATCAGCAGCGCGTCCGACACGACACACAGCACCACGCAGGCACGCACGCATTCGCCCTGCACGGCCTGCCGCAGCACATAGGCGTTCTGCGCGCCGATGGAGACGATGAGCGAAAGGCAGACCGTGAAGCCGGCCAGCCAGGAAGTCGATGCCGCACCCGCGGCGGGGAAGAAAGGGGTCCACATGCGGCCGATTCTGGCCACCGCTCCGGTTTAAGTACACTTAAAAAGCCTTAACACTGTGAAGCAAAACTTCATCCCGCCATGTTCGACTACGCTGGTCTGGAAGCCCTCGCTGCGGTGGTGCGCGAAGGCAGCTTCGAGCGCGCCGCGCGGCGCCTGCACGTCACCCCGTCGGCCGTGTCCCAGCGGGTCAAGCAACTGGAAGAGCGCGCCGGCCAGGTGCTGGTGCAGCGCGGCACGCCCTGCACGGGCACCGAGGCCGGTCGACGCCTGTGCCTGCACCTGGACCAGGTCGCCCTGCTGGAAAACGAACTGCGCCGCACCAACCCCGCCCTGGCACCCGACGGCCCCACGGCCGCGCCCACGCTCAAGCTGGCGGTGAACGCGGATTCGCTGTCCACCTGGTTCATGGACGCGATGGCGGATTTCACGGCCGGCGGCAACGAGTTGCTGGACATCCGCATCGACGACCAGGAGCACACCGCGCAGCGCATCCGCGAAGGCGAAGTGATCGCCGCCGTCACCGCCAGCGCCGGCAGCATCGCAGGCTGCAACACCTGGCCTCTGGGCGCCATGCACTACGTGGCGGTCGGCAGCCCGCCATTCGTGGAGCGCCACTTCGGCGGCGGCGTGACGCCCGAGACTGCCGCGCTCGCGCCCATGATGGTCTATGGCCGCAACGACCGCCTGCAGGACCAGTGGCTGCAGCGCCAGGGCCTGGCCTCGCGCCGCCACCCGCCCCGCCACTTCATGCCGTCCAACCAGGGGTTTCTGCGCAGCTGCGAGGTCGGCATGGGCTGGGGCATGCACCCCACCGTGCTGATCGAACGGCAACTGGCCGATGGCACGCTGGTGGAGCTGCGGCCGCAGGCGGGGATGGACGTGCCGCTGTACTGGGCGCTGCCGCGCTCGGCCCAGGCGGGGCTGGAGCGGCTCACGCGCTGCGTGATGGCGGCGGCGGGGGCCTGGCTGGGCGACGGCACGGCGGGACCATCGCTTGCTGCGCATCAAACCCCTTGATGCCGGAACGGGCATGCTCTGCCCCGGCCCGGTCCAACCCACCCGACCACCCGACCACCCGACTTCAACCACCGCGCAGCCCCGCGCACCGACCCGATGGATTCACCCGCTCCCCTTCAGCCCCCCGTTCGGCACACCCTGGACCTGGCGGGCGTCACCGACCTCGTGCACGGCTTCTACGCCGACGTGCGCGCCGATGTCCTGCTGGGCCCCGTGTTCGATGCGGCGCTGCAGGACCGCTGGGAGCCGCATCTGGCGCGCATGGTGGACTTCTGGAGCACGGTGGCGCTGGGCAGCCGGCGCTACCGCCGCAACGTGCTCGCGCGGCACGGCGCGCTGGAGGGCGTGACGCCGGCGCATTTCGCGGCCTGGGTGGGGCTGTGGCGGCAGCACACCGAGCGCCGCTTCGCGCCCGAGGTCGCGCATTCGCTGCAGCAGGCCGCGCACGGCGTGGCCCGCGCGCTGTTCCGCAAATGCTTCGGGCACCTGCCGGCCTTCGACATGCCGGCCGGCGGCCACTGAGAGCGCGCGCGGCGGCGGTTCAGCGCCGGGCCGCCGGGCCCTGCCCGGCCTGGGCGCGCAGCGGCTCCAGCAGGGCCGACAGGCCGTTGTGGTCGATCTCGTGCATGAGGGCCAGCAGCCGGCCCAGATCGCCGCGCGGAAAGCCTTCGCGGGCGAACCAGTTCAGGTAGTTGCCCGGCAGGTCCGCAATGGCGTGGCCCTTGTACTTGCCGTAGGGCATCTGGACGGTCAGCAGGCGCTGCAGTTGTTCCGGGTCCATGGCCGGCTCAGCCCCCGGCCCGCTTGACGGTGTGGCCCCGTTGCCGCAACGCGTCCATCACGCGCTCGACATGGTCGCCCTGCACCTCGATCACGCCGTCCTTCACGGTCCCGCCGCTGCCGCACGCGGCCTTGAGCTGCTTGCCCAACAGCGCCAGCGCCGCCTCGTCCAGCGCCACGCCTTTCACCACCGTGACCGCCTTTCCGCCCCGCCCCTTGGTCTCGCGCGAGACCCGCACGGTGCCATCGCCCGCCGGCACCACGCGGGCCGCCTGGCAGGCGCACTGCGCCACGGGCTGGCGGCAGCCGGGGCACATGCGGCCGGATTCGGTCGAATAGACGAGGCCACCCAGGTCGCTCAGGCGCATGGCGGCACTCCCTGGGCTTTGAAGAAAACGGCGGCAGTGGCAATCAGGCGCATGGCGAGGGGCCCGGGGCGCGGGCGAAGGACGGCGGGCAAGGAATGAAGGCAGGAAATGAGGCACGAAAGGCCTCAAAGACCGCGAATTATCCGCATCCCGCCCCAGGGCGGCACAATCGCGGGTTCCCTCCTTCGCGCCCCGTTGCGCGCCTGCCATGCCTTTTGCTTCCCTCGGCCTCTCGCCCGCCCTTGTCCACGCCGCCGATGCGATGGGCTTCACCACGCCCACGGCGGTCCAGGCCGAGGCCATTCCGGCCGTGCTGCGCGGTGCCGACGTGCGGGCCTGCGCGCAGACCGGTTCGGGCAAGACCGCCGCCTTCGCCTTGCCGCTGCTGCAGCAGTGCCTGCCGCACACGCTGGCCCAGGCCGGCCGGGGCGCGCGCCGCGTGCGGGCCCTGGTGCTGGTGCCCACACGCGAGCTGGCGGAGCAGGTCGGCGAGGTCCTGCGCGATCTGGCCCGGCACCTGCTGCCGCAGCGCCTGGCGGTCGCCGTGGTGTTCGGCGGCGTCTCGATCAACCCGCAGATGATGGGCCTGCGCAGCGGGGCCGACATCGTCGTCGCCACGCCGGGCCGCCTGCTGGACCTGGTGGACCACAACGCGGTGGCGCTCTCCGCCGTGCAGACCCTGGTGCTGGACGAGGCCGACCGCCTGCTCGACTTAGGCTTCGCCGAGGAACTGAACCGCGTGCTGGCCCTGTTGCCCGTGGAGCGGCAGAACCTGCTGTTCTCGGCCACCTTCGCGCCGGCGGTGGCCGCGCTGGCCGACGGCCTGCTGCGCGAGCCGGTGCGCATCGAGATCGCCCACTCGCCCGAGACCACGCCCGACATCGCCCAGCGCGCCATCGCCGTGGACCCGGGCCGGCGCACGCAACTGCTGCGCCACCTGGTGCAGACGCACGAATGGTCGCGCGTGCTGGTGTTTGTGGCCACGCAGTACGCGGCCGAGCATGTGGCCGAGAAGCTCTACCAGGCCGGCATCTTCGCCTCGCCCTTCCATGGCGGCCTGAGCCAGGGCGCGCGCAAGCAGGTGCTGCAGGAGTTCAAGGACGACCGCTGGCAGGTGGTGGTGACGACCGACCTCGCCTCGCGCGGGATCGACATCGCGCAACTGCCCGTGGTGGTCAACTTCGACCTGCCCCGCTCGGTGACCGACTACGTGCACCGCATCGGCCGCACCGGCCGCGCGGGCGAGACCGGCGTGGCCGTGAGCTTCGTCAGCGCCAGCACCGAAGCGCACTGGCGCCTGATCGAAAAGCGCCAGCGCATGGCCCTTCCCCTGGAGCAGATCCCTGGCTTCGAGCCCACCGAGGCTGCGCCGGCCGCGCCGCCGGGCAACGGCGGCATCAAGGGCAAGCGCCCGAGCAAGAAAGACAAGCTGCGCGCGGCTACGGCCCGCCAGGGCCAGGACGGCGGCGGTGCGAACGACTGAGCCGCGCCTGCCGTCGTCGCTCGATCAGCCGCGGGTGCGCGGGTACAGGGGGTAGGCCGGGTCGGTGTAGCCCGGGGTGGACGGGTGGCCCGGGGCCACCAGTTCGTTCACCAGCGCTTCGTCCTGCACGGTGATCTCGACGCCCAGCGCGGGCGCGTAGTCCTGCCACTGCGCCAGGGTGCGCGGGCCGGCGATCACGGCGCTCACCGCGCGGTGCGCCAGCACCCAGGCCGTGGCGAACTGGGCCAGCGTCACGCCGCGTTCCTCGGCATGCCCTTTCAGCCGCTGGGCGATCTGCAGCGATTCCTCGCGGAACTCGGTCTCGGCCATGCGCTTGTCGCCGCGTGCCGCGCGCGTGCCCTCGGCCGGCGGCTGGCCCGGCAGGTACTTGCCGGTGAGCACGCCGCGCGCGATCGGGCTGTAGGGCACCACGCCCACGCCGTGGTGCGCGCAGGCCGGCAGGATCTCGACTTCGGGCATGCGGTTGAGCAGGTTGTAGTACGGCTGGCAGACCACGGGCCCGGGCAGGCCCATGCGCGCCGCCAGGTGCACCAGCTCCGTGATGCGCCAGGCGCGGAAGTTGGACACGCCCCAGTAGCGGATCTTGCCGGCGCGCAGCAGCGCATCAATGGCGAACAACGGCTCCTGCAGGTCCATGTCGTTGACGTCGCGGTGCAGGTACAGGATGTCCACGTGGTCGGTCTGCAGCCGGGCCAGGCTGGCGTCCACCTCGCGCAGCATCCAGGTGCGGGAATACTGCGATTCGTTCACCCGGTCGGACATCTTGTTGCCCAGCTTGGTCGCCAGCACCCAGTCGTGGCGCTGGCCCTTGAGCAGTTCGCCCAGCATCGTTTCCGAGGCACCCCGGGTGTACACGTCGGCCGTGTCGATGAAGTTCACCCCGCGCTCGCGCGCGTCGGCCACGATGGCCGCGGCCTCGTCGCGCCCCGTCTGGTCGCCGAACATCATGGTGCCCAGGCACAGGGCGGAGACTTGCAGGTTGCTGCGGCCAAGGCGGCGGTATTGCATGGCAGGGACCTTTCGGTGAGAAGAAAAAGAGGGAGAGGAAGCGAACCCGGCGGGGGCGCGCGGCAGGTCAGTAGTGCGGCGGCAGTTCGTCGCGCAGGCTGCGCACGGCCGCACCACCGCCCTCGGGGATCTGCTGGCGCAGCTGGGACACCTCGGCGATGAGCCGGTCGATCTGCTGCTGTTGCCGGTAGATGGTGAGGTTGAGCTGGTCGAGCAGGTCTTCGGCGAAGCTGGCCTTGATCTCCAGCTCGTTCAGGCGCTGTTCGTTGGGATGGGTGTCGGGCATGCCGCTATTGGAACCGAAACCACGCTTCACCCGCCGCTGACGCTTTGCGGCGCCCCCAGCACCCTTGCCACCAGTTGCCGGGCGGGGGTCGGCAGCGCGTCCAGTTCCCGCACGCACAGCACCAGCGATCGGGCGGCCCACGCATCGTCCAGGGGCACCGCCCGCACGCCGGCCGAACGGCCGCAGCGCTGCACCACCGCGCGCGGCACCACGGCCAGGCCCACGCCCTGCCCCACCATGCGGCAGACCGCCTCGAAGCTGCCAAGGCGGATGCGGTAGCGCGGGCGGGTGCCCAGCCGGCGGGCATGGCCCGCGAGGTGGTCGTCCAGCGCGCTGCCGGCCGACAGGCCCACCAGTTCCCAGTCCAGCACCTCGGCGAATGCGATGCGGCGGCGCGCCGCCAGCGCATGGCCGCGCGGCACCACCAGCACCAGCGGGTCCGCCCCCAGCACGAAGGCCTGCAAGCCCGCGGCATCGACCGAATCGGCCAGCACGCCGATCTCGCACACGCCGTGGCGCAAGGCGTCCACGATCTCGTGGCTGGGGCGCTCCTGCAGGTCCACCGACATGCCGGGATGGTCGTGCAGGAAACCCGCCAGCCGGTCGGGCAGCCAGGCGCTCAGCGCGGCGCTGTTGCACATCAGGCGCACGTGGCCGCGCAGGCCCGAGGCATGGTCGCCCAAGTCCCCCTGCATGCGCTCGATCTGCTGCAGCACGATCAACGCGTGCTGCAGCAAGGTCCGCCCGGCAGGGGTGGGCGACACGCCGCGCCGCGTTCGCAGCAGCAGCGGCACGCCCAGCGCGGATTCCATGCCGCGGATGCGCTCGCTGGCCGACGCCAGCGTGATGCAGCTGGCTGATGCGCCGGCGGTGATGGTGCCCGTCTCCAGCACGTTGGCGAACAGTCGCAGATCGGTCAGGTCGAATGCCATGGGCGCCAAGGTAGCACGCCCTGCCTATGGCCTCGCCTGAGGCAGGCTGCGCCGAATCCCGATTGCCGGGTTAACGGGCGCCTCCAACAATCCACGGCATGACCGCATCGCTCACCCCCACCGCCTTCCTCGCAGCCACGGCCGTCTTCCTGCTCGCCGGGTGCGTCAAGGGCGTGGTGGGCCTGGGACTGCCGACCGTCGCGATGGCGCTGCTGGCCCTGGTCATGCCCCCCGCCCAGGCGGCGGCCTTGCTGGTGGTGCCGTCGCTCGTGACCAACCTGCTGCAGTTGCGGCCCCTGTCGGGTCTGGGACCGATGGTGCGCCGGCTGGGCGGCATGCAGCTGGGCGTGTGCGCGGGCACCCTCGCGGGGGCGGCGTGGATCGGCGCGCCCTCCGGCCAGGGGGCGTCGGTGGCGCTGGGCACCGTGCTGGTCCTGTATGCCGCCTGGGGCCTGCGCGGCGCCCCGCTGCAGGTGCCGGCGCGCGCCGAACGTTGGCTGGGGCCGGCCGTGGGCGTGGCGACGGGCCTGGTCACGGCCGCCACCGGCGTGTTCGTGGTGCCGGCGGTGCCCTACCTGCAGTCGCTGGGCCTGGCGCGGGACGAGCTCGTGCAGGCCATGGGGCTGTCGTTCACCGTCTCCACCCTGGTGCTGGGCGCCGGGCTGGCGGCCAACGGGGCGTACCCGGGCACGGCGGCCCTGTCGTCCGCGGCGCTGCTGGTGCCCGCCGTCATCGGCATGGCGGCCGGCCAGTGGCTGCGGGGGCGCCTGTCGCCGGCACGGTTCAAGGCCTGCTTTTTCATCGGCCTGGGGCTGTTAGGCATCTACATGGCCGTGCGCGGGCTGGTGTCCCTGCAGGCCTGACCGGTGCGGCCATGAAAAAAGGGCGCCATGGCGCCCTTGGGGTGATCAGGGCAGCGCCAGCGGGCGCCGCGCCGGTCTGCAGCCGGCCGGTCAGGCGCGCACCGCCTGGCCCAGCCGGGCCACGCCTTCGCGGATCTTGTCCACATCGGCCGTGGCGAACGACAGGCGCAGCGTGGCGTGGTCGGGCTGCGCGCAGAAGAACGGCGTGCCGGGCACGAAGGCCACGCCCTGCTCGATGGCCTTCTTGGCCAGCACGTTGCCGTCGGCCACCTGGCCGCGCGCGCCGGTGAGGCGCGCCCAGACGAACAGGCCGCCCTGCGGCTGCACGAACGCGATGGCATCGCCCAGTTCCTTGCGCAGCGCGTCGCCCATGGCCTGCGCGCGCTCGGCGTACACCGCGCGCACCTTGGCCAGCGTGGCGGGCATGCGGCCGGCCTTGAGGTACTGCGCGGCCGTGGCCTGCGCGAAGGTGCTGGTGTGCGCATCGCTGAACTGCTTGCACATGGTGGCCTTGGCCAGCAGTTCGGCCGGCGCGATGAGCCAGCCCACGCGCAGGCCGGGGCTCAGCACCTTGCTCAAGCTGCCGCAGTGCACCAGCAGGTCGCGGCTGCCGGGCACGTCGGCCGACAGCGCCAGCAGGCTGGGCGGCGGCGCCTCGCCGAAGTACAGGTCGCCGTAGGGGTCGTCCTCGACGATCAGCGTCTGGTGGCGGGCGGCCATCTCCAGCACCTTTCGGCGGCGCTCCAGGCTCAGCAGCGCGCCGCTGGGGTTGCCGAAGGTGGGGATGAGGTACACGAACTTGGGGCGGTGCTCGGCGATGAGCTTTTCCAGCGCATCGGTATCGACGCCCTCGCCATCGACCGGCGCGCTGATCAGTTCGGCGCCGTAGAGGCGAAAGCACTGGATGGTGGCCAGGAAGGTCGGGCCTTCCACGATCACCTTGTCGCCGGGGCTGATGAGCGTCTTGCCCAGCAGGTCCAGCGCCTGCTGGCTGCCGGTGGTGACGATGAGGTTGTCGGTCGCCACGTCCCTGGCGCCCTTGCTGGCCATGAAGGCGGCCAGTTGCTCGCGCAGGGGGTTGTAGCCCTCGGTGGCGCCGTACTGCAGGGCCGCGCCCGGCTCCTCGGCCAGGGCCTGGTTGGAGGCCTCGCGGATGCCGTCCACATCGAACATCGCGCTGTCCGGAAATCCCCCGGCAAAGCTGATGATGCCGGGCTTGCCCAGCAGCTTGAAAAGCTCGCGGATGGCGGAGGTCTCTACATTGTTCAGTCGGTCGGCGAATTGCAGGGGCATGGTCGGGGTCTCACTTTCTGGATGCGATTGTCGCCAAATCGGCGTGGCGTTTTCCTGCGTGTGGTGCCAGTGCCCGCGGCCGGCGCGCCGGGGCCGCGGCGCGCCGCCCCGGCCCCGGTGGCGAAATGCTGCGCCGCTGCGGCCGACACGGCATTCAGCGGGCGGCGTTGGCCGCCGCAGGCCGCGGGCCCAGCTGCTGCCACAGGTAGGCGAACTCCAGCGCCAGCAGGTGGGCACGCTGCGCGTTGTCGGCCGCGCCGCCGTGGCCGCCCTCGGTGTTCTCGTAATACAGCAGGTCGTGCCCCTGCGCCAGCATGCGCGCGGCCATCTTGCGCGCGTGGCCGGGGTGCACCCGGTCGTCGCGTGTCGAGGTGGTGAACAGCACCCGGGGATAGCGCGCATCGGCCCGCACCTGGTGGTAGGGGCTGTAGCGCGCGATGAAGGCCCAGTCGGCCGGATCGTCCGGATCGCCGTACTCGGCCATCCACGACGCCCCTGCCAGCAGCGTGTGATAGCGCCGCATGTCCAGCAGCGGCACCTGGCACACCACCGCGTTGAACAGGTCGGGCCGCTGCACCATCACCGCGCCCACCAGCAGCCCGCCATTGCTGCCGCCCTGGATGCCCAGGTGCGCGGGCCGGGTGACGCCGCGCGCGATCAGGTCCTGTGCGATGGCGATCAGGTCGTCGTAGCTGCGCTGCTTGTGTTCGCGCACCGCCGCCTGGTGCCACGCCGGCCCGTACTCGCCGCCGCCGCGCAGGTTGGCCACCACCAGCACGCCGCCCTGCTCGCACCAGGCCCGGCCGTAGTCGGCGGCGTACCAGGGCGTGAGCGCATGCTCGAAGCCGCCGTAGCCGTAGATCAGCGTGGGGTTGCCGCCATCGGCCTGCGCGCCGCGCGGCCACAGCACGAAATACGGCACGCGCGTGCCGTCGGCCGAGGTGGCGAAGCACTGCTCGGTGCGCATGCCTTCGGCATCGAAGCGCGCCGGCCCGGCCTTGAGCAACTCGCGCTCGTCATGGGCGGTGCTGGCCAGGAACAGCGAGGCGGGCGTGGTGAAGTCGGTGTACGACAGCAGGTAATGCTCGGCCAGCGGGTCGTCGGCCAGCGGGTCGTCGGCCAGCAGCGGGTCGTGCAGGGCCGTCACGCCCAGTTGGCCGGGGAACGGCGTGTCCACCGCGCGGCCGACGAAGGGACCACCCTCGCCCCTGGGCCGGTGCCACAGCTCCAGCCGCTCGGCCACGTTGTCCATCACCTGCAGCAGCACGTGGTCGCGCGTGGTGTCGTAGCCGGCCAGCGAGCGCGTGGCCGTGGGAGTGAACAGCGCCGCGGCCCGGCGCTCGCCGCGCAGCCAGGCCGTCGCGTCGGCATGCAGCAGCGAGCCGGCGGCGAAGTGCGCCTCCCCCAGCACCAGGTCGCTGCGCAGCTCCAGGAGCAGCGTGCCGCGCACGAAGTCGGGAATGGCGTCGTCCGGCACGTCCAGCCGCACGGGGGCGGCATCCGGCGCTTCGGCAGGCCCCTCCGTCAGCCAGACCTCGTGGCGGTAGAAGTCGATCATGCGGGTGAACACGGTGCGCTCGAAGCCCGGCGTGCGGTCCACGCCCACCCCCACGCCCACGTCCGACGCCTCGCCCTCGAACACCGTGACCGCGCTGGCCAGCGGCGTGCCACGCCGCCAGCGCTTGACGATGCGGGGGTAGCCCGATTCGGTCAGGGAGCCCTCGCCGAAATCGGTGCTCACGTAGACCGTTTCGGCGTCGATCCAGGTCACGTCCGACTTGGCCTCGGGCAGAGCGAAGCCCCCTTCGACGAACTGCCGCGACACCAGGTCGAACTCGCGGATCACCGTGGCATCGGCTCCGCCGCGCGAGAGCGACACCAGGGCGTGGCGGTACTCCGGGCCCAGCACCTCGGCCCCGCCCCAGACCCAGTTCTCGTCCTCGGCCAGGGCGAGGGCATCCAGGTCGAGCACCGTTTCCCACGCGGGTTCGGGCGCGCGGTACCCGGCCAGCGTGGTGCGCCGCCACAGCCCGCGGCGGTGGTGCCCGTCCTGCCACAGGTTGTAGAGCCAGTCGCCACGCCGCACCACGCTGGGAATGCGGTCCTTGGCGTCCATGATGTCCAGCAGCTGCTCGCGCGTGGGGGCATATTCGGGCCGGGCCGTCAGCACCGCCTCGGAATGCACATTGCGCTCGCGCACCCAGGCCAGGGCGCGTTCGCTGTCCACCGCTTCGAGCCACTGGTGGGGGTCTTCATCCTGCGCGGGATCGTGGGCGAGCGTTGCGATGGGCGGCGTGGATTCGGGCATGGGTTCCTTGAGGGATGGCGTTCCGGGCCGGCACGGCCGGTCTTCGGGGATTTTCGCCGCCCCGGCTTGCCCTGTGCCGGACCGGGGCTTGGCCGGAGTTTTGCGAGGCAGCAGGCCCTGCCGCTTTCTACCGCGCGGGCACGGCCGCACCGGTGCCGGCGGGCTCGGACCGCCACGCCGGCCCCTGGCAGGCGGCCGGGTTCCGCTGCGACGGCCCGCTGCAGAGGGGCGCAGCGCCCTCCCGGTTCAGCCGCCAGTCCATGCGCGCGAGCAGATGGCCCAGCAGCGTGCGGTACAGCGCATCGCCCACCAGCGCATCCTCCACGCCGGCGTCCAGGTTGGGGTTGTCGTTGATCTCGATCACATGGGCACCGGCCGCATTGCACTTGAGGTCCACGCCGTAGAAACCGTTGCCGACCAGCCGCGCCGCGCGCGTGGCAGCCTGCAGCACCGGCGGCGGCACGGCATCCAGGGACACGGCCTGCGTGCGGCCCTCCACGTACCCGCCGTCTTCGCCGTGCTGCAGGATCTGCCAGTGGCCGTCGCACATGTAGTACTTCGCGGCGAACAGGGGCTCCCCGCCCACCAGGCCGATGCGCCAGTCGAAGTCGGTGTACATGAACTCCTGCAGCAGGATGATCCCGGACTCGCGGAGCATTTCGCGCGCAATGGCGTGCAGCGCCTCGGCGTTCTCGGCCTTCTTCACGCTGCGGCTGAACGAGCCGTCCGGCACCTTCACCACCACCGGGTAGGCCAGGCCCCGCGGCAGATCGCCCAGCGTGCGGCGGCTCACGAGGTGCGTGCGCGGCGTGGCGATGCCGTGGCCCTTGAGCAGCTCGGCCAGGTACGCCTTGTTGGTGCATCGCAGGATGGACACCGGATCGTCGATCACCGGCATGCCCTCGGCCGCGGCTTTCTTGGCGAACTGGAAGGTGTGGTGGTTGACCGCCGTGGTCTCGCGGATGAAGAGCGCATCGAACTGGGTCAGGCGCGAGAAATCCTTCTTCTCGATCAGTTCGACCGCGATGCCCATGCCGTGGCCCACGTCCACGATCTTCTGCAGCGTGCGGCGGCTGGACGGCGGCAGCGGGTCGTTGGGGTCGTGCAGGATGGCCAGGTCCATGCGCGGCGCGGCCACCGGCGCGGCAGGCCGCCAGTGGCGGCGCGTGAAATGCGCCAGGGCCTCGTCGAACAGGCCGTCGCGGTGGGCGTCCACATCGCGCGGATCCAGCGATTGCAGCGCGGCGACGTGCCAGCCGGGCGATGGCTCGCGCCGCTGCAGGTGCAACCGCAGCAGCGGGCAGCGGAACAGCTCGAAGCCCTTGCGTGCGAGGGCGGTCAACTCCGCATCCTCGGTGCGGCCGAAGAACACGTCCAGGGTGAGCGAGCTGACGGACTGCGGCACGCTGTCCAGCGGACCGATCAGGCGGTCCAGCGCGGCCAGCGAGGCCGCCTGCTGCTTGCCGCGCTGCAGGGCCACGATGGTCTCGACGCTGGGCGTGACCCGGTCGCCCCGCGCTTCGGCCAGCAACGAGCAGTAGTAGCCCATGCCCAGGTAGCTGTAGTTGCGGCACAGGTTGGTGACCTTGCGCGCACGCGCTCGGGGGCGCGGCTCCTCGGCGATGAACGCCTCCGCGGTGACGATGCGCACCCCGGGGTCGCTCCAGCGGAAATCCGAGCGTCTTTCCACCACGATCACATGTTCTGAAGTCACTTCAAGGCTTTCTGGACAGGATGACGGCCGCTGTCCGGCGGCGGCGCCCGTAGCGGGCCATCTTCTTGAATTCGGACAGGCTCACCGACACGCCGCCATCGCCCTCGCCCGAACGGGCCATGGGGTCCAGCACCCGGAAGACCGTGCCGTCGAAGCCGGTGATGACGACCCAGTGCGGTGCCTTTTCGCGGTGCAGGCGCCACAGGCTGATGAGCACGATGGGCACATGCCCGTGGCGCAACTGCTCGATCACGCCCTCGGGCGAGACGGGCAGCGCGAACACCGGCGCGCCATGCGCGACCAGTTCGGCGCGGAAATCGTCCTCCACGCGCTGGATCACCCGCTTCTTGTGGGGCTCGCGCACGCTGTCCATGAAGAGCGACGAGCCCGCGGCGGCGTACACTGCCACACCGAAACCACGGCGCAGGGCGGCGCAGGCCAGGCCGAACGGGCCGCAGCCGCCGTGGCCCGCGGCCATGAACACCGTGGTCGCCTCGCGCCACAGGCGGATCTCGGCAGCCTGGTCCAGCACGGTGTCCGGCGCCAGGGCCGACATGGCGATCAGCAGCGCGCAAGGGCCGCAGGTGAAGTCGAGCGTCTGTCCGTAGTGCCGTGCCCCTGGCAGCATCAGCCGGTCCCGGCGGTGGCCGTCGAACACGTCCTTCTCGAAGCGGATCGCATCCGCGCCGTCCGCGTAGTAGCCGGGCGCGCGGCCCACCGCCACGAACCCGAAGCGCTGGAACAACCGGTGGGCGGCCAGATTCTCGGCCCGGCTCTCCAGACGCAGCAGGGCGCAGCCCCAATGGCGCGCGCAGTCCAGCGCCTCCGCCAGGAACGCACTGGCGATGCCACCCTGGCGCGCCTGGGGCGCCACCGCGATGGAATACAGCCGCGCCACCGAAGTGCCCCGGCGGCGCAGGACCACGCAGGCGCCCAGCAGCGCGCCGCCGCCCGGGGCCGCGCCCGCCGCCGGCCGCGCCACCATCACGCGGGCCGAACGGCTGCGCAGCAGGCGCCGCCAGCTCGGCAGCGAGATGCGGTCTCCCAGGAACGAGGCGCGCTCGATCGCCTCCAGCGCACGGGCATCGGCAGGCAAGCCGGCATCGATCGCCCGCCCGGGCGTGGCACGGGGCCGGGCCTTATTCATGATCGCGCCCGCTGTCCGGGCGCGGGGCCGGGCGCTCCATCCAGTACAGCAGGCACCAGGCGCCGCCGAGCGGCAAGAAGACCACGAGCAGGGCCAGAAAGAGGTGCAGGGCAACGTCGTGCATCGAACAGGTTCTCAGTGCATCCAGTGGGTGGGCCGGGCGATGCGGCCGAATTCCGCGCAGGGCATGCCGGCCGTCAGCAGGCGCAGGCACGCGGCCAGTTCGCCGCGGCGCACGTTCATCTCGATGCGGATGCAGTGCCGGGCCGCATCCACGTCGATGCGGTAGCCCTGCAAGCGCGGGCCCAGGATGCGGTGCAGCGAGCGGCGCCCTTCCAGCACGTCGGTGTGAAAGAGGCGCAGCGGCAGCACGACGATGTCGCTGTCGGCCGGCGGCCGGGCCTCCAGGGCCACGCGGTGAAGGGTCGGAAAAGCGCAGGAATGCGGCATGGGGCGAGTCGCCGCCACGGGGCCGGAAGGGTGCCGGCGGGCGGTGGCGGGCTGCGGGTGGAACATGGCCCCAGTCTAGGAACGCCGGCATAAAAACGCCGTTAAAAATGCGCCGGCGCCCGTCAATTCCCCGTCAACCCGCCCGGGCGGCGGCCCGCCGCCGGGCCGGCAGGCGCCCGGGCGGCCGGCTGCGGGACAATGCGGCTCCCCGCGTGCCCACAACGACATTCCCACCATGAAGACCGCGCAGATCGAACCCTTCTTCGCCGCCCTGAAGGCCGCCAACCCCATGCCCAACACGGAGCTGGAATACACCACGGTGTTCGAGCTGCTGGCCGCGGTGCTGCTCTCGGCCCAGGCCACCGACGTGGGCGTGAACAAGGCCACGCGCAAGCTCTTTCCAGTGGCAGGCACGCCGCAGGCCATCCTCGACCTCGGGCTGGAAGGGCTGGAGGGCTACATCAAGACCATCGGGCTGTACCGCAGCAAGGCACGGCACCTGATAGCCACCTGCCGCATCCTGGTGGAGCAGCACGGCGGCGTGGTGCCCCGCACCCGCGAGGCGCTGGAGGCCCTGCCCGGCGTGGGCCGCAAGACGGCCAACGTGGTGCTGAACGTGGCGTTCGGCCAGCCCACCATGGCGGTGGACACGCACATCTTCCGCGTCAGCAACCGCACGGGCCTCGCGCCCGGCAAGAACCCGCTGGCGGTGGAGCTGCAGCTCATGAAGCGTGTTCCTGCGGCCTACGCGGTGGACTCGCACCACTGGCTGATCCTGCTGGGCCGCTACGTGTGCCAGGCGCGCAAGCCGCGCTGCTGGGAATGCGTGGTGGCGCCGTACTGCGACTACCAGCCCAAGACCCCGCCGCCGTGACAGGACGGCTGGGCATTAAAAGTGCCTCCAGCACAATTGATACTAGGGCATATTGCTATATTTTTAATAGCAAACCACCCTTGGCGCCCGGGGTGGCGGATTCACCCCGCGGCCGGCACCGCGCGCCGCCGGATCAGGCGCGCAGCTCGCGCAGCAGCTTGCCCACATCGAGGCCCTGCGCACGTTGCTGGATCTGCGGCGCGTAGCGCTGCTGCAGGTTGCGCGCCTCGTCCACCGTGCGCGAGAAGGACGTTTTGAGCGCGTCCTTGCCCAGCGTGCGGCCCCCGGCGTAGTAGCGCTGCGCCACCTTGCCCAGCGCGTACGTGGTGGCGAACGAGAACGCCGAGCCCGTGGCTGCGCTGCCCACCGCGCGGCCCATGCCGCCCATCACCTTGCCCAGCAGCCCGCCCACCAGCTTGCGGCCGAACTGCTCCACGTACTGCGAGGTGAGGCCCACGCCCACCGTGGCGAGAAAGTCGGTGATGTGGCCCTTGTCCAGCTCGTAGCCGTACAGCTTGCCGATGCGGTAGACCAGCCGCGTCTGCAGCGGAATGATCGCCATGGAAGCCAGCGACTGCGGCAGCAGCTCCAGCGCCCCGTTCAGGATGGAGGCATTCAGCACCATGGAGTCGATCTCGGCCGCATGGGGATCGACGGCCGGCGCAGGTGCGCCGACCGGCACCGGCGCTGGCACCGGTGCCAGCGCCTGGCCCGGGGCGGAGACGGCCGCGGTGCCCGCCGCCACCGCCGCAGCGGCACCCGCCCCCGCCACGGCGATCGCGGCAGGCTCGGCCCAAACCTGCGATGCGCCTTGCGAATCAACGGGCGCATCGCGCAGCGGCGCAGCCGCCAGCGCATCGGCCTCGCGCACCACGGCGGCGGCTTCGTCCGGCGCCATCTGCAGGGCCGTGCCCAGGCGTTGCAGAAAGGCCTTTTCCTGGGCATTGCACACGCCGTCGGCATCGCACACGCCCACGGCCATTTCGTAGGCCAGCTGGCGCAGCGCCGGCGTGTCCAGCGCCTGGGCCGCGTCCTTGATGCGCACGCGCTGCAGCAGCACGTCCTGGTAGAGCTTCATCAGGTCCAGGCCGGTGCCGGCGCTGAGGGACTCGGCCAGCTGGCGCAGGTGTTCGCGCTCGCGCTCGTCCTTGTGTTCGTCGGCAAAGGCCGCCATCAGGCTGATGGCCATCACGGCGCGGGTGTGTTCGGGTTGCATGGATCGGTATTCCTCGGGTGGCAAAAACGAAAAGGCATCAAAGGGGAGAGGCGGTCGGCCGGCGCCGCGTGCACGGGCCGCCGGCCTCCAACAGGCTGGCGGGCCGGCGCGGTGCCGATCCGGGTTCCCGCTGCGCTGTATGCGTTGGTTTTGCAGAGGAAGGAAAGCGCAGCCGCCGCAATGGCAGAGCGATCCCCGGGCTGCATCTAGGAGCGAAAGCGCGGTTTTCAATAGGCTGGTGGCGCGATGCCGGATTTGGCTGACAGCCAGGACTTCGTCGTCCCGACGACAATGCGGCCTGCCACAACAACACACCCTGCATGCCGCGCATGCGGACCAGAAAGGCCCGTCTTCCATGACTGCATCCGTCCCCACCGCGGCCGACGCCGACGCGCCCGCGCCCCGCGCCTACACCGCCGAGGAGAAGCGCCACCGCGTCTTCTCCATCATGGCGGCCTCGTCGGGCAACCTCGTCGAGTGGTTCGACTTCTACGTGTATGCCTTCTCGGCGCTGTACTTCGCGCCGGCCTTCTTCCCCAAATCGGATCCCACCGCCCAGTTGCTGAACACCGCCGGCGTGTTCGCCGCGGGCTTTCTCATGCGGCCCATCGGCGGGTGGCTGTTCGGGCGCATCGCGGACAAGTACGGGCGCAAGACCTCGATGCTGATTTCGGTCACCATGATGTGCGCGGGCTCCCTCGTCATCGCCGGCCTGCCCACCTATGCCGCCATCGGCGCCTGGGCGCCCTTCCTGCTGCTGATGTGCCGCCTGTTCCAGGGGCTTTCGGTGGGCGGCGAATATGGCACCACCGCCACCTACATGAGCGAGGTGGCGCTGCGCGGCCAGCGCGGCTTCTTCTCCTCGTTCCAGTACGTGACGCTGATCGGCGGGCAGCTGCTGGCGGTGCTGGTCATCGTGATCCTGGAGACGCTGCTGAGCGAGGCCGAGTTGAAGGCCTGGGGCTGGCGCATTCCGTTCGTGATCGGCGCCATCTCGGCCGTGGTCGCGCTGCTGCTGCGCCGCACCCTGCACGAGACGCAGACCGACGCCGCCAAGCAGAACAAGGAAGCCGGCACCATGGGCGGGCTGTTCCGCCACCACAAGGCGGCCTTCTTCACCGTGCTGGGCTACACGGCCGGCGGCTCGCTGATCTTCTACACGTTCACCACCTACATGCAGAAATACCTGGTGAACACGGTGGGCCTGCCCATCAAGACCACCAGCTACGTGATGACGTGCGCGCTGTTCGTGTACATGTGCATGCAGCCGCTGTTCGGGGCGCTGTCGGACCGCATCGGCCGGCGCAACAACATGCTGCTGTTCGGCGCGCTGGGCGCGCTGTGCACGGTGCCCATCCTCACGGCGCTGCAGCACACGACCAGCCCCTACGTGGCCTTCGTGCTGATCGCGCTGGCCCTGGCCATCGTGAGCTTCTACACCTCCATCAGCGGCATCGTGAAGGCCGAGATGTTCCCGCCCGAGGTGCGCGCACTGGGCGTCGGCCTGGCCTACGCGGTGGCCAACGCGATCTTCGGCGGCTCGGCCGAGTACGTCGCGCTGGGGCTCAAATCCATCGGCCATGAGACGGTGTTCTTCTGGTACGTGACCGGCATGATGGTGCTGGCGTTCGTGGTCAGCCTGCGCCTGCCGCGCCAGGCGAGCTATCTGCACCACGACCATTGACGGGGCCGGCCCCCGCACCGCCCCGCGCCCTGCCGCCGAGTGCCTGGGCCACCGAATTCAGAACTTTTAAGGTGCCGGCCAGTGGCCTCGCCAGCGGCGGCACCCGGTGCGCTGCAGCGCAAAAAATCCAGGTGCGACAATGAGTTGGCGCCGCCATCGGGCCGCGCCAGCCCACCGCGCAGCCCTTCGCCCGGGCCTTCGCGGGCCGCCCTCCCCCGCGTACATTGATCGCCGTGGCACGGGCCCTGACCCGCGCCACGGCAAAAAATCAATTCGGAGGACCGCGGCATGAGCCATTCCCATACTTCCCGCAGGCAAGCCCTGCAGCACCTGGCCAGCCTGACCGCCGGCTTTTCGTTGTGGAGCCTGCAGCACAGTGCCGCCTGGGCGCAGAACCCGGCCGACAACCCGCAGAACTGCGCCCCGCCCCCGCCGCCCGGCCCGGCGACGCCCTTCCAGGGCGGCAAGATCGCCGTCAAGCCACGCAAGAGCGCCTTCGCCCTGACCGACGCCGAGATCGCCAGCCTCACCAAGGGCTGGCAAGGGCTGCGCGACATCACCGCCCAGAACCCCAACAGCCCCACCGGCTGGCTGCGCCAGAGCTACGTGCACTGCTGGGCCTGCGGCGGCGGCACCGACGGCCAGCAGGGCGAGGAAATCCATTCGAGCTGGTGGTTCCCGCCATGGCACCGCGCCTACCTGTTCTTCCTGGAGCGCGCCCTGGTCAAGGCCTCGGGCGACCCCGACCTGCGCCTGCCGTACTGGGACTGGAGCACCCAGAGCCCCTCGACCCAGACCTTCCCGCAGATCTACGCCAGCGCCGGCAGCGCCCTGTACGACCCGCTGCGCAACCCCGCCAACGTGAAGCCGGGGGCCCGGATCCCTGCCGCCTTCGTGGGCCCGAAGGCCATGTCCATCGTGCTGAATTCGCCCACCTATGCCTTGTTCGGCGGGGTCAACACGGCCATCGGCGGCGGCAGCCCCGGCGCGCTGGAGACCATTCCCCACAACCACGTGCACGTGTGGACGGGCACCGATGGCAGCCAGGCGCCCAACTACGGCTCCGACATGGGCGTGCTCTCCACGGCAGCCCGCGACCCGGTCTTCTTTGCCCACCATTCCAATGTGGACCGCATGTGGAGCAGCTGGGTGGCCGTCGACCCCTCGCACACCAACCCGCCGGATGCGGACTGGAACGGCCACGCCTGGAACTTCTACGACGAAAACGGCGTGTGGACTTCCATGAAGGTCAGCGACGTCGTCAACTCCGAAAACCTGGGCTACGTGTACGACTCCCTGGCCACGCCCCCGAAGCCCCTGCGCAGCGCCGTGCGGACAGCAGGCGCCAGCCAGCCGGCACCGGCCGAGAACGCGGCCCTGGCGCATCCCTCGCAGCCGCTGGTGGTGCTGGCCGCGCCGCAAAAGCGCAACCTGGGCACCGCGCCCGTCACGCACAAGGCCGCGCTGCCGGAGGGCTTTCGCAAGCCGCTCGCCGCGCTGGCGGCCAACCAGTCGTCGCGGCTGTACCTGCTGCACATCGACGACGTGACCACCCCGCCCGACCGCAGCGTGAGCGCCAAGGTGTACGTGAACCTGCCCAACGCCAACGCCAGCACCACCACCGAGTCGCCCAACTTCGTGGGAATGATCTCCAGCGTGGCCAAGACCACGCCCGCGAACACGGCGGGGCATGCGGCGCACCACCAGGCCGGTATCCGCTATTCGTTCGTGATCGACGAGGAGACGGCCCGCCTGATCGCGCGGGACAAGGCCGTCACCGTCACGCTGGTGCCGGTGGACAGCAACGGCGCGACGCCGCGCCGGTCACAGCTGAACTACGGCCGGATCACGCTCACGCCGCTGTCTTGAAGAACCGGCCCTGAAGGCCAGGCTCCGGCCCGACGCGCGGCATGCTGGCTGCGCAGCGGGCCGGGGCCTGCGCTTTTTTCAGGCCGCTGCGGCTCCGTCAGGTGGGCGCGTTGCCAGCCCCAGCGCCGCCAGCTCGGGCGACACCCGCTCCCAGGCCACGTCGCACCGGGGCTGCGTGCGCTCGCTCGGCAACGCGGGCGTGCGCAGCGCCCATTGCGCGCCGGCCACCACGCTGTCGATCACCGGCACGCCCACCTCGGGCTGGATCGCGCCGGCCATGCCGGCCAGGCCCGCGCCCCCGAGGATGACGGCCTGCACGCCCATCTGCCGCACCACGTCGCGGCAGGCCTGGGCGAGCAGCGCCCGCGCCGCCGCAGGGTCCGCGGCCAGTTGCGCGCCGGTGGGTGCCACCGTGTGGATGCCCGCCAGCATGGGCGCATGCCCCAGTGCTTGAGCCAAGCGCTGCAGCATCGGGCCCCAGCGCTCGCCGCCGGTGACGATGCCGAAGCGCCCTTGCCGCGCCGCCGTGATGAAAGAGGCCTCGGCCAGCCCGGTCACCGGCACCGGACTGCTCTCGCGCAGCGCCATCAGGCCCGGATCTCCGAAACAGCCGACCAGCACCGCATCGGGCGCGCTGCCGCCGTCCGCCAGCGCCGCGGCCCAGGCGTCCAGCGCGGCGTGCGAGGCCACCGCGTAGCTGGCCTCGCAGGCGATGTAGGGCGCGCCGAACCGGGCCGTGGCCGTGCGCACCTGCACGTGCGATCCGGCGGCGGCCTGCACATGGCGCTGCAGCAAGGCGCTCACGCTGGCCGAGGTGTTGGGGTTGATGACGAGCAGTTGGCGCATGCGTTGCCTTGTTGTCCGGGTGCGCGGCGCGTCAGGCCGCGCGGCCCGCGCCCAGCAGTTGCACCAGGTCCGGCGCCGCGTCCTGCGGGGGCGTGAATTCGAGCTGCGATTCGATGCGCGCCAGGTGGTCCAGCATGCGCCGCGCGGCCTCGCCCGCATCGCGCAGGCGGATCGCGTCGATCAGCGCGCGGTGCTCGCGGCAGCCGCAGGCCGTGGCCTCTTCGTGGGCCTGCACATGGCTGGGGCTGTAGGTCATGAGGATGAGCGATGTGCGCGACACCAGCTCGCGCAGGATGCGCCCCAGCGTCTGGTGGCCAGCTGCCTGCGCGATGTGCAGGTGAAAGTCCCCCGACAGCCGGATCGCCCGGCGCATGTCGCCCGCCTGGCGCGAGGCCTCCTCGTCGGCCACGCTCTGCACCAGCCAGGCCACGTCCTGCGCGGTGGCCGTCTCCACGAAGAGCGACACCAGGCGCGGCTCGATCAGGCGGCGCGCCTCGAACACCTCGCGCGCCTCCTGCACCGTGGGCTGGGCGATGGAGGCGCCACGGCGCGGCGTGAGGGTGACCACCTGCTCGCCCGCCAGGCGCACCAGCACCGGCCGCACGCGGGTGCGCGACACGCCGAAGGCCATGGCCAGCTTGTCTTCCACCAGCTTGGTGCCGGGCGGCAGGCGATGGTCCAGGATGGCCGAGACCATGCGCTCGTACATGTCGTTGTCGCTCAGCAGGCCGTCGTCGGCATCGGTCGCGGGCAGCGCCGCGGTGCGCGGGGACGCGGCCCTGCGGCGCGGCGCGGCCGCCGCACGGGGGGCGCGGCCGGCGGGTGCGGGAGGCTTCATCGGGCGGCCCCCGCGCGGCGACCGCGCCCGAGCAGCCACACCAGCGCCAGGGTGAGCCCCATCACCACGAAAGAAACCACCGTGGTCAGCGTGCCCAGCGCGTAGATCGACGGCGTGGTCACGGTCGATGTCAGCCCCTGCAGTTCCAGCGGCAGCGTGTTCACGTCGCCGATGGCCTGCGAGGTGCGGGCGATCTCGTCCCAGCTCAGCGTGAAGCCGAACATGCCGATGCCCACCACCGACGGCGCCACCAGCGGCAGCACCACGTGCGCGAAGCCCTGCCACGGCGTGGCGCCCAGGTCCCGCGCCGCCTCTTCGTAGGCCGGGTTGAAGCGGTTGAACACCGCGAACATGATGAGCAGGCCGAACGGCAGCGTCCACGTGAGGTGCGCGCCCAGGGCCGAGGTGAACAGGCCCAGAGAGGTGCCGAAGCCCTCCAGCGTCTCCTGCAGGCCCAGCCAGCCCAGCACCGCCTTGATGGCGGTATCGATCAGTCGGAACTCCAGCCCGATGCCCAGCGACACGATGATGGACGGCATGATGAGGCTGGCCACCACCACGAAGAACAGCGTGTTGCCGCCTGCCAGCCGCTTGCGAAAGGCCAGGCCCGCCAGTACTGACAGCACCACGGTGCACGCCATCACGGCCAGACCGAGGGCGAGCGAACGCCGCAGCGCCGCGCCGATGTCCACCACGCCCAGCCCCTCGGCCAGTTGGCGGAACCAGTGCAGCGACAGGCCGCGCATCGGAAAGGTCAGCCCGCCTTCGGGGCCCTGGAAGCTCAGCACGAAGATGACCAGCATGGGCCCGTACATGAACAGCACGAACAGAACGAACACCATCGCCAGCAGCCAGAAGCTGAGCGGGCGCGGCTCGCGCAGGCGGGTTTTGTTCATGGAAGGGGCCTCCATGCCATGGGAAAGACGAAGGGGGCGGTGCCTGCGCGGGGCACCGCGGAAAAGGATGTGCGTGCGTGAACGGCCATGGCTCAAAGCTCCTTGCGGATGTCCACCAGCCGCGTGAGGCCGTAGCTGATCATCAGCACGACGGCCAGCAGGATCACGGCGTTGGCCGCCGCCAGCGGAAACTGCAGGTACGAGGTCTGCACCTGGATGATCTTGCCCACCGAGGCGATCTGCTGCCCGCCCATCACGCCGATGGTGACGAAGTCGCCCATGACGATGGTGATGACGAAGATCGAGCCGATGATGATCCCGGTGCGCGACAGGGGCACGATCACGTTCCACAGCGTCTGCCAGCCCGAGGCGCCGGAGTCGCTCGCGGCCTCCAGCAGGCTGCGGTCGATGCGCATCATGCTGTTGAAGATGGGCACGATCATGAACATGGTGTACAGGTGCACGAAGGCCAGCACCACGGAAAAATCGGAGAACAGCAGCCACTCGATCGGGGTCTGGATCAGGTGCAGGTCGATCAGCGTCTGGTTCACCAGCCCATTGCGCCCCAGCAGCGGCACCCACGAGATCATGCGGATCACGTTGGAGGTCCAGAACGGGATGGTGCACAGCACGAACAGCAGCGTCTGCATGCCGGGCGAAAGCACGTGGAAGGCCAGGAAGTACGCCACCGCGAAGCCCAGCACCAGCGTGATGCCCCACACCAGCAGGCTGAACTTGAGGGTGGACAGGTAGGTGCGCAGCGTGGTGCACAGGTCGGCCGTGTTGCCGCAGCCCTCGAACACCGACAGGTAGTTCTTGAAGGTGAAGCCGGGCAGCAGCTCGTATTCGTTGAAGTCCCAGAAGCTCACCATCAGGATGAGCCCGAGCGGGACGAGAAAGAACAGCACGAACACCGCGGTGAACGGCGCAGCCTGCCACCAGGCCGCGATGCCGCGGCCGGGCGCGGCGGCCACGGCGGCGGTATGGGAGGTCGAAGGAGGGCTCATGGTGCGGTGGAACGTGCTGAAAGGGACGACGAAAGGAGCATGCCAATCGAAGACGCCGGGCGGCAGGCGCCGCCCGGTTTCATCGGTCAGGCCGCGACGAATTCATTCCATTTCTGGACCATGTAGTTGTTCTCGTCCATCAGCGCGTTCCAGCAGGCGATACCGCCCATGCGCGACTCGTAGCTGCCGCCGTCGCGCACGCTGCCGGCCTTGGCCAGCAGGTCGCCATTGGGGCTCTTGATGTCCTGCGCGGCGGGCTTGCCTTCCATCCAGTAGGCCCACTCGTAGGCTTCCATCTTGGCCTTGGCGGTCTCCAGCACGGCGCTGTAGTAGCCCTGGCGGTTCAGGTACGCGCCGGCCCAGCCGTCGAGGAACCAGTTGATGAACTCGTACGCGCCGTCCAGCTTCTTGCCCGACAGCGTGGCCGGCAGCCCGAAGCCCGCCGCCCAGGCGCGGTAGCCCTCCTTGAGCGGCTGGAAGTTGCAGGCGATGCCCTTGGTGCGCACCGCCGTCACCGCCGGGCTCCACATGGACTGGATCACCACCTCGCCCGAGGCCATCAGGTTGACCGACTCGTTGAAGTCCTTCCACAGCGCGCGGAACTGGCCGGCGCGCTTGGCTTCGATCAGGGTCTTGATCGTGAGGTCGATCTCCTTCTTGGTCATGTTGCCCTTGTCGGGGTACTTGTACAGGCCCATGGCCTCGACCACCATCGCCGCATCCATGATGCCGATGGAAGGAATGTTCAGGATGGCCGTCTTGCCCTTGAACTCGGGGTTCAGCAGCTCGGCCCAGGAATCGATGGGGCGCTTGATCAGGTCGGGGCGGATGCCCAGCGTGTCGGCGTTGTACACGGTGGGAATCAGGCTCATGAACTGCGTTGGGCTCTTGGCGAACACCTTGCTCTTTTCGCCTTCGAGGTAGATCACCTTCTTGGGCGCGGTGCCCTGCTCGCCCACCGCCTTGCCGCCCACCATGCCGGTGGTGAACAGCGGGGTGATCTTGTCGGCATTCTTGATGCGCTTGGTGTCGATGCCCTTCAGGTTGCCCGTGGGCACGATCTTCTTGAGCGAGAAATACTCGGTGTCGATCAGGTCGAAGCTGTTGGGCGCGGTGACAGCGCGCTTGGTCACGTCGTCCGTGGTCACGGCCACGTACTGGATCTCGATGCCCGTGTCGGCCTTGAATTTTTCAGCGATGGCCTTGTCCTGGTTCACCGCCGTGCCCAGGTAGCGCAGCACGATCTTCTCCTGCGCATGGATGGCCGGGAACATGCCGGCGGCCAGGATGCCGGCCGTGCCCTTGAGCAGCGAGCGGCGCTGCACGGCGGACGACGGGGCAGCGAGGGATTCGGAAGACGCATCGGACATGGAAAGCTCCTAGGTTGAACGAAGGGACAGGGGGAAAAAGGAAATCTTTGCCGGCCAGCGGAGGCCGCAGCCGCGGCGCCCGGTGCGTTGCGGCTGCCGGCTGCAGCGCCTCAGGCCGGCACCGCGACGGGGGCGACTGCCGAGGCCGGTGTGGACGGCGCCTGCAGCGGATGCGCGCGCTCAGGCCGCCAGTGCAGGCGCACCGCATCGCCCACCTGGTAAGGCCGGGCGGCATAGGCGTCTTCCGACACCATCACGGAATACGCGGCGGTGGTGCTGGACGACACCACGGCACCTTCGTCCTGCAGGCCCAGCAGCACGTAGGTGCCCTGGTACTCCACATCGGTCACCACCGCGCCGATGTGGCTCGACCCGACCGGCAGCGCCTCGCCCACCGCGGCGATCTGCAGGTGGTCGGTGCGCACGCCCACCGGGCCGGACGGTGTGGCGATCACGTTGTGCCCGCCCATGAAGCGCGCCACGAATTCGCTCGCGGGCCGGTTGTAGACCGTGTGCGGCGAGCCCACCTGCTCGATGCGGCCATGGTTCATCACCACCATCGTGTCGGCCAGGGCCATGGCCTCTTCCTGCGAATGGGTCACGTGGATGAAGGTCAGCCCCAGCTCCTTTTGCCAGCGCCGCAGCTCGGCGCGCATCTGGATGCGCAGGAACGGGTCGAGCGCGGACAACGGCTCGTCCAGCAGCAGCACGCGCGGCTCGGTGATGAGGGCGCGCGCCAGCGCCACGCGCTGCTGCTGCCCACCCGACAGCTCCGCCGGCTTGCGGTCGGCTAGGTGCCCCATCGCCACGCGCTCCAGCAGCGCCCGCGCGCGCGCCTGCCGCTCGGCCTTGCCCACGCCCTTCATCTTGAGACTGAAGGCCACGTTGTCCAGCGTGGACAGGTGGGGAAACAGCGCGAAGCTCTGGAACATCATCGCCGTGCCCCGCTCGGCCGCCGGCAGATCGGTGATGTTGCGGTTTTCCAGCAGCACATCGCCACTGGTCACCGACTCGTGCCCCGCGATCATGCGCAGCGTGGTGCTCTTGCCGCAGCCCGAAGGCCCCAGCAGGCAGCAGTAGCTGCCGCTGGCAATGCGCAGATCGATGCCATCGACGGCAGGCTTGCCCTGCGCATAGCGCTTGGTCAGCGCAACGATTTCGATGGCGGCGGGGGCCGGAGGGTGGGAGGTGGCGTCCATGCCGGGGCAATACGCAAACCCCATGCCAGCCTGGAATACGGTTTTTGCACCGTTTTGTATACAAAACGACACGGCCAGGAAGATCGATGCACCGCTGTGGCGAATGAGGGCACCTTGGGCAATATTTGTTTTATTGTTACGTGATTAATATGCAAATAAAGTAAGAGTGCGTTGCAAAGAGACCAGGGTTGCGGGGGAGCTTTTAAGATGCGCCGCGCGGTCGTTTGTATGGGAATGGCCGCAATGCCTTGCATCGATAAAAGGGAGGATTCATGACAAAAGATTTCAACGATGCCGCGCTTGCTGCGGCCCGGCTGGTGGCGAAGCCCATCAGCCTCGCTTCGAATTACCCAGCCGCTGGTTGCTTCAAGAACATTCAGCTGACCGATCTTCCTGCGGCCATGGAGAAGAACGGATTTCGCGTGGGCGCTGCCCTGATGCGTAAATGGTTCACGGGTGCGCCGTTCGCCATGCCGAGTGCCTGGAAAACAGGTGTAGGGGTAGACCACAGGTCTTTGACCGCGCAGCACATCGATACGTCGATCATCAGCATGCCTTGGGCGTTGCGTTTCGGAAGAACGCAGGAAACATATTTGGAACTCAAAAATGCCATTTCCGGTAACGGCTCAGAAAGAAGCCTGGCCTTTTCACAAAAGGAACTCTTCAACAACCTCCGAAAAGCGGGAAAGCTGGGAACGCATGCCACCCCGTTCGGCATCAGTCCTTTCGTGGTCGATGTGCACGAGACGGCCCATGTCAATGCCCGCTCTGTATCAGCGAACGGACTCGAAAAACTGACAGGCCCGATTGATGACATGTATTGCGCATTGGGCGCTTTCACATTGCATGTCGCAGCAGAAGGCGTTGTGACGCCATTAGAAAACGCCGTAGCGCGCGCGCACCGCGTAGACATTCACAGCCTGGTTTTTTATATAAGAGACTGCTACGACTTCTCAGGCGAACAGATCCTTGGCAACTGGAACGCCAGTGAAGTGCGCAAGGTGCCTTCCTCAAATCTCTACATGGTGGAAAACGCCAGTTTCCGCGAATGGCGCTCACACCATCAAAAGGGTGGTGACTTCATTGTTTTCTCCGATCTTTATCGTGAAAGACTAAAGACCCCTTTGACTTGGCATTGCAAGGTGACTTGAGATGGCGATCCCCTTATCACCCCCCTCGCAAACTGCGCAGCGCAAAGCATTTTGGCGCAGATGGCAATGGTGGGCTGGGCTGATTTTTTGGCTCATCGCCTTGCTATCGCTCGCAGTCTGGCTGGTGTTTAACACCCCCATTCTTTTCGTACTGGCCAATTCCAGTTATTTCGGAAAGGCAGAGTTTTCCCACGCATCGCACTGTAAAAACACCAGCTATCGCCTGGATATTTACCTATACAAAAATGGGGATGGCTACGCTCAACTGGTGGACGGCTCAGGCCGCGCGCACGGCAGATCGCTTTTTTCAGATGGGACTGACCTGAGCCCGATCTGGTCAGACGATTGCAAGCAGGTAAGCATCAACACGGACAAAGATCCTGCTTTGTTGAGCGTACGGCCATGAAGCCGACTCAGCACCCAAATGTTCCGGTTCACGATGAATCCGTTCTCGCAAGAAGCAGCCATCGGTAATTCCTATCGGGCACATGGTTGCCACCGATTCAATGTCGGCTCCAGTCGATAACGCACCAATTTAAAAGTGCGTCCTCGACTGGCACATCCATCGGCTCGTATTCACTGAGCCCGCCTGCGACCCAACACCCATGAAATCCCACACCTCGTCACTCTCCACCCACCGCGCGGCCTTCCGCCAGCCCCGCTTTTGGCAGACCTGGCCGCGATGGGCGTTGCTGCTTCTTGCGGGCATGCCGCTGGCCCTGTTGGCCGGCTCCCTGCTCTCCTCCCGCGCTTTCAACACCGCAGAACTCATGCACACCGATGTGTGCGGCGGGAGTGACTACAGCCTGGAGTTCTACGATTACAGCGACGGCGCGGGCTACGTGAAACTGGTGGACCAGGCCGGGCGGTCGTATGGGCGCGCCGAGCATTCGGACGCCGACGCGCTTCGCCCGGTGTGGGCCGACGATTGCCTGTCGGTCACGGTCAGCACGGACCGGCGCCGCGTGCGGCTGGAGGTCAAGCCCTGAACGGCCCCTGGCCTGCGTGACCCACCGCGTTCATGCAGGGTATTCAGGCGCCCCACTCACCCTCCCTGGGTGCGTGCGGCAGGCAGCCGGCTGAACGCCAGGCGCCAGTTCGGGCGACCTCCGCTGAGCCGCTCTGCCAGGGCAGCGCACTCGGGGTCGTAGGCAGCGGCCAGGAACAGCAGCGGCAGTGCGTCGCGCGGCTCGTACAGGCTGCCGACCACATGGCCCCGCTCGCCGTTGTCCGATCGCGCCTTGTCGAATCGCACGTCGCTGCCCACGAATTCGGCATGCGTCTTCTCACCCCTCAGGTACGGCATCAGCCACGCCACGCTGTGGGCGATGGAGGCGCCGTTCGCCGCCTTCCAGTGGTAGAAATCCTCGCCCTGCTCCGCGAAGGCCAGCGCCAGCGTAACCAGCGGGCGCAGGTCGTACACGTGGTAGGACAGCGCATCGCGCTCCTGGAAATCGACGCTTTCGCCGCTGGCAAGCAGGTTGTCGTTGATCTGCGCACGCAGGCCGTCCCGGGCGTAGGCGATCAGCCGTGCGTCGCCGAGTGCGAAGCCGATGAGGCCGACGATCTTCAGGCGATGGCTGTGCCAGTTGTTGGTGGCGGTTTTCTTCTTCATCTCCCGCGACCCCATCTCGGCTTCGGCGATGCGGCGCATCCAGCCATCGACCGATTCGCGTGTGGAAGCGCCCAGGTCGGCCCGCACCAGCCGATAACCGAAGATGGCGGGCTCCAGGCCGGTTTCATCGATGGGTTGGCCGGTCGGGCGGTTGACCTGTGCCCAGCGCAGCAGGTAGTCGCCCGCCTTCGCCGCATGGCGCGGGTCGTGGTCGAGCCGGTAAGTGATGGCCAGCGCCTGGATCTTGTCCATGTCCTGCAGACCCGCTTCGGTCTGGGCCTTGAGCGGATCGCCCCGCAGCCGGCCGCCAGTGGTCAGCACGGCCACGGGCCGGGGCTCGCTCTTCATCGCGTCTTCGGCGATGCGCCGCTGGGCGGCCATGGCAGTGCGCCATGCGGGGACGGTGGCCGATTGTTCTCGCGCCTGATCCCATTGCCGGGGGGTGGGCCAAAGCGTCTGCGCCTGCGCCAGGCAAGCGCCAGACAGCGCTACCCAGGCCAGAGCCGCCAGGACGGCCTTGCGCCCGCTGCGGGGAGAAGGCACCGCGTACCGCACTTTCCATAGAACCATTGACATTGATCTTCCCTGGTGGATGGCGCTGCACTGCACTGCGCAACCGGCGGACTGCCGTGCAGAACGCACCCGGTGAATTGAGGAAGCCACCACCGGCGCGATGGCCCAGAAAGCCGGAGGACAGGGCAGTCGCCAAGCGAATCCGGTGCACCGGCAACGGCACCGAACCATGATGGCGTGCGGCCGCATCGCCCGTGCTTCCAACGGTTTCAGCCTGGGGCGCACCCATTCATCGGCATCCGCGCACACACGCCTCGCACGCGCATTCCGCCTGGAAGCATGTCCCTATCGAGATTGAAACACCTATTTACATAAACACTGGCGAAAGATAGTCTGGCGCCGATTTCTACTGCCTCGGGCCGCACATGGGCACATGGTCGCCCCTTCGGCCCCACCGCCATCACCCAGGAAAACGACCTGTGAACCACTCCAGAACCATCCGCCTCTCCCTGCTGAATGCCGCCCTCGCTGCCGCTTGCCTGGTCCATGCCCCCCTGGCCCAGGCCGCAGACGTACGGATCACCGTGCCCTCGGCAGGCGGCTTCGTGGTGCGCAGCGCCAATGGGACGCAAGAGGGACTGCGCGTGCAGGATGGCGGCGGCGTCTTCCTGCCCACCCTCTCCACACGGACGCCCGTGGCCACGGTGCTGTGCTTTGAAACCACCACGGGCGCGCTGGGGCCCTGTGCAGCAGGCGTGGCCGCAGGCCCGGCCGGCGCGACAGGCGCGACAGGCGCCACAGGCGCCACAGGCGCCACAGGCACCGCAGGCCCGACCGGCGCTACAGGGGCGACCGGTGCCGCAGGCGCCACAGGGGCCACCGGCGCCGCAGGCTCCACGGGTGCCACAGGCGCCACGGGTGCCATCGGCACGGCGGGTGCCACCGGTGCCACAGGACCTGCGGGCACCGCCGGCGTTGCCGGCGCCACGGGAGCGACCGGTGCCGCAGGGCCGACAGGCGCCGCCGGTGCGACGGGAGCGACCGGGTCGACAGGTGCCACGGGCGAGGGGTATGCCAACGGCACGGCCGGCGGGCAGATCACCGTGACGTCATCGTCCGCGCCTTTCAGCCCGCAGGCGCCCGTCACGCTGACGGGAGACGCGAGCCTGAGCAGTGCCGGCGCGCTCACCATCGCGGACGGCGCCATCACCGGCAACAAGATCGCCAACCTCACCGTGGCCAACTCCAACATTGCCGTGAATGCCATCACCACCAGCAAGGTGGCGAATGGCACCGTCACCACCAGCAAGATGGCCGACCAGGCGATTTCCACGCTCAAGCTGCTGGACTCGGCGGTGACCAACGTCAAGCTGGCCGACGACGCGGTGAGCGTGTCCAAATTGCAGGGGGGTGCCTCCGCCGCAGCCCGAACCTACCTGCGCTCGGACGGCGTTTGGGTGCAGCCCGGACAACTCGTACAGGGCGGCACCCTGACATCGGGCTCCACCGTGCCCAGCACCCCGACCGGAGGGGTGTACTACGCGGCCCAGGGCGGCAGCACGCTGAACCTGCCCCCCGCGAACGTGGCGGGGCAGACGCTCACCATCATCACCCTCGATCCACAGAACGGCACATCGGTCATCCTGCAGGCCTCGGGCGCGGACACCATCGTGAATGCGAGCTTCAGCGGCAACGGCATCGGCAGCACCTTGCAGGGCGCCTTCAAATACTTCCTGCTGAGCGACGGCAACGGGCGGTGGTTCGTGAACTGAAGCGTTCCGGCCGCAAGATGGCGGCGACTTGCCATCGCCGCCCGGTTCACGCCTTCGCCCCGGTCCCCCGCGGCCCCACCGCCGACATTCCGATCCCCAGCACCGCCAGCGCGCCCGTCAGCCCCACGATGGCCGGCCACCCGCCGTGCTGCCAGAACCATCCGCCCACCGATCCGACCACGCTCGAACCCATGTAGTAGAACCAGAGATAGAGCGATGCCGCGTGCCCCTTGGTCAGCCCGGCCAGCGGGCCGATGGATGAACTGGCGATCGAGTGGCCGATGAAGAAGCCGGTGGTCACCAGCGCGATGCCCGCGAACACGCCCCACAGCGACGGCGACAGGGTGAGCAGCGTGCCGCCCAGCATGAACGCGAAGCCCGCGGCGAGCAGCCCGCGCCGCCCCAGACGGTCCGCCAACCGGCCCGCCACGGACGAGGACACGATGCCGAAGCCGAACACCAGGAACATCAGGCTGATCTGCGTCTGGCTGAGGCCGTAGGGTGCGCCGGACAGGCGGAACGTGGCGTAGTTGAACAGCGTCACGAAGATGCTCGTCAGCAGAAAACCGATGGCGAACAGCCGCAGCAGCCCGCGGTGGCGCAGGTGGCCGCCCCAGGCCCGAAGGTGGTAGCGGATCTGCAGCCCGGGCTGGGGCGTGAAGTGGCGCGACCGCGGCAGCAGCACGAGAAAGCCGATGGCCGACAGCAGGCACAGCGCGCCCAGGCAGCCCAGCGCGGCGCGCCAGCTCACCCATTCGGTGAGCACGCCCATGCCCACGCGCCCCATCATTCCGCCGAACGCGGTGCCCGCCACATACAGGCCCATGGTGTGCGCCAGATGGCGCGGGTCGATCTCCTCGGCCAAGTAGGCCATGGCCACGGCCGGCACGCCGCCCAGCACCAGCCCTTCCAGCGCGCGGGCCACCAGCAGGCCGTGCCAGCTGGGCACGATGGCCGCGGCGATGTTCAGCAGCGAGGCCAGCGCCATCGAGGCGAACATCAACCCGCGCCGCCCCAGCGCCTGCGAAAACGCCCCCGCCAGCACGATCGCCACGGCCAGCAGGCCGGTGGTCAGCGACAGCGGCAAGGCGCTCTGCGCGGGGCTGATGCCGAACGATCGGGCAAACGCCGGCAGCAGCGGCTGCACGCAGTAGATGAGCGAAAAGCTGGCGAAACCCGCCAGGAACAGCGCCGCGGCGGCACGCCGGTAATCCGCGGAGCCGCGCGCGATCCAGCCCGAAGCGGACGTGCCCGGCAGCGTGGATCGGGCCGCGGGCGGTTCGGCCAGGGGCATGGCGGAAGGCGGGGCGAGGTCTGGGGAAGCGGTCAACGAAGGCATGGGTCGAACGATGGACGGCAGAGCAAGGCGGCAAGGGAAAGGCGCTGCGTCGAAAGGCAGCCAGCGCTGGAATCTAGGCGCTTCCCTCATATATGTCCAATATATGATTCATCTCATCACCATACCTATTTCAGATACCCGATGGAACTGCGACACATCCGCTACTTCATCGCCGTGGCCGAGGAAGGCAACTTCACCCGGGCCGCGGCGCGCCTGGGCATCGCGCAGCCGCCGCTGAGCCTGCAGATCAAGGACCTGGAAGCCGAGGTGGGCGTGCCGCTGTTCCACCGCGTGCCGCACGGCGCGCAGCTCACCGACGCGGGCCGCGCCTTCCTAGAAGGCGTGGGCGGCCTGCCGGCGCGCACCTTCGACGCCGTGCGGGCGGCGCAGCGGGCGGCGCGCGGCGAGGCGGGCGTGCTGCACCTGGGGTTCACCGGCTCGTCCGCGCTCAATCCCGTGGTCGTGCAGGCCATCCGCTCGTACCGCCGCGGGTTCGCGCAGGTGGAGCTCAGGATCGACGAGGGCAACTCCCTCACCCTCGTGGAGCGGCTGCGCGACGGGCGGCTGGACATCGCCATCCTGCGCCCGGACGGCCTGGACGCCAAGGGCCTGCACTTTCACCGCTATGCGGACGAGCCGCTGATCGTGGCGCTACCGGCCAGCCACGCCGCCTCGCGCAAGGGCCCGCGCATCGATCTGCTGAAGTTGCGCGGCGAGCCCTTCATCCTCACGCCCCGGCCGCTCGGCCCCAGCCTATTCGATGCCTCGGTGGCGGCCTGCCGCGCGGCGGGCTTCGAGCCGCAGCTGGGACCCACGGCGCCGCAGATCGTGTCGATCCTCGCGCTGGTCGCCGCCGAGCTGGGCGTGGCGCTGGTGCCCGCCTCCATGCGGCACCTGGCCTTCAAGGGCGTGGCCTACCGGTCGCTCAGCAGCCAGTCGGCCCTGGTGAGCCTGGCCGTCGCCCACCGCGAGGGCGACCGTTCGCCCTTCGTGCAGAACTTCGTCGCGCTGGCCCGGCCCGCAGCCCGGTAGCCCGAGGCATGCTTTCCGGCACGCGCGCCGCCCGGGTCACACCTTGCCGGCGACCCCCGCCGATTCGAAGCTCGCCATCTCGCGCAGCACGGCGCAGGCCGATTGCAGCAGGGGCCAGGCCAGCGCAGCGCCCGAGCCCTCGCCCAGCCGCAGGCCCATGTCCAGCAGCGGCTCGGCCTGCAATTCGCCCAGCAGCAGCGTATGGCCCCGTTCGCCCGATCGGTGGGCGAACACGCAGCGCTCCAGCACGGCGGGCGCCAGGCGGCTGGCCACCAGCACGGCCGCGCTGGTGATGAAGCCGTCCACCACGATCACCCGGCGCTCGCTGGCGGCCTGCAGCACCGCGCCCACCAGGGTGGCCACCTCCAGCCCGCCCAGCGCGGCCAGTGCCTCCAAGGGCCCGGTGGCCTCGGCATTGGCCTCCAGTGCCTGCTGCAGCACCGCGCGCTTGCGCGCCACGCCCTCGGCATCCAGGCCGGTGCCCGCGCCCGTGCAATCGCCGATCGGAAGGCCGCACAGGCGCGACAGCAGCAGCGAGGCGACCGATGTGTTGCCGATGCCCATCTCGCCCAGCAGCAGGGCATTGCCCGGCAAACGGCGCACGATGGCACTGCCATGGGCGATGGCCTGGGCGCATTGGTCCGCGGTCATCGCCGGGCCCACCGACGCATCGGCCGTGCCGGCCGCCACGCGGCAGTGGCTGAGCAGGCGCGGCTGGCCCGGTGCGCTGTCGCGCGGCGCGATGGTGCGCGCCACGCCGCAGTCGGCCACGGTCAGGTCCAGTCCGTGCTGGCGCGCCAGCACGCTCACCGCCGCGCCGCCGGCCAGGAAGTTCTCCACCATCTGCCAGGTCACATCGCTCGGAAAAGCCGATACGCCGCGTGCCGCCAGGCCATGGTCGGCCGCGCACACCAGCATCTGCGGCTGGCGCAGCTGGGGCGCCTCGGTGCCCAGGATGCGGCCGATGCGCAGCGCCAGCGACTCCAGCCGGCCCAGGGCGCCCAGCGGCTTGGTCTTGTGGTCCAGCAGGTGCTGCAGGCGCGCGGCCAGGGCTTCGTCGGACAACGGGGCGACGGCGGGAAGCGTCAGGTGGGCGGCAAGGGTCATCGGTCATTCACTCCACGAAAACGGTGGGAAAAACAAAACAGGAAAGGCACCCGCGCCGCACGCCGTGGCTGGCGCTGCGCAACGGGTCATGCGCGGCCCCGGTGGGCCTGCAGCCACTGCGGGCTGAACCACGTGTCGATGCCGCCGGCCAGCCGGTCGAACACGGCGTCGAGCGTGGGTGCATCGGCCCCGAAGAGCGCGCGCAGGATGCCCGCGTCCTCGAACAGGCCATGCAGGTACAGCCCCAGCACGTTGCCGCGCGCGTTCTGCCATGCCAGGCCCGGGATCACGGCATGCGACACGTCGCCCGCCGCGGCCATCGCCGGGTGCTGCGCGGTCTGGCCATGGTGGATCTCGTAGCCCTGCACCGCCGTGCCGGCCAGCGCCTGCCAGGCGCCGTGCGCGGCGCCGAACGCGGTGCGGGTGTGGCGCACGGTCTTGGCAGGCTCGAAGGCCGTCACCAGCGGCAGCAGGCCCAGGCCCGCCGCGTTGCCGTCCACGCCGTGCGAGTCGATGAGGGCCTCGCCCAGCATCTGCAGGCCGCCGCAGATGCCCAGCACCCGCCCGCCCCGCGCCGCGTGCGCGGCCACGGCGGCGTCCAGCCCCTGCGCGCGCAGCCAGGCCAGGTCGGCCGCGGTGGCCTTGGAGCCCGGCAGCACGATCCAGTCGGACCCCGCCACATCGGCCGGGCTGCGGGCCCACAGCAGCCGCACGCCGGGCACGGCTTTGAGGGGCTGGAATTCGTCGAGGTTGCTGATGCGCGGATAGGCCACCACGGCGATGGTCGTGTGCACCACGCCGCTGGCATGCGCGGCACCGTCGAACACGCCGTCTTCCTCGGGCAGGCCGTGGTGCCACTGCATGGGGATGGTGGCCACGGTGGGCACGCCGGTCATCTGCTGCAGCATCTCGGGCGCCGGCGCCAGCAGCGCCGCATCGCCCCGGAACTTGTTGAGCACGAAGCCCTGGATCAGCGCGCGCTCGTCCTCGGGCACCAGGGCCCAGGTGCCGTAGAGGTGGGCGAAGGCGCCGCCCCGGTCGATGTCGGTGACGAGCAGGCAGCTCGCACCCGCATGCCGCGCCACGCGCAGGTTGACCACGTCGCTCGCCTGCAGGTTGATCTCGGCCGGCGACCCCGCGCCTTCGATCACCACCACGTCGTTCTCGGCGCGCAGCGCATCGAGCGCGGCGGCGATCTGCGGCCACACGCGCGCACTGCGGCCGCGCCAGGGCAATGCCGACAGCGCCTCGCTCACCTGCCCCATCAGCACCACCTGGCTGCGGGTGTCGGCCTCCGGCTTGAGCAGCAGCGGGTTCATGCGCACGTCGGGCTCGGCACGCGCCGCCAGGGCCTGGAAATACTGCGCGCTGCCGATCTCGCCATGGCCGCCGCCCGGCCCGGCAACCACGCGCGCGTTGTTGCTCATGTTCTGCGCCTTGAACGGCGCGACCTTCAGACCCTGGTTGCTGTACCAGCGGCACAGGGCCGTGGCCAGCCAGCTCTTGCCGGCGCCGCTGGTCGTGCCCAGCACCATGACGCAGCGCGCCGCCATGTCAGCGCCCGGCCCGTGCGCTGCGGCCACAGCGGCGGCAGAACAGCGGACACGGAAAAAGCGGAACGGTGGGGCGAGGAGCAGCGAAGGCGAAAGGGGCGGAATGCACGGCGCAGTTCGATTGGCGAAGGAGCCGTATTGTCCCCCGACCCGCATGCCCGGCTCGCGGCCAGCATGGCCCGAACCGCGTTGCACGTTCTTGCGGTTCAATAGCGGCTTCGTTTCCACCGACAGGCCCTGCCCACCTGCGCGTTCCTGCAGCGGGCGGGCCGCTTCCACCCGCGAGACAACCCATGATTTCTGATTCCATCACCGGCCCCTTCGACGTCAAAACCGCGCCCCACCCACTGAGCGACACAGCGAGCGCCAGCGGCCTTCTCCGCATGTCCCTCGACAAGCGCTTCCACGGAAGCCTGGACGCCACGAGCACGGGCGAGATGCTGGCCTTTCGCAGCGCCACCGCGGGATCGGCCGGCTACGTCGCGATGGAAACCGTGCATGGCAGCCTGGCAGGACGCCACGGCAGCTTCGTGCTGCAGCACAGCTCGACCATGGCGCGCGGCGTGCCGGAGCAGCGCATCGCAGTGGTGCCTGATTCGGGCACCGACGCGCTCACCGGCCTGGAAGGTCGCATGACCATCGACGTCGCCGCCGACGGGGCGCACGCCTACCGGTTCGACTTCACATTACCGGACAGCGCAGGCTGAGGCGGGTCGCGGCGCCTTCACCCCATCAACCCATCGCACGCAACGGCCGGACCATGCGGTCCATGATGTGCTCCAGCGCCGCGCCCGCATCGGTGCAGCGCCCGGTGTGCACCGGCGAGGTCTGGATGATTCCGCTGCGCCGCGCGGTCAGCCAGTGAAAGCGCGATCGGTAAGGCATCTGCGCGATGGGCCCGCAGCCCGTGTCGCCCGCGCAGATGGCGACGATGGCCGCCAGGTGCCGGCGCACCGTGTCCAGGTCGGCCGCAGGGTCCAGGGCCAGCAGCCGCATCTCGTCCAGTGCCATGGTGGCCTGCAGGAAACCCGTGCGCTGGCACGACAGGATGGCGCCGGCATTGATGAATTCTTCGCGCTCCACACGCGGCACCACGCGCACGATGGCGTAGTCGTACACATCAGCCGCGTGCATCGATCGCTCCTTTCAGCCAGGCGCCGCGACCGGCCAGCCGCGCGGCGAAATAATCCGCGTAGGCCTGCCGGTGGGTGCCGGGCGCCGTCAACGGGCCTTCGGCGTGGTCGGCACCGGCCAGTTGCAGAAATTCATCGGGCACCTCGGACAGCACGCCCTGCAGCACCGCGGGCGTGAGGCGCGCGGCCAGTTCCGCATCCACCTGGGCCAGCGCGGTGGCGCGGGGCAGCAGCACGTGGTCGGCAATGGGCGCGAAGGGCTTGGCCGGCACGGCCACCGTGCCGTTCCAGGCATGGTGGAAAGTGAGCGCCGCGCCATGGTCGATCAGCCACGGGTTGCGGTGCCACACCAGCAGGTTGGTGTTGCGCGCCGTGCGATCCACGTTGCCCACCAGCGTGTCGAACCAGACCAGCCGCGAGGCGAAGTCGTCCGAGACCACATCCACCGCCGGGTCGAAGTTCGCGGCGCCCGAGAGGTAGTCCAGCCCCACGTTGAGGCCGCCGCTGGCACGGATCAGGTCCTGGATCTCGGGGTCCGGCTCGGTCTGCGCCAGGGCCACGTCCAGTTGGGCGAGCACGATCTCGGGAACGGGCAGGCCCAGGGCGCGGGCAATGCCTCCGGCGATCATCTCGGCGAGCAGGGCCCGCACGCCCTGCCCCGCGCCACGGAACTTGAGCACATACAGGCCCAGGTCGTCGCCCTCGACGACGGCGGGCATGGAGCCGCCCTCACGCAGGGGCGTGACGTAGCGACTGACGGTGATGGTGCGCATGGCGGGGCGGCCTCCTTGGAGCGATCGCGGGTGAGGCGGGGATGGTAGCGGCAGTCAGCCGATCCAGGCCTGGCGCAGCGCCTGCTGGGAACCCGGCGGCAGCACGCCCAGGCGCACCTGCCCCGGCAGCCCGAACGACGTGCCGTCGCGCAGCTTGACGCCGTGGGCACGCAACCGCTGCAGGGCCGCCGGCAGGTCATCGACCTCGGGCCGTGCCACGAAGTAGTTGGCCAGGCTCCCGGGCACGACGGCCCAGCCCAGCGATTCGCACAGCGCCTGCTGCTGCGCCTTCCAGACCCGCAGCGTGTCCAGGCTGTCGCGCAGCCAGCGCTGGGGGGAGGCAAGGGTCCATGCCGTGAGCAACGCCACGCCGTGGGCGCCGATGGGCCACGATGGCGCCAGCGACTGCAGCGCGGCCAGGTCTTGCGGCGGCTGCGCCTGCGGCGCGATGGCATAGGCCGCGCGCACGCCCGTCAGGCCCATGGCCTTGTTGGGCGTCCACAGCTGCCAGGCGTGGGCGGGCATGTGGCTGGCGGTGCCCTCCAGGCGCAGGGGAGCATAGGCGCAGTCGATCACGCGCAGTGCCCCGTCTTGCGCTCCGATCCGGGCCCAGGCGGCCAGCGCGGGGTCGGGCGTGCCGAGCGGGCTGGCGGGCTCGCAGGCCCAGCGCAAGCCGGTGACCGCCGGGTCCGCACCGGGTGCGGCGGGCCGCACGTCCAGCCCCCAGGCCTGCGCCGCGCGCGTGTAGTCCCCATAGCCATGCGCCGGCACCGCCACGGCCCGCACGCCCTGCCGGGCGGCAAAGGCGGTGATGCGGTGGATGAATTCGCTCGCGCTGCCCGCGATCACGATGCGCGCCGGTGCCACGCCGTGGGAGGTGCCCAGGCGCTCGCGCAACGCGGTGTAGGCCGGGTCGGGGTAGTGCCAGGCGTCGGCATGGCGCAGCGCTTCGACCGCCTCGGGGCACGGGCCGCAGGCGTTGCTGTTGGTGGAAAAGTCGTGCAGCGGCACGCCCAGGGCATCCGGGCCGCCGTGCAGGGGGGCGTGCGCCGTCACATCCATCGCGACCACCACAATGCTATTGAAAAGTGAGCAACCAGGGCAATCAATCCGCCGGCAACGACCACTTTCGATGCCCAGCCTGCCGCCCGGGGCGTGTCGCGGGCATCAGCGCCCCGCCCTTCGTGGTTGAGCGTGTACACGCCGGGCTTGGCCAGGCGCACACCCAGGGCCAGCGCCATGGCGGCCATGGGCCAGCCGCTGTTGGGCGACGGCGTGCGGCGCGCTTCGGTCGCCAGCACGCGCCAGCGCGGGCCGCCGGCGATGGCGCGCAGCAGCAGCGCCGTGAGCCGCGCCGGCAGCCACGACAGCGCATCGTCCGCGCGCGCCGCCCATTTGCCGGCCCACTGCCAGTAGCGCCCGCCGCGCATGCCGGGGTAGCCCCACATGGCATCGGCCGTGTTGGCGAAACGGTAGAGCGCGGCGCCGGGCAGGCCCAGCAGCGCGAACCAGAACAGCGGCGCGACCACGGAGTCGTTGAGGTTCTCGGCCAGCGACTCGATGGCGCTCTCGCGCACCTGCACCGCGTCGAGCGCCTGCACGTCGCGGCTCACCAAGCGCGTCAGGCGCGCGCGCCCGGCCTCCAGCGATTCGGCCAGGGCGGCTTCCACCGCCAGCACCTCGTCACGCAGCATGCGCCAGGCCAGCAGCGGCTTGAGCAGCAGCGCCAGCAGCACTGCGGCCAGCCATGGCGGCGCGTGGCGCAGCACCGCCCACTGCAGCACCGCCGACACGATCACAACCACGGCGGCCAGCGCACACCACAGCAGCGCTGCCAGCCCGAAAGACCGCCAGTCGCGTGCAGTGGGCGCGCGGGGCGCCACCCGGTCGCCGCCGGCCTGCAGCGCGCGGCCCATCCAGACCACGGGGTGCACGGCCACGGGCGGCTCGCCGAAGCACCGGTCGATGGCCAGCGCGAGCGGCACTGCCGCGGCGGGCGCGAGGGCCAGGGCCCAGGCGGCGTCCATCAACCGGGGCCCTTTTCGCCGGCGGCCGGCATCGGGTCCGCGGCAACGCCTGCCGCCAGCCAGGGCGCCGGCTGGCCCCAGGCGTTGTCGAACACCACGGTGTGAAGCGGCGCGCGGCGCGCCCAGCGCTCCTGCTGCAGCATGGGTTCTTCGTAGAAGCCGTGCACCGGGCCGATGGACAGCAGCGCCACCGCCTCGGCACCGGGCGGCAGGCCCAGCAGCGCGCCCACGGCGGCGGGGTCGAACATGGAGACCCAGCCCATGCCCAGCCCCTCGGCGCGCGCGGCCAGCCACAGGTTCTGCAGGGCGCAGGCGACCGAGGCCAGGTCCATCTGCGGCAGCGTGCGGCGGCCGAAGACGTGCGCCTCGCGACCATCGGCCAGCGCCACGGCGATGCATTCGGCCGCATCGCGCAGGCCCTCGACCTTCAGGTGCAGGAACTCCGCGCCGCGCTCGCCCAGCGCCTCGGCCGTGCGCAGGCGCTCGGCCTCCACACAGGCGTGCAGGCGCCCGCGCAGCGCCCCATCGGCCACGCGGATGAAACGCCAGGGCTGCATGAAGCCCACGCTGGGGCCGTGGTGCGCGGCCTGCAGCAGCCGCGCCAGCACCTCGGGCGCGACCTGCCCGCCCGCGAAGTGGCGCATGTCGCGGCGCTCGCGGATGGCGCGGTACACGGCGGCGCGCTCCTCTGCGGAGAAGGCGGCGCCCTGCGCACTGCCGTTGGGCGGCGTGGGGGATGGCATCGCGGCGCGGGGGCGGTCGGCGGGGCTCAATCCTCGATGCCGCGCTGCGCCGGCACGCCGGCCTGGAACGCGTGCTTGACCATGCCCATCTCGGTCACCGTGTCGGCCAGCTCGATCACCTCGGGCGGGCAACGGCGGCCGGTGAGCACCACGTGCACATGGCGCGGGCGGTCGCGCAGCACCTGCAGCACCTCGTCGAGCGGCAGCCAGCCATAGATGAGCGGGTAGGTGATCTCGTCCAGCACCACCAGGAAGAATTCGCCGCCCAGCACGGCGGCGCGCGCGCGCTCCCAGCCTGCGCGGGCCAGTTCGGCCGACTGGTCGATGTCGCGGCTCTTCCAGGTGAAGCCGTCGCCCAGGCCCTCGATGGGGATGCCCAGCTGCTCGAACATGCGGTGCTCGCCGAAGCGCGCGGTGGGCACCTTCATGAACTGGAAGATCTTGACCGGCTTGCCGCGCCCGTGGGCGCGCAGGGCGAGGCCGAACGCGGCGGTGCTCTTGCCCTTGCCGTTGCCGGTGTTGACCAGCACGATGCCGCGGCGCTCGCCGTCGGGTTTTTCGGAGCGCCGTTCGGCGGGAGGGGTTTCGATCTGCATGCGCAATGTCTAGGAAGTCGTTCGAAAAAAAAGGGGCGACAGCGGTGGCCGGGAGGGTGGCCGGCCCTAGTCGATGCGGGGCAGCGACACCCACAGGCCCGCCACCTGCTGCACCTGGATGCGCTGGTCGAACACGGCCTGCAGCGCGGCGTGGGTGGCCGGGTCGGCGCAGGCGCCATGGTGCACGATGCGGCCGCGGTCCATGATGGCCATGTCGTCGGCCTGCAGCGCGAGCGACACCTCGTGCAGCACGCTCACCACCGTGCCGCCGCCCGCCGCCAGCGCGCGCATGGCGTGCAGCCAGTCGGCCTGGTGCGGCGGATCGAGGTTGGCCAGGGGTTCGTCCATCAGCAGCACCTCGGCCTGCACGGCCAGCGCGCGCGCCAGCAGCACCCGCTGGCGCTCCCCGCCCGACAGCTGCCCGAGCGGCCGGTGGCGCCAGTCCCAGGCCTGCGTGGTGCGCAGGGCCTGCTCCACCGCCGCATGGTCGGCGGCGCTGGCCGGGGCCATCCAGCGCTGGTGCGGCAGGCGCCCGAGCATGGCGACGTCGTAGGCCGTGAGGTCGTCCGCCGAGGCCTCGTTCTGCCCCAGCCACGCCAGCCGGCAGGCGCGCTCGCGGGCCGGCATGGCGGCCAGGGGGCGGCCCAGCAGCTCGACCCGGCCCGACACCGCCGCGCCGTGCAGCAGGCCCGCCAGCACCTTGAGCAAGGTGGACTTGCCGGCGCCGTTGGGGCCGACCACGCTGGTCCAGCGGCCGGCGGGCACGGCCAGGTCCACGCCGTTCAATACCGGGGCATTTCCGATGTGTGCCGCGATGTTGATTGCCTCGATTGCTATGTTTTTCATAGCGAATGGCCCTGCATGGAGCGCCGGTGCATGAGCCACAGCAGGTAGGTGCCGCCCAGCGCTGCGGTGAGCACGCCCACGGGCAGCTCCTGCGGCGCCAGGATCCAGCGCGCCAGGATGTCGGCCGCCAGCAGCAGCGCCGCGCCCATCAGGCTGGACAGCACGATGTGCCGCTGGTGCGTGACCTTCACGATGGAGCGCACCAGGTGCGGCGCGGCCAGCCCGACGAAGGCGATCAGGCCGGTCTGCGCCACGGCCGTGCCGGTGGCCAGCGCCATGGCCGCCACCAGCCCCGCGCGCATGGGCGCCAGCGGCAGGCCCAGGCTGGCGGCCGTGGCCTCGCCCAGCGTCAGGCCGTCGAGCGCGCGCGACAGGGTCCACGCGGCGATGCCGCACAGCGCCCACGCCCCGGCCATGAGCGCGCAGGCCACCCAGCCGACGAAGCTGGTGCTGCCCAGCGTGAAGGCCTGCATGGCCTGCAGGATGTCCGGCGAGGCCAGCTCCACCAGGTCGCGCAGCGCGCCCAGCACCACGCCCACGATCACCCCGGCCAGCAGCAGGCGCAGCGTGTGCTGCACCCCGCGCGCCAGCACCAGGGTCAGGGCCACGGCGCCGGCCGCGCCGAGAAACGCCATTCCGGTGACGCCCAGCCGCGCCAGCCACTGCGCCGCCATGGGCGAGACGCCGAACACCACCATCGCCAGCGCGCCGCCCAGCGCCGCGCCCGAGGCCGAGCCCAACAAGTACGGATCGGCCAGCGGGTTGCGGAACAGGCCCTGCGCCACCGCACCCGCCAGCCCCAGCAGCGCGCCCGCCAGCCAGGCGCCCAGCGTGCGCGGCAGGCGGATCTCCCACACGATCTGCCAGGCCACCGGGTCCTGGCCCATGCGCAGCAGGCTGTCGAATCCCGTGCTGCCCACGCAGGCGCCGACGACCAGCAGCAGCGCGCTGACGACCAGCAGGCAGGCGCCCAGCCACGCGGCGCGGCGCGGGCCGGGGCCGGGCTGCGCGGCATGCGAGGCCGCCGGCACGGGCTGCGATGGCATTGGCGATGACGATGGCATGGCGGGTGCGCCGTCCGGGGGCACGCTCATGGCGCCTTGTCCGCCAGGCAGCGCGCCATGATGCGCGCGGCCTCGGCCATGCGCGGGCCGGGGCGCACCACCACGTCGGCCTCGCCGGGGCCGAACAGGCACACGCGCTGCTCGCGCACGGCTTTCAGGCTGTTCCAGCCCGGGTACATCGCCATGGACTGCATGCTGCGGTTGCCCACCATCATCACGTCGGGCCGCGCTCGCACGACGAACTCGGGGTTCAGCCGCGGGAACGGGCCCAACTCGGGCGGCACCACGTTGCGCGCGCCCAGGCGCGCCAGCGTCTCGCCGATGAACGACGCCGTGCCCGCCGCATACGGCCCCCGGCTCACCTCGAAATACACGCGGGCCCCGCGCGCGCGGGCCGGCAGCGACTGCGTGGCGGCCTGCACGCCGGCGTCGATCACGCGCCACAGCCGGTCGGCCCCCTGCTCCTGCGGCACGCCGAGCAGCTGGCCCAGCGTGGCGAGCACGCGGCGCACGTCGGCATGGGTCTTGGGCTCCAGCGCCACCACCTTCAGGCCCAATGCCTCCAGCCGGTCGCTGGCGCGCGAGCTGGTGGCCAGCAGCACCACGTCGGGCTGCAGGGCCACGATGGCCTCGATGTTCGGATCGATGCCACCGCCCACCTGGGGCAGGCGCTGCACGGCTTCGGGCCAGTTGGAGTAGCGGTCTACCCCCACCAGGCGCTGGCATTGCTGCAGCTCGCACACGCTCTCCGTCAGCGAGGGCAGCAGGCTCACGATGCGCTGCGGCGGCTGGGCGAATGCGACGGTGCGACCGCGCGCATCGGTCACCTCGAAGGCCTGCGCGGCCGTGGCACCGGCCATCCAGACGAAAGCCGCCAACGCCAGCCCCGCGGGCCACCGGCGAGCGGCATGGCAGCGCAGGCGTCGCAAGAAGCGGTGCGTCATGGTGTGTCCTTCAGCGTGAGCGGCAGGCCCGCCGCGACCAGGGTGACGCGCTGGCAGGCCTCGGCCACGCGCTGATTCAGGCTCCCCAGTGCATCGACGAAGGCGCGCACCTCGCGGCCCATGGGAATCACGCCCAGGCCGATCTCGTTGCCCACCAGCACCACCGGGCCGGGGGCCTGGTGGATTGCTCCTAAAAACATAGCGCACTGCCCTAGCCAATCATGCGCTGGAGGCTGATTTGGTTCCGTCCCCTCCGAGACCGGCGCTGGGGCCGGGGCCGGCATCAGCCAGTTGGTGAGCCAGAGCGTGAGGCAGTCCACCACGATCAGCGTATCGGCGCTGCCGTGGCGGGCGATGGCGCGGGCCAGGTCGAGCGGCTCTTCCAGCGTGCGCAGGCCGGGCACGCGCTCGGCGCGGTCGCGCTGGTGGCGCGCGATGCGTTCGCGCATCTCGTCGTCCCAGGGCTGCCCGGTGGCGATCAGCAGCGCGCGGTGCGTGGGCGAATCGGCCAGCCACTGGCGCGCCAGCAGTTCGGCACGGCGCGACTTGCCGCTCTTTTGGCCGCCCAGGATCAGCTCGCTGGCGGCAATGGGGCCAGGGCTGCTCATGCCGCCCCCCGTGGCGCATCCGGGCCGGCGCCCAGCAGGGCCGCCACCGCGCGCGGGCTCGACGGAAACCAGGCGTGGAAGTAGCTCGCGTGGATGCTGCCATGGCGGTACAACGCCTCGCCCGGGCCGGGCGGCCCCGCGTGCGCGGGCCGCTCGGTGCGCGCCCGCACCGGGGCCGGGCTGTCGCAGGTGGAGTAGTGGAAGGTGTGGCCGCGCAGCACGTGGCCGTCCACGTCCAGTTGCTGCGGCCCCAGGGCCGCCAGCCGTTTCTGCATGGCCACGCGGCCCGGCAGCAGCCCCCACAGGGGCCGGTGCTGGCCGTCGGCCAGGGTGATCGATTCGAACAGCGCCATCATGCCGCCGCATTCTGCCCACACCGCGCGGCCGGCCTGCACGTGCGCCCGCAGGCTGGCCTGCATGCGGGTGTGGCCGGCGATGCGGTCGGCATGCAGCTCGGGGTAGCCGCCGGGCAGCCAGACCGCATCGCACGGCGGCAGCGCGGCATCGGCCAGCGGCGAAAACCGCACCACCCGCGCGCCCAGCGCCTCCAGCGTGTCCAGGTTGGCGCGGTAGATGAAGCAGAACGCCGCATCGTCCGCCACCGCGACCGTGCGGCCCGCCAGCAGCGGCGGCACAGGCTCGGGCCGCTCGGGCGCGGCAAAGCGCACGGCCCAGCGCTGCAGTTCGTGCGGTTGCAGGCGCCCGAGCGGCGTGGCCGCCAGCGCATCGGCCGCGGCGTCCAGCCGCGCCAGGCCATCGGCCAGCTCGTGTGCGGCCACCAGGCCCAGGTGCCGCTCGGGCAGCAGGCCGGCCCGCGCCCGCACGGAGGCGGCAGGCTTGGTCGCACCGTCCTGGGCATCCCGCTGCACGCGCGGCAGCGCGCCCAGCCAGTCCGCGGGATCGTTGAGACCTGCGCGCAGCAGGTCGGCATGGCGTTCGGTGGCGACGCGGTTGGCCAGCACCCCGGCCCATGGCAGGCCCGCGCGGTAGTGCCGCAGGCCGTGCACCACGGCCCCCAGCGTGGCGCCCATGGCCGACGCATCGACCACCGCCAGCACCGGCAGCCCGAAGCGCTGCGCCAGATCGGCCAGGCTGGGGGCGCCGTCGAACAGGCCCATCACGCCCTCGATGAGGATCAGGTCGGCCTCGCGCGCGGCGGCATGCAGGCGCTGGGCGATGTCGGCCTCGCCGGTCATCCACAGGTCGATCTGGTGCACCGGGGCGCCGCTGGCCAATTGGTGCCAGCAGGGGTCGAGGAAATCGGGGCCGCACTTGAAGACCCGCACCCGGCGCCCCTGGCGCGCGTGCAGCCGCGCGAGCGCCGCCGTCACGGTGGTCTTGCCCTGGCCGGACGCGGGTGCGGCGATGGCAATGGCGGGACAGCCCACGCTGCCCGCCATGCCAGCCGCTTCTTCTTCTCGCGCTGCTTCTCCCCTCGCCCTCATGGGTTCTTCATCGCTGGCTGCGCCGCGGTCATTGCGGCGCCCATTTGAGGCCCGCATAGAACGTGCGCCCCGCCGTGGCATAGGTGCGGGCCAGCTGGTAATCCTTGTCGGCCAGGTTGTCCACGCGCGCCAGCAGCGTCACGTCGCGTGCGATGCGCGTGCTGGCATACAGGTTGACGAGCGTGTAGCCGCCCAGCACCGTGGTGTTGGCCGCGGTGTCGAAGCGCCGGCCCGAGGCCTGCACTTCGGTGCCCAGCGTCCAGCCGGCGACCTGCGTGTCGGCCCCCAGCGTGCCGTGGCGCTTGGAGCGGCGTGCCAGCAGCCGGCCCGTGTCTTCGTCGCGCGGGTTCTGGAAATCCACCGATCCGCGCAACTGTACGCCGGCCACCTTGTACGAGCCTGACAGCGTCACGCCGTCGTACTTGGCGCGTGCGGCGCTGGCATAGCAGCCGAAATTGGACGGGCAGCCGCCCGCCCCGCCGAACACGATGAGGTTCTTCACGCGGTTGCGGTAGGCCACGGCCGAGAAGGTGCCGGCGCCCTCGGCCCAGCGCAGGCCCACCTCGGCATTGCGGCCCTCTTCCGGCTTGAGCGATGCCAGGCCGTATTCGCTGAAGCGCTGGTACAGCGTGGGCGCGCGGAACGAGGTGCCCACGGACGCGGTGGCGCGCCACTGCGGCGTGATGGCATAGCCGTATGCGGCGCTGCCGGTGTTCTGGCCGCCGAACTCGCTGTCGGAGTCGTGCCGCACGTTGAACTGCAGCGTGTGGCCGCCGGCATTGAAGCCATAGCCCAGCGCGAGCGCGTCTTGCGAGCGCTTGCGGTCGATGGGCGCGTTCTCCAGGTGGTCCTCGCGGCGCTCCAGGGCCGCCGTCACCAGGTGCGGGCCCTGGCGCCATTCGTTCTGGAACAGGTAGCCGCGCAGGCGCGTGTCGGTGAGGTACACCGAAGGCCGCGTCTCGTAGCGGTCGCGCGAGTCGGTGACCGACACGCGGGTGGTGTACTGCGGGCTCCACTTCGCGGCCCAGTTCAGGCCGAGGGCGTGCATCTTGTGCAGGTTGCGGTCGTCGTTGCCCAGCGGCAGGGTGTCGTAGCCGGAGTTCATCTCGCTGGCCACCAGCGTGCCTTCCAGGCGGTGGACTGCATCGATCTGCAGGCCCACCCGGGCGTTGCCGGACGTGCGGCGATAGCCGTCCTTGTCGGGGTTCTGCGTGGCGACGGTGCGGGCGTTGAAGCCCTGGCTCGTCTCGCGCGCCAGGCCCACGGCATAGTCCACCGCGCCGCTGGCACCGCTCACGCCGGCCTCGGCCTTGTAGGTGCCCTGGCTACCCACGCCGACGCCCACGTAGGGAGCGGTGCCGGCCTCGCCCCGGCGCGTGAAGATCTGCACCACGCCGCCGATGGCGTCCGAGCCGTACACCGCGCCCGCCGGGCCGCGCAGCACCTCGATGCGGTCGATGACGGCCAGCGGAATGGCCTCCCACGGCGCACCGCCGGTGGATTGCGAGTCCATGCGCACGCCGTCAATGTACACGGCCGTGAAGCGCGTCTCGGCGCCGCGCAGGTACAGGCTGGTGGCACTGCCCGGACCGCCGTTGCGGACCATCTCGACCCCGGGCAGGCGGGCCAGCACGTCGGCCAGGCCGGTCGCGCCGCTGTTCTCGATGGCCTCGCGGTCCAGCACGGACACATCGGCCACCAGGTCGGCCAGCGGCTGGGGCGTGCGCGTGGCGGCCACCACGGTTTCGCCCAGGGAGGGCACGCGCTGGTTCTGCGCCAGCAGCACGGGGGCGTCCTGCGCCTGGGCGGCAGGTGCGGCGGCGAACGTGAGGGCCAGGGAAACAGCCAGGGCGGCAGGCCGCAGGGGCGAGGAAGGCACGGCAGCGGCAATGGCAGCGGCGCGCGCGGGGAACAAGGGCTTTTTCATGGAAACAGACAGACTGGCAAACATCCCCGCGCCGGCTTCCCCGCCGGCATTGGGCGAAACAGCCGCGCCTTCAGGACCATGGCGGTCCCCAAGCGCGGCCACGTTGTTGGCCGGTATCCGGGCTGGCGGAGCGCCCTCCAGCGCCTTCCCAGGCGCTTGTTCAAGGCGCCCAGTGGCTCATGGCTGGAGAGTGAGTCGGAGAAAAGGGCCGACCCGTCCGCTGACCGTTGCGGGGGCAGCGCAGGCACGGCGCGCTCTGGCGAACGCAACCTTCCTGCTTCCCGTTGAACTGCAGCATGCGAACCATGCTGCGAGCACCAACCCGCGGATTTTACGGGTGTTGCAGCCTGTAAACGCCGCCGGATGGGCGGGTGGTGGCGCCAACCCTACAATTGCGACTGTATGGATCCATCCTCTCCCATCGACCAGATCGCCGAACGCGTGGAGCGGCTGCTGTTGCGCCATGCGGAACTGCAACGCGCCAATGCCTTGCTGACCGCCCAGGTGGTCCATCTCACCCAGGAGCGAGACTCGCTCAAATCCCGGCTCAACACCGCGCGCGCCCGTGTGGACGCGCTGCTGGAGAGCCTGCCTGCGACGCCCCCCTCGAAGGACGCCGAATGAAGCAGATCGAAGTCCAGATCATGCAGCAGAGCTACCTGCTGGGCTGCCCCGAGGGCCACGAATCGCGCCTGCTGCAGGCCGTGGAACGCGTGGACACCGCCATGACGCGCATCCGCGATGCCGGCAAGGTGCGGGCCCGCGAGCGCATCGCCGTTTTGGCAGCGCTCAACCTGGCCTTCGAGATCGCCGACCGCGAAGAGGCCGATCTGGCGTCCGCTGCACAGGCCCAGGCGGCAGCCCCGACGGAGCCCGCGCCGCTGGCCCCGGCCGCCGGCCCGCAATCCACCGATGCCCCGGCGCCGTTGCACGCCTCTCACGCCTCGCTGGCGGGCGACCCGTCCGGCCAGATGCAGTTGCTGCTGCGCCGGCTGGACGATGCGCTCGGCGACGACGGCCGCCTTCTTTAAAAAGGGTTACGCAACGGCCGCTCGCGCGCCGTGCATGCAGCGCCTACAATGGAGACGTCTGCGGTGCTGCCGGGCTTTATATTTCCTTGAACCAATGCTCATTGAGCACGGGCTTGGTACATTGCCCGGTGAGCGTGATCATCTCGCGTCAGATGAACCCAACGCCTGGCTGCCCTCGCCCACCTGAACCCCCGGTTCAGGATGCCGGTCCGGTGGCATTCGCAGACACCTGTTTCTCCCACGGCCCGGCGGTTTTCACGCCGGCGTCGACAGTCCCCACGAATAGCTCTGGCGGCTCACCAGCAGGCTTCTGAAGGCTTCGGCCGGCATCGCCGGCGCGCACAGATACCCCTGGAAGTAGCGGCAGTCCATCTGCTCCAGCGCCATGCGCTGCTGCTGCGTTTCCACGCCCTCCGCCACCACTTCGATGTGCAGCGCGCGCCCCATGTGCACGATGGCATTGATGATCGCGCGGTCGCCGTCGTCGTCGGGCAACCCCCGCACGAACGACTGGTCGATCTTGAGCTTGTGGATCGCCAGCTTTTTCAGATAGGCCAGGCTGGAATAGCCGGTGCCGAAATCATCGATGGCCAGGCCGATGCCCAGTTCGGCCAGCGCCTGCAGGCGCTGCTCCATCTCCAGCGCATCCTGCAGCAGGATGGTCTCGGTCAGCTCCAGTTCGAGCAGCGAGGCCGGCAGGCCGTGCTTGAGCAAAAGCTGCGTGAGCCGATCGACGAAATCGGGCTGGCGGAATTCCAGCGCCGACACGTTGACGGCCATCACGAGCGGCGAGCCCGAGCGCATCCAGCGCGCAGCCTCCTGCACGGCCTGCTCCATGACCCATGAACCCAGCGTGATGATGTAGCCGGACTCTTCGGCCAGCGGAATGAAAACGCCCGGCGAAATGGGCCCCAGTTCCGGATCGGTCCAGCGCAGCAGCGCCTCGGCGCCCACCACGCTGCCGGTCGCCATGGCGACCTGCGGCTGGTAGTGGACCACCATGCGCTGCTGGCCCAGGGCCTGGCGCATGGCGTGTTCGAGCTTCATGCGCGACAGCAGGTCGGCATTCATCTGCGGCTGGTAGAAGCCGTAGCTTCCGCGGCCGCGCTCCTTCACGCGGTACATGGCGGTGTCGGCCTGCTTGATGAGGTCGTCCAGCGTCTCGCCGTCCTGCGGGTACAGCGCCACCCCGATGCTGCACTGAATGGAAAACCCCATGCCGTCGAGCATGAAGGGGCGCAGCATGTCCTCGAGCATGCGCCGCGCCACGCCTTCGGCGATCGCGGCATCGCCCCCGTGCAGGTACACCACGAACTCGTCGCCGCCCAGGCGGCACAGCATGTCGCTCTGGCGCAGGCACCCCTGCAGGCGCTTGGCCACGATCTGCAGCACGCGATCGCCAAACAGGTGGCCCAGGGAGTCGTTGATGATCTTGAAACGGTCCAGGTCCACGAACAGGATGGCGAAGGTGCCGGCGTCCGGGCGCGGTCCCTGCTGGATCGCGTCGATGGCTTCGCCCACGCGGCGCGACAGGCGCAGCCGATTGGGCAGGCCGGTGAGCACGTCGCTGTAGGCCAGTTCCTCGATGCGCGTGCGGGCCGCGTGCTGTTGCGTGAGATCGCGCATGAAGCCGATGCTCTGCAGCGCATTGCCCGTCTCGCTGCGCAGCACCACCCACGACAGGTGCACCGCGCAGGCCCGTCGCGCGGCCCCGTTCGCGCCGCCCTCGGGCAGGCGCAGCTCGCCCTCCCAGAAGCCGTCGCGCTCCCACGCCGCCAGGACGTGTTCCATCCAGCCGGGCTGCGCGCCCTCGGCTCCGAAGAGCGAGACCGCGGGCACGCCCTGCAAGGCGACCGCGGGCGCGCCGATCAGCCGCTCGCAGCTCGGGTTCATGCGCACGATCTGGTGCCGGTCGTCAGCGATGAAGATGGCGTCCAGGCTGGAATCGAACACCCGCGCGGCCAGCCGCAGGCTGGCCTGCGCCTCGGCGTTGAGCGTCACGTCGCGGAACGAGAACACCCGGCCGACGGGCCGACCCTGGCTCAGCTGCGGCACCGAGCGGCGCTCGATGATGGTGCCGTTGCGCAGGTGCAGGATGTCGGTGGTGTCGCGGCCCGGCTCCAGCGCGATGGACGACAGCCGCGCCCGGTAGGCATCGGCATCGGCCACCTGCTGCTGCATGTGGGCCACCACGGCGGCGTCGTTGCGCTGCACGAGGAGGTTCTCGGGCATGTCCCACAGCTGCGCCAACCGCTGGTTGAAGGCCCGCATGCGCCCGCCCATGTCGCACACCAGAATCCCATCGGCCGCGGAGTCGAGCGTGGCGCGCAACTCCGACAGCAGGATTTCCAGCTCGCGCTCGGTCGAGGCCTGCTCGCGGCGATCGATCATGGTCACCAGCAGCAGTGCCTCGCCCGCGGGCGAATCCACGCGCGACACGCGCCGGTCCACCGGAATGAACTGGCCGTCGCCCCCGAGCAGGCCGGAATGCGACTGGATGCCGCGCATCAGCGCATCGCGGTCCTGCGCCCAGAAGTACAGGTCTTCCGGCGTGCAGGCCAGCAGTTCGACGGCGTCCGCGCCTTCCATGGTTTCGGGGGAGCGCCCGAGCAGCGCGGCCGCGCTCTGATTGGCGAAGCGCACCGTGAGCCCCTCGGGCTCCACCAGCCACACGGCCTCCAGCAACCCGTCGAACACGGCGCGCCACACGCTGCCTTGCGGACCGCGGATCACGTCCGGGCCCCGGTCGGCGCGGCGTCGACGGCCCGTTCGAAGTAGTAGCAGATCCTCTTGCGGGGCGACAGGTAGTCGAGCGCATCGCGCGGCAGCTGCGCGGGCCGCAGGCTGCGGCGGATGCCCAGCGCCGGCTGGTCTTCCAGGTCGATCACCAGAGCATCGTCCTTGGAGACGCCGGACTCGTGCACGATCACCTTGGGCCGCAGCGGGCGGGCGGAGTTCACGGCCGTGACGATGGCATAGCGGTCGTCCACGAGCTGCACGATCGAGCCCGGTGGGTACACGCCCATCATGCGGATGAAGGCCCGCAGGACCACGGCGTCGAACCGTTGCTTGTGCTGCGCGAAGATCACCGACAGCGCCTCGTGCGGGGTCAGCGCATTGGCGCCCCGCAGCGGGTTGCACAGCCGGTCGTAGTAGTTGACCAGGGCCAGCACCTGCCCTTCGCGGGAGATGTCGGCCCCTTTGAGCTGGAGCGGAAAGCCCGTGCCATCGGCCATTTCATGGTGATGCGCGATGGCCTCGATGACGGCGGTGCTCAGGCCCATGCGCTCTGCCAGCACCACCGATTCGCCGACATGCGCCTCGTACAGGGCCTGGTCGGCCGGGCCCAGTGCGGAATGCGGCTGGGCCACATGGGGCGGCAGCGTGATCTTGCCCAGGTCATGCAGCAGCGCGGCCGCGCCCAGGGGCTGCAAGTCGTCGCCCAACAGGCCCAGGGCCTTGCCCAGCAGCAGCGACAGCACCATCACGTTGACCGAATGCAGCGCCGCGCGCGTGCCCACCCGCTCCGAGAGCAGGCGGATGGCGGAGTCGCCCTGGTCGAGCAGCTCATCCACGCAGCTGGACACCAGCGCGTTGGTGGAGGCGCGCGCCTCCGAAGGGTCCTGCTCGGCGCTGGTGGCCAGGCGCTCGTACACCCGCGTGGCGCGCGCGAAGCGCTCGTCGCAGGCGGCCAGGGAGCGGCTCTGCGCCTTGATGCGCTCGCGGAACTCCGCCATGGAGGCCTGGGCGATCGAAGGCCCTGTCTCCACGGGCGCCCGGGCGGCTTCGGTCACGGGATCGGGCGCGGAAGGGTGGCCGGGCGGCAGCAGGCCCTGCACCGACGGATCGCTTTTGGAAGGAATCCACCGCACCTGGGACAGGCCCAGGGCGGCGAGGGTACTGATCTGCTCCGGCGAGGCGATGCGGAAACTGCTAACCGGAAAAGGGTGGTTCATCCAGCCCAGATCGAGCTGAATGTACATGCCTACACGCAGCCGGCCGACATCGATGAGAAGGGGATTAGTCACTTTCGGGGGGCGCCGGAAGGCGCCACGGGGACGCCGGGGTATTGGTAACCATTATCACCAGTTAATACACCCCCGAATCAAATGTCAAAAACTTCACGAACCCCGATCACGATAGCCGTTGTTAACCCCCTGTTCGAAGGGCTTGGCTAGAGACACCAGGGCTCGGCCTGGCGGTGGAAAACGTCCATCCACAGCCCCCAGGCGGCAATTCCGAACAGCAACAGGCCGGACAGCCGCACGCCCCACCCTCCTCGGGCATCCCCGGCAGCACCACCGCCCCGCAGCCGCTGCCAGAGCCACTGGCCGGCCACCAGCCAGGCCGTGCCACCCACGCCGAAGCAGACCATGGCCAGCGCCCCGCGCCAGGGGTTTCCGGTCAAGGCCGCGAGCAGCAGCGCGGAATACAGCAGGCCGCAGGGCATGCAGGCCCAGGCCAAGCCCGTGGAAAACAGGCCGCCGGGCGAGCGTACCCAGGGGGCGACGCGCTGCCACAGCACGCGCCCCGCGTGGTCCACCCAGGCCGGCTGACGCGCCTGGAACACCAGCAGCACGGCCCAGGCGAGCACGGCGACGTGCAGCAGCGTCCAGGCCGGCCGCAGCGCAGCCGCCTGCTGGGTCAGCCAGGCCAGGCGGTCCATGGCCCAGGCCGCCATCGCGCCCGCCAGGGCGTACCCGGCCAGCCGACCCAGATGGAAGGCCAAGGGCCGCGTCCACACGCGCCCCGCCGGCAAAGCCGCGCCACGGCCCGCCCACCGCACCGGCTGCGCCCCCCCGCTTGGCGCGGTGGTCTGGCCCAGGCCACCCGCGCGCACCAGCGCGCCGCAGGGCGCCGCGCACATCGCCAGGCAATGCGGACCGCCCGCCAGCCCCATGGCCAATGCGGTCCAGACCAGGGTGTCAGGCATGGCGGCGTCCTTCCGGTTCAGATGATGCGGGAAAAGCGCGCACGGTTGCGGTCGGCCTGCAGGTAGCGGTCGAACAGCATGGCCACGCCGCGCACGAAGAACCAGCCCATGGCCGTGACCTCGATGCCTTCCTGGCCGAGCACGACCAGGCCCTGCGCCTGCAGATCCTCCAGCGCCTGCAGCTCGGTGGCGAAGTACTGCCGGAAATCGATGAGCCACGCCTGCTCCACCGGCTCGAACAGCACCTCGCCCTGGCACATCAGCGCCATGATGACGGAGCGGCGCACCAGGTCGTCGCGCGTGAGCGCCAGGCCGCGCACGACCGGCAGGCGCCCCTGGTTGATGAAGTCGTAGTACTCGTCCAACGTCTTGGCGTTCTGGCTGTAGGTGGCGCCCACGCGGCCGATGGCCGACACGCCCAGGCCGAGCAGATCGCAATCGGGCTGGGTGCTGTAGCCCTGGAAGTTGCGGTGCAGCCGGCCCTGGCGCTTGGCCACGGCCAGCGCGTCGCCCGGCAGCGCGAAGTGGTCCATGCCCACATAGACGTAGCCGGCGTCCTGGAACGACCGCAGCGATTGCGACAGCATGGCCACCTTCGACGCCGCCAGCGGCAGGTCGGCCGGCACGATGCGGCGCTGCGGCTTGAAGCGCTCGGGCAGGTGAGCATAGGCATACAGCGCGATGCGGTCGGGCCGCAACCGGACCACCTGCTCGAGCGTGCGCTCGAAGGACTCGGGCGTCTGCCGCGGCAGGCCGTAGATCAGGTCCACGTTGATGGACTCGAAGCCCAGCGCCCGCCCGCTGGCCACCAGGTCGAAGACCTGGCTCGCCGGCTGGATGCGGTGCACGGCCTTCTGCACTTCGGGGTCGAAGTCCTGCACGCCGAAGCTCAGGCGGTTGAAGCCCAGCTCCGCCAGCAGCGCCAGCCGGCCCGCGTCCACCGTGCGCGGATCGATCTCGATCGAATACTCGCCGCCGGGCGCGAACGTGAAGCTGCGCTGGAGCATGGCCATCAGCGACCGCAGGCCGTCGTCCGACAGGAACGTCGGGCTTCCTCCGCCCAGGTGCAACTGGCTCACCACCTGCCCCACGCCGCACTGGGCCGTGTGCAGGTCGATCTCGCGGCTGAGGTAGCGCAGGTAGACCTCGGCCCGCTCGGGGTGGCGGGTGATGATCTTGTTGCAGGCGCAGTAGTAGCACAGCGACTCGCAAAAGGGAATGTGCACATACAGCGACAAGGGCAATGCCTTGGCGGCCGACCCCAGGCGGCGCTGCTGCAGCGCGAGAACGTATTCGTCCTGTCCGAAGGCCTCCACGAACCGGTCGGCGGTCGGGTAGGAGGTGTAGCGGGGGCCGGGCACGTCGAAGCGGCGCAGGAGTTCAGGGGTGACAGCGATCATGGGATTTCCTTGTGCCTGCCCAATGTGCCGCAGCCTTCCCGGGAAACCCTTGACCTGGGTCAAGGGTTCTGCAGGCGCACGCTGCCACAATTGATCCATGACAGGCGCCTTGCGTTCGCCCGGGGCTTTCCACCCTGCCGGCCGCCCGTCCTCCCCTCACCGAAAAGGCCTTTGCCCATGAATCCGCAAACCATCAAAGTGGCATGCTCGAACTGCAACCTTCGCGAGCTGTGCATGCCGCTGGGCCTGAACGATCTGCAACTGCAGCGGATCGACGACATCGTGGCCGTGCGCCGCAAGGTCAAGCGGGGAGCCACCCTGTTTCGCAACGGCGAGCCCTTCAGCTCGCTGTTCGCCATCCGCACCGGCTTCTTCAAGACCTGCGTGGCCACCGAAGACGGCCGCGATCAGGTCACGGGCTTCCAGATGGCCGGCGAGATCATCGGCCTGGACGGCATCGTCAGCGACCACCACACCTGCGACGCCGTCGCGCTGGAAGATGCCGAGGTCTGCGTCATGCCCTTCGACCGCATCGAGGAGCTGTCGCGCGAGGTCACGGCGCTGCAGCACCACGTGCACAAGATCATGAGCCGCGAGATCGTGCGCGAGCACGGCGTGATGCTGCTCCTGGGCAGCATGCGGGCGGAAGAGCGCCTGGCGGCCTTCCTGCTCAACCTGGTGCAGCGCCTGCATGCGCGGGGCTTCTCGCAGTCCGAACTCGTGCTGCGCATGACGCGCGAGGAAATCGGCAGCTACCTCGGCCTCAAGCTGGAGACGGTGAGCCGCACCTTTTCGAAGTTCGTCGAGGACGGCATCGTCGAGGTCAAGCAGCGCCACGTGCGCATCTTGGAGACAGCGGCGCTCAAGCGCATCGTGAACTCGCAGAACTGCCACTGAGCGGCCGGCCTGCGGCACCGGCGCTGGCATTTCATGCGCCCGGGTGGTGGCGCGCGCAGTCGGCGGGCCGGTCGGTCACGGGCACGGGGCAGCGGTTCAGCTCGAACGGCGACATGGCCAGCAGCGTGGTGAGCGCGCTCGACGCCATCGTCACCAGCCAGAAAGCGAAGAAGGCGATGGTGTAGACCCCCTCGCGCGAGAGCGCCAGGGGCTGGCCGAACCAGTGCATGTCCTGTGGGTCCACCAGGGCAAAGACCAGCATTTCCAGCACGCCCGCCATCAGGAAGGCGGGCCATGCAATCCACATGAGGCGTTGGGTCCACATTGCGCTTGTCTCCTCGTTTCGGGGGGTGGTGCGAACAGGCCGCTTTCAGCGCGGCTGGTCCTGCACGGGGGTGGCCGCATGGTTGCGCGCCTTCATGGCCGGGGCCAGGCTGTTCGGCGCGCCCTGCAGCGTCTTGTTGATCTCGATGCCCTGGCGGTAGTAGTCCTCGGCCACCACCGGGTCGGGGCGCACGACCGTCACCCACAGCGTGGTGAAGCCCGCCACGACCACGATGGCCGGCCCGGCAATGACCATCCAGACGAAGCCGAACTTCCACCAGGGAGCGGCCGAAGGAAGGGGAGCCGGTGCGGCGGCGATAGGGGATGGCATGGTGTTCACTCCTGACAGGAAAAGAAGAAAGGCGGTCGGACCAGCGGTCTGGCGCCTGAAACGGTGACGGTGGGGCCTGCGGCGCTCATCGCGGCACCAGGAACACCGACTTCTCGGCGACATGGCCGCCCGAGCCCAGCGCCTGCACGTCGAACTGCACGGCATGCGATCCGGGCGGCGCGGAGCCGTAGGGGATCTGAAGGCGCACGGCCACCCAGCGGGACTCGGCCGCGCCGATCTCCACCTCGGCGTCGGACGCCACGCGCAGCCCCTGCAGCCCGCTCGCGCCGATGCGGTAGCGCTGGCCGGACTCGGTGGCGTTCATGATCTGCAGGCGGTAGATGTTCTCCAGCTGCCCGCCGGCCACGATGCGTGAGAGCGCGGCGCGGTCGCGCACCACGTCCACCTTGAGCGGCGTGCGCAGCACCAGGCTGGACAGCAGCCCCACGCACAGGGCCACCAGCACCGCGGTGTAGACCAGCACGCGGGGGCGCAGCACGCGGCGCAGCATCTGCGCCCGGCCCCAGCGGGCCGCCACGCCGTTCTGCGTGGAAAAGCGGATCAGCCCCCGCGGGTAGTGCATCTTGTCCATCACGGTGTTGCAGGCGTCCACGCACAGCCCACAGCCGATGCACTCGTATTGCAGGCCGTTGCGGATGTCGATGCCCACCGGGCACACCTGCACGCACAGCGTGCAGTCGATGCAGTCGCCCAGGCCCCGCGCCTTGTAATCCACCGTCTTGGTGCGGGGACCGCGCGGCTCGCCGCGCGCGTCGTCGTAGGTGACGATGAGCGTGTCGCGGTCGAACATGGCGCTCTGGAACCGGGCATAGGGGCACATGTACTTGCACACCTGCTCGCGCATGAAGCCGGCATTGCCGTACGTGGCGAAGCCGTAGAACAGCACCCAGAAGATCTGCCAGCCGCCCTGCATCGCCAGCAGCTCGCCCGACAGCTCGCGGATGGGCACGAAGTAGCCCACGAAGGTGAAGCCCGTCCACAGCGCCACCGCGATCCAGAGGAACTGCTTGAGCGCCTTCTTGCGCACCTTCTCGAAGGTCCAGCCCCCGGCATCCAGGCGCAGGCGGGCGCTGCGGTCGCCCTCCACCCGGTGCTCGATCCACATGAAGATCTCGGTGTACACCGTCTGCGGGCAGGCGAAGCCGCACCACAGGCGCCCCGCCACCGCGGTGAACAGGAACAGCGACATCGCGCTGACGATGAGCAGGCCCGTGAGGTAGATGAAATCCTGCGGGTACAGCACCAGCCCGAACAGGTAAAAGCGCCGAGCCCCCAGGTCGAACAGCACCATCTGCCGCTCGCCCCACTGCAGCCAGGGCAGCGCATAGAACACGAGCTGCGTGAGGGCCACCATGGCCCAGCGCCAGCGGGCGAACACGCCGCGGATGGAGCGCGGGTAGATCTTCTTTTGCGCCTCGTACAGCGACACCATCTCAGCGGCCGCATCGGCAGCGCCAGGCGCGACCGGGGTGATGGGAATGACCTTGCGGGCAGGCCCGCTGGGTGGCTTCATGGCAGTTCTCGAAAGGGTGGGCCGGCAAGGGAACGCGTCAGCGGCTGCGCCGCCGGCCAGGGCGCGCCGAGGGACAGGCCCGGATCGCGTTCCCCGGTGGCATCGGCGCCGTCAGCGCACCGCGTTCGCGCGGTGGGACAGACCCCATACGTAGGCGGTGAGCACGCCGATCTGCGCCTCGGTCAGCTTGTCGGCCTGGGCCGGCATCACGTTGACCTTGCCGTGGTTGACCATGGCGGTGATGGCCGCCTCGCCCCAGCCGTGCAGCCAGACGTCGTCGGTCAGGTTGGGCGCGCCCAGGGCCGTGTTGCCCTTGCCGTCCATGCCGTGGCAGGCCGCGCAGGCGGTGAACTTGGACTTGCCCAGCGAGGCGCGCAGCGAGTCGTGCGGGCTGCCCGACAGGCTCAGCACATAGTGCGCGAGGTTGCGGATGTCCTCCGGCGAACCCACGGCCGCGGCCATGGGCGGCATGGTGCCCATGCGGCCCTTCTCCAGCGTCTCGCGGATGTTCTCCGGCGCGCCGCCGTGCAGCCAGTCGTTGTCGGCCAGGTTGGGAAAGCCCTTGCTGCCCCGTGCGTCCGAGCCGTGGCACTGCGCGCAGTTGTTCATGAACAGGCGCTCGCCGATGGCCATGGCCTCGGGGTTGGCGGCCATCTCCTCGGTCTTCATCGCGGCGAAGCGGGCGTACAGCGGCGCGAGCTCGGTGCGGGCCTTGGCCATCTCGGCCTCGTACTCGCCGGCCTGCGTCCAGCCGAACTGGCCGGCAAATCGGCCCAGGCCCGGATAGACGGCCAGGTAACCGAAGCCGAAGACGATGGTGAGCACGAACAGCCACATCCACCAGCGCGGCATGGGGTTGTCCATCTCCCGCAGGTCCTCGTCCCAGACGTGGCCCGTGGTGTTGTCGGTGCTGGGCGCGACCTTCTTGCGGGCCGTGATCCAGAGCAGCAGCAGGCAGCCCAGGATGCCGACCACGGTCAGCCCCGCCACGTACACCGACCAGAAATTGTGGGTGAAGTCACTCATGTCGTTCTCATTGTTTTTTGCGGATCAGTCTTGCTCGAAGGGCAGGCGCGCGGCCTCCTCGAACCGGGCCCGGTTGCGGCGCGAGAACGCCCAGACCAGGATGCCGAGGAAGCACGCCAGCGATGCCAGCGTGGCGACGATGCGCACAGTGGTGATGTCCATGACCAGCTCCTTGGGGTTCGTTACTTGAGGGCGCGGCCCATGACCTGCAGGTAGGCCACGAGCACGTCCATCTCGGTCTTGCCCTTGACCTCCTCGGACGCGGCGGCGATCTGCTCGTCGGTGTAGGGCACGCCCACCGTGCGCAGCGCCTTCATGCGCGGCGCGGCCACGGCGGGATCGACGGGCGTCTTCTCCAGCCAGCTGTAGGCGGGCATGTTGGATTCGGGCACCACGTCGCGCGGGTTGTTCAGGTGGATGCGGTGCCACTCGTCGCTGTACTTGCCGCCCACGCGGTGCAGGTCGGGGCCGGTGCGCTTGCTGCCCCACTGGAAGGGGTGGTCGTACACGAACTCGCCGGCCACCGAGTAGTGGCCGTAGCGCAGCGTCTCGGCGCGGAAGGGGCGGATCATCTGCGAGTGGCAGTTGTAGCAACCCTCGCGCAGGTAGATGTCGCGGCCCAGCAGCTGCACCGCGGTGTAGGGCTGCACGCCCGTCACGGGCTCGGTGGTGGACTTCTGGAAGAACAGCGGCACGATCTCGGCCAAGCCGCCGATGGCGACCACCAGCACGATCAGCACGATCATCAGGAAGTTGTTGGTCTCGATCTTCTCGTGCGAGAAGCCGGCCGATTTGGAGTTGTGTTCGGACATGGAATGGGCTCCTCGGGGCTCAGGCATGGGCCGTGTTCACGGCGGGGATCGACACCTTGACCGAGCGGCCCGAGATGGCGGTGGCCCATACGTTCCAGGCCATCACCAGCATGCCGCCCAGGTACAGCAGGCCGCCGGCGAAGCGGACCACGTAGAACGGATAGGTGGCCTTCACGCTTTCGACGAAGGTATAGGTGAGCGTGCCGTCGGCATTGACCGCGCGCCACATCAGGCCCTGCATGACGCCGGCGATCCACATCGCGGCGATGTACAGCACGATGCCGATGGTGGACATCCAGAAGTGCAGCTCGATAGCGGGCACCGAGTGCATCTTTTCCCGGCCGAACAGACGCGGGATCAGGTAGTACAGCGAGCCCATGGTGATCAGGCCTACCCAGCCCAGGGCGCCGGCATGCACGTGGCCCACGGTCCAGTCGGTGTAGTGGCTGAGCGCGTTGACGGTCTTGATGGACATCATCGGGCCCTCGAACGTGGCCATGCCGTAGAACGACAGCGACACGATCAGGAAGCGCAGGATGGGGTCGTCGCGCAGCTTGTGCCAGGCGCCCGACAGCGTCATCACGCCGTTGATCATCCCGCCCCAGCTGGGGGCCAGCAGGATCAGCGAGAACACCATGCCCACCGATTGCGTCCAGTCCGGCAGCGCGGTGTAGTGCAGGTGGTGGGGGCCCGCCCACATGTAGGTGAAGATCAGCGCCCAGAAGTGCACGATCGACAGGCGGTAGCTGTACACCGGGCGGCCGGCCTGCTTGGGGATGAAGTAATACATCATCCCGAGGAAGCCCGCGGTGAGGAAGAAGCCCACCGCGTTGTGGCCGTACCACCACTGCACCATCGCGTCCTGCACGCCGGCATAGGCCGAGTAGCTCTTCATCCAGCCGGCAGGCACTTCGGCGCTGTTGACCAGGTGCAGCAGCGCCACCGCCAGGATGAACGCGCCGAAGAACCAGTTGGCCACGTAGATGTGGCGCACCTTGCGTCGGCCGATGGTGCCGAAGAACACGATGGCATACGACACCCACACCAGCGTGATCAGGATGTCGATGGGCCATTCCAGTTCGGCGTATTCCTTGCCGGTGGTGTAGCCCAGCGGCAGGCTGATGGCCGCCGCCACGATGACGAGCTGCCAGCCCCAGAACGTGAACGACGCCAGCGGCCCCGCGAACAGGCGCACCTGGCAGGTGCGCTGCGCCACGTAGTAGCTGGTGGCGAACAGCGCGCAGCCGCCGAAGGCGAAGATCACCGCGTTGGTGTGCAGCGGCCGCAGACGGCCGTAGCTGAGCCAGGGAATGCCGAAGTTGAGTTCCGGCCAGGCCAGCTGGGCGGCGATGAAGACGCCGACCAGCATGCCCACCACCCCCCACACCACGGCCATGATCGAAAACTGCCGCACGACGGTGTCGTCGTAATGCGCGGCAGCGGTTTTTGGAGATTCCATCGTGCACCTCTTTGATTGCACGGAAAGTTTCTTCCGGATACCCGTTGGGGGCATTGACGCATGTCAACCGTTGCGATGAATCCAGCCGGGGTCACAGGGCATCAGGCTGACCACTGGCAGCACGGCTGTCCGTACAGGGTTGGCATGAGTCAGCAACCACCAGAGAATCGCCAATGGATCTCTACCAAGAAATCAGGAGTCACGCCGTGGTCACCGGGCGGATTCGAACCTGAAGCGCAACGCCTGTGTCGTGAATGAACAAGGCGATCCAGACCCGCGTGTACGAGCGGTTCTGCATCCTTCCAGGACCAAATTCTGGACGGCGGGCCTCACTGGTCGTTCAACAGGGACGTCACTGCTTCGCAGCTACACCGACCACCCAGACGAGACTCGCTTTCTGCGCCGAGCCAAGGGAGCCTACGCACCTTGGTAGACACTGACCTGAAACACCCGCGATTCCTGTTGGCGCAGTCCCGATTAGGGAGCGAAGGAAAGTTGCCCTTGGGCTGGTTGATCGGCAGAGGGGACGACTATGAGGCGGTGCCAGAAGGTCCGCCCCACGGGGTTTAGCCATGCATTCAAGTCGACGCCAGATCAACTGCCGTTGCACCCGGGCAGGGTTGCGCGGGAAGCCACGGTTGCAGCACTGTCGTCGCGCCCACCTGCGTTGCGGGTATGGGTGCAGCCATAACGTGCGTCAGCGACGGTGGCGGGCGTTTTCACGTCGTCACCCGCGGGCTTGGTGCCTTTCTCTACCCAGTCGGCCATCGCCTTGAATGCTTCAGACTGCTCGGCCACGGTGAAATCGCAGTGGCTGGGGGCACGAACGGCGCGCTGCACCAGCCACTGGCCATTGCCGTTGGCCTCGGCGCGGTCGCGGTAAACCTGCTCCATGTGGAAGGGCACGTACATGTCGCCCAGCGTATGCAGGGTGACCACCGGGATACGGAACTGGCCATTGACCTGTGGCACCCAGCGCAGGCCATCGGTGCGCAGTCGGTTGGCGTCGGGTGCCGGCACCCACTTCGCGATGGTGGCGTTGAAGTCTGCCACCTCTGCCGCGCTGGCGTTGAACCGGTAGACCGTACCGGTGGTGTCGATTCCCTGCTTGTTCAGTATGCCGTTGAGGGTGCCGTCGCGTCCGAAGGTGCCCCACACGGTGTTTTGCAGCGGAGCATTGGCAAAGCCTTGCTCGAAGATCGGCCGCGGCCCGCCGGTCAGGTTCATGACGATGTCTTTGAGCTTCTGCCCTTGCGGCGTCACCGGCGCAAACGATGTCTGGCTGCCGAACATGGCGTCGCGCACGCGCGGAGCGAGCGCGGCCCAGTCGGTGGTGGGTGCGGCCACAGCGGGCACACCGGCCAGCTTCTGCGCCGCCAACTGGTAGGCACCGAAATAGTTGTACAGCGACAGATCGCCCAGCACGGCGCACATCGGCAGGGCGCCCTGGTAGCGCCGCTTGTGGACCGCCGTTTGCTGCGCCTCTTCCTCGATGGCGGCGGCGGCGATGTGGCCGCCCATCGAGATACCGGTGACATAGGTGCGGGCAGGCTCTGACAGCACACGGCCGTTGGCGGCAGCAATCGCCACAAACGCATTGGCCAGCGCATTGGTGTCTTCCACGCCCACGCGCACGTCATAAAAATTCTTGGTGTAGCTGGATGCCGCCCAGGCGTAGCCGTTCTCGATCAGGTAGCGCCGGAAAGCCGGGTTGGACACGGTCAGCGCATTGCCTTCGCCCGCATAGCCGTGGGCGTACATCACCAGAATGCCGTTCCAGTTTTTCGGAACCTCTACACGGTAGCCCGCGCCGGCATTCGTGCCGCTCCAGCGGTCGGTCTGCACCGTGGTGCCATCCATGGCCGCGAAAGGCAGGCTGGCGGTGGCCACGGCAAAACTGGTGCGGGTGTCTTGCACACGGGTTTCCTCTGGCGCGAGGCCCCCGCCACCACCGCAAGCCGAGAGCAGCAACGCACTGACGGCGCCGATGGCAGCCGTGCGGGAAGGAATCAAAAAACGGATCGGCTGCATGGTTGTGTCTCTCTTGGTGGGGGAGCAATGACGACTGCATTGGCGGCGCCAGTCTAGGCACGGCTCGCGCTACCCCTGTGCGGGTTTTCCCGCGCGTTTGTCACGCGGGCGACGGGTGGCGGCAGCAGCGGTTGGTCTGCCATAGGGGCCCGTCAGCCGCTGCGTGACGCGGCGGGCGTTGAATGCCGGGACGGTTTGGCTTGGCGCTCCGGTCATTCATCTCGCAGGATGCGCTCGCCCTCCTGCTCCACATCCTCGAACTGGCCCCGGGACACCGCCCAGCCCAGACCCATCAAAACCAGCAGCACCAGCACGACGGACAGGGGAATGAGCAGGTAGAGGATGTCCATCACACACCTTCCGGCAGCGGCACGTCGCTGTGGGCGGCTGGTGCCGCAGCGGGAGCGTGCGGGGAGCCGGTACCGGCTGCCAGCCGCGCCGCATTCGCGACCACCAGCAGCGAACTGAGCGCCATGCCCAGCCCGGCGAGCCACGCCGGCATCCAGCCCACGACGGCCAGCGGCACGCACAGCGCGTTGTAGAGCGCGGCCCACCACAGGTTCTGCCGCACCACGCGCAGGGTGCGGCGGGCCAGCAGCAGCGTCTGCACCACCTGTTCCAGGTCGCCGCCCATCACCACGAAATCCGCGCGCGACTGCGCCAGCGGCGCGGCGCGGCCGAAGGCGAACGACACATGGGCGCCCGCCAGCACCGGCCCGTCGTTGAGCCCGTCGCCCACCATGGCCACGCGGTGACCGCGCAACTGCTCGGCCTGCAGCAGCGCGAGCTTGTCCTGCGGCGTGCAGTCGCCCTGCGCCCGCTCGATGCCCACCTGCGCGGCGATGCGCCGCACCGCGCCGGGCCGGTCGCCGGAGAGCAACTGCACGGCCACGCCCGCATCGCGCAGGCGGCGCACCGCGCGGGGCGCTTCGGGGCGCAGGTCTTCGCTCCAGTCGAACCGGGCCAGTTCCACGCGCGTGCCGTCGCTGCGCTGCTCGGACAGCAGCACCTGCTGCCCCGTGGCGCTGCCCCCGGCCCCGTCACCGGCCGGGCCGCCGGCGCCCGCATGGCGCACGGAGCCCAGGCGCACGGTGCGCTCGCCCAGGGCCAGCCGGCCTCGCGCATCGGCGGCGCCATCCGCGCCCTCGCCCGCCTCCCGCAAACGCGCCACCAGGCCCTGCCCGGCCAGTTCGTGCACTTCCAGCACGTGCCAGCGCGAGGCGGCGGGCAGCCCCTCGCGCGATGCCGCAGCCACCAGCGCCCGCGACACCGGGTGCACCGAATGGCGAGCCACGGCCGCGGCCAGTGCGAGGGCATCGGCCCGTTCCTGGCCTGGCGCCGGGTGCACGCCGCGCACGGCCATGCCGTCCCGCGTGAGGGTGCCGGTCTTGTCGAACACCACGGTGTCCACCCCCGCCAGGGCCTCCAGCGCCTGCAGGTGGCGCACCAGCACGCCCTGGCGCGCCAGCGTGCCCGCCGCGGTCAGCATGGCCACGGGCGTGGCGAGCGACAGCGCGCACGGGCAGGTGACGATGAGCACCGCCACCGCCACCATGAGCGCATGGCCCGGGTCGGTGGGCCACCACCACGCGGCGGCCAGCGCGGCGGCCGCCAGCACGGCGATGAGGAACGGCCGCGCGATGCGGTCCGCCAACTGCGCCAGTCGCGGCTTTTGCAGCGAGGCGCTTTCCATCAGCGCCACGATCTGGGCGAAGCGCGTGTCGGCCCCCACCCGCTCCACCTTCACTTGCACGGCCGACTGCAGGTTGTAGCTGCCAGCGGTCACGGCGCTGCCCTCGGGCCGTGCCACGGGCGTGGACTCGCCCGTGAGCAGGGCCTCGTCGGCGAGCGTGTCGCCCCGCGTGATGCGCCCATCGGCCGGGAAGGCCTCGCCCGGCAGCACGCGCACCGTGTCGCCCACGGCCAGGCGCCGCACGGCCACGCGCACGAAGGCGCCATCGGCCTGCAGGCGCTCCACGCTGTCGGGCAGGCGGTTCATCACCGCCTCCAGCGCGCCGGCCGTGCGGTCGCGCAGCCGCAGCTCCAGCCAGCGGCCGGTGAGCAAAAAGAACACGAACATGGTCAGCGAGTCGTAGAACACCTCGCGCCCGAAGATTCCGCTGGGATCGAAGGTGCCCGCCGTGCTCACCCCGAAGGTGATGGCCATGCCCAGCGCCACGGGCAGGTCCATGCTCACCCGGCGCAGGCGCACGTCGCGCAGCGCGTTCGCAAAGAACGGCCCGCAGGCGAAGATGACCACCGGCAAGGTGATGACCCACGAGGCCCAGCGCAGCAGCTGCTCCATCTCGGCCGTGAGGTCGCCCGGCTGCGCCACGTAGGCGGGCCACGCGTACATCATCACCTGCATCATGCAAAAGCCGGCCACCAGCCAGCGCCACAGCGCGCGGCGATGCTCGCCTTGGCGTTGCGCCCGCGCGAAGGCGTCCATGGCCGGCAGGGCCCGGTAGCCCGCGCGCCGCACCGCCGCGATCCACTGCGAGGGCCGCACGTGGGCGGCATTCCACACGACGCGCGCGCGCCGGGTGGCCGCGCTCACATCGGCCTGCGCCACACCGGGCACGGCGCGCAGGACGTCTTCGATGGTCAGGGCGCAGGCGGCGCAGTGCATGCCTTCCAGCACCATGTGCGATTCCCAGGTCTGCGCGGTGGCGTCAGCGTCGGCGCCAGCACCCGCAGGCAGACGGGCGCGGCCGAACGACGCCCACTCCTGCGGGTCGTCCAGCAGCAAGGCACGCTCGGCGCACGGAGCGTCCGGGGCCGGCGTTCCCGCAGTCAGGTCGGGACGGTCGGGAGGCGGCTCGAAGCGATGGGAAAGCATGGACCCAAGGCTATGCCCCCTGCCCCGTCCGCACATTGACCTGGATCAAGCCTGCCCTTGCCCAGGCTTCGTAAGCTGGCGTCCTCCGTCCACTTCAGGAGTCTTCCATGTACCAACGCATCCTGATCGCCACCGATGGCTCCGAACTCTCCGGCAAGGCCGTGGACCACGGCCTCGCGCTGGCGGCGCTGAGCGGCGCCGCTGTGGTCGTGCTCAAGGTGGTGCCGCGCTATCCGCGCAGCTACTTCGAGGGCGGCTCCATCGTGGACACGGGCGATGCCAAGCGCATCGAGGCGCAGTGGACCGCATCCGCCAAGGCACTGGTGGACGGCATCAAGGCGCTGGGCAGCGCCCAGGGGGTGGCGGTGAAGGCGGTGGTGAGCAAGTCCGACCTCGTCGCCGAGGCAGTGATCGCCGCCGCCCGAAAGCACCAATGCGACCTGATCGTGATGGCCTCGCACGGGCGCAAAGGCCTGCAGCGGCTGCTGCTGGGCAGCGAGACGCAGCACGTGCTGACGCACTCGCACATCCCCGTGCTGGTGCTGCGCTGACCGGAAGCGGCCGCCTGCGCCGGCGGGCAGGCCGTGTGGCCCACCGATTTCAAGCCGAATCGCCCTCCAGCGCAATCGATACCAGGGCATACAGCTATCAAAAAAGGAGCAACCAACCGCAGCGGGCGCGCCTTTACTCGCCATCAGTGGTTGCCCAGGTACAGCTGCGCCATGCGCTCGTCGGCCAACAGCCCGTCAGCCGGGCCCTGCAGCACGCAGCGCCCCTGGTCGAGGATGTAGCCCTGTTGGCTGATCTGCAGCGCCTGGCGCGCGCGCTGCTCCACCATCAGCACCGCCACGCCGGCGGCGGGCAGCGTGCGCACCATGTCGAACACCTTGCCGACCAGCGAGGGCGCCAGCGCCGCCGTGGGCTCGTCCAGCACCATGATGCGCGGCGAGGGCATCAGCGCGCGGGCGAAGGCCAGCTGCTGGCGCTCGCCGCCCGAGAGGTTGCTGGCCGGCTGTGGCAGGCGCTCGACCAGGGCGGGAAAATCCGCCAGCACCGCATCCATGCGGCGCTTGACGTGCGGCACGCCGCGCACCACCAGCAGGTTCTCGCGCACGGTGAGCGAGGGGAACACGTTGGCCACCTGGGGCACGTAGGCCAGGCCGGCATCGAACCGGTCTTCGGCCGACAGCCGCGTGATGTCGCGCCCGCCCAGGTGGATGCTGCCCGCCACGCGCGGCAGCAGGCCCAGCAGCGCCTTCACCAGCGTGGACTTGCCCGCACCGTTGGTGCCGGCGATGGTGACGATCTCGCCCGGCGCGACGGCCAGGTCGATGCCGTGGATGATGTCCACGTCCGAATAGCCGCCGCGCAGCTGCCCGATCTGCAGCAGGTTGCCGCTGCCGCTGCCGTTGTGCAAAGCGCTGGTCATACCACCCCTCCCATGTAGGCCTCTTGCACCCGCGGGTCGTCCAGCACGGTGTGCGGATCGCCCTCGGCGAGGATGCGCCCGCGGTCCATCACGATCATGCGGTGGGACAGCGCCTTGAGCGCCTGCAGGTGGTGCTCGATCACGATGAAGGCGATGCCCTGGCCGTGCAGCTCGCGCACGCGGTCGCAGATTTCCTCGATCAGCACCGGGTTCACGCCCGCGAAAGGCTCGTCCAGCAGGATGCAGCGCGGGTCCAGCATGAGCACGCGGCCCAGCTCCACCAGCTTCTTCTGCCCGCCCGACAGGCCGCCCGCCTTGACATCGCGCACACGCGCGAGGTTCAGGAACTGGAGGATGCCGTCGGCCTTGGCCGCCAGCTGCGCTTCGTGCTCGCGCAGGCTGCGCGTCTGGAAGAACGCGTTCACCAGGCGCTCGCCCTGCGGGTTGGCCGCGGCGGCCAGCAGGTTCTCGTGCACGGTGAGGCTCTTGAACTCGCGCGGGATCTGGAAGGTGCGCACCAGGCCCATGCGCGCGCGGCGGTACGGCGGCACGCGGGTGATGTCCTGGCCGGTGAAGGTGATGCGCCCGGCATCGGCGGGCTGCTGGCCGGCGATGGCGGCGAACAGGGTGCTCTTGCCCGCGCCGTTGGTGCCTGCAATGCCCAGGATCTCCTGCTCGGCCAGCTGCAGCGACACGCCGTCCACCGCCTTGAAGCCGCCGAACTGCCGCGTCACGGCCTCCACTTTCAGCATCGGTGCTGCTGTCGTTGCCATCATTGCGACTTCCCTCCGAACAGGCCGCTCGGGCGATACAGGGTGACCAGGATCAGCGCGAGCCCCACGGCCGCGAGCCGCAGGCTGGCCATGCCCACTTCGGACACGCCAGGCACCCAGTCCTTGGCGAAGCGCGAGCCCTCCAGGAACACCATGAGCAGCAGCGAGCCGAAGACCGCGCCGCGCACCGAACCGGCGCCGCCCATCACCAGGCCCATCCACACGTAGAAGGTGATGAGCGGAATGAACTGCTCGGGCGTGATGAAGGTGATGAAGTGCGCGTAGAACGCACCCGCCACGCCGGCCAGCGCCGCGCCCAGCATGAACACCTGCACCTTGAACCAGGCCGGGTCCTTGCCCAGCGCCGACAGCGCGGCCTCATCGTCGCCGATGGCTTTCAGCAGCCGCCCGAAGGGGCTGCGCGTGAGCCGCACCGTGCCCCAGGACACCAGCGCGACCAGCGCGAGCAAGGTGGCGAACGTCGCCACGTCCGACACCGGCCCCCAGGCCGCGAACAGCTTGGGCAGGCCCGGCAGGCCCTGCACGCCCTTGGTGAGCCAGCTTTCCTGCTGGATGGAGATGCGCACGGCCTCCGAGAAGCCGAGCGTGACGATGGCCAGGTAGTCGTCGCGCAGCCGCAGCGACAACAGGCCGATGGGCAGCGCCAGCAGGCCCGAGAGCACGCCCGCGGCCACGAAGCACAGCGCCAGCGGCACGCCCTGCAGGTACAGCAGGCCCGAGGTGTAGGCGCCGACGGCGAAGAACGCCACCACGCCGAAGTTCACCAGCCGCGTGAGGCCGAACTGCAGGTTCAGGCCCAGCGCGAGCAGGCAGTAGATGAGGGCGATGACGCCGATGGCGCAAAGGTAGGCAATCATGGATTCGGCTCCTTCGGCATCAGCGCACCAGCTGCACGCGGCCCATGATGCCGGCCGGGCGCAGCAGCAGCACCAGCGCCAGCACCACGAACGACAGCACCAGCTTGTAGGAAGGCCCCAGCAGCGGCACGGCCAGCTCCTGCGCCACGCACAGCAGCAGCGCGCCCAGCACCGCGCCCACCGGGCTGCCGATGCCGCCCAGCACCATGGCGGCGAAGGCGGGAATCAAGCTCTCCCAGCCCATCTCGGGGCTGACGATGGCCTTCATGCCCAGCAGCACGCCGCCGATGGCCGAGAGCGCGCCCACCAGCACCCACAGGCTGAGCATGAGCCCGCCCGCGCGGATGCCGCTGGCGCGCGCCAGGTCGGCGCTGTCGGCCACGGCGCGCAGCTGGCGCCCGAAGCTCGTTTTGTAGATGAGCACGAACACCACCAGCAGGCACAGCACGGCGATGCCCGCGATGGCCACGTCGGTCGGCAGCAGGCGCACGCCGCCGAAGTTCCAGGCCCGCACCAGCGGCAGGTCGAACGTGCGCTGGTCGTGCCCGGCGAAGAACGAGATCAGGCTGCGCAGCAGAAAGCCCAGGCCGATGGCCGCCAGCATCGACGACACCATGGGCCGCCCGGCCAGCTTGCGAAAGATCAGCGTGTACGAGCCCGCGGAGACCACGGCGGTCGCGGCCATGCTCGCCAGCGCCGCGGCCCAAAGCGGCCAGCCGCCCAGCATCTGCACCGCCACGGCGGCATAGGCGCCGGTGGTCAGGAAGTCGCCCGTGGCCGCGTTGGGAAAGCGGTTGACGCCCATCACCAGGGTCATGGCCAGTGCGGGCAGCGCCACCACCAGGCCTTCGATCAATCCATTGATCAACAGGTTTGCGAAAGCTATCCAGGTCATTGCGTCATCTCGTTCTTACCCTGCCTTGTCAAGAAAAGCCCGGTCGCCCCCGCTCGGGGCCTGCCGGGCTGCGCCCGCTCACACCGTGATGGACACCACGTCGCGGCGCACGAGCTGGCCCTTCTCGATGATGAACACGCCGAAGTCGGGCGTGGCGTCGCCGTACTTGTCGAAATCGAGCTTGCTGGAGGCGCCCTCGTAGTTCACCTTGGCCTTCCTGCCCAGCTGGGCCTTGCCCTCGGCGAACGAATAGACGGCCGTGCCGGGGGCGTTGGAGACCTCGCGCAGCTTGGCGTTGACCTGCTCCACCGTGGCCTTGGGGCCGGCCGCCTCCATGGCCAGGGCCAGCGAGATCACCATGTCGTAGGCCATGGCGGCGTAGATGTTGGTGGAGGCCGCCTTGCCCGTGGCCTTGGTGAAGGCCGCGTCGAACTGCGCGTACGAGGTGCTCTTTTCGTTGGAGACCGTCTCCACCGAGATGATGCCCTCGCACACTTCGGCGCCCAGGGCCTTCACCAGGTCGGGATTGGCCGCCCAGCCGGGGATGACCCATTGGTTGTCGGCGCCGGACTGGAACCATTCGCGCAGGATGATGGTGGTGTCGGGCAGGTACGAGCCCATCACGATCACATCGGGCTTGGCCGCCAGGATCTTCTGCAGCTCGCTGCGGTAGCTGGGGCGGCTGGGTTCGTAGGTGACGTGCGCCGCCACCTTGCCGCCGCGCTTTTCCCAAACCTTGGTGAACCCTTCCACGTTGCCCAGGCCCGATGCGTTGTTGAACGCCATGGTGGCCGGGCGCTTGAAGCCGCGCTTGGCGCAGATCTCGGCGAACGCCGCGCCGAAGCGGTCGTTGGTGGCCTGAAAGCGCCACACCAGGTCCTTGGTGTCGAGCGTGGAGATGGCGGGCGCGCCCGACACGTTCATCTGGATGATGCCGGCCGCATCGGTCAGCGGCATCACCGCCAGCGTCACGCCCGAAGCCCAGGTGCCCAGCACGGCCTGCACCTTGTTCACTTCAATCAGCTTCTTGGCGGCCAGCACGGCCGCGTCGGGCTTGGTCTGGTCGTCTTCGGTGAAGAGTTCCAGCTTGCGCCCGCCTGCGCCACCCGCGGCGTTGACCTCGTCCACCGCCAGGCGGATGGCCTGCTGCATGCCCGGGCCGTAGGGGCTGCCGGCGCCCGTGATGGGCGTGAGCGAGCCGATGCGGAAGACCTCGCCCTGCTGGCTGAAGCCGATGGAGGGAAGGCACTGCAGGGCGGCTGCGGCGCCGCCGAGCTTGACGAAATTTCTACGTTGCATGGTGTTCTCCGGTCAGGTCAGGGGGTTGGTGTCAGAGGTTGTTTTTCACGAAGGCGCCGTCCTTGACGATGGCGCGGATGCGCTCGCCCTGGTTCAGCAGGCAGGCGATGTCGGTGAGCGGGTTGCCGTCCACCAGCAGCAGGTCGGCGATGGCGCCGGGCGTCACCTCGCCCAGCTGGCCCTGCTGCCCGAGGATTTCGGCGCCGACCAGCGTGGCCTGCTGCAGCACCGGGCCGTTGCCCAGCACGTCGGCGCGCAGGCGCAGCTCGTCGGCCTGCAGGTAGTGCGTCTCGGCCAGCAGGTCGCTGCCCAGGCCCATCTTCACGCCGGCCTTGGCGAGGATCTCGATGGCCTGCCTGCCCTGGCCGCGCACCAAGTCGATCTTGGCGATGGACACCGCCGGCAGGCCATAGCGCTCGCCCTCGTTGGCCAGGCCCTCGTAGGTGATGAGCGTGGGCACCATGAAGGCGCCCAGCTCGGCCATCAGCTCGGCCGTGGGGGCATCCACCAGGTTGCCGTGCTCGATGGTGCGCACGCCGCAGCGCACCGCGCGGGCGATGGCGCGGGGCGTGTAGGCATGGGCCATCACGTAGGTATTGGCGTTGGAGGCTTCTTCCACGATGGCGCGCAGTTCGGCCTCGGAATAGCCCAGGTTGTTGATCGGGTCGTTGGGCGAGGCCACGCCGCCCGAGGCCATGACCTTGATCTGCGTGGCGCCCTTGAGGATCTCTTCGCGCACCGCCAGGCGGCAGGCGTCCACGCCATCGACCACGCGGCCGATGTTGCCCAGCTTGTAGGCGCACGAGCACACGTCCAGGTCGTCGTTGCGCTGGCGGAAGTCCGCATGCCCGCCGGTCTGCGACAGCGCCTTGCCCGAGGGGAAGATGCGCGGGCCCTGCACCAGTCCCGTGCGCACCGCTTCGGCCAGCGACCAGTCGCCGCCGCCCGCATCGCGCACCGAGGTGAAGCCGCGCTCGAGCATGCCCTTCATGATGGGCAGCGAGCGCAGCATGGTGAACACGTTGGGCATTCGGGCCACCGCGCCCAGGTTGAACGACGAGGCCACCACGTGCACGTGGCAGTCGATCATGCCGGGCATGAGCGTCATGCCGCGCGCATCGACCACCGTGGCGCCTTCGGGCGCCTGCAGGCCCTCGCCCACCGCGGCGATGCGCCCGTCCTGCACCAGCACCGAAAGACCCGGGCGCAGCGCCAGCGCATGCACGTCCAGCACCTGGCTGTTTTCAATCAACAAAGCGGTCATGGAATCAAAAAATCCAAAATAGGGGCTTCGAAATTACTCATGGGCTGGCGGCGATGGGGGCCAAGGCCCCGTACCGTCCCGAAAGCGGTGCACGCTGACACCTTCATTCGGGAAAAACCGTCACAACGCCGTCACAGGTTGCATTTATCGGGCCAATGGCGTCTTGTCGCAACGCCTAAAATCTCACCTGCCCATGACTACAGCTCATACCACTGCATGCGCCGCCTCTGCCCCACCCTCTCCGAACTGAACGCTTTCCACTCTGCGGCAAAGCACCAGGCCTTCACGATGGCGGCCAAGGAGCTGTGCGTGACGCAAAGCGCCATCAGCCGCCACATCGCCTCGCTGGAGGACTACCTGGGCCAGAAGCTCTTCATCCGCCGCTCGTCGGGGCTGGAGCTGACCGATGCGGGCGCCACCTACCTCAACGCCACGCGCCCGGCCATCGCCGCGCTGGAGTCGGCGACAGCGCAGCTCATGTCCTATGGCGGCGACGGCGGGGCGCTGAACCTCTCGGTGCCGCCCACGTTCGCGGCGCAGTGGCTGTTTCCGCGCCTGGGGCACTTCAAGCGCACGCTGCCGCAGGTGTCGCTGAACTTCGTGCGCTACCAGCACGCGCACGACTTCGCGGTGCCGCACGAGTTCGATGCCGCCATCCAGTACGGCTACGGCAACTGGCCCAGCGCCAACGCCCGCTACCTGATCGGGCAGGAGACCAGCATCGTCTGCAGCCCCCAGTTGCGCGACACGCTGCCGTTGCGCACCCAGGCCGACCTGCAGCACGCCACGCTGCTGCAGCACATCGAGGTGCCGCTGGCCTGGCACGACTGGATGGCGGCAAACGGCTGCGACACCGGCGGCAGCCGCTTCGGGCCGGGCTTCAACCTGTACTCGCTCATCATCCGGGCCGCCGTGTCGGGCTTCGGCGTGGGCATCGTGCCCACCTGCCTGGTGGAGGACGAGCTGCAGGCCGGCACGCTGGTCGAGCCGCTGGGCCAGCGCTTCCAGAGCCCGCTGGGCTACTACCTGTGCGCGCCCACGGCCCGCACCAACCTGTCGGTGTACCGGCTGGTGAGCGGCTGGCTGGAGCACTGCTGCAGCCACGCGGCGGGCACCGATCCGGGCGAAGGCACCTCGCCTGCGGCCGGCTGCATCTTTTGCGCCAGCGGTTCGCCGATGGCAGGTTGAGCCCCGTTCGCAACCAGGCCAGGTTTTTCGTTCGGCGCAGGGGGCCTGCGGGAAAATCGGGGCAGCATGGGAAGCACATCAAGCAATGTGATTCACATGCCTCCAAAAATTGACGGATCGAAAACGGCGCGTGCCTCGACCCTGCCACCATCGGCCTCGTTCGACAAAGCACCGAACACTTCCGGGCGCTCCCGCGCGGGCTCCGCACCGGAGGGGCTTCAAAGCGCGCAAAGGGCGAGAACTTCCGGGACATCCGGTCTGCGCCCAAGAACCGCATTGCAGCCACAAAGCCACCATGGCGGCAAGGCACATGCCGCCGAACAAATGGCCCGCGAAGTGCTGGACAGCGTTCCGCTGGGGCAACTGAAAAGCGAGTTCTCGCCAGAACTGCTGCATGTCGTGCATTCGGCGGCTTACGCACCTGATGACCAATACAGCACGCTGAAGGGCAAACTTTCCGTCGGCTATGCGTTGGCCTGGGCACGTGGCAAGGACAAGGTCGAACCCGCACAGATACGTGAGTCGTGGGCTGCAGCGCCTGGCGGCCTGGGCGTGAAAACCTATCAGCCCGAAGAGATCGGCAAGCTGGAGAGCTACGGCGCATCTTTCTGGGGTCTGCCTTTGCCGGGTTCGTCAGGAACGGCTGGCACGCTCACGGGAAAAACCGTGTTTCGCCCGGCAGAACGCATCCCGCAAGACCTGCAGAGGCTGTGCGGGGAAGTCAAGAAGATGCTCCGCCAGGCCAAGGGAAACGATCCCATGGAGGCTGCCATGATCGCGGCCCACTTCAAGCAAAACTTCATTGCCATCCATCCGTACATGGACGGCAATGGACGGGTCAGCAGGCTGTGCGCGGAACGTATTCTGAAAGAGCTTGGCATGCCATCGCCCGATTGGAGCAAGGCCGATTTCAATCTCAACCTCAGCGTCGAAGAAACCGCCCAACGGATGCTGCAGCACATGAACTGAACCCCCAGCCGGCTCCTGCGTCGCAGACCGCGCAGTGATCCTGGCGAACAGTGGAACCTACTCCCGCGCCGCGCCGGTCAGGCCGCCCGAGCGCCGCGCCCGGCGAGGGAGAGCACCGTGTTGCGCCCGGCCTGCTTGGCGGCATACAGCGCGGCGTCGGCGCTGGCCAGCAGGTCCTGGGCGCTGTCGGGCGCGCCGTCCGTCCAGTCGCAGCACGCCAGGCCGCCGCTGACCGTCACGCATTCGAAGGGGCTTTGCGGGTGCGCGATCTGCAGCGCGCGCACCGCCGCGCGCGCCGCCGAGGCCACGAGGGCCGCGCCGGCCGCGTCGGTCTCGGGCAGCACGATCACGAACTCCTCGCCCCCATAGCGCGCCACCATGTCCTCCGGCCGGCGCACCGACGCCTCCAGCGCCTTGGCGACCTGCCGCAGGCATTCGTCGCCGCTGAGGTGGCCGAAGAAGTCGTTGTACTTCTTGAAGAAATCCACGTCGAACAGGACGACCGACACCGGCAGGCGGCTGCGCCGGCATCGGGCCATCGCACTGGCGATGTGCTGGTCGTAGGCGCGGCGGTTGTACAGCCCCGTCAGGCCGTCGTGCTCGGCCAGGTGCTCCAGCTTGTCGTTGGCCAGCACCAGCGCATCGCGCGCCGCGGTCAGGTCGCGCTCGACGTCGCGGCGGTGCCGGACCGCCTGGATCACGCCGCCCCCGGCCAGCCCGACCACGACCACCAGCAGCAGGATGTCCAGGGCCTGCACCGAGGCCGAGCGGCGCCACTCGGCCAGCACCTCGTCTTCCGCCAGCGCGACGGTGACCAGCAGGGCATTGCTGCGGGTGTGTTCGAAGCCCACCAGACGGCGCACGCCGTCGATGGGCGACGGCGCGGTGGCGATGCCGGCGCGGCTTTGCGTCAGCATCTGGAACAGCGGCGTGCCGCTCAGGCTGCGGCCCAGGTCTTCGGCGAAGAAGGGCCGCCGGGCCAGGACGGTTCCGTCGTCCAGCAGGAGCGCGATGGCGCCCTTGTCGCCGATCTGCAGCCCGTTGAGCAGGCCGAGCACGTAGTCCACCCGGATGGTGGCGAGCGCCACCCCTGCGAAGTGCCCTTCGGCGTCGTCGATGCGCCGCGACACCGGAATGATCCACACGCCCGAAGACCGGCTGACGATGGGCTTGCCGATGGCGACACGCGTGCTCGGGCTGTCGCGGTGGTGGATGAAATAGGCGCGGTCCGCATTGTTGGCCTGGGGGTTCTGCACGGGCTGCGAATTGACGAGCCAGCGGCCATCGGGCCCGAAGACGAACATGCCGTGCAGGTGCTCCGACTGCGCCACGTGGGTGACCAGCAGGGGCTGCAGGCGTTCCAGGGCGTCGGGGGCCATCTCCGAGCGCTCCAGTTCGTACACCACGCTACCGACCACGCGGCCGACCTCGGCGAACATGGCATCGGTCTGCTGGGCGACCGCATGCGTCAGGTTGCGCGCCGCATCGGCGGCCTGCTGCCACTCGGCATCGCGCGCCCGCCAAGCCAGCCACACGTTGGAGGCCACCAGCAGCAGCGCGACCAGCACGACGAACAGGACCGCCGACGCGACCGACCGGTCCTTGTCCGGCAGGTTCGGGGGGGCCGGGGTCGCCGGGGACCGGGGCAAGGCGGCAGGCATGCAGCAGGACTCCAGAGGGCAAGGGCAAGGGTCAGGTTAGCACCTGCCACCCCATCGGTGAAGCGGCTTTTCCCCCGCGTTCCGCGGCCCGTGTCCGCCGGGGCCGCGCCGGGTCAGGCGAACAGCCCCTTGTGCTGCTCGCGCAGCAGGTTCTTTTGCACCTTGCCCATGGCGTTGCGGGGCAGCTCGGGGGCGATGAAGCAGCGCTTGGGGATCTTGAAGTTGGCCAGCTGCGATCTGAGCCGCCCCACGATGGCGTCGCCATCGAGCTGCGCGCCGGGCTTGGGCGTGATGACGGCCACGCCGACCTCGCCGAAGTCCGGGTGCGGCACGCCGATGAGCGCGCTCTCGGCCACGCCGGGCATCTCGTTGATGTAGCCCTCGATCTCGGCCGGATAGACGTTGTAGCCCCCGCTGATGATGAGGTCCTTGCTGCGGCCCACGATGCTCACGTAGCCGCGCTCGTCCACGCGGCCCACGTCCCCGGTCTTGAACCAGCGGTGCCCGTCGGCATCGGTGCTGAACTCTTCCTGCGTCTTCTCGGGCATGCGCCAGTAGCCCTTGAACACGTTGGGGCCGCGCACCTGGATGCCGCCGATCTCGCCCACGGGCAGCAGGGCGCCCGCATCGTCCACCACGCGCAGGTCCACGCCCGGCAGCGCAAAGCCCACGGTGCCGCCCCGGCGTTCGTCCTGGCCGCCGTGGCGCGGGTCGGCCGTGTAGGGGTTGGAGGTGAGCATGATGGTCTCGCTCATGCCGTAGCGCTCCAGGATGGTGTGGCCGGTGCGCTGCTGCCATTCGCGGAAGGTCTCGATCAGCAGCGGCGCCGAGCCCGCGATGAACAGGCGCATGTTCCGCACCGCCTCGCGCGTGAGGCCCGGCTCGGCCAGCAGGCGCACGTACAGCGTGGGCACGCCCATGAAGACGGTGGCGCGCGGCATGGCGGCGACCACCGCGCGCGGGTCGAACCGCGCCAGCCAGATCATCTTGCTGCCGTTGAGCAGCGCCGCATGGATCGCCACGAACAGGCCGTGCACATGGAAGATGGGCAGCGCATGGATGAGCACGTCGTCCGGCCGAAAACCCCAGTATTCCTTGAGCACCTGCGCGTTGGACAGCAGGTTGCCGTGCGTGAGCATCGCCCCCTTGCTGCGGCCGGTGGTGCCGCTGGTGTACAGGATGGCGGCCAGGTCGTCGGCCGCCCGCGGCACGGGCAGGTGCGTGTCGCCGTGGTGCGCGGCACGCTCCAGCAGGGTGCCGGTGCGGTCGTCGCCCAGCGTGAACACGTGCTGCGTGCCGGCCGTGAAGGCGATCTTGGACACCCAGCCGAAGTTGGCGGGCGAACACACCACCACCGCGGGCTCCGCGTTGCCGACGAAGTATTCGATCTCGCCGCTCTGGTAGGCCGTGTTCAGCGGCAGGAAGGCATGCCCCGCGCGCAGCGTGGCCAGGTACAGCAGCAGGGCCTCGACCGACTTTTCGACCTGCACCGCGATGCGGCTGCCGTCCGGCAGGTCCAGCGACGCCAGCAGGTTGGCGATGCGCGCGCTGGCGCGGTCGAGGTCGCTCCAGGTGTAGTGCAGGGGCGTGCCGTCGGCCGCCGTGGTTTCGACGGCGACGGCATCCAGGTCGTCCGGAAAGGCCGCGCGCAGGGCGGTGTACAGGTTGTGTTGGCTCATACAAAAAAAGAGGAAAACGGTCGGGTGTCAGAAGACGGGAGGACGTTTGGCCAGGAACGCCATGATGCCTTCGCGGTGCTCGGGGCTGTCCGCGTAGGCATAGGGATCGGGGTCGGCGAAGGGGCCCGGCCCCTGCCCCGGTGCGGTGGCCGCCGGATCAATTGCTACATTATTCATAGCACCATGCCCTAGTGGAATATGCGCTGCAGGCCCTTTCAAAGCACGAAGCGTCTGCTTGTTCATGCGCGCCGCAGCGGGGGCGAGCGCGGCGATGCGCCGGGCGCTGGCCAGGGCTTCGGCGGCCAGTGCCTCGTCGGCCACCACGCGGTTCAGGAAGCCCCGCGCCGCCATGGCCTCGGCGCCGAAGGTGGCGGCCTCCAGCAGCATCTGCCGGGCGATCAGATCGCCCACCGCGCCGGCCACCAGCTGCGCCTCGCGCGGGGCCATCGGAAAGCCCAGCCGCGCGATCGGCGCGCCGAAGCGGGCCCCCGCGCCGGCGATGCGCACGTCGCAGCAGCTGGCGATCTCCACGCCCGCGCCCATGCAGGCGCCGCGGATGCCCGCCACGATGGGCACGTCGCACGCCAGCATGGCCGCGAGGCCGCCCCACACTTCGGTTTCGTGGAAGTCGCGCAGCGCCTCGCGGTCGAAGCGGAAGGCCGGGTACTCGGAGATGTCGCCGCCCGCGCAGAAGGCATCGCCCTCGCCTTCGATGAGCACGCAGCGCGCGCCGGCATCGGCCTGCAGCTGCTCGAACACGGCGCGCAGCTGCCGCCACATGGCGCGGGACATGGCGTTGAGCCGCCCCGGGTGGCGCAGCACCACGCGCACCACCCCGGGGGCGCCATCCGCCCCGTCGACCCGCTCCACCCCGATGTCACCCGCCATGTCCGCCCTCTCCACCATGTCCGCCGTTTGCACTGGCCGCATCGGCCGCCTTGCCGCCCCGCCCGGGGCCCCCGGTCAATCGAGCTTGGCGCCCGAATCCTTGACCACCTTCGCCCAGCGGCGAACCTCCGAGTGGACCATGGCGGCGAACTGCGTCTGCGACAGGCCGCCGTAGTCGGCGCCGTTCTTGGCCCACACGGCCTTCAGGTCCTCGGCCGTGCCCAGGCGCTGCGTCTCCTCGACGATGCGCGCCTGCAGGTCGGCCGGCGTGCCCTTGGGCGCCCACAGGCCGTACCACGTGGTCACGGTGTAGTCGGGCAGGCCCACCTCGGCCGCGCAGGGCACGTCGGGGAAGGCCGGGTTGCGCCGGGCGCCGGCCACCATCAGCGCCTTGATCCGCCCGCCCTTGATGTGCGCGGCGGACGAGCCCAGCCCGTCGAACATCATGTCCACGTTGCCGCCGATCAGGTCCTGCAGCGCCGGGCCGGCGCCGCGGTAGGGAATGTGCGTGATGAAGGTGTTGGTCTGCAGCTTGAACAGCTCGCCCGCCAGGTGGTGCGAGGTGCCCGCGCCGGCCGAGGCGTAGTTGAGCTTGGCCGGGTTGCGCCGCAGGAAGTCCAGGAACTGCGGCATGGTGGTGGCCTGCACCGTGCGCGGGTTGACCACCAGCACCTGCGGCACGTTGGCCAGCAGCGCCAGCGGGATGAAGTCCTTCTCGATGTCGTAGTCGAGCTTGGGGTACATCGAGGGCGCGATCACGTGGTGCGTGCCGCCCATGAACAGCGTGTAGCCGTCGGGTTGCGCCTTGGCCGCGAAGCTGGCCCCGACGGTGCCGCCCGCGCCGCCGCGGTTGTCGATGATCAGCATCTTGCCGGTGGATTTGGCGAACTGCGCAGCGAACGGCCGCGCGAAGGCGTCCGTGCCGCCGCCGGCCGGGAACGGCACGACGAGGTTCACCGGCTTGGCCGGCCAGGGGTCGGCCGCCAACACCCGGCCGGTGGCCAGCGCCAGGCCGGCCGCGGCCGCGCCACGCAGCACGCCGCGGCGCTGCAAAGGGGAATGGTTCATGGTGTCTGTCTCCTGTCGTTGTGGGTCTTTGTCATGCATGCAAGGAAGGCGCGCTCATGGCGCCGGTGCCATCTGACCCGCAGGGCGAAAGGCTCGGGCGCTTTCCTTCATGGCGCGCACCGGCCTTTTTTCTTTCCGCCCCGCTCACACCGCCTCAGTCCCGGCACAGGCTCTCGATGTCTCCCGACATCGGCACGCGGCCCTGCGCCAGCAGGCCGCGGTGTTTGTCGATCCGCTTGAGATCGTAGAGATAGTTGACCATCAGGCCGAACGATTGCTTGAGGCCCTTGGACGACGGGTCGCCCGCCCAGTTCAGGCGCTCCACGCGCGCGCCGTTGCCCAGGTGAAAGCGCGCCACCGGGTCCACCGGCTTGCCCTCTTGCAGCTCGCGCCCCAGGTAGCGCGCGGCGCACTGCAGCAGCAGCTGGCGCACGGGCGATTTCGGGGGCAGCTCCAGCGCCTTGTCGGCCGCGGCCAGCACGTGGGCGGCCTGCGGCGGCTCGAACCCCACGGCCTTGCCCAGCTCGGCGCGGCGCTTGTCATCGAGCGCATCGAGCGCGGCGGCGCAGTGCTTGGACAGCCACGAACGGAACCCCGGGATCGGCGACAGCGTGGCGAAGGTGCGCAGGCGCGGAAACTCCGCGTTCAGCGTCTCCACCACGTGCTTGATGAGCGAATCGCCGAAGCTCACGCCGCGAAGCCCCGTCTGCGTGTTGCTGATCGAATAGAAGATCGCCGTGGTCGCCTTCGACAGGTCGGACGGCGCCGCGCCCTCGTCCAGCAGCGGCGTGATGCTGCTGGACAGGTCGGCCACCAGCGCCACCTCCACGAAGATCAGCGGCTCGTTGGGCAGGCGCGGGTGGAAGAAGCCGTAGCAGCGCCGATCGCTGTCCAGCCGGTTCTTCAGGTCCGCCCAGCTGCGGATGTCGTGTACTGCCTCGTATTTGATGAGCTTTTCGATCAGCGAGGCGGGCGAATCCCACGACAGGCGCTTGAGTTCCAGGAACGCCACGTCGAACCAGGTGGAAAACAGCTGCTCCAGCTCGGCATCGAGCGCGAGCAGCCGCTTGTCGCCCTTGAGCTGCGGCAGCAGCTCGGCCCGCAGGTCCAGCAGAAAGCGCATGCCGTTCGGAAACACCGCAAAGCGCTGCAGCAGCCGCGTGCGCGGCGACACCAGCGCGCGGCGCAGGTGGATCTCGGCATGGGCTTCCTCGGCCGTGCCGGCCGCCGCCTCGTAGCGCTGGCGCGCCGACTTGAAGCGCGTGGCATCGGGCGCGAACTGCTCGCACAGCAGCAGCCACATGTCGCGGCGCTCCTCGGGCTCGGCCGCGTGGTACCAGGCGGCGACGGCCTCGGCGCGGCGGCCGCCCTCGACCTCGCTCACCTGCGGCGCGCCCACCTCCTGCAGGTCGGCCAGCAGGCGCCGCAGCGCGCGTGGCGACAGCGCCTCCTGGCCGCGGCGCAGCGTGGCCTGCAGGCGTTCGTGCGTGGAGCGCGGCACCGGCGCCTTGGCCGGGCCGCTGCCCGCGCCGTCGGCCGATCCGGTGGTCTTGTCAGCGGGGCGCAGGCGGGAGACGCTGCGCGTGATCCATTCCGCAGTGGCATTCATGGCGTGATCCTCGAAGGGGGGTTGCGGGCGATGTCGCGCAGCGCGGCGCGCTGGCGCACGAGGTGGGTGCGCATGGCCTCCTCGGCCACCTCGGGAGCGCGCAGCTTGATGGCATCGAACAGCTCCAGGTGCTCGGCCAGGCTCTGCTGCAGCCGCCCCGGGGCGCGCAATTGCTGCAGGCGGGCCAGCCGCAGGATCTTGCGCAGGTCGCCGATCACCTGGGCCAGCCAGCGGTTGTCGGCCAGCGTGATGAGCGCCTCGTGGATGGCGTGGTTGGCCGCGTAGTACTCGCCGATGCGGCCGGCCGCAGCGTGCTCGCGCAGGCGCTCGTGCAGCACCTCCAGCGCGGCCAGGTCGGCCTCGCTGGCGCGCAGGGTGGCCTCGTGCGCCGCGCGGCCTTCCAGCAGGGCGATCACCGGGAAGATCTCGTCCAGGTCGCGCTCGGTCACCTCGGCCACGAAGCAGCCCCGGCGCGGCTCGTGGCGCAGCAGGCCCTCGGCCACCAGCACCTTGAGCGCCTCGCGCAGCGGCGTGCGCGAAATGGCCAGCCGGTCGCACAGCGCGATCTCATCCACGAACCCGCCCGGGGGCAGCTGCCCGGCAAAGATCAGCTCGCGGATGCGCTCGGCCGCCTCGGAATGCAGGGACAGGGGGAGCGCGCGCGCGTTGGCGGGAAGGGAGGACATGGCAAAGCGGCAGTGGTGGCTGTGGGTAGCTGTGGGTGGCTCGATCGACCTCGCAAGCAGTGACAACGAAACGCAACGTGCCGGCATCGCGCGGCAATGTGCGTAATTTCACATAATTATGGCGATGGAGCCGCCACTTTCCCATCAGGGATTCCCTGGGCCGCGAAAACCCCATGCGGTGGCGCCGCGCGTCGGTCCAACTCCCCGAAAAGTGGCTGGATCTGTGCGATGGTTGTCATTGCAGCCACCGCCGCGCCGCGCGACACTGCAGCGCATGACCCCACCCCGCCCCCGCCGCATCGCCTGCCTGCTGTACCCCGGCTTCATGAGCCTGGACGTGGTCGGCCCGCTGCAGGTCTTCGCCTCCGCCAATGTCGAGATGGAGCGCCAGGGCCGCGCGCCGGCCTACGCCCTGCAACTGGTGGCCGAGGCCGCCGGCCCGGTGGCGTGCTCCGCCGGCTTCGCCGTGGTGGCCGACGCGGCGCGGCGCGACGTGGCGCTCCCTGGACTGGACACCCTGCTCGTGCCGGGCGGCATGGGCGTGGACGCCCAGCTGGACGACACCGCCCTGCACGACTGGCTGCGGCAGGCCGAGCGCACCGCCCGGCGCGTGGGATCGGTGTGCTCGGGCGCGCTGCTGCTGGCCCGCGCCGGCCTGCTGGACGGGCGGCCCGCCACCACCCACTGGGACAGCGTGGACGGCCTGCGCCAGGGCCATCCGCAGGTGCGGGTGGCGGGCGACCGGCTGCACACCTACGACCCGGGCGGCATCGACGGCGACGGCCACGTCTTCACCTCGGCCGGGGTGACGGCGGGCATCGACCTGGCCCTGGCGCTGGTGGAGCACGACCTGGGCCGCGCCATGGCGCTGGCCGTGGCGCGGCGCCTGGTGATGTACCTGCGCCGCCCGGGCGGGCAGGCGCAGTTCAGCCCCCTGCTGGCGCCCGATGCGGCGCACGCGCCCCGCCTCACGCCGCTGCTGGAATGGATTCCCGGCCACCTGGGCGGCGACCTGTCGCTGGACGCCCTGGCCGCCCGCGCCTGCATGCCGCCGCGCACCCTGACCCGCGTGTTCCAGCGCGAACTGGGCACCACGCCCGCGCGCTACGTGGAGCGGGTGCGGGTGGAGGCGGCATCGGCCCTGCTGGCCCAGGCGCAGGCCTCGGTTTCCACCGTGGCGCGGCTGTGCGGGTTCCAGCACCCCGAGACGCTGCGGCGCGCCTTCCACAAGCACCGGGCCGTGAGCCCGCAGGCCTATGCCGAGCGCTTCGGCGCTGGGACGGCCGGCGTGGCCCGGCCGGGCTGACGCGTCGGCCGGCAGAGAAAGCCCCGGGTCGCTGCGGCCGGCCCATCGCACCGCGCCACGGCTCGACCGCCCTTCCCTTTTCCGTTTTTCATCTCCCTCACAGGCCCTGCCATGCTGCTTCGCAACCCCGCCATCCGTCTGCTGTTCGCCGGCCAGGCGCTCTATTGGTCGTGCTCCATCATCGGCATCACCCTCACGTCCCTCGTCGGGCTGCGGCTGTCGCCCTGGGGCGCGCTCGCCACTCTGCCGCTGGCGCTGTTGGTGTTGGGCAACCTGCTGGCCGTGTCGCCGCTGTCGCTGTTCATGCAGCGGCGGGGCTGGCGGCCGGGCCTGGTGCTGGGTGCGGCCTTCGGCGTGGCCGGGGGCCTGGTGTGCGCCCTGGCCGTGGCGGCGGGCAGCTTCGCGCTGCTGTGCGTGGGCACGGCGTGCATCGGTGTCTACCAGGCCTCGGCGGGCTACTACCGCTATGCCGCACTGGAGGCCGTGGACCCGCGCCACAAGGGCCGAGCCGCGGCCTGCGTGGTGGGCGGTGGCCTGTGCGCCGCGCTGCTCGCGCCGGCCGTGGCGGTGGGCTCGCGCGATGCGCTGGCCACGCCGTTCGTGGGCTCCTACCTGGCCATCGCGGCCCTGGCGGCGCTGGGCGTCGCCACCATGGCGCGGCTGCGCGAAGGCGTGGCGCCGCAGCCGGCCGCCGCCGGGCGCGCGGTGCTGCTCGCGCTGCTGCGGCGCCCCGCCCTGCGCGCCGCCGTGGGGATGACGGCCATCGGCCACGGCCTGATGATCCTGGCCATGAACGCCACCCCGCTGGCCATGGATGGGTGCGGCTTCTCCACGGCCCAGGCGGCGCGGGTGATCCAGTGGCACGTGGTGGGCATGTTCCTGCCGGCGTTCTTCGCCGGCCCGCTGGTGGACCGCTGGGGCAGCCGGCGCGTGGCCGGCGCGGGCGCCCTGGTACTGGTGGGCAGCGCGACGGTGGCGCTGTCGGGCCTGGGGTTCGCGCAGTTCCTGGCCAGCTCGCTGCTGCTGGGCGTGGGCTGGAACCTGATGCTGATCGCCGGCACCACGCTGCTGTCCGAAAACCACGCGGAGCACGAACGCGGCCCGGCCCAGGCGCTGATGGAGCTGTGCAACGGCGGCATGGCCGTGGCCATGTCGTTCGGCTCGGGCGCGCTGCTGTCGGGCATCGGATGGACCGCCATCAATGCGGCCATGCTGGTCCTGCTGGCCGTGGCGCTGGGCCTGCTGTGGTCGATGGCGCCGCGGCGCGCGGCGGTCTGAGGCACCCTGCGGTGCCGATTCGCCCCCAGGGCGATTGCTATATTTTCAATAGCAACATGCCCTAGTATTTATTGTGCTGGAGACCTCTGGCGCCTCAAGCCCTTTGCAGCACCGGCTGGCGCCGCGCCCACACCCACATGGCGATGCCGGCGACGATCATCGGCACGCACAGCCATTGGCCCATGCTCATGCCCAGCGAGAGGATGCCCAGGAACGCATCCGGCTCGCGGAAGTATTCGGCGATGAAGCGGAAGCTGCCATAGCCCACCAGGAAGGCCGCGGCCACCTCGCCCTGGCGGCGCTCGCGGCGGGCATAGAGCCACAGCAGCACGAACAGCAGCACGCCCTCCAGCAGGAACTGGTACACCTGCGACGGGTGGCGCGGCAGCAGCGAGCCGCTTTGCGGGAACACCATGCCCCAGGGCAAGTCCGGGCTGCTGAAGCGCCCCCACAGCTCGCCGTTGATGAAGTTGCCCACGCGCCCGGCCGCCAGCCCCGTCGGCACGCACGGCGCCACGAAGTCGGCCACCTGCAGCCAGGGCCGCTTGCGCGAATGCGCAAACCACACCATGGAGGCGATCACGCCCAGCAGCCCGCCATGAAAGCTCATGCCGCCCTGCCAGATGTAGAAGATCTCCAGCGGGTTGGACAGGTAGTAGCCCGGCTTGTAGAACAGGCAGTAGCCCAGCCGCCCCCCCGCCACCACGCCCACCACGCCGAGAAAGAGAATGTCCTCCACGTCGCGCCGCGTCCAGGCACCGGGCCCGGTGATGGAGGCGAAGGGCTCATGGCGCAGGCGCCGCACCCCAAGGAACATGAACAGCGCGAAGGCCGCCAGATAGGTCAGGCCGTACCAGTGGATGGCCAGCGGGCCCACTTGCAGGGCGATGGGGTCGATTTGGGGGTACATCAGCATGGTGGGCGGTATTGTGCCCGCCCGGCATGACGGTTCCGGCCGGCGCCCCGGAGCGGCGACCGCTGCGGCGACGGTGCGGCGCGCCGGCCGGCCAGACGCCGCCGCGGTCCGCCCGGAGGACTTCGTCATCGCATTCCGCCGGGCGGGATATGGGCCGAATCGGGCCCATGCCGGCGTTTCGATTGCCTTCGATGCTATTTAATTAATAGCATCAGTCCCGCCCACCCGGCCATCGACCCCGCTCGACCCGTGGTGGCGACTTCATAATTGATAACGCTTCTCATTCTTCCAACCGCTTTCCGCCGCCCGGCGGTCCTCTCCCGGCGCTTCACGGCCTGGCCACGGACCCCGGCCCGCCGGCCGCAAAGCCCCTCCTGAACACCATGCACCGACACGCCAGCCGCGCAGAACCCCGCTTCGCCCCCACCCCGCTCGCCCGCCTCGTGCGCCATTGCATCGGCGCCGGGCTTCTCATCGCCGCCGCCGGCGCCGGTGCGCAGACCGCCGCCCGGACGGCGCTCGACGAAGTGGTCGTGTCCGACCAGGCCGAGGCCATCGGCGGCCTGCAAAAGACCTATTCGGGCGGGCAGTTCGCGCGCGGCGGCAACCTGGGCATCCTGGGCAACACCGACCTGATGAACGTCCCGTTCAGCACCACCAACTACACCTCGGAGCTGATCGACAACCAGCAGGCACGGACCGTGGCGGACGTGGTGATGAACGACGCCTCGGTGCGCACGCTCACCTCGCGCGGCGGCTTCGGCGACGACTTCCAGGTGCGGGGCTTCACCCTGTCCAACAGCGACATCAGCATGAACGGGCTGTTCGGCCTGGCGCCGTCCACCAGCATCCCGCTGGAGACCATCGAGCGCGTCGAAGTGCTCAAGGGCCCCGGCGCGCTGACCAATGGCGTGGGCCCGAGCGGCAGCGTCGGCGGCAGCATCAACGTGGTGACCAAGCGCGCGGCGGACGTGCCGCTCACGCGGCTGACCACCACCTACATGGGCAAGGCGCAGTTCGGCACCCACCTGGACGTGGGCCGCCGCTTCGGCGAAGACAACCAGTGGGGCGTGCGCGTGAACGGCCTGGTGCGCGGCGGCGAGGGCAACATCGACGGCGGCAAGCAGAACCTGGGCCTGGGCTCGGTCGGCCTGGACTACGCCGGCGCCCGCACGCGCTGGTCGCTGGACGCCTTCGCCACGCGCGGCGAAACCAAGGAGTTCCGGCCCCAGATCAACTTCGCCGGCACGGCCACCTCGGTGCCGGCCGTGCCCGACGCGCGGCTCAACTTCTACCCCGGCACGAAGCTGCAGGACAACGTGAAGACGGTCATGTCGCGCCTGGAGCACGACCTGAACGACCGCACCACCGTCTACGGCAGCCTGGGCTACATGGACATGGACTACGAGCAGACCTTCCCTAGCGGCCGGCCCGACGCGCTGGGCAACTTCCGCGTGTCGAACGCCTACTACGACCAATACACGAAGTCCAAGGCCGCCGACGTCGGCCTGCGCACGCGCTTCAAGACCGGCAGCGTCGGCCACACGCTGGCCCTTGGCGCGAACTACCTGAACCAGGAAACGGGCTACTTCTACGCCACCTCGGCCACGACCAACGCCTCCAACCTGTACAACCCCTCGCCCCTGCCCGCCATGACCGTGGCGCGCGGCGCACCCGGCAAGAGCTCGGTCACCGACCAGTCGAGCCTGGCGCTGGCCGACACCATGGCCTTCCTCGACGACCGCCTGCTGGTGACCCTGGGCCTGCGCCACCAGACCATGGAGCAGGAAAACTTCACGCCCACCACCGGCGTCTCCACCAGCCGCTACGACAAGAGCGCCGTGACGCCGCTGGCGGGTGTGGTGTTCAAGCCCGCGAAGAACATCTCGGTCTATACCAACTACACCGCGGGCCTCACCCGCGGCGCCACCGCCGGGGTCACCACCGCCAACGCCGGCGAGACCTTCGCCCCGCAAAAATCCAAGCAGCACGAAGTGGGCGTGAAGGTGGACTGGGGCCAGCTCACCACGCAGGCCGCCATCTACCAGATCAAGAAGCCCGGCGCGGTCACCGACCCGGTCACCAACGTGTACAGCTTCGGCGGCGAGCAGCGCAACCGAGGCCTGGAGCTGACGGCCTACGGCGAAGTCCAGCGCGGCCTGCGCCTGATGGCCAGCGCCGCCTTCAACGACGCCAAGCTCACGCGCACCGCAGGCGGCCTGAACCAGGGCAACAACGCCGCCGGCGTGCCGGACCGCACCTTCAACCTGGGCCTGGACTGGGACACCCCCTGGGTGCAGGGCCTGAGCCTGAACGGCCGCGTCATCCACACCTCGCCGGTCTATGCTGACGCCGCCAACCGCCTGCGCGTGGGCAACTGGACGCGCCTGGACATTGGCGCCCGCTACGCCACCAAGGTCTCCGGCAAGCCCGTGGTGCTGCGCGCCAGCCTGGAAAACGCGTTCGACAAGAACTACTGGGTGGTCAGCAACTACGTGACCGTGGGCGCGCCACGCACGGTGATGCTGTCGGCGGCCATCGACTTCTGACGCGGCAGGGCGGCCGGCCGATGGCCAACGCACCGGTCAGTGCGCCGCGCCGCTGGCATGCCCCTCGGCCCGGGGCTCCAGGCCCAGGTGCCTTTCATACACCTCGACGGTTCTGGCCATGCCTTCGACGGTCAACGCCAGCGCATCTTCGGGGCCCACGGGATTGCGCCCGCTGGAGAACACGGCGATCAACTGCTTCGGGCTGCTGGCCGGGGGGAGGCCCTGGCCCATCAAGACCCAGTCGCCCGCCAGCCGTGCCGTGCGGCCATTGGCATCGGGAAACGGGTGAATGCTGATCAGGCGCTGAACCGTGGCAGCGGCCCATTCCGCCGGACTGGACTCGCCGCGCTCGACGCGCCTGCCGGCCGCTTCGAACCAATCGTCGAAGTGCGCCATTTCCGCGCCGACCTCTCGCTCATCGACGACCGCAGCCCCCGCACGGCCTTGGGAAAAACCGGTCGACTGCCGGCGGAACGCGCCGAACCGGGCTCCGAATTTTTCGAAGGCCTCGGGGTCGTCGAAGGGCCAGGTGCCCTGCCCCAGCAGGGCATTGAGTCGCTTGAGGTGCTCCGTGTCCAGCGGCTCGTTCTGCGCGATCCATTCCCGGACCTGGCGATCGGCCGCATTCCAGTTGTCGCCCGCCAACGGCATGGACTCCGCGGTGCTGGACAACCCCATCCGGGCCCGGTCGATGTCCAGGCGGGCCGCCTGGGCCTGCTGCGCTGCGCCAGCCCCGCCCGCCTCCAGCCTTTCCCGGACGGCGCTCCAGCGCGCCCGAACTTGCTGGACCCGGCCTTCCTGCGCTGCACGGACCTGCGGATCGAGCGGCTGGCTCAGCACCCTGTCCATCAGCCGGATCTGGGTGCCGCGGGTGGCGATGTGCACGTGCTTGAAGTCGATGCCCTCGGGAAGGTGCTGCAGGCCCGGATTGCCGCTCACGTCCAGGGCATTCAGCCTCGGCAGATGCCCCACGGCGGACGGAAGGCGTGACAGGGCGCATTGGTTCAGCACCAGGCGCTCGATGCGGGGGCTTTGGTCGATGCCATCGGGCAACCCGGTCAAACGGGGATTGTTGCCAAGGTCGATGTCCTTGATGGCGGGCCCCAGCCCGCCCCTGGGCAGGCGAACCAGATCGCAGTCCTGCGCCTGCAGCACCTGCAGCTCCGTCAACGTCGACATCGACTCGGGCAATGCCGTCAATCCCCGGTTGTTGCCGACCTCCAGCACCACCAGCTTCGCGGCCTGGCCCAGGTTCTCCGGCAAGCACTGCAGATCGCAGTCATTGGCCTGGATCCGCAACAGTCCTGGCGCGTGGGCGAGATCGGATGGCAACTCCCGAAGCAAGGGATTGCGATTCACGCTGATGTTGCCCAGGTGGGGCAGCAGAAAGAGTCCCTGCGGCAGGCTGCTCAGATCGGCCTTGTCGAGATTCAAGACAAAGTCATCTTTTCGATGCGCCTTGAGAATGCGGTCTTTCACCGTCTGCGGGCCCGCCCAATCCCTCAAAAAATCCTCGAGCATGGCCCTTTGCAGGATTTTGCTTTCGGGGATCGGTGGCCCGATGTCCACCCCGAAGGCGGACGACATCCTGAGTGACGGCGACATCATGCGGTCCGCGCCGGGCTCGGCCAGGACCCTCGCTGCCGTTTCAGACATTCTCAGCCGGTCCATCGCCGGCCCACGGGGCTCCAGGGCAAAAGCCTGCCGAGGCGCAGAGGGGGCAAGGCGCGAACCACGGGCATCGGCCCGCGCAGGCATGTCAGGTGGGCGGCCGAGAGTGGGCCGACGCAATGCCGGCGAGCGGGTGGCACCGGCACCGCCCGCCCCGTCCCTCCCTCCTTCCCGCGGTTCGACGGAGGCGCGGCGCCGTGACGACGATTCAATGGACGAGGGCTTCATCGTGCGACCTGCGATGCGCAAACCACACACCTTAAGACGCGGCGGAAAATCCCCCGCCCTTGGTGCGCAGCATTCGCGCAAATACCGAACCGGCAGCCCCATCGAGGCACCGCCAATCCGGCGGGTGCGCGCGCATATGGCCCGCACCACCCGCATCGTTCAGCGATGGAACAGGATCCGGCCTACTCCGGCCTTGCGGGCTTGGGATTCAGCAAAAGCTCCAGCCGTTCGCGCAGGGCCTCGGGTTTGCGCTCGCTGCCATTGATGGGTTCGCAAGCGCCCACCACCGATTCGCGTGGCCCGGCAGAGGCCTGCTGGTAGTGAAGCGTCTCGCAGTCGCACCGCAGCCGGGCCTTCAAGGCTTTCGTGCGCCGGTCCCGGACCTCGGCCACCCAGCACGCGTCGGCGCAGCCGCAGGAGCGATAGGTGAGCGCTTCGCCCGCATGGGGCCAGTCCAGGGCGTATGCACCGGTCCCGCCGGCGTGGGCGACCATGCCGGCCGTGAGCGCGCAGGCCACGCCAACGTGCCGCAGTGTGCGCCGCAAGATGCCCGGCAGTGTCATGGGGCTCGGCATGCGACCTGCCAAGGTGCGGGCGGGCGGTGCTTCAGGCTTCTCATTCAGTGATGACTCTCCACGTCTGAACCCGCCGTATTGTGGTGCAGGTCCAGCGCCCCGGGCCTGCCGAAAAGCCCCGCCAACGCGAACGCTTCTGATCCCGGTACGCATGCAGAGCGCCGGCCGGGGGGCATTCACCCACGGGCCGGGTGGCCGCGCGATACTCCTGCCCTGATTCCAAGGAAAACACATGCAGGGAAACTCACAGGTCATCGATTATTTCAAGGACCTGCTGCGCGGCGAACTGGCCGCGCGCGATCAATACTTCATCCATTCGCGCCTCTACGAAGACCAGGGCTTCGTGAAGCTCTACACGCGGATCGACCATGAGATGCAGGAAGAGACCCAGCACGCCGACGCGCTGCTGCGGCGCATTCTCTTCCTGGGCGGCATGCCCGACATGCGCCCGAAGGAATTCACCCCTGGCACCACCGTGCCCGAGATGCTGCGCAAGGACCTGGCCACCGAATACGAAGTGCGCGCCGCGCTGCAGCAAGGCATGGCCCTGTGCGAAAGCGTGCGGGACTACGTGAGCCGCGACCTGCTGCTCGCCCAGTTGCGCGACACCGAGGAAGACCACGCCTACTGGCTGGAAAAGCAGATCGGCCTGATCGACAAGGTCGGCCTGCAGAACTACCTGCAGACGCAATCGGCCTCCGCGGACTGATCCTGCGCCCGGCCAAGGCGCGCACGCCAGGGCGGTGTGCGCGCTTTTCTTTTTTCCAAGCCGTTCAAGCCCCACGCCGGCGTTTTCATTGCCCCGGCAGCTATTCATTTGATAGCAAACCATCCCCACTCGACCGATCCGCTCCTTCGCCCGGCGCCGTGCCCTGGAGCGCCTGCACGAAGGCCACGAAGCGCAGCAGGGCCGGCCCGGCCGCGGGGGCGTTCCACACCAGCCGGGTTTCGCACTCGGGCAGCGCCGGCCCCGGCCGGCGCTGCAGCGTGGCCACGCGGCGGTAGACCACGCCGGTGCGCTGGAACTGCATCACGCTCTGCGGCACGAAGGCCAGCCCCAGGCCGGCCGCCACCAGGTTGACGATGGTCTGCATCTGGATGGCTTCCTGCGCCACCTGCGGTGAATGCCCGGCCGCGTGGTATAGCGCGAAGATCGCGTCGTACACCGAAGGCAGGATGCGGCGCGGAAAGATCACCAGCGGCTCGGCCAGCACGGCGGCCAGTGGCGGGGCTTTCGCCTGCACCGCCAGCGGGTGCGCCGCCGGCAGCGCCAGCACCAGCGGCTCGCGTGCCACGCGCAGGCCGGCCAGGCCCGGCGGGGCAAACTGCGGTGAATGCAGCAGCAGGCCGGCATCGATTTCTCCGCGCTCCAGCAACTGCAGCTGCACGTCGCCCGTCGCCTCGACCAGTTCCAGCGACACCTGCGGGCAGGCGCTGCGAAAGGCGCGCACCCACGCGGGCAACTGCTCGAAGCCCACGGTGGACACGAAGGCCAGCCGGATGCGACCGACCTCGCCCTGCGCCGCGGCCCGGGCGCGCGCCGGCAGGGCCTGGGCACGCGCCAGCACCTCGCGCACGTCGGGCAGCAGCGCCTCGCCGGCCGGCGTGAGCGCGACGCGGCGGCGGGTGCGGTCGAACAGCAGCAGGCCCAGTGCGCGCTCCAGCTGGGCGATCGCCTGGGTGAGCGGGGGCTGGGTCATGTGCAGGCGCTGCGCGGCGCGGCCGAAGTGCAATTCTTCCGCCACGGCCAGGAACTGGCGCCACACGCGCAGCTCGATCGATGCGTCATTCATATGCCAAGCATATCAATGACCCCTTGAAAACGGATTGGAACCAATCAATCAAACAGCGCATACTCCGCGCTGCCCCAAAAGCCGCCCGCCCACCCGAGGCCGGCCCGGCGACACGAAATTTCCTCCCACGAAGGACGCCCCATGGAAAACAAACCCCTGCAGATCAACCGCCGCAGCGCCAACATCACCGAAGGCAAATCGCGCGCGCCCAACCGCTCGATGTACTACGCGATGGGCTACGAAGAAGGTGACTTCAAGAAGCCCATGGTGGGCGTGGCCAACGGGCACAGCACGATCACGCCGTGCAACTCGGGCCTGCAGAAGCTGGCCGATGCGGCCATCCAGGGCATCGAAGAGGCCGGCGGCAATGCTCAGGTATTCGGCACCCCCACCATCAGCGACGGCATGGCCATGGGCACCGAAGGCATGAAGTACAGCCTGGTGAGCCGCGAGGTCATCAGCGACTGCATCGAGACCTGCGTGCAGGGCCAGTGGATGGACGGCGTGGTCGTCGTGGGCGGCTGCGACAAGAACATGCCCGGCGGCCTGATGGGCATGCTGCGCGCCAACGTGCCGGCCATCTATGTGTACGGCGGCACCATCCTGCCGGGCAAGTACAAGGGCCAGGACCTGAACATCGTGAGCGTGTTCGAGGCCGTGGGCCAGAACGCTGCCGGCAACCTGAGCGACTTCGACCTCAAGGAGATCGAAAAGCGCGCCATTCCCGGCACCGGCTCGTGCGGCGGCATGTACACGGCCAACACCATGTCCAGCGCGTTCGAGGCGCTGGGCATCAGCCTGCCCTACTCCAGCACCATGGCCAACCCGCACGACGAGAAGCAGAACTCGGCCAAGGAATCGGCCAAGGTGCTGATCGAGGCGATCAAGAAGGACATCCGCCCGAGCGACATCGTGACCAAGAAGTCCATCGAGAACGCCGTGGCCGTGATCATGGCCACCGGCGGCTCGACCAATGCGGTGCTGCACTTCCTGGCCATCGCGCACGCGGCCGGCGTGGAATGGTCCATCGACGACTTCGAGCGCGTGCGCCAGAAGACGCCCGTGCTGTGCGACCTCAAGCCCAGCGGCAAGTACCTGGCGGTGGACCTGCACCAGGCCGGCGGCATTCCGCAAGTCATGAAGGTGCTGCTGAACGCCGGCCTGCTGCACGGCGACTGCCTCACCATCGAAGGCAAGACCATCGCCGAGGTGCTGAAGGACGTGCCGGACGCGCCCCGCGCCGACCAGGACGTGATCCGCCCCATCGACCGGCCCATGTACGAGCAGGGCCACCTGGCCATCCTCAAGGGCAACCTGAGCCCCGAGGGCGCGGTCGCCAAGATCACGGGCCTGAAGAACCCCGTCATCACCGGCCCGGCGCGCGTGTTCGACGACGAGCAGTCGGCCCTGAAGGCCATCCTGGACGGCAAGATCGTGGCGGGCGACGTGATGGTGCTGCGCTACCTGGGCCCCAAGGGCGGCCCCGGCATGCCCGAGATGCTGGCACCCACGGGCGCGCTGATCGGCGCGGGCCTGGGCGAGAGCGTGGGCCTCATCACCGACGGGCGTTTCTCCGGCGGCACCTGGGGCATGGTCGTGGGCCACGTGGCACCGGAAGCGGCGGCAGGCGGCACCATCGCGTTCGTGAACGAAGGCGACTCCATCACCATCGACGCGCACACGCTGCGGCTGGAACTGAACGTGCCCGAGGCCGAACTCGCCCGCCGCCGCGAAGGCTGGACGCCCCCCGCTCCGCGCTACACGCGCGGCGTGCAGGCCAAGTTCGCCTTCAATGCCGCCAGCGCCAGCAAGGGCGCGGTGCTGGACGCCTACTGATCCAGGCCGGCCGCGCGCCGGCCATTGCAAAAAGACAAAGCCCGCGGCCGGTCAGGCGCGCGGGCTTTTGGTTGGAGGGGGCGGTGCCGATCGGGGCGGTGCGTTCAGCGGCGGTTGCGCGGCTGGATGCCCAGGGCTTCCTTGTTCTTGTTGATGCGGTCTTGCTTGCGCTGGTCCATCCGTTCCATCGCGCGGCGCTTGGTGTAGCCGGTGGCGTCGGCCCAGGCCCACCAGACGAAGGCCACGGCGAAGGGGGACAGAACCCACCACCACGACCACAGGGCCACGGGCCCGATCTCAAGGTATTTGAGCAGCACAAGAAGCACTCCCAGACCCAGCGCGTACATGGCGATCTCCTGTGCGGTACGGACTTTACGTGCCGGGGGTCAACCCCCGCCACTACAATTTCATTGAGCCGGATACTAACCCACAACCCACAGGAAACCCCCGATGAAGCGCACCCTGATCACCCTCGCGATGGCCCTGTCGGTGGCCGTGCCGGCCCTGGCCGACCAGGCCCTCGCCACCTCGAAAAACTGCATGGCCTGCCATGCGGTGGACAAGAAGCTGGTGGGCCCGTCGTACAAGGATGTGGCCGCCAAATACGCCGGCCAAAAGGATGCGGTGGACAAGCTGGCCGCCAAGATCATGAAGGGTGGATCGGGCGTGTGGGGCCCGGTGCCCATGCCGGCGAATGCCCAGGTGAACGATGCCGACGCCAAGAAGCTGGCCGCCTGGGTGCTGTCGCTGAAGTAAACCCATCCATCGCGCTGCCGATCAACGCCAACGCAAACGCCGCGCTTCACGGGTTCCCGTGCAGCGCGGCGTTCGTTTTGGAGGGCTCGGCGGGCGGGCTGTGCCGCCGACGCATCACCACATCAGATCGGGTCGATGCGGGAATCGACGCGCGGGGTGCCGCGCAGCTGGTGTTCGAGCTGGCCCACGTAGGCCGCCGTGGTGTTGTCCGATTCCTGGGCACGCTGGGCCAGGTGCAGTTCCAGCGCATCGATGCGCGCGATCAGGGCGGAATGGGACTGCAGGTTCTGGTTTTCGAGAAACGCGCGCAGTTCGGTGAAGCGGGAGGCTTCGGCCTTGTCGGCCAGATCGCGCTGGGCCGTCATTTCCTTGGCGTGGCGGCGCGTCTCCAGCAGCACCGAGCCTTGCAGCGACAGCACGTAGGCGATGAAGAAAATGCCCAGCAACACGGTCAGCCCCAGCATGAGCAGGCCCAGCGGGGCCTCGAAGGAGGTCAACCCCAGCGAGATGACGGATGGGGTGGCCAGCGTGGTCCAGTTGAGCGCGGCCAGCACGGCCATGGCGGCCACGATGAGCAGCAGCGCGATGGTTCTGAAATTCATGTCAATCTCCCGGAAGGTGTCGAAATCCGCAGCCTGGCAGGTGCGGTTGGGGGACGTTTTTAACCTGTGCGGGGGCGGTTATCGCGTGCTGGAAATTGAAACCGGCACTGTCCTACAGTGCGGGGCGGGCGTGAAAAAACCAACGGACGGGGGCGTGCGGTGGTGTTGATGGGGACAGAAACCCACGTCTGAAAGAATGTCTGCGTGCCATCGGCGCTTTTAGGCCTGTCGATTGGCGCTAGTCACCGAGATGAGGGATTTTGCCGCCACTCACATCGCCTGCGGCGATATGAGTGCCGTCAAACCCTGCGAAGCGCTTCGCGCCGGGCCACCTTGCGGCGGCCCCCTGGATCAATTGGTTTCAGCCAATTGATCCAGGATCGCAGGGTTTTGGTGAGCACATCACGCCGCGGCGCGGCATGAGTGCTCCCCGAATCCGGCAGCAGCTCCGCTGCGCGCCGATGGCGCTTTCTGATCAGTTGGTCTGCGACAACTGATCCAGAATGGCCGGATTCTCCAAGGTGCTCGTGTCCTGCGTGATCTGCTCGCCCTTGGCGATGGAGCGCAGCAGGCGGCGCATGATCTTGCCGCTGCGGGTCTTGGGCAGGTTGTCGCCGAAGCGGATGTCCTTGGGCTTGGCGATGGGGCCGATCTCCTTGGCGACCCAGTCGCGCAGTTCCTTGGCGATGGCCTTGGCCTCGTCGCCGGTGGGGCGTGAGCGCTTGAGCACGACGAAGGCGCAGATCGCCTCGCCCGTCACGTCGTCGGGCCGGCCCACCACGGCGGCCTCGGCGACCAGGTCGGTCTTGGACACCAGGGCCGATTCGATCTCCATCGTGCCCATGCGGTGGCCCGAGACGTTCAGCACGTCGTCGATGCGGCCCGTGATGCGGAAGTAGCCGCGATCGGCACTGCGCACCGCGCCGTCGCCCGCCAGGTAGTAGCCCTTGAGCTCTTCGGGAAAGTAGCTTTTCTTGAAGCGCTCGGGGTCGTTCCAGATGGTGCGGATCATGCTGGGCCAGGGCTTCTTGATGACCAGGATGCCGCCCGTGCCGTTGGCGATGTCGTTGCCCACCTCGTCCACGATGGCGGCCGCGATGCCCGGCAGCGGCAGGGTGCAGCTGCCCGGCACCAGCGGCGTCGCGCCCGGCAGCGGGGTGATGACGTGGCCGCCGGTCTCGGTCTGCCAGAAGGTGTCCACGATGGGGCAGCGCTCGCCGCCCACGTTCTTGTGGTACCACATCCAGGCCTCGGGGTTGATGGGCTCGCCCACGCTGCCCAGGATGCGCAGGCTCGACAGGTCGGAGCGTGCGGGGTGCACGGCGGCATCGCCTTCGGCCGCCTTGATGAGCGAGCGGATCGCCGTGGGCGCGGTGTAGAAGATCGTGCAGCGGTGGCGCTCGATCATCTGCCAGAAGCGGCCGGCGTTCGGGAAGGTGGGAATGCCCTCGAAGATGATCTGCGTGGCGCCCGCGGCCAGCGGCCCGTAGGCCACGTAAGTGTGGCCGGTGATCCAGCCGATGTCGGCCGTGCACCAGAACACGTCGTCCGGGCGCAGGTCGAACGTCCAGTCCATGGTGAGCTTGGCCCACAGCAGGTAGCCGCCGGTGGCGTGCTGCACGCCCTTGGGCTTGCCGGTGGAGCCGCTGGTGTACAGGATGAACAGCGGGTGCTCGGCGCCCACGGGCACCGGCGGGCAGTCGCTGCTCTGGCCCTGCAGCGCCTCGGCGAAGGTCTTTTCGCGGCCCGCCACCATGGCGCAGGCGGTGGCCGTGCGCTGGTACACGAGGATGCTGCGGATGGTGTCGCAGCCGCCCATGGCCAGGGCCTCGTCCACGATGGCCTTGAGCGGCAGTTCCTTGCCGCCGCGCATCTGGTAGTTGGCGGTGATGACGGCCACCGCGCCCGCATCGATGATCCGCTCCTGCAGCGCCTTGGCCGAAAAGCCCCCGAACACCACGCTGTGCGTGGCGCCGATGCGCGCGCACGCCTGCATGGCGATCACGCCCTCAACCGTCATGGGCATGTAGATGAGCACGCGGTCGCCCTGCTGCACGCCGTTGGCCTTGAGCGCGTTGGCGAATTGCCCCACGCGGGCCAGCAATTCCTTGTAGGTGACCCGGGTGACGGTGCCGTCGTCGGCCTCGAAAATGATGGCGGTCTTGTTCTCGACCGGGGTGCCGATGTGCCGGTCCAGGCAGTTGGCGCTGGCGTTCAGCTGGCCGTCGGCGAACCATTCGTAGAACGGCGCCTTGGAGGCATCGAGCGTGCGCGTGAAAGGCTTGTCCCACTGCAGGTTCTCGCGCGCCAGGCGGGCCCAGAAGCCTTCGAAATCCTGCTCGGCCTCGGCGCACAGCGCGTCGTAGCCGGCCATGCCGGAAATGCGCGCGGCCTTCTGCAGGGCTTCGGAGGGCGGGAAAACGCGGTTTTCCACCAGCACGGATTCAATCGTGGACGAGGACGCACTCATGGGTTTTGTCTCCTGGAGTCAACATAATTTGGCGGTACTTTCGGGGGCCGCACTTACATGCCACTGACGGATGCCGGCGGCCGCCAAAGGCTCCGATGCTACGCCTGTGCAGGCGGCGGGTTTCTGTCACAAGGCAAGCGGCCGGTGCTTCTAGAATCGCGCGAGTTTCATTTCTAGCGATTTTCAAGAAAACCCTCCCATGGCCTTCCCGCAACCCCCCGCTTCCCGCAACGGCAGCAAGTCCCTCACCCCGCTGGCCTCGCTGATCTTCGCCAGCCGCTGGCTGCAACTGCCGCTCTACCTGGGACTGATCGCCGCCCAGGGCGTGTACGTGTGGCACTTCCTCGTGGAGCTGTGGCACCTGATCGAGGCCGCGTTCGGCCACCAGGGCGCACTGCAGTCGCTGGTCACCAGCATCGGCTACAAGCCGGGCGTGGAGGTCACGGCGCTCAACGAGACGGTGATCATGCTGGTCGTGCTGGCGCTCATCGACGTGGTGATGATCTCCAACCTGCTCATCATGGTGATCGTGGGCGGCTACGAGACCTTCGTGAGCCGGCTCAACCTGCAGAGCCACCCCGACCAGCCGGAATGGCTGGGCCACGTGAACGCCTCGGTGCTCAAGGTGAAGCTGGGCCTGTCGATCATCGGGATCAGTTCCATCCACCTGCTCAAGACCTTCATCAACGCCGCCAACTACGACGAGAAGGTGCTGATGTGGCAGACGATCATCCACGTGGTGTTCCTGCTGAGCGCCATCGCCATTGCCTACACTGACAAATTGCTGAACGTTTCGCACGAAAAGCACTGAGCGCCCACGCCCTCTTCCACCGAGCCCCGGCAAGGCCCTGAAACAGGGGCCTTTCGGGGCTCTTGCCTTAGTACTCATTGGTCTGATTGCTACCAAAAACATAGCAAACCAGTATCCACCCGGCTCCGCTGCTGCGCACGCGATTAACACATCGGGCAAACCCGGGTCTTTTGACACAAAAACACCCAATAACTATACTTTTGGAGTGTTTTACAACCTGCAATGCAGGTAATCCGCTCTTTCCGGCCCTCAACGCGGCGCTTTCACCGGAGCGGATCCCGCCAGGAAGACGGCGGCCCGGCCCCAGGCCCGGTCGCTTCCCCCCTGGCCCATGGCCGACCCATTCGGCCCTGATGCCCCAAGGCGCCCGCCCGTTCGTCGGGCTCGGCGCCGCGTGATCCCCGGGAGTCCTCCGACCGACCTCTCCCGGCACGCCCCAGGCCCTTGCGCACCGCCTCGCGTGCCATTCGGGCCGATCCCGGTCACCTCGGTGCCCACCCTTTCGCTGCTGTTCCCGCGCGCCCTGGGCGTCCGGGTCCGGCTGCCGCATCAGGGTCTCGAATGCGCAAGCCTTCGCAGCCCCGCCCGCCTTTGGGCGGCCGGGGCGTGTTCAACCCGTTCCAACCGAGGGAGGACCCACACCGTGGCCAAACAAATCACCATCGAACATGTGTTCAAGGTTTTCGGCGATGCGCCGCAAGCCGCGCTCGAACTCGCCAGCCAGGGCCTGAGCAAGCAGGACATCCTGGCGCGCACCGGCCATTCCATCGGCGTGTTCGACGCCAGCTTCACCATCGAGGCGGGCGAGATCTTCGTCGTGATGGGGCTGTCGGGCTCGGGCAAGTCGACCCTGGTGCGCATGCTCAACCGGCTGATCGAGCCCACGGCGGGCCGCATCCTGGTGGACGGCCAGGACATCAACGCGCTGTCCGACCGGCAACTGCGCGCGCTGCGCCGCAAGGACATCAGCATGGTGTTCCAGTCGTTCGCGCTGATGCCCCACCTCACGGTGCTGGACAACACGGCGTTCGGCCTCGAACTGGCGGGCGTGGCCCGGCCCGAGCGCCAGCGCCAGGCCGCACTGGCGCTGGAGCAGGTGGGCCTGGGATGCTGGGCCGACAGCTATCCCGACGAGCTGTCGGGCGGCATGCAGCAGCGCGTGGGCCTGGCCCGGGCGCTGGCGTCGGACCCGTCCATCCTGCTGATGGACGAGGCGTTCTCCGCGCTGGACCCGATCATCCGCACCGAGATGCAGAGCGAACTGCTGCGCCTGCAGCAGATCCAGCGCCGCACCATCGTCTTCATCTCGCACGACCTGGACGAGGCCATGCGCATCGGCGACCGCATCGCCATCATGAAGGACGGCTACGTGGTGCAGGTGGGCACGCCCGACGAGATCCTGCGCAACCCCGCCAACGACTACGTTCGCAGCTTCGTGCGCGGCGTGGACGCGGCGGCCGTCTTCAAGGCCGGCGACATCGCCCGGCGCCCGCTCACCGTGGTGTCGGAGCAGCGCGACCGGGGCTCGCGCGCCGCGCTGCAGCAGCTGGAGGAGCAGGACCGCGACTTCGCCTACGTGGTGAGCCCGGCGCGGATGTACCTGGGCACGGTCTCGGCCGACTCGTTGCGCGCCGCGTTGCAGGGCCACGTGGGCCCGCTGGGCCTGCAGCACGCCTATCTGGACGGCGTGGTGCCCATTCCCGTGGATGCGCCGGTGGCGGACCTGTTCGGCCAGGTGGCACAGGCGCCCTGCCCGCTACCGGTGGTGGAGGACGGCGGCCGCTTTCGCGGCGCGATCAGCAAGACCACGCTGCTGCGCTTTCTCGACCGCGACACACCGCCCGTGCCGCCGGACCCGTTGCCGCCAGCGCCCGCCATCGCCAACCCGCCCGCCAATGAACCATCTGAAAGGAGCCCGGCATGACCCAGTCCACCGCCCCAGCGCTCGATTCCACCGCCAACCCCACGGCCGGCGAGTCCACCCCCTGGACGCCGGCCGCGGAAGCACCCCCTGCGGCTTCGGCCTCGCCCTGGGACAGCCCAGCCGCCGCAGCGCAGCAGGCCCCCGCCACCGAGGCGGCGGCCGATCCCTGGGCCGCCTCCACCGCACCCAGCGACGCCGGCAACACCGACTGGCTGAACGCCCCCGCCAGCGCCACGCCCGGCGATGCCGCCGCGGGCTTCGACCCCACGGCCGGCGGCTTTCACCTGCACCAGCTGTGGGACGGCAGCCTGCCGGTGGAGTCGTGGATCAACCACGGCCTGTCATGGGTGGTGGCGCATTTCCGGCCGTTCTTCCAGACCGTGCGCGCGCCCATCGACGGGACGCTGGCCTGGGTGGAGGGTCTGCTCACCAGCGTGCCCACGCTGGCCATGATCGCGCTGATCGGCGTGCTCGCCTGGCAGTTCGCCGGGCGCGCGCTGGCCGTGGGCACGGTGGTCTCGCTGCTGCTCGTGGCCATGCTGGGCATCTGGCCCGAGGCCATGGTGACGCTGTCGCTGGTGCTGACCTCGCTGGCCTTCTGCCTGGTGATCGGGCTGCCCCTGGGCATCCTGCTGGCCAGCAGCGACCGGGCCCAGCGCGTGATGCGGCCGGTGCTCGACGCCATGCAGACCACGCCGGCCTTCGTGTACCTGGTGCCGGTGGTGATGCTGTTCGGCATCGGCAACGTGCCGGGCGTGGTGGTGACCATCGTGTTCGCGCTGCCGCCGCTGGTGCGCCTGACCAATCTGGGCATCCGCCAGGTGCGGCCCGACCTGATCGAGGCCGCCCGGGCCTACGGGGCCTCGCCGCTGCAGTTGCTGGCCAAGGTGCAGCTGCCGCTGGCCATGCCGTCCATCATGGCGGGCATCAACCAGTCGCTGATGCTGTCGCTGTCGATGGTGGTGATCGCCTCGATGATCGCCGTGGGCGGCCTGGGCCAGATGGTGCTGCGCGGCATCGGCCGGCTGGACATGGGCCTGGCGACCGTGGGTGGCCTGGGCATCGTGCTGCTGGCCATCACGCTGGACCGCATCACCCAGTCCATGGGCCAGCCGCGCCGCGGCGTGCGCCACTGGTGGCAGACCGGCCCGGCCGGCCTGGTGTGGCGCCTCGCCGCGCGGCGCGACCACGCGGCCCCGGCGGCCCCCGCAGCCGATGCGGCAACGCCCCAGCCTGCCGCGCAAGGCGGCTCCGGCGCCGCCCCCCAATGGGCCACCGCCGGCCGCTGAGCCCCCGCCCATCCCTTTCAGAAACAAGGACGACGACATGACCTGCATCACCCCTTCCCTCCGCCCCTCGCGCTCCCTCGCCCGCACCTGGCTGGCCGCCAGCGCCCTGGCCGTCGGCCTGGCCGGCACCGCCGCCGCGCAGGCCCTGCCGGGCCAGGGCGTGCGCGTGCAGCCGCTGCAAAGCTCCATCGCGGAAGAAACCTTCCAGACCCTGCTGGTCGGCCGCGCGCTGCAAAAGCTGGGCTACGACGTGCAGCCCATCAAGGAGATCGAGTACGCCACCGCCCACGTGGCGATCGCCAACGGCGACGCCACCTTCATGGCGGACCACTGGGACCCGCTGCACGCGGACTTCTACAAGAACGCCGGCGGCGATGCCAAGCTGTGGCGCCAAGGCACCTATTCGCAGAACGCCGCGCAGGGCTACCTGATCGACCGCAAGACGGCCGAGAAATACCGCATCACCCACATCGACCAGCTCAAGGACCCGAAGCTCGCCAAGCTCTTCGACACCAACGGCGACGGCAAGGCCGACCTCACGGGCTGCAATCCCGGCTGGGGCTGCGAGGGCGTGATCGAGCACCAGCTGAAGGCCTTCGGCCTGGGCGCCACGGTCACGCACGTGCAGGGCAGCTACTCGGCGCTGATCGCCGACACCATCGCGCGCTTCAAGCAGGGCCAGCCCATCCTCTACTACACCTGGACGCCCTACTGGGTGAGCGGCGTGCTGCGCCCGGGCCAGGACGTGGTGTGGCTGCAGGTGCCGCGGTCCTCGCTGCCGGGCGCGCAGGCCGGGCAGGACACCGCCCTGCCCGACGGCAAGAACTACGGCTTCGTGCTGAACACCCAGCGCATCGTGGCCAACAAGGCCTTCGCCGAGAAGAACCCCGCCGCCGCGCGGCTGTTCGAGGTGATGCAGTTGCCCGTGGGCGACATCAACGCCCAGAACCTGGCGATGAAGAACGGCCAGAACCAGCCGGCCGACGTGGCGCGCCACACCGACGGCTGGATCAAGGCCCACCAGAAGACCTTCGACGGCTGGATCCAGCAGGCGCTCGCCGCGGCCAGGCCCTGAGGCGGCAAGCAGGCCCCGGGCACGCGCTGCCCGAGGGCATCACGCCGCGCCATCGGCCTGCGCCTGGAAGGCCCGCGTGAAGTCGCAGCACGACTGCGCCAGCATGATGATCGAGGCGGCCAGCGCGCTGCGGTGCTCGCCCTTGTGCATGGCCACGTAGGGCACGCTGGGCAGCGCGGGCACCACGTCGATCACGGCCAGCATGCCCGCCGCGATGAGCGGCGCCAGGCAGTGCCGGGGCAGGTAGGCCACGCCCAGGCCCGATACGGTGAGGCCCGTGAGCGCGACGAGGTTGCTCACCACGATGGCGTCGGCCAGTTCCACCCCGCGCTCCTTCATCCACGCGTCGTAGAGCCGCCCGGTGCCCGAGGCGTTGCCCTGTACCAGCAGGCGGTGGCGCGCCAGTTCGTGCAGCCGCACCGGGCCGGCCGGCACCAGCCCGGGCTTGCACATCCACGCGCTTTCCACCTGGCCGATCGCCTTGGCCGGCAGGCGCGCATCGGCGAAGGCATCGGGCACGATGATGAGGTCCAGCTCGTCGGCCAGCAGCTTGTCGCGCAGGGGCAGGCTGCCGTCCACATCGGGCTCCAGGGTCACCTTGGGGTAGTGCTGCTGCACCAGGGCGACCAGCCGGGGCAGCCAGGTCATCGCGGTGAGTTCGGTCACGCCGATGCGCAGGCGCCGCTCGATCACGCCGGGCTTGCCGAACTGCTCCACCGCCGCATCGCGCTGGCGCAGCAGCTTGCGGGCGAGCACGAACATCTCCTCGCCCTTTTCGGTCAGACGCGCCGTGCGCTGGCTGCGGTCGAACAGCGGCGTGTCGAAGAGCAGCTCCAGCTCGTGCACCCGTTTGGACACGGCCGACTGCGAGGTGTGCAGCTTCTGGGCCGCCTGCGCGAAGCCGCCGAGCTGGCCGATCCAGTACAGCGCTTCGAGTTGCTTGAAGGTCATCATGGCGGGGAGTTCAGAACACTTTCATTCATCCGATTCGAGCACAAAAAATCGCTTTTTCAAAAGCGTCGGCGCTTTGAGAATGCCTTTCAGCCCCTCGCCAACGCGAGGTCCCCAGCGCCCTCTTCCGAAAGCCCGCCATGCACCGCCTGCCCCGCCCCCTTGCCTTCGCCCTGCGCCGCACCCTGTCCCTGGCGGTCTGCGCCGCCCTGCTGTCCACCGCCGCCAGCGCCCAGGAAATCGACACCCTGCGCAAGATCAAGGAGAGCGGCACCCTCATCATCGGCAGCCGCGACAGCTCCATTCCGTTTTCGTACAAGCCCACCGGCAGCGGCGACCCCATCGGCTTTTCCAACGACATCTGCCTGAAGATCGCCGAGGCGGTGAAGGCCAAGCTCGGCCTGCCCACGCTGCGCGTGCAATACACCCTGCTCAACTCGCTCAACCGCATTCCGCTGCTGCAAAACGGCACCGTGGACCTGGACTGCGCCACCACCACCAATTCGGTCGTGCGCCAGCAGCACGTCAACTTCGCGCCCAGCCATTTCGTGACCAACATCACCGTGGCGGTGAAGAAGAACTCCGGCATCCAGTCGCTGGCCGACCTGGCCGGCAAGACGGTGGCCACCGTGGCGGGCAGCACGTCGATCCAGCTGCTGCGCACCTACAAGCGCGCCGAGAACCTGGAGGTGCAGGAAATCTCGGGCAAGGACACGGCCGACGCCTTCCTGTTGCTGGCCAGCGACCGCGCCGCCGCCTACGTGCTGGACGACGTGCAGCTGGCCGGCCTGATCGCCACCGCGCCCAACCCGGGCGACTTCCGCATCCTCAAGGATGTGGTGCTGCGCCAGGAGCCCTACGGGATCATGCTGCGCAAGAACGATCCGCAGTTCCAGGCCCTGGTGGACCAGACGGTGACCGGCCTGATGCGCTCCGGCGAAATGGAGCGGCTGTACGCGCGCTGGTTCACCCAGCCCATCCCGCCGAGCAACGTGAACCTGAACTTCCCCATGTCCGACGCCGTGCGCGAAGCCTTCCGCAACCCCAGCAACAAGGGCGTGTGATGGCAGGCCACCGCAACACCACACCCTACCCGCAGGGCCGCCTCTTCCCCGACGCCCTGATGCGCGAGGTGCGAAAGCGTTTCCTGCAGGTGGAGCGCGACCACCACGGCCACGAGCGGCTGTATTTCGACAACGCGGGCGGCTCGTTCCGGCTGAAGGCGGCGGTGGAGCGCTTCGCGCAGATCGATGCCGTGCCGGACAACACCGAGCGCATCCACGCCACGGCGCGCGAGCTGCAGGATATCCAGGCCGCCGGCGTGGCCGACGTGCGGCTGCTGCTCAACGCCACGGGCGGCAGCGTGTACGCCGCGCTCACCGCCTCGGGCGCCATGTTCGAGATGGTGCGGGCCGTGGCGCAGAACGTGCCGGGCACCAACATGGTCACCACCGTGCTGGAGCACCCCTCGTCGTACGACGCCATGGAGCGCTACGCCCGCGAAATGGGCCGCGAGCTGCGCGTGGCGCCCAGCAACCGCGCCACTGGCGGCGTGGACGTGGACGCCATCGTGGCCCTGGTGGACGAGGGCACCAGCGTGCTCAACGTGATCCACGCCTCCAACATCTCCGGCGCCAAGCTGGACCTGGAGGCCATCGTGCGCCGGGCCCGCGCCATCCAGCCCGACCTGTACATCCTGGTGGACGCGGTGCAGCACGCGCCGCACGGCCTCATCGACCTGCAGAAGACGCCGGTGGACGGCATCAACATCGCACCCTACAAGTTCTTCGGCTGCCGGGGCTCGGGCTTCGCCTGGCTGTCCGACCGCGCGGCCGCCCTGCCGCACCACAAGCTGTCGGCCAAGCCCGCCGATTTCTGGGACCTGGGCAGCACTGCGCCGTGGCAGTTCGCCGTGGTGACGGAGATCGTGGACTACGTGTGCTGGCTCGGCGCGCAGGCGCCCGAGGGCGGGCCCGCCGGCGATGCGGCCCCTGGCGACCGGCGGGCGCGCTTCGAAGCCGGCATCGAGGCCATCGAACTGCACGAACGCGCGCTGCTGTCGCGCCTGCTGAACGGCGGCGACGGCGCGGGTGCGGTGCCCGGGCTGCGCGCCATGCCGGGCGTGGAGGTGTTCCTGGACCACCCCGACCTCACCCGGCGCGACCTGATCGTCGGCATCGGCTTTCCGCACCTGGACTGCACCAGCGCCGTGCGCGAGTACGGCGCACGCGGCGTGACGGTGTACGAGCGTTCGGCCTCCAGCCTGTATTCGCGCCGCATGCTGGAGTCGTTCGGCCTCGTGGGCGCGGTGCGCGTCTCGCCGCTGCACTGCCATTCGACGGCCGACGTGGACCGGTTCCTCGCGGTGACGCAGGACATCGCCCAGGCGTTCGCCGCGGCGTGAACGGCGCGCCGGCCGGGGCGGGCCGGCCACACTGGAGGCGAAAAAGGCCTCCAGCGCATGGACCACTAGGGCATTTCGCTATCAAAACAATAGCAACATGCACCGCCCGCCTGACGGGGAGAAAGGCGCGCACCGCCTCAATTTCTCCTCAATTGGATTGCAAAGTTCCTCCATCCCCAACGAAGGAAAAGGAGAGGAACCATGAACACATCCACCCCATTGGCCACCGCAGCCGCTGACATCGCAGCATCCACCGCGGACCAGCGGCGGCGCCTGGCACTCGGCACCATCGGCTCCCTGGGCATCGCCACCCTGCTGGGCTGCGGCGGAGGCGGCTCCGACGCCGTGGCCGACAATTCGGGCACCGGGACGGGCACGGGGACAGGCACCGGGACGGGCACTGGAACCGGGACAGGAACGGGCACGGGCACCGGCACGGGTACGGGTACTGGCACCGGAACGGGAACCGGCACGGACACCACCTGCTCCGTCGTCCCCGAGGAAACCGCCGGCCCCTACCCCGCCGACGGCTCCAACGCCAGCAACTCCAACTACAACGTGCTCGCGCTCAGCGGCATCGTGCGCCAGGACATCCGCAGCAACATCGGCGCGTCCACCACCGTGGGCGGCGTGCCGCTCACCATCGCCATCACGCTCACCAACACGCGTGCCAGCTGCGCGGCGCTGCAGGGCTATGCCATCTACCTGTGGCATTGCTCGCAGGGCGGCGACTACTCGGTCTACACCGAGCGCAGCATCGCCGCCAACTACCTGCGCGGCGTGCAGGCCACCGATGCGAGCGGCACCGTCACCTTCACCACCATCGTGCCGGGCTGCTACGCCGGGCGCATGCCCCACATGCACCTGGAGGTGTATCCCAGCCTGTCGGTGGCCACCACGGCCAGCAACAAGGTCAAGACCACCCAGCTCGCGTTCCCCACGGACACCCTGCGCTCCATCTACACGGCCAATTCGGGCTACAGCGCCAGCGTGTCCAACCTGGCGGCGATCACCTTCGCCACCGACAACGTGTTCAGCGACGGCACCGACCTCGAGATGGTGACCATGCAAAGCAACGGCAGCGGCGGCTACACCGCCGCCATCACGATCTCGATCGCCGCCTGAGCGCCACCGGGGCCGTTGCCCCGGTGTGTTCCCTGCCCCTGGGCCCGGCCCCGGGCCTTCTTCTCCCCGCCAGAAAGGCACGTGACACCATGCACCCTCCCCGCCACACGACCATCACCCTCGCCGGCCTCTGCCTGGGCCTGTCCCTCGCCGCCTTCACCTGCGGCGCCCTGGCCCAGGGCGCGCCGGGCGGGCAGCCCCCCGGCCCGCCGCCCGAGGCCTACACCGCCTGCAAAGGCCAGACCGAAGGCGCCTCGGTCACGCTGACCATGCCGGACGGCAAGACCCTGCCCGGCACATGCCGCACAATGAACGGCACCCTCGTGGCCATGCCCGCCGGCGGCCCCCCTCCAGGCGCTGGCGGCCCGCCCCCCTCCCGCTGACCCCCGACCAGCCGCCCATGCCCCGCCTCACGCTGCAAAGCAAAGCCTTCCTCGCGCTCACCCTGTTGCTGGCCGTGCTGCTGCTGCTTTTCGTGGGGTTCTCGCGCCTGGGGCTGCAGCGCGGGCTGGGCCCGTACGTGGCCGAGATCGAGCTGGCCCGCATGGACTGGCTGGCCGCACGGCTGCAGCGCATGCACCTGCTGCATGGCGGCTGGCAGACGCTGCGCACCCAGCCCGAGCTGTGGCGCGAGATGCGCCGCCCCGGCGACAGTCCCGCGCTGCGCAGCAGCGCCCAGGACGCAGCCAGCCCGAACGGCCGCAGCGGCGACAACACCACCGCCGGCAACGAGGGCCGCGGCGGCGGCTTTCGCGAGCGCCCACCGCCGCCGCCCGACTTCGGCGACCCCGGCGAAGGCCCGCCGCCCGACGGCTATTCGCCCGATCGCACCGCCTCCGATGGCCGCGACCGTCCGCCACCGCCGCCCGGCTCCATGCTGTCGCAGCGGCTCGGCGTGCTCGATGCCCAGGGCCGCCTGGTGGCCGGCGTGCGCCCCACGCCCGATGCCGCCCGCTTGCCGCTGCGCGGCAGCGACGGCACCCCCATCGGCGAGCTGGTGCTGAGCCCGCCCTCGCACATGGAGACCGAGGCCGACCGTGCCTTCATCGCCCGGCAGTTGGGCTTCGTGGTGTGGACCGGCATTGCCGGCCTGGCGCTCGCGCTGCTGCTGTCCTGGGCGCTGGCCCGCCGCTGGCTCGCCCCCATCGGCGCGCTGGTGGACGGCGCGCGCGGCGTGGCGGCGGGCCGGCTGGACACGCGCGTGGCCGTGCACGGCGACGACGAACTGGCGCGGCTGGCACTCACCTTCAACGACATGGCCGAGCAGCTGGGCGGCATGGAAGCGTCGCGCCGGCAGTGGATAGGCGATGTGGCGCACGAGCTGCGCACCCCGCTGGCGGCGATGCGCGCCGAGATCGAGGCCGTGCAGGACGGCGTGCGCCCGTTCGACGACAAGACCGCGCTGCGCCTGCACCGGCAGGTGATGCGGCTCATCCAGCTGGTGGGCGACCTGCGCGCCAGCCTGGATGCCGCCGCGGGCAGCGCGCCCTCCGCGCTCGTACCCGTGCACCCGCTGTCGCTGCTGGCCGAGGCCGTGGCCTCCATGCAGCCGCGATTCGACCAGGCCGAGCTCGCGGTGGACACGCACGGGCTGGCCGTGCTCGCCCGCCTGTCGCCCCCGCCGCTGGTGCGCGGCGACGCGCAGCAGCTTCACCGCGTGTTCCTGAACCTGCTGGAAAACACCGTGCGCTACACCGATCCCGGCGGCCGGCTGGAAATCCAGGCGCAGACCGAGCGCAGCGGGCCCGCGCCCTCGCTCGTGCTGCAGTTCGACGACACCGCGCCCGGCGTGGCCGAGCACGACCTGCCGCGCCTGTTCGACCGCCTGTACCGCGCCGAAGCGTCGCGCGCCCGCGCCACGGGCGATTTGGGCGGATCGGGCCTGGGCCTGGCGATCTGCCGCGCCATCGTGCAGTCGCACGGCGGCCGCATCACCGCGCAGCCCTCGCCGCTTGGCGGGCTGCGCACCACCCTCACCCTGCCCTTGCTGGAGAACCCTTCATGACAGCGCGCATCCTCGTGGTCGAGGACGAGACCGACATCGCCCACATCGTGCTCGACTACCTGCGCCACGCCGGCTACGAGGCCGAGCACGTGGCCGACGGCCCCGGCGCCCTGGCCCGGCTCACCGGCCCCACGCCGCCCGACCTCACCCTGCTGGACGTGATGCTGCCGGGGCTCGACGGCCTGTCGGTGCTGCGCCAGGCGCGCCGCCACACGGACAAGCCCATCATCATGCTCACCGCCCGCGTCGAGGAGGTGGACCGCCTGATCGGCCTGGAGCTGGGCGCGGACGACTACATCTGCAAGCCGTTCTCCCCGCGCGAGGTGGTGGCGCGGGTCAAGACCGTGCTGCGGCGTGGCATGGCCCAGGCGCCGGCCAAGGCCGGCCCGCCGGTGCTGGCGCTGGACGAGGCGCACTGGCAGGTCACGCTGCGCGGCGCCCACGTGGCGCTCACGCCACGCGAATTCCGCCTGCTGCAGGCGCTGGCGCGGCAAAGCGGGCGCATCTTCTCGCGCGCGCAATTGCTCGACCTGGCCTACGGCGACACGCTGGACGTGAACGAACGGGCCATCGACAGCCACATCAAGAACCTGCGCAAGAAGCTCAAGGCCGCCAGCGGCGACGGCGTGGAGTGGATCCGGTCGGTGTACGGGGTGGGCTTCGCGTTCGATGAGGACGCGGGCGAGGCACTGGCGTCGGGCCAGGAGCGCCAGGCGGAGACCGAGTAGCCAGTCAGTGAGCGATGGCCGATGGCCGATGGCACAGGATTCTGCTATTTTTTCAATAGCTGAAAACCCTTTCTACCAATTCGGCTTGCCGCTTTTCCAATCCCTCCTTCCACCGTTCGGCGAAGCCAGCAATTTCTTCTAAAACCCACCAATTGGTCAAATAGTAAAAGCGAATCACTATCATTTGCAGTTTTTACAGGAAACTGCTTTCATGATCTTGCCGTCTTCGCTCCGCCCCCAGCCCCTGTCGCTCGCGATCGCCCTGGCCCTGAGCGCCGGTGCCCACGCCCAGACCGCCCAGCCGTCCGGATCGCAACCTGCGCAACCCGCGCAGGCCGCCCTGTCCACCGTGGTGGTCACGGCCTCGGGCACGGCCGTGGACATCAAAGAGGCGCCGGCCAGCATCAGCGTGATCACCCGCGAAGACATCGAGCGCAAGCCCGTCACCAGCCTCGGCGAGCTGCTGTCCACCATTCCCGGCGTGACCGGCGGGCTGTCGGGCACGGGCGCGCAGTCCAAGATCCGCCTGCGCGGCCTGCCCGAGAAATACACGCTCATCCTCGTGGACGGCAAGCGCCAGGGCAATTCGGCCGGCGTGAACTACCGCGACGACCTGGGCCAGCAGGACCTGGACTGGATCTCGCCCGAGATGATCGAGCGCATCGAGGTGGTGCGCGGCCCGATGTCGTCGCTGTACGGCTCGGACGCCATGGGCGGGGTGATCAACATCATCACCCGCAAGATCGGCCTGCGCTGGGGCGGCTCCGCCACGGTCAACTACTCCAGGCCCTCCGATTCGGAGCGCGGCGACACGCGGCAGACGGGCTTCACCGTCAGCGGCCCGGTGACCGACCGCATCGGCCTGCGCGTGTCGGGCAACTACACCGAGCGCGATGCCGACGAAGGCACGGGCGGGCATGCGGGTACCTACCTGTCCACGGCCGGCGCGCGCAACCAGGGCCTGAACGCGCTGCTGAACTGGCAGCTCACGCCCGACCAGTCGGTGTCGCTCGAGGCGGCCCAGGCCACGCAGCGCGCCACCGGCTCGGATGCGCGCACCGTCAGCGGCGGGCAGGTCGTCAGCCCCTGGGGCCTGAGCCGGCTGCGGCACACCTCGTTCGGCCTGGGGCACGACGGCCGCTGGGGCGACGTGCGCTCCAAGATCAACCTGTCGCGCCACGAGTACGAGGACCTGGGCGACACCATCGGCAACCACTCGCGCGAAACCACGCTGGACGGCCGCGTGGACATGCCGCTGAAGCTCCTGGGCTTCGACCAGATGCTGACCACCGGGCTGCAATGGAAGCAGGAAGAACTGGACAACCGCGACACCATCGGCCTCGCCCCCATCGACTACAGCGGGCGGCCGGTGTCGGGATCGTCCCTGTCGGCCACCACCTGGGCGCTGTTCGGCGAGGACCAGATCTTCCTGCGCGAGAACCTGGCGCTCACGCTCGGCCTGCGCATGGACCACCACGAAAAGTACGGCAACAACTGGAGCCCGCGCGCCTACTTCGTCTACCACCCGGCCTCGGCGTGGACGGTGCGCACCGGCGTGTCGCGCGGCTTCCGCGCGCCGGGCCTGAAAGAGAACTCGCCCAATGCCGCCACGCAGTCCGGCGGCAACGGCTGCCGCAGCCTGGCGGGCCTGGGCTGGACCAGCACCCGCGTGAATGCCGACGGCACGCGCGGCTGCTACATGGCCGGCAACCCCGACCTGCAGCCCGAGACCAGCACCAACTTCGAGCTGGGCACGGGCTATGAGCAGGGCGGCTGGGCCTTCGGCGCCACCTACTTCCACACCGACTTCAAGAACAAGATCGACTACCAGCCCCTGGGCATGTACAACGGCTTCTGGTGGACGCGCATGGCCAACGCCCAGCGCGCCCGCACGCGCGGGCTGGAGGCCAACGCCACGGTGCCGCTGGCGCCGTCGCTCGACTGGCGCACCAATGCCACGAAGATGTTCGAGTCCAAAAACCTCACCACCGGTGCCTCGCTGCTGTCCGTGCCGCGCCTGACCGTGTATTCGTCGCTGCAGTGGCGCATCGCCCCGGCCTGGACCGCCGACGCCAGCGCCCGCTACGTGGGCAAGGAACTCGTCGTCACCGGCGCGGCCACCACCTTCGCCAAGGCCTACACCACCGTGGACCTGACCACCAGCTACCGGTTGAACGAAACCTTCACCCTGCGGGCCGGCATCCTCAACGTGGCGGACAAGCAGACGCGGGAGCTGGGCAGCAACTACGACAACGGCGGGCGCACCTACTTCGTGGGGGCCACGGCGCGGTTCTGAGGCCCGGGCGATGCATGCGGCGGCGCGGCATCCACCGCGGCGCCCGCCGCCGCCTCCATCTCGAATGCTATATTTTTCATAGCGTAATGCCCTAGTGGGTCTTGCACTGCAGGCCATTTTTACCCATGGACTGCGGTGCGAGCGCCCACCGGACCGACGCGGCGCGGATGCACTCCCACCGGCGCAGCGGGCTGCCTCCTACAGCCGGCCCGCGCCGGCTGGGCTGAGATCGGGGGGCGCGCTTCGCGCCCCCTTTTTGCCGCACCGCCTGCCTTCCCATATGCCACGCACCGCAACCGCCCCTGCCGCCGCTTCGCCGGCCCGCCCGCCCGCCACCCGCCTGGCCCGCGGACTGCGCTACGTCAACCCCGAGATGCCGGGCCTGAGCCGCGAGCGCAAGGGCGAGGGCTTTCGCTACCGCCAGCCCGACGGCCGGTGGCTGACCGACCCGGACGAGATCACCCGCATCCATCGTCTGGCCATCCCGCCCGCCTACACCGAGGTGTGGATCTGCCCGCTGCCCAACGGCCACCTGCAGGCCACGGGGCTGGACGCGCGCGGCCGACGGCAGTACCGCTACCACGCCGACTGGCGCCTGCAGCGCGACGAGGCCAAGTTCGAACGCATGCAGGCCTTCGGCCGCGCCCTGCCCCGCATCCGTGCCCGGGTGGCGCGCGACCTGCGGGCCAAGTCGGGCCCGGCGCTGTCCCGCGAGCGGGTGCTCGCCACGCTGGTGCGCCTGCTGGACACCACCTACCTGCGCGTGGGCAACGAGGAATACGCCAGCACCAACCGCTCCTACGGCCTGACCACCTTGCGCACCCGCCATGCGGCGCTGCGCGGCAGCCAACTGCAGCTGCGGTTTCGCGGCAAGAGCGGCGTGCAGCAGGAGGCCACGCTCGACGACCCGCGCGTGGCCCGCGTGGTGCGCCGCTGCCAGCAGCTGCCGGGCCAGGAACTGTTCCAGTACGAGGGAGAAGACGGCGCGCTGCATGCCGTCGATTCCGGCGACGTGAACGACTACCTGCGCGAAATCACCGGCACGCAGGAGGGCGAGCATTTCACTGCCAAGGACTTCCGCACCTGGCACGGCACCGTGCAGGCGCTGGAGCTGACGCGGCTGGCCTGCTCGCCCCAGCCCGGCGCGCCTGCGGTGACGGCCAAGCACATCCTGATCGAGGTGGCGCGGCAGCTGGGCAACACGCCGGCCGTGTGCAAGAAGTCGTACGTGCACCCCTCGGTGCTGGCGCTGGGGTCGCGGCTCACGTCCGACGCAGGTCCGGACATGCAGGTGCTGTGGGAGCGCATCGGCGGCACGAACACGCCGCGCGCGCTGCAGGCCGCCGAGCGGCGGCTGCTGGCGTTCCTGCGGCACCAGGACCGCCCGGTGCGCGCGCCGCGCGCGCGCAAGACCACGCACTGAGCCGGCGGGCGACGGGGCGCTGGCGCCTTTCAGTGCCCGCTCAGCGGCCGGCCTTCAGCGGCCGACCATGTTCCCCGGAACGACCCATTGGTCGAACTGCTCGCCGGTGACATGGCCCGACGCCACGGCCGCCTCGCGCAGGCTGGTGCCTTCCTTGTGCGCCTTCTTGGCGATGAAGGCAGCCTTGTCGTAGCCGATGTGCGTGTTGAGCGCGGTCACCAGCATCAGCGAGCGGTCCACCAGCTCGGTGATGCGGTCGCGGTTGGGCTCGATGCCCACGGCGCAGTGGTCGTTGAAGCTCACCATGCCGTCGGCCAGCAGGCGCACGCTCTGCAGGAAGTTGTGGGCCACCATGGGGCGGAACACGTTCAGCTCGAAATTGCCCGAGGCACCGCCAAAGTTGATGGCCACGTCGTTGCCGAACACCTGGGCGGCCAGCATGGTCACCGCCTCGCTCTGCGTGGGGTTGACCTTGCCCGGCATGATGGACGAGCCGGGCTCGTTCTCGGGAATGCTCAGCTCGCCGATGCCGCTGCGCGGGCCGCTGGCCAGCCAGCGCACGTCGTTGGCGATCTTCATCAGGCTGGCGGCCAGGGTCTTGAGCGCGCCGTGCGCATGCACCAGGGCATCGACCGAGGCCAGGGCCTCGAACTTGTTGGGCGCCGTGACGAACGGCAGCCCGGTCAGGCGCGCCAGATCGGCCGCGGCCTGCTCGGCGTAGCCCTTGGGGGCGTTCAGGCCGGTGCCCACGGCGGTGCCGCCCAGGGCCAGCTCGCACAGGTGCGGCAGCGCAGCGCGCACGTGGCGCTCGCCGTGATCGAGCTGCGCCACGTAGCCCGAGAACTCCTGGCCCAGCGTGAGCGGGGTGGCGTCCTGCAGGTGGGTGCGGCCGATCTTCACGATGCCGTCGAAGTCCTCGGCCTTTTGCGCCAGCGTGGCGCGCAGCTTGGCCAGGGCGGGCAGCAGCCGGTGCGTGAGCGCTTCCACCGCCGCCACGTGCATGGCGGTGGGGAACACGTCGTTGCTCGACTGGCTGCGGTTCACATCGTCGTTGGGATGCACCAGGCGGGCCTCGCCGCGCTCGCCGCCCAGGATCTCGCTGGCGCGGTTGGCCAGCACCTCGTTGACGTTCATGTTGGTCTGCGTGCCCGAGCCCGTCTGCCAGACCACGAGCGGGAACTCGCCCGAGTGCCGGCCGGCGATCACCTCGTCGGCCGCGGCCACGATGGCGTCGGTCTTCTTCGCGTCCTGCAGGCCCAGCGCCTGGTTGACCACGGCCGAGGCGCGCTTGACCTGCGCCAGGGCCCGGATGATCTCGCGCGGCTGCTGCTCGCCGGAGATGTCGAAGTTCTGCAGCGATCGCTGCGTCTGCGCGCCCCAGAGCTGATGGGCCGGCACCTCGATGGGGCCGAAGGTGTCGCGTTCGATGCGGGAGGTCATGTCTGGCGGGTCCGGTGGTGAAGAAACGAAGGGCGCACAAGGGTGCGCATCGTCCAAAAGCATAACGCGAAACAAAACCATTCTCATCGGTGGGGACCGCGTGGCGCAGAGACCCTCCCGCCCCCCGGGAGAGCCCGCGGTGGATACACTTGGACACCTTTGGCGCCCCGCTGCCGCCGCACCTTCCATGCCCTCCCCGCTCGCCCCACCGTTGACCGGCTTCCTGCCGTCGCACCACGATCCGCTGGTGGTGGCGGCGTCGTTCGCCGTGGCGTTGCTGGCCTCGTACGTCACGCTGAGCCTGGCCCGCCGCGTGCGCACCTCCCAAAGCCGCATCGGACTGGCCTGGTGGGCCGCGGGTTCGCTGGTGATGGGCACGGGCATCTGGTCCATGCATTTCCTGGGCATGCTGGCGTTCGAGTTGCCCATCGCCCTGGGCTTCACCCCCGCGATCACCGCCCTGTCCTGGCTGGCCGCCGTGGCGGCATCGGCCGTCGCGCTGGGCCTGGCCAGCATGGAGCGCGTTCGGCGCCGGCACCTGGCCGTCGGGGCGCTTGCCATGGGCGCGGGCATCAGCGCGATGCACTACATCGGCATGCGCGCCATGCACCTGTCCATCGGCATCGTGTGGAACGGCTTCTACGTCGCCCTGTCGGTGGCCGTCGCGGTGCTGGCCTCGGCCACGGCGCTTTACCTGTTCCAGGCACTGCGGGGCATGCACGGCAACCGGCGCAGGGTGTTCCAGGCCGCGGCTTCGCTGGTGATGGCGCTGGCCATCTGCGGCATGCACTACCTCGGCATGGCCGCCGCCCAGTTCCCGCAGGGCACCGTGTGCCTGAGCGCCAATTCGCTGGGCGGCTCGGGGCTGGCCGCCATGGTGGCGATCTTCACGCTGCTGCTGATGCTCAGCACGCTGTTCATCTCCATCCTCGATGCGCGGCTGCAGAACGTCGCGCGCCGGCTCACCCGCTCGCTGCAGGACAGCAACGCCAAGCTGCAGCAGGCCAATGCCGAGCTGCAAAAGCGCGCGTTCGCCGATGCGCTCACCGGCCTGCCCAACCGCCTGCTGTTCGAAGACCGCCTCGCCCACGCGCTGCTGCGCCTGGAGCGCACCAACCACCACCGCGTGCTGGACCGCCTGGCCGTGCTGTTCGTGGACCTGGACGGCTTCAAGCCCATCAACGACTCCTTCGGCCATGCCGCGGGCGACGCCATCCTGTCGGAAGCCGCCCAGCGCCTGCGCGCCGAGGCGCGCGAAAGCGACACGGTGGCCCGCGTGGGCGGCGACGAATTCCTGCTGCTGCTGGAAGACGTGGGCAACACGGCCGACTGCATCGTGGTGGCCAACCGCATCCTGGCAGCGCTCGCCCTGCCCTTCCAGGTGGCGGGCCGGCAGGTGCAGATCGGCTGCTCCATCGGCGTGGTGCTGCACCCCGACCACGGCGACCGCGACAAGCTGGTCGCCAATGCCGATGCCGCCATGTATGCCGCCAAGCGCGCGGGCGGCAACGGCTACGCCATGTTCGAGCCCCACATGGGCTCCGACGCATCCGACCAGCTGGAGCTGCAGAACGACCTGCGCCACGCCCTGGCGCGCGGCGAACTCGCCCTGCACTACCAGCCCAAGATCGACGGCAAGCGCGGCCGCATCAACGGCGTGGAGGCGCTGCTGCGCTGGCACCACCCGAAGCGCGGCATGGTGAGCCCGCTGGTGTTCATCGGCCTGGCCGAGCGCTTCGGGCTGATCGGCCAACTGGGCGCCTGGGTCATCGAAGAGGCGTGTCGGCAGATGGCCGACTGGGCACGCAGCGGCCTGCGCATGCGCGTGGCGATCAACCTGTCGGTGCACCAGCTGCGCGAAAGCGGCCTGGCCGAGCGCATCGAGCACGCCCTGCAGTTCCACGGCCTGGATTCCTCGCAACTGCTGTGCGAGATCACCGAATCGGTGGCCATGGAAGACACCAAGGCCACGCAGCGCACCTTCGAAGGCCTGGCGCGCATCGGCGTGTTCCTGTCCATCGACGACTTCGGCACCGGCTATTCGAGCCTGAACTACCTGCGCCAGCTGCCGGCCCAGCAGCTCAAGATCGACCGCAGCTTCGTGAACGACCTCGAACACGAAGAAGACGCCCGTGCCGTGGTCGATGCCGTGGTGCGGCTGGCCCACGCCCTGGGCCTGCGCGTGGTGGCCGAGGGCGTGGAAACCAGCGGCCAGCGCGACATCCTGCTGGCCATGCGCTGCGACGAGCTGCAGGGCTTTTTCTACGCCCGCCCCATGCCGGCGGACGTGCTGCTGGCCTGGGCCCAGGGCGACAAGCCGGAAGGCTCGGCGGATTTCGCGCCCTCCGTGATCGGCGGGCTCGAGGCGCTCGAAAGCCTGCCGTTCGACGCCGCCCCCCGCGGCTGACCGCCGCCAGCGCCGTCCGGAGCGGGCGGCGATAATTGCGCGGTTCGTTCTTTCCCCAAAAACACACCCCACCATGACCACGACCATCCGGTACCACGACCTCGTGGAGTCCGTTGCTGCGTCCCTGCAGTACATCAGCTACTACCACCCCGCCGACTTCATCGCCCACCTGGCGCGCGCCTACGAGCGCGAGCAAAGCCCGGCGGCCAAGGACGCGATGGCGCAGATCCTCACCAACAGCAAGATGAGCGCGACCGGCCAGCGCCCCATCTGCCAGGACACCGGCATCGTCAACGTGTTCCTGAAGATCGGCATGGACGTGCGCTGGGAAGGCTTTCCCGGCGGCCTGGAAGACGCCATCAACGAAGGCGTGCGCCGCGGCTACAACCACCCCGACAACACGCTGCGCGCCAGCGTCGTGGCCGACCCGCAGTTCGCCCGCAAGAACACCAAGGACAACACGCCCGCGGTGATCTTCACGCAGATTGTGCCGGGCGACACCGTGGACATCACCGTTGCGGCCAAGGGCGGCGGCAGCGAGAACAAGTCCAAGATGGTCATGATGAACCCCAGCGACAACCTGGTGGACTGGGTGCTCAAGACCGTGCCCACGATGGGCGCCGGCTGGTGCCCGCCCGGCATGCTGGGCATCGGCATCGGCGGCACGGCGGAAAAAGCCGTGCTGCTGGCCAAGGAAAGCCTGATGGACGACCTGAACATGTACGAGCTGCAGGCCAAGGCCGCGCGCGGCGAAAAGCTCGATCAGGTCGAGGAACTGCGCCTGGAGCTGTACGAGAAGGTCAACGCCCTGGGCATCGGCGCGCAGGGCCTGGGCGGCCTGAGCACCGTGCTGGACATCAAGGTCAAGATGTACCCCACGCACGCCGCCTCCAAGCCCGTGGCGATGATCCCCAACTGCGCCGCCACGCGCCACGCGCACTTCGTGCTGGACGGCTCCGGCCCTGCCTATCTGGAGGCGCCTTCGCTCGACCTGTGGCCCAAGATCGACTGGGCGCCCGACTACAACAAGAGCCGCCGCGTCAACCTGGACACCCTCACCAAGGAAGAAGTGGCGAGCTGGAAGCCGGGCGACACGCTGCTGCTCAACGGCAAGATGCTGACCGGCCGCGATGCCGCGCACAAGCGCATCCAGGACATGCTGGCCAAGGGCGAGAAGCTGCCCGTGGACTTCACCAACCGCGTCATCTACTACGTGGGCCCCGTGGACCCGGTCAAGGACGAGGCCGTGGGCCCCGCCGGCCCGACCACCGCCACGCGCATGGACAAGTTCACCGAGATGATGCTGGCCGAAACGGGCCTGATCTCGATGATCGGCAAGTCCGAGCGCGGCCCGGTCGCCATCGAAGCCATCAAGAAGCACCAGAGCGCCTACCTGATGGCCGTGGGCGGCGCCGCCTACCTGGTCAGCAAGGCCATCAAGGAAGCCAAGGTCGTCGGCTTTGCCGATCTGGGCATGGAAGCCATCTACGAGTTCACCGTGGTGGACATGCCCGTGACCGTGGCCGTGGACGCGGGCGGCACCAGCGCCCACATCACGGGCCCGGCGGAGTGGCAAAAGCGCATCGCCACGGGCGAGTTCAAGTCCATCGACCTCGTCGCCGCTTGAACTCCCTCTCCGGCCTTGGCGGCGGCTCCAGGCGTCGCCTGGTGGCGGCCCCGGGCCGCGGATCGGCCCAGCAGCCGCTGGAGCCGCCGGAGTTTTCTGATTTTTCCGTTCACATGGCACCAAGGCACGCATGACGCCCACCTCGCAGCAACGCCCCATCGGTGTGTTCGACAGCGGCATCGGCGGCCTGAGCGTGCTGCGCGCGCTGCAGGCCGAACTGCCGCACGAGCGCTTCGTCTACCTGGCGGACAGCGGCCACGCGCCCTACGGCGAGCGGGGCGACGCCTATGTCGCCGCGCGCACCCACGCCATCACCCGCTACCTGCAGGCGGTGCACGGCATCAAGGCCCTGGTCGTCGCCTGCAACACGGCCACCGCCGCCGCCATCCACGAGGTCCGGACCCAATGCCCGGACCTGCCCCTCGTCGGCCTGGAGCCGGCCATCAAGCCCGCGGTGGCGCTCAGTCAGACCGGGCGCATCGGCGTCATCGGCACGCGGGGCACGCTCACCAGCGGCAAGTTCGCTTTGCTGCTGGGGTCGCTGCAGTCGCAGGCCGAATTCGTGGTGCAGCCCTGCGACGGGCTGGCCTACGCCATCGAACGCAGCACTGAACATGCGGTGCCTGATGCCGCCGAATCCTCCGAGGTGCGCGAACTGTGCACGCGCTACATCGCCGCCATGGGCACGTTCGGCACCGCTGCAGGCCACATCGACACCCTGGTGCTGGGCTGCACCCACTATGTGTTCGCCGAAGAAGAATTGCGCGCCCTCATCGGCCCGGCGGTGCGCCTGGTGGACACCGGCGAGCCGGTCGCCAGGCAAACCCGCCGCCTGCTGCAGGCCACCGGCCTCCTGGCGGACCCGGGCGACGAAATCCCCGCAGCATGCGACCGCATGCAACTGATCACCACGGGCTCGCTGCTGCCCCTGCAGGCCGCAGCCCAGCGCTGGCTGCAGCTACCGGCCCGGTGCTGCAGCACGGCCACCGTGCCGGCGGACGGTGCAGGTGCAATGGTTCATGAAGCCAATCGGGCTCTGGCGCAATAAAGTTCCCGGCGTCTAGCTACAAAAACAATAGCAAACGCAACGGCCATCAGACGCCCCAGAGGCGCTCCCCCGCATGCTCGATGTGGGTCAGATACAACCGCGTATCGAACTCATACTGGTGGTAGCGGGGCTCCATGTGCTCGCACAACTGGTAGAAGGCCTTGTCGTGGTCCTTCTCGCGCAAGTGGGCCAATTCGTGCACGACGATCATGCGCAGAAACTCTTCCGGTGCCCGCTTGAACATGGAGGCGATGCGGATCTCGTGCCGTGCCGTCAGGCGCCCGCCCTGCACGCGCGCCGACGACGTGTGCAGCCCCAACGCGTGCCGCACCACATGGATCTTGCTGTCGAACACCACTTTCTGCACCGTATCGGCCTTGCGCAGATGCTGCGCCTTCAGGTCGGCGGCGTATTGGTACAGCGCCTTGTCGGTGCGCACGGCATGCGCCTGGGGATAGCGACGCTGCAGCAGGGCCGCCAGACCCCCTTCGGCGATGAGCGTGCGCACCTGATCCTGCAAGGCATCCGGGTACGCACGAAGGTAAGGCAGTTCGATCGCCATCGGTCCCGACCCGCTGGCCGCCTCTGGATGAGAGGCCACCGGGTCTTTCGAGAAGATGCGTGCGCTCTCAGTGCAGATGGCGGGGGCGGCGCCCGCCACTGCCACCATGGCCACCGCCGGAACCGCCGCTGCCGCGTGGCGGCTTGCCAATCTCCAGCGAGTTCACCAGAGCATCGAAACGCTGCGAGAACAGCTTGTCGATCTCGGCCACCACGCCGCCCAGTTCGGCGCCGTCGAAGTGGCGTTCCATCATGTTCACGACATCCTGCACGAGCAGATCGCGCTGCACTTGCATGATGGCCGCGGGGGTCGGCCCCACGAACAGCATGAGGAAGTCGTCACGCGCTTCGGTGCCGTCATCCTCTTCGTCCTCGTCGAAGTCGGTGTCGTAGAACGTGACCTCGATGGCCGCGCCCTGCTCCGACAACTCGTTGAGGCTCATGCACATCTCGTCGAGCGACTGGCGGAAGTCTTCGTCGCCACGCACCGTCCAGCAGATTTGCAGGGTGTGCTCCTTGGCGTCGAACTGGATGCCGGGCTCTTCCTCATAGGCGCTCGCCGCACCATCGGCCAAGGAACGGGCCCCGGCGTACTTCCAGAGCGGCTTCAAGGCCTCTTGCAACTGGTCGAACCCCGTATCGGCCCGCAACTGCACCTGGCCGTGGACATGGATTTCAAAGGGAGCGTTGTAACTTGACATGATCGAATCGTAGTGGTGCCCCGAGCCGGGGTCGAACCGGCACGCCCCTTTTCAGGAAGCGGCGGATTTTAAGTCCGCAGTGTCTACCAATTTCACCATCGGGGCGCCGGCTGCGCGGCGCGCACCTTGCATTCAAGCGTAACCCGGGCCACGCAGGTGCGCAACGCTGCCAATGCGGATCGGCCAATCCAAAGAACAACCGATTCGCACAATAAAAAAGGGAAGCCTAAGCCTCCCTTGCAAATCGGAGCGGGAAACGAGATGCTCGCTTCCGACTCAACGTCTTGATGCACAAGAGGTTTTTCGGACACCCCTCGGGCAGAAAACCCAGATTATGTCCTACTTTTTCGGGCGTGGCCAAGTTTCAGGCCCACGCGCACCCTGTAACCTCCAGTGCAATTCACCCCACCATGGAGGGATGGGTCATACGGAGTCGACGTGTTCCAGTCCTGCTTCCTCAAAATCTTCGATCTTTCAGAGGGTCACCCATGCACTACGCACCATCGAACCGCCAGCCACCTCGGCTTTCATCCTGGGGGTTTAACGGCTGCCTGTGCCTCACTGCCCGGGCGCAGACGGCCGAGCCCAAACTGGGCATGGGGAGTTACGACGGAGAATTGAATGGTGGGTCAGGCCGCAGCCTGCACATCGTTGCGCAGCAAGGCAACGCAAGGCATGGTCGTGAACTATGTCAGCCACCGGCCGGATGGTTCCTCGCTCTTTCTGCAAACCGGCGGCGTGCGCGCTGAGGGACAGACGGCTTTCTCTGGCGACCTGCGCGAGTTTCGCAAAGGCCCCGTACCCGGTGGCGCCCAAGGTCACGGCGAGGAAGCGGCCGACCTCGGGCAGATGCGCATCGCTTTCGACTCCGCGACGACGGGAACGGTGACCCTGCCGGGCGACACGCCCCGCCGCATCGCGCGGTTCCAGTACGAGAACCACACGGCACGTTTCAATCAGAACTATCGGAGCCGGAACATTGGCAGCACCAGCGTGATGGGGTATCCCACCGCGCTGTCGTTTTCCGCGCGCGACGGCCAGTTCCGGTTCGTTTACGGGTATGGCGAGTCCTAAACGTGCATTTACACAGGCCCCTACCGGTTCGCGGGCCGAGGCATCGAAACCTCGGGAACCTATTCCTGCAACAGCACCCAGCCCGTCACCTACGACTACCTCCGCTTCGAGGGTTGACGGAAAGGGGCATCTGGTCGGAAACATGAATTCCGGTCGCCCCAGTGATCGGCATCTGTGTTCGCCCCGACATCACTACGCCCGGTTTGCAACGTCCATGCACCAGCGCAGAACTGAACACATTGGCACTGTGAAGGCTCCTAATCACGTCAGAGCAACTGCAAGCCGTGCGCGAAACGTGCCATGCATCCCGACAGACACCGTGGGGTGATTGCAGTTCGCAGCCAGCGAGTAAATAGCGGTGTCCACACAAAGCGGCTGCGCAAGAGCAGTCGCTTCTAATGAGAGGATTCAGAGGTGAGGTAGACGTCGACTTCCCGAGTGGCTGACGAGGCCCGCAACCGCCGCCTTCGACTCCTCCACCAGCCGTTCCACCCTATTCCGCACGCTCCTCGCACAAATGCCGATCGCACCAGACAGCCGCTATCCCGATGCATGGCATGCCGAGCCCGCCGCCGATGCCCAAACCTCCAGCGCCGTACTCGATCTGGCGGTACGGCGACGACTGCTCCAATCTTTCGCATCGCGTGGCGGCGCTTCGGAGATTCCTGCCCTCGTCATTCCTGGCGTATTGACGTGGCTTCACGCGCGCACCGGAGCGCCATCCGGCCCCATGCTCTGGTGGTGGGGTGCGTTCCTCGCCTTTGCGGGCCTGCTGTGGGCCATGCAATGGCGCTTTCGCCGAGACACCACGCGGCCCGATGCCGAGGTGGTGCCTCGCTGGGAACGGATCTTCCAGGTGCTGGCAGTGGCGGATGGTGTGCTCTGGGTCGTGCCCATCGCACTCACACAGGAGGCACCCCAGGATTTCCGGCTCCTGGTGTACCTCGTCATGTGTGCGGTGATCGCCTCCGGCACGACTTTCCTCGCGCCCCAGCCCCGCGTTTTCTTTCCGTTTTTCGTGGCCACGTACGGTCCGATCCTGGCCGCCGTGACATGGTATTTCCCCGAGCGCTGGCAGGCCATGCTCGCGCTGGTGGCTCTCTTTGGCGGCGTGATCTTGCGACATGCCTGGGGGTCGCGCCGATTCGTCGTGCAGCAGGTGGAAATGGAGCGCCAGCGGTTGCAGCTCGCAGAACGTTACCGAGCGGCCAAGGAGGAAGCGGAGCGCGCGCTGGAGGAAAAGAACCGGTTCTATGCCACGGCCAGCCATGACCTGCGCCAGCCACTGCACGCATTGGGCCTGCTGATGGAGACGGCGATTCAGCGCAATACCGATGCGCAGCTCGTGCCGGTGCTCGACGGCATCCAAGATTGCGCCCGGTCCCTCTCCTTCATGTTCGATGCGTTGCTCGACCTGTCGCGCCTGGAATCGGGTACCTACGAAGTTCGGCGCGAGCCCGTGGCGCTGACCACCGTATTCGGCGACGTGGCGACGGTGTTCGGTCCGGATGCGCAGCGGCGGGGGCTGCGACTGCGGTTCGGCCTGCCACGCCGCCGACTGCCCACCGTGCACACCGACGGCACGCTACTGCGGCAGATGATCTTCAACCTCGTTCAGAACGCGCTGCGCTACACCTCGAGCGGCGGCATGCTGGTGGGGATTCGCGCGCGCGGCACGCAATGGCGGATCGAAGTTCGCGACACAGGCCCTGGCGTGCCGCTGGAGGACCAGCATCGCCTCTATGCCCCGTTCTATCGCGGCGGCGCCCGCTGGACGCAGGAGGTGGCCGGCCATGGCCTGGGCCTCTCGGTGGTGGCGCGCTCGGCCCGACTGATCGGTGCCACCTATGGCTTTCAGTCGACGCCGGGCCGGGGGTCGTGCTTCTGGCTCTCGCTCGACGCGGCGCCGGATGGCCTGCCGCAGGATGGCAAGTCGCCGGGCGACGTGTCATGGCAGGAGCGGATGGGTTCCTTGTCGGGACGCTGCCTGCTGGTCGAAGACGATCCGCAGGTGGCGACGGCGGTGGCCGCGCTTTTGCGCTCCTGGGGGCTGGAGGTCGACCTGGCAGCCACGGCACAGCAAGCATTGCAGATCGTGGACGCGGGCCCCTTGGCGCCAGGGGCCGTTCTGTGTGATCAGCGCCTTGCCGGTGGCCAGAGTGGCTTCGAGCTGCTGCAGGAGTTGCTGCGGCGGTGCCCTGCAGCGCGTGGCGCGCTCGTGAGCGGCGAGCACCAATCGGCCGCGCTGGCACAGGCAGAGGACGAAGGCTACCTCGTTTTCCGCAAGCCCCTCTCACCCGCGCAGTTGCATGCGGTCCTGGCCCGCTGGTTCACGGCCTCCGGTTGATGCCCTGCAGCACGGTTCACCCTTCACTGGGGGCGATGGACCATACCTCTGAGCGCTGACGTCACATTCAAGCGTTACGAGGCCCTTCAATGCGCTGACCTGAAGTTGGTGGATCACCCGCCGCGTATACCACCGATGATTCGCGCCAACATCCAGGCACGAAAGGTTACGTTTAATCAGATATATACCAAATTGGCATAGTCTGTATGCCGCCGGTCTCTACAGTGTCTGACACTTGATTAAAACTGGGACGACTGCCCGATGCTGCCTTTTGCAAGCTCTGCCCGCTGCGCTGGACCGTGGCATCGTTCAGCCGCTGGCCTGGGTGGAAATGCCATGGGACGGGCATCCGCGCGCGATCATCACATGGCGCCCGGGCGTGAGCTGCCATGACGGGGGCAAGTTGAGCACTGCGGACGCAGCCGATTCATTGCAACACGCCATCGACCGCAAGGCCCATCGCACCAGGAGACAACAAGATGGAAATGAAGTGGCTGGAGGATCTTCTTGCGTTGGTGCACAACGGCAGCTTTTCGGCGGCGGCCGCGGATCGGCACGTCACACAGCCTGCGCTCAGCCGCCGCATTCGCGCACTCGAACAATGGGTGGGAGTTCCACTTGTCAACAGAGCCGTCTACCCGGTGCAGCTCACGCCATATGGGCAGGAGTTCATGGGGTTGGCGCGCCAGACAGTGGCATCGATGCAAGCAATGCGCGCCGACCTTCGCCAAGCATCGGGCGAGAACGGCCAGCGTGTGCGAGTGCTGGCCCTGCACACGCTGGCATCGCGCACCGTGCCGGAGCTGATCGCACCGTTGATGCGCAATGAGCCCTCGCTGACAGTCGAGATCGTGCCCAGTGTTCAAGGTGTTGAGTCACACTTTGACGAGCTCGACGGGGGCGGCGCACAGTTGCTGGTGGGCTATTCGCAGCTCAGGCCCGAAACGCGCACCAAGGATTACGAACGACGTATCGTTGCTCACGATGCATTGGTTCCAGTCGCATCGCGCGCTTTTGTCGATGAAGACGGTCGCTGCGATTTGCAGCGCTCACGCGAGGTGCCCCTGCTCCGGTATTCGCCTTTCACTTTTTCGGCGGCACTGCTTGACCGTGTGTTCACTCAGATCGGCACGCGCTTACTGCCGCGCGCTGAATCGCCTCTGGCGGAGACGCTCAAGGCGCTTTGCCTGCAAGGATTGGGCGTGGCCTGGCTGCCGCGCAGCAGCGTGGCCGATGAGTTGGTGACCGGTGTTCTGCGCATCGTCGGAGCGGAGTGCTTTCATGTGCCAGTCGAAGTGTGCGCATGGCGCCGGTTCGACCTGAATCATCGCCGCGCCGTGCATCTATTCGAGGCGCTGCCGTCCCTGGCGGCTGCGGCTGAGCCAAGTCAACAGACGTCCCACAGCAAAACATCCGCGCCCAAGAACCGTGGCAAAACCCGAGGTATGCAATGAAAGCTTCCATCACTGACCTGACCCAACGCCGTCATCTGCTGGCTCTGGCCGCCGGCCTCCCGCTGATAGGCTGCGTTTCCTCGCCGTCTGCCGGCGGGACGCTGCTTGCCGGATCGCACGTCCTGCACTTTCCCGCACCTGGCCTTGGTGCGACCTCCGACGACATTCGCCTGCATGCCCACCGCCCCGCGCGCTGGCAGCCGGACGACCCTGTCGCCATCGTCATGCATGGCGTCCGCCGCGACGCAGACCGCTATCTCCGCGAATGGCTGGAACCCGCCGAGGATGCTGGCATCCTGGTTCTGGTGCCGGAGTTCACGCAGGCCAAGTTTCCCGGGCGCAACTTTTATAACTTCGGAAATGTCGCTGACGACAAGATGAACATACGGCCTAGCGAGCAGTGGGTATTTCGCGTGGTCGACGATGCTTTCGCCATCGGGCGTAAAGCCTTTGGAGCTCGCCGTGAACGATTTGCTCTGTACGGCCACTCGGCCGGTGCGCAGTTCGTGCACCGCTATATGCTTTTGGCAAAGGAATCACGGGCGGAACTGATCATCAGTGCCAATGCCGGTTCGTACACGCTACCCAACCGCGACGCCAATTTCCCCTGGGGCTTGGCCAACGTCGCGGCGACGGATGAAGATTTGAAGCGTGCATTTGCACGGCAGGTGGTTCTCCTATTGGGCGACAAAGACATCGACCCGAACCATCCGAATCTGCCGACCGATCCCGAGGCCAGAGCCCAGGGCGTGAACCGTTTTGCGCGCGGCCATTACTTCTACGAACAGGCGCGTGCGGCGGCGGCCAAACTGGGTGTGCCGCTGCGCTGGCGCGTGCAGACAGTTCCTGGCGTCGCTCATTCCGACCACGGCATGGCACCTCCTGCGATGAAGATCATGCGCCAGGGCGTTGCGGCGTGAGAGCGAGGCAGACCGCAGTTCCAGAGCACCGCCGCCCTGACGCATGCAAAGCACGCGGCCCATGCATGGGGTGGTTGAGTCTGGCTGGACTGTTGGTGCTGTCCAACCATCTTGAAGGCACCACGCAAAGAGTGCTCCATGCGGCGGCTCATTTTTAAATTTATCAACGTTGTGATTGAAACTCGATGAAACCGACCTCCTCGACATTCCTGCTCCCTGCTCTCTCCATCGCCTTGTCCTATGCCACCTTGGGGGTCGGCGCGGCTCATGCCCAGACTGCGGATCCCGCGGCGGAGGTACGGCGTGTGCTGGCCAGCCCAATCTACCAAAGCGCCACTGCCGCGCTCGACAAGGAGCACGGGCGTATTGTCGAAGACGGCATCAAACTGACCGAAATCCCCGCGCCGCCGTTCGGTGAAAAAGCCCGTGCAGAAGAGTTCGCCAAGATGCTCAAGGCTTCCGGCCTGAGCGATGTACAGATCGACCCAGAAGGCAACGTGCTGGGCTTGCGCAAGGGCACCCGAAGCGACGGCAAAGTGGTGGTCGTGTCCGCCCACCTGGATACCGTCTTCCCCGCCGGCACCGACGTCAAGGTAAAGCGCCAAGGCACCAAGCTGTATGCCCCCGGAATCGGAGACGACACCATGAGCCTGTCGGTGCTGTTGGGCTTCGTACGCGCCATGAAGACGGCCGGCATCAGCACCCGCGACGACATCCTGTTCGTGGGCACCGTCGGCGAGGAAGGTCCTGGAGACCTGCGCGGTGTGCGATATCTGTTTACCAAGGGCAGCTACAAGGACAAGATCAAGTCCTTCTTCTCGGTGGAGTCGGGCGACGTCAACCGAGTGACCCACGGCGGCGTAGGTTCCAAGCGCTACCCAATGCGAGAAATTTCTTTACACGGGCCAGCGATAAAAGTCGGTCAAAGCTCAAGATTTTGATCGGCGAACTGCATCGTCAAGACCGATCGTTCGCAAGTTTTGCCGCATCCAGTTGTCGTTTGGCCTGTCGTGTGTATTCGCTCAGAGCTTGCTCGACAGATCGCTCACGAGTTTTGCTCCGTCCAGCCGTCGTTTGGCCTGCAGCGTGTATTCCCTCAGCGCTTGCTCGACGGCAACCGGGTCGCGCGGGTCGATGCCGTCAACTGTCAGCGATACCGCGGCATGGATTTCAGGGTAACTGTGGGCGAAAACCTCGGCCGCTTCCACCTGTTTGTCCGGCAACCCGAGTTGGGCTCGCACCCCATTCATTCCCTTGGCCAGCACCGCAGGCGGGTTCGAGCCTTCGGTGCGAAAGAAATGAAGGGCTAAATCGATCAGGGCTTTCTTTGCCTCTTCCTGAGATAAGCCAGGGGCTGCCCAGGAGCTTTCGGCTTTCTGCGCGCCATATCGCATGGCAATGGCCACATCTGACGATGAGCCCGAGGTCCCGGTCATGACAGGCACCCCAAGCGCGTCTCGCAAGTGCGTGCCGGCGTCATGCGATAGATCGGCTCCATCCAATGTTTTCGTGGGATGAGTCCCAGAGCGAGTGGCATCGTGGCGATTTTCAGCACGGAAAGTTACGCGGTCTTGAAGTTTCAAACGACCCGCTAACAGTTGGCCCTCCTGTGCCGTTTCAAATCCTGTTTGAGCTTGTGCCCATGTAAATGGGCCGGATTCACCCTTGAGCATCATTGCGAATGCCGCACTGGACGCAGGCGAGGGCGTCCACGCTTTAGGACGCTTGTAAGGGGAGTCGTCGGAGGGAGCGATGTGACCTTGGGCTTCGTCCCCGAGCCGCTGACGATCTCTGCTCTCCAGCGCTTCTTCCGACTCCCAAAGCCCACGTTCCAGATGACAAAGCCATGCCGACTGCTGAGCAGCAGGAGTTGCGGGGTCTTTCAGAGCGAGGCTAGCGGTATCAATCAATGCCTTCTCCGCTCCGATGTTCGCGAGATAGACCTCTGCCCTGCGATGCAAGTGGGAAATGGAGTCATATCGGTTGTTCGACAATGACCGAGAGAGAAACTGACGAATGGCAGATGGCGTTTGTTCAGTCACGACATAAGGCGATCCGTCTATCGTGGCGCTGCTGAACGTGTCATTAACGGGGCTAGGCGAAGCTATGGCAACACCCATTTTCACCTCTGGCATTGGTATTCTGGGTGCCATAGTGCTGCTTGGACTGGAACGACCTACAACATCGATATGCGAGCTGTGCAGCACGCGGGATTGGGGTGATTGCGGATCACTCGACTGCTCATTCGACCGAGGTTTGCTAAAGGCACTCAGCCCGGTCGAATTGCTATTGGATAATGGTATTGAAGGATTCATGACAAAGGTTTGGAGAGTCAAAGCCTTGAAAGAAATTGACTTTTCTTAGTTAGATGTTGCATTTTAGACGAAAGAAAAAGTTCCAAACCAGTTAATATATCGCTGGCCTTGAAATCTCGCAAACTCAAGGCACGTATGGCACTTCCCTCCTCCTGGAATTCATAAGTACAAAGCGATATCCCTTTGCGGAGATTTGAAGTAATATCGGCCAACACCACCTCGCGCATTTCCTTGGAGATTAGCTTCAGGCTTTCAAGGCTAGATGCCAAGTCTTGCACCTGCCCGGATTCGGTCCATGACACTTGACGACCCAGGAAATCGATTAGACTTTTCCCTTCTGGCCCTTCTTGTTCCAAATCTCTCGCAAGGGCTGCCATTTCTAAATTGAACTCCAACAAGGTGGCGATTGCAACGCTTGGAGAATTTCCGACTTCCAGTGCCCGGGCATCCCAAACCTCTAGTTTTGCGCAATATTCATTGTGCCTTAAAACAGATCCAGGTTGCTTTGACTGAAAAATCTGCATGTTTTGCACCAACTCTTCAATAGAGTGCGAAAAATCAGAATTCTGACGGTGTGGGTCCGGTTTGATGTATTTTTTGACTTTTCGCTCCAGCATTTCCAATTTCTGGGAATGACTCAACGAAGCGCTTTTTCGCGCATATTCGGCATCGAAACCTTCGTTGGACTTGAAAGAATGCACATCACCAAATCCCGGTCTCTTTGAAATTTGTCCGAATAGGGAGGGAGGCGTTCGGTTTTCGGGCATGGAGACAATGGATGGAAGCCCTTTCCACTTTGGCCGATCAGGCTTTTTCATCAGAGAAATCGTGCTGGCCTTGGCCCCGGATACGATTGCCGAAGCAGGGTTCATGACTATGTCACGGCCAGTGATTCTGTTTGTCAGTGTGTCCACTTCGCGCTTTGCTGGTGTTTTTCCAGAGGCTCCAAACTCTTTAGTCGCTTCGTTATCTTTATAAAATCTGAGCGTACGTATCAGTGCTGGATGCCCCTCTGCGAATCTTTGCGCGACATTCCCATCTTGCCGTGGAGCGAATGCTGATTGTTCGATATATTTGTGAATGTCATTGCCCTGTATTTTCGCTTTCCTTGCGTGATCCCATAATTTTGCAATTTGCTGTACTTGGATTTTCTTTTCTTGAACCTGTGTTATTTTTCTTAAAGCTTGCGATGTTAAATTTCCTACGGTGCCTTGATGCTCATAGGTGGATGGGCCGGTTCTTGCTCGAAGCGTGTGGTGTGAAATTTCCCGTCTTTCTGGTAGGTCAGATTTTTTGTCGCCGAGAGATGTTATGTTGGATGAAAAAGATGGGGTTAAGGCGGGCGTGTTGATTTTTGGCAATGAGAACTCTCCGTTTCAATGACAATCTGAAAATTAAAGCGCCGGTTCTTTTCCCGCAGGAAGGGGATGACGAAATCCGCCTTGGCGGTTTGCTCTGCGATACGGGCCATGAGCGCTGCGGTTTCTACGCGGCATTGCTAACCGATCTGCGGTACGGAAGACGCAAGGAAGGCGCGATTGGCCTGCGTCTTTTTTTGGGCGATTACCTCGATGACGCCGGAATGCAATCCGAGATTGCTCCTGAGTTTGTCGAGTCCTTGCCTAGACGGGGTGGGATGTCGCGAGAAATAGGTTCCTTTGGTTCGTTTGATGGCCGTCAGTCCGCTGCGAATACGCAATACACGAAGGCAAGTGGACTGACTGTGTTGGGAAACAAACGATATTCCAAGCTGTGGAAATCTTGATCGAAGGCAGGCGAACTCACATCAGGATTTGCGAAGTCCGACCGCTTGCGGGGGAAACAGGCGGTATCGCCCAGGTATCGACAGAAACGTATGGGAACCTCTCAAAACCCATCCGGTCCCTTGTTGATCGAGAACGCGTGCTCCATCCTTTGCCATGATCACTCCCCGTAGCGCCCTGAAGTTCGACCTGTTCGCTGAGGCCTCGCGCCAACACAAGAGAGATGAGGTGGGCGATCCGCTGCAGGTGATCGCGCGGCACATCGACTTCGCAGAACTGGCCCGGCTGGTGGATGCCTTGATCGAACGCGGGGATGGCCGCCGGGGCGGTCGGCCCGCCTACCCCACCGAGGTGATGGTGCGCATCCTGGTGTTGAAGCGGCTGTACAACCTGTCCGATGAGCAGATGGAGTATCAGTTGCTGGACCGGGGGAGCTACCAGCGGTTTTGCCTGTTGCAGGATGCGATGAACGTACCGGACCGCAACACGATCTGGCGCTTTGGCGAGCGCCTTGGCGTGGGCGGGGCAACGGCCTTGTTCCAGGGGGTGGATGCCCAACTGCAGCGCCACGGCTACATCGCCCGGGGCGGGCAGGCCATCGATGCCACGCTGGTGCCCGCGCCCCGACAGCACATCGGCCAGCAGGAGCGGCGAACGCTGGCACAAGGCGGGCAGCCGGACTGGAGCCAAGCGCGACGCAGGCAAAAGGATGTGGAGGCCACGCACACGAACAAGCACGGCAAAAGCCACTTCGGCTACAAGCTCAGCGTGAGCGCGGACCTCAAGCACGGCTTCATCCGCCGCCTCGCCACGGGCACGGCCAGCGAGCACGACGGGCACCACTTCGATGAGGTGCTGGACATGCACAACACCGGGCGGGCAGTGCATGCGGACAAAGCCTACCCGAGCCGCCAAAGGTGCCAGATGCTGAAAGTGCCGGGATTCGTGGATGCGATGCAGCGCCGTGCGCAGGCGGGCCGACCACAGAGCGAATGCCAAAAGGGGCGCAACCAGCGCATCGCAAAGAAACGAGCCAAGGTGGAGCACGTGTTCGCCGGTATCCGCCACCTGGGGGGCAAGTTCGTGCGCACCATCGGACAGGCGCGCGCCACGGTGGGGATGACGATGATGGCCGCCTGCTACAACATGAAGCGACTGGCCTGGTTCCTGCATCGGGGCGTGGATGCTTTCTTCAAGCCCGCCACTGGCAAGGCACAAGTGCGCCTGCAAACGGTGAAAGCCTGAGCCACCGGGCCTGCAAGGCCCCTCATGCACCCAGGCGCAGACCGCTGCTGGGCCTCATCACGCTCAAACGGCTACTGGCGCCCACTCCTCCCTATTCGGATTCGTCAAACATGGGGTTGTGAGAGGCTCCCGTATGTCTGTCGTCGCACAAGAAAGTGGTCACAGAACATTCCCGATAGATCGCGGACTTTTCACGCGCCAGTCCGCAGCATCCAGCCATTCGCATCAGACGGGATGGCACGATGGATCGAACCCACAGATCGACGCTGGCATGGCGACCCGCTTTCGCGGCGGTCCTGTTCGCCAGCCTGCTGCCCACGGCACACCAAGCCGCCGCAACCGATGACGCGGAGATCGAGCGCGAGCGCCTCGCCGCCATCGTCCGCCAGTTGGACCTGATCGATCGCCTCGTCGGTCAATCCGCCACTGCCGCGCCCGACGTTCCTGCCCGATACCAATTCGACTACCCGCGCCTGAACGCCGATCTGCGGCGCGTGCGCGCCGGCATCCGCGATTACCTCAGCCCGCAGCGTGCCCAGCCGCGCGACCCGGCTGCCCTCTCCGGCGACTACCGCCAGGACGCCGGGCAGGAGCGCGAGCGATGACGGCCCAGCAACTGTCCGCATTCCAGGCCAATGGCGGCTTCGATGCCTCCGCATCCCTCGGCCTGCTGGTCGGGGCCGTGTTTGCCGTCCTGCTGCTGTGGGGGGCGTGGGCATTGCGCACGGCCTATGTCGGTTGGTCGGAGCAACGGATTTCCCAGCGTCAGTTCCTCGGTGTCGCGATGCGTTTCGTCGCGATGTACCTCGTGCTGACTTTCTTCCTTCTCTCTTGACGCAAAGGCAGGACACCATGCATCCGGTCCCCTCCCATCGTTCCTTCCTCCGCTGGCCCGTGCGCCTTTCGGCGCGGGCCAGTATTCCCGCGCTGCTGCTGTCGTCATTCGCGCAGGCCCAGGGGTTGCCCACGCTGGAGGACCCCACCCGCGGCGCGGGCAGCGGCATCATGGAAACGCTGCGCAACTACGCCTACGACATCGTGATGCTGGTGGCGCTGCTCGTCGTCGCCTCCATGTTCATCGGTGTCTGCTACCACGCCTACGGCACCTACGCCGAGATCCACAACGGCCGCAAGACCTGGGGCCAGTTCGGATTGAGCGTGGCGGTCGGTGCGGTGCTTTTGGTGGTCGGCATCTGGCTGCTCACCAAGGCCACCGGGATTCTGTGAGGGCATGGGCATGGCCGAGCACGATATCCGGCCCGATGGCACGGTTGCATTCCTTCCGCATCGGCTCAACCGCCATCCCGTGGTGGTCCGGGGCCTCACGGCGGACGAGCTGTGGGTCTGCGCCGGACTGTCGGGGGCGGCGGGGTTTGCGATAGGGGTGCCGCTGGCCCTCCTCGCCGCCTCGATCGCCGTCGTGCCCACCGCCATCGTGCTGGCCATCGCGGTCGGCGTGTTCGTCGGCGGCGGTGTCCTGCGTCGTCACAAGCGCGGTCGGCCCGATACCTGGCTGTACCGGCAGATGCAGTGGTGGATCGCACGCCACCAGCCGGCGCTGGCCTGGCTGTTCGGGGGAGATGGCCTGGTGATCCGCTCGGGCTGGTGGTGCACCCGGAGGACCACGACGTGAGCCGGTTCAAGAACGAAATCACGCAGTTGCGCGCACACATCCAGACCCTGCGCCTGGGTGCTGGCGCGCTGCTGCTCATCGCCCTGGTGATGGGCGCGGGCTGGTGGAGCTCGCCGCGCAACCTGACCATCCATGTGCCACCGGACCTCCGGTCGGGCAGCACCCGCAAATGGTGGGAGGTTCCCCCGGAGAGCGTGTACGCGTTCACGTTCTACATCTGGCAGCAGCTCCAGCGCTGGCCGACCAATGGCGACGAAGACTATGCGCGCAACATCCGTGCGCTGTCGCCCTACCTCACGCCGGCCTGCCAGGACTTCCTTTTGCACGACTACGAACTGCGCCGCGCGGCGGGCGAGTTGCGCCAGCGCGTGCGCGGTATCTACGAGATTCCGGGGCGCGGCTATGGCAGCGATCCCGCGCTGCGTGTCAGAACCGTGTCCGAACGGGACTGGCTCGTCACGCTGGATGTGACGGCCGACGAGTATTTCGGGGCGGAACAGGTCAAGCGCGCGCTGGTGCGCTACCCGCTCAAGGTCGCGCGCTCGGACATCGATCCCGAACGCAACCCGTTCGGGCTGGCGCTGGATTGCTACAGCACACCGCCACAACGCATCGCCACGCCCGAACCTGCGCCCGCCCCTGGCCAGCCCTCGGGGGTGCTCGGTGGCGCCTTGGGAGAGACACCATGAGACACAACCGTTGGTCCATCGGCCTGCTGCTGACCGCGGCCTACCTGGCCACCCCGGCGCAGGCGCTGGAAATCCTGCGCTGGGAGCGGCTTCCCCTGGCGGTGCCGCTGCATGTCGATCAGGAGCGTGTCGTCTTCATCGACCGCAATGTCCGCGTAGGCGTGCCGGCATCGCTGGAAGGACGGTTGCGGGTGCAAAGCGCGGGCGGCGCGATCTATCTGCGTGCCAGCGAACCGATCGAACCCACCCGGCTGCAATTGCAGGACGCCGATACCGGCGCGCTCATCCTGCTGGATGTCGCCGCCGAAACGGCCGGGGTTGGCCAGCCGGCCTTGGAGCCGGTCCGCATCGTCGAGGCCGATGCCGCCGCCGTGCGCTACGGCGATGCAAAACCTGCGGCAACCGTCGAGGATGCCACCGAAGGGCCGGGATCATCGCCCCGCACGCCGGAGACGCCGATCCCCGTCGTTCTGACCCGGTACGCCGCGCAGAATCTCTATGCCCCCTTGCGCACCGTCGAGCCCTTGAGCGGCATCACGCGCGTGAACCTCCCGCGCCACCTGGCGCTGGAGACCCTCTTGCCGACCGTCCCGGTGCGGGCACGGGCCCTGGCGGCCTGGCGGCTCGATGACCTGTGGGTCACGGCCGTGCAACTGAGCAATGGCTACCCGCGCACGTTCAGCCTGGACCCACGGGACTTGGTGGGCGACTTCGTGACGGCCACCTTTCAGCACGGGACATTGGGGCCCGCCGGCCAGCCGGACGACACCTCGGTCGTCTATCTGGTAACGAAGGGGCATGGCCTCGCGCAATCGCTGCTGCCCGCCATCGGCCGGATCGATGCCGCCGTCAACCTTCCGAAACCGGCCCAGCGCCCGCAGGGAGCCTCCCATGAAAAGTAATGGCCTGCTCAAGTGGTTGATGGTCCCGCTGGCGCTGGTGCTGGTGTTCGCGGGCATCCAGCTGTTCTCCGGCGGCAGCGCGTCGTCGCCCCGCCCGCCCGGCACCCGGCTGACCGCCGAGGAGGCCAAGACCCTGGGCATTGATGCCGACACGCCGCGCGACACCGTGGCGACCCTGGTCGGCCAGGTCAAGCAGTTGCGGACCGAACTGCAGGGTGCCCTGGCGGACAACAAGACCCAGCAGGCCGAGAACGAGCGGCTGCGCGAGCGCGAAGGCGCGATCGACCGGCGCATCCAGAGCGCGCTGGACGCCGAGCGCAACCAGTTGCGCACCGACCGCGATCAGGTCGCGGGCGAGCGCCAGCAGGCGCAAGGCCTGCTGCAGGAGGTGCAGCGCCAGATCGAGGGGCTGGCCGGAAAAAGCGGCGATGCCGACCTTCCAGTGGGTCTCGGACTGGAGCCGGATGCCAAGGGCGCGCCCGGCGCGCAAGGCCTGCGCTGGATCGAACCCGACGATGCGCGCCGCGACAAAAAGAGCGGCGTGTCCGATCAAAATTTCAGTTTCCCCACCCGGTTCGGGATGGACAAGGCCAACGGGGCGTCCGCCGATCACACCACGGACGTTAGCGGACAGGCGCCAGAAGTCTCCGCCGCCAAGCCGGTCTATACCGTGCCGACCAACGCCACCCTGATGGGCTCCATCGCGATGACCGCGCTGATCGGGCGTGTGCCGGTGGATGGCACCGTCAACGACCCCTATCCGTTCAAGGTGCTGATCGGGCCGGACAACCTGACGGCCAACGGCATCGACATTCCCGACGTCGCAGGGGCCGTGGTGAGCGGCACAGCCTCCGGCGATTGGACCCTTTCATGCGTGCGCGGCCAGATCCGCTCGGTCACTTTCGTCTTCGCCGATGGCACCATCCGCACCGTGCCGCAGGATCGCGGGCGCGGGTCCGGCAATGGGCAGCGGAACGGTGCGGGTGAAGGCAATGGCAATGCCGACAGCCATGGGACGCGGGAAGGCCTCGGCTGGATCAGCGATCCCTACGGCATCCCCTGCGTCAGCGGCGAACGGCGCAGCAATGCACAGCAGTATCTGGGGACGCAATCGCTCATCACCGCAGCAGGGGCCGGTGTCGCCTCCCTCATCCAATCCGACAATGGCAGTGTCGCGGTCGTCGCCAACAACAACGGCTCGCTGGGCACGGTCGGCATCTCCGGCAACGAGGCGATGGGCCGCATCCTCGCCGGCGGCGTGCAGGACATGTCGCAGTGGGTGAACAAGCTCTATGGCCAGGCCTTCGCCGCCGTCTATGTCCGGCCCGGCGCGAAGGTGGCGGTGCACCTCGAACAACCCCTCACCATCGACTACGACCCGAAGGGCCGCAAGGTCGATCATCGCCTCGGAGGAGCCTTGCATGCGCAGGACCTGGATTAACGGCATGGCGGCGCTGCTCGCCGCCCTCGCGCTGGCGGGCTGCTCGACCAGCAAGGAAAAACTCCTTCCCCACGACGACCAGACCATGCTCGACGTCTGGAACGCGGAAACCGGCGGCAGCGCGGGCGCAGGCCGACAGGCCGGGCCGTTGCTCGACGCCCGGCAGTCGCTGCGCCGCCCGCTCACCGAGGCGGACGTGAAGGCAGCGCCCGCGGGCCAGGCGAGTTACACCCGCACGGCGCGCAACGAGATCAATCGGCAGTTCCACCGCCTGCCCAATCCCGACCTGGCGATGTACGTGTTCCCCCATCTGGCGGGCACCGATCCCGTGCCGATTCCGGGCTACACCACCGTGTTCCCGCTGTACCAGCGGGTGCAGTACGCGATGCCCGGAGAACGGACCGAGGACTACTGATGCGCTGGCCCTTCCAGCGCCACCGCAACGCCACACCCGACGCTGGCGCGGACGCGCCGCCGCCCGATGCCTGGGAGCGCCACGTCGCTGCGTTGGCGGCGCAGGGCATCGCCGAGCCGGGCAAGCCGCGCGGCGGGGCAACGCGCCCTGCGACGGTCGCCGACGAGCAGGCGCTCTACGACGTGACCCCATCGTTTGCCGACATGCTGCCCTGGGCCGAGTACCTGCCCGACTCCCGATGCATGCTGCTGGAGGATGGCACCTCGGTGGCCGCGTTCTTCGAGCTGCAGCCGATCGGCACGGAAGGCCGCGAGGCCGACTGGCTGATGCAGGCGCGCGATGCCGTGGAAAACGCGCTTCAGGACAGTTTCGATGAACTCGACGAATCGCCGTGGGTGGTGCAGTTCTACGTGCAGGACGAGGCGGACTGGAACCACTACCTGCAGACCTTGGAGAACTACGTGCAGCCGCGTGCGCAGGGAACCGCGTTCAGCGCGTTCTACCTGCGGTTCCTGGCCCATCATCTGCGGGCGGTGGCCAAGCCGGGGGGCTTGTTCGAGGACCACACGGTCACGCGCCTGCCCTGGCGCGGGCAGACCCGCCGCGTGCGTCTCGTCGCCTATCGGCGTGTCCACCAGACCGCGGCCCGCAGGGGCCAGTCACCGGAGCAGGCGCTGAACGTGATCTGCGAGCGATTGGTCGGTGGCCTGTCCAATGCCGGCGTGCAATCGCGCCGCCTGGCCGCTGCGGACATCCATGCATGGCTGCTGCGCTGGTTCAACCCTTGCCCGCCCCTGCTGGGGCCGAGCGCCGAGGACCGCGAGCGCTTTTACCGCTTGGCGGCCTATCCCGAATCCACCGATCCCGGTGAGATCGAGATGGCGAGCGGCACGGATTTCGCGCAACGCCTCTTCTTCGGCCAGCCGCGATCGGATGCCGACAACGGTCTTTGGTATTTCGACGCAATGCCGCACCGGACCATCGTGCTGGACCGGCTTCGCCTGCCGCCTGCCACGGGCCACGTCACCGGGGAGACCCGCAAGGGCGGCGATGCCATCAACGCGCTGATGGACCAGATGCCTGAGGACACCGTGATGTGCCTGACGCTGGTCGTGACGCCGCAGGACATTCTGGAATCCCATCTCAACCAGATCGCCCGCAAGGCGGTCGGCGAGACGCTGGCGTCGGAGCAGACGCTCAAGGACGTGCGGCAGGCGCGCGGCCTGATCGGCAGCTCGCACAAGCTCTACCGCGCCTCCATGGCGTTTTACCTGCGAGGACGCGATGTGGCCGAACTCGACGCGCGCGGCGTGCACCTGGGCAACGTGTTGCTCAACGCGGGCCTGCAGCCGGTGCGCGAAGAGGACGAGGTGGCCCCGCTCAATAGCTATCTGCGCTGGCTGCCGTGCGTCTATGACCCCGCCAAGGATCAGCGACAGTGGTACACGCAACTGATGTTCGCCCAGCATGCGGCGAACCTGGCACCCGTGTGGGGCCGCAGCCAGGGGACGGGCCACCCCGGCATCACCTTCTTCAATCGTGGCGGCGGGACCGTGACGTTCGATCCGTTGAATCGCCTGGATCGGCAGATGAACGCCCACCTGTTCCTGTTCGGGCCGACCGGCTCGGGCAAGAGCGCCACGCTGAACAACATCCTCAACCAGGTCACCGCGATCTACCGGCCACGGCTGTTCATCGTGGAAGCGGGCAACAGCTTCGGCCTGTTCGGCGACTTTTCCAAGCGGCTCGGGTTGACGGTGCATCGCGTCAAGCTGTCTCCGGGCTCGGGCGTGAGCCTGGCTCCGTTTGCCGATGCCTGGCGCCTGGTCGATACGCCCAGCCAAGTGCAGACCCTGGACGCCGATGCACTGGACGAGGACAGGGAAGAGCCAGACCACGCCGCCGATCACGACGAACAACGTGACGTCCTGGGCGAACTGGAGATCACTGCCCGCCTGATGATCACGGGGGGCGAAGACAAGGAGGAGGCCCGCATGACGCGCGCCGACCGCAGCCTGATCCGCCAATGCATTCTGGATGCGGCGCAGCGCTGTACCAGTGAGCGGCGCACCGTACTGACGCGAGACGTGCGCGATGCGCTGCGAGAGCGCAGCCGTGACAGCACCTTGCCGGAAAGCCGACGCTCGCGATTGCTGGAAATGGCCGATGCCATGGACATGTTCTGCCAGGGGGTCGATGGCGAAATGTTCGACCGGCCAGGCACGCCGTGGCCCGAGGCCGACATCACCATCGTGGACCTCGCCACCTTCGCCCGCGAAGGCTACAACGCTCAGCTGTCGATCGCCTACATCTCGCTCATCAACACGGTGAACAACATTGCAGAGCGCGACCAGTTCCTGGGTCGGCCGATCATCAACGTGACCGACGAGGGACACGTCATCACCAAGAACCCGCTGCTGGCACCCTATGTGGTGAAGATCACCAAGATGTGGCGCAAGCTCGGCGCCTGGTACTGGCTGGCGACGCAAAACCTGGACGATTTGCCCAAGGCGGCGGAACCAATGCTCAACATGATCGAGTGGTGGATCTGCCTGTCCATGCCGCCCGACGAGGTGGAGAAGATCGCACGGTTTCGGGAGTTGAACGCCTCCCAGAAGGCCCTGATGCTGTCGGCGCGCAAGGAGGCGGGCAAGTTCACCGAGGGCGTGATCCTGTCCAAATCGATGGAACTGCTGTTCCGTGCCGTGCCACCCAGCCTGTACCTTGCCTTGGCGATGACCGAGCCGGAGGAAAAAGCCGAACGCTTTCAACTGATGCAGGAGTTCGGTATCAGCGAGCTGGAGGCCGCTTTCAAGGTGGCTGAGAAGATCGACCGCGCGCGCGGAATCGAACCTTTGGCGTTCGATGCGCTGGACTGAAACTGGCGGATGGCAGAGCCCATGCAGAGCGCCCCGATAAGGCGCACCGCCGCACTCAACGTCCCGCCCGATCAACCACCGACCTCGGGTCAATTGTGGCAATACGTATCAAACTGGCGGAATAGTTACGCTTAGACGCATTTAGACAGGTCTGGTGCAAGGGAGAAATGGCTCGATATTCCATCTGACGGGATATGATCGCCGCCGTTTCAACGCCACCAGGCCCCATTGCGGGTCCGCATACCAATGACCCGCCGCGTCACGATCCAAACGCCCCTGGGAGAGCAACTGCAGTTCCGGCAGTTGCAGGGCAAGGAAGCCATCAGCCAGTTGTTCTGCCTCGACCTGGATTTGCTGAGCGACAGCAAAAGCATCGACCCGAAGGCGTTGCTGGGCAAGAACGCCACGGTCGTGGTCGAGACGCAGGGCGGCAGTCGGCGCTACCTGGACGGCATCGTCACCCGCTTTGGCATGCAGGGCGAGGACCACCGCTCCTACTCCTACCGGCTGCGCCTGCAGCCCTGGCTGTGGCTCGCCACCCGCAAGACCGATTTCAAAATATTCCAGAACAAGACCGTCCCGGAGATCGTCGAAGAGGTCCTCGGAAAATACGGCTACCCCCTGCAAAAGAAGCTCACCCGCAGCTACCGCAGTTGGGACTATTGCGTGCAGTATGGCGAGAGTGATTGCGACTTCGTGTCCCGGCTGCTGGAGCATGAAGGGGCGTACTACTACTTCGAGCATGCGGCCGGCCAGCACACCCTGATCCTGGCCGACGACATCGTCGCCTCGCACAGCCCGCTGCCCGGGGCCGCCGTCATCCCCTTCTACCCCCCAGAAAAAGCCGCCGTTGCCGACAAAGAGAACATCCACGCCTGGGAACTGCACCAGGCGATCCACTCCGGGCGGCACTACAACGACGACTACGACTTCCAGAAACCCCGCGCCGACCTGTCCAACATGCGCCAGACCCCGCCGGGGCACGCGCACGACGCCCACGAAGTCTACGAATGGCCGGGCGGCTACACCCAGTTCGGCGACGGCGAAGCCTATGCCCGCGTGCGCCTGCAATCGAGCCTCACCGGCCAAAGCACCGTCCGGGGCCAGTCGCGTCACCGGGCGCTCGCCCCCGGCTACACCTTCACGCTGGAGAACTACCCGCGGGAAGACCAGAACCAGCAGTACCTGCTGACCGGCATCGAATACCACTTCAAGGAAAACCCCCAGGTCAGCGCCGCTGCGCCGGGCCCCAAGGGCACGCCGCAGGAAGAAGGCTCGTTCCAGAAGTTCACTTTGCAAGCCCAGCCCACCAGCCTGCCGTACACGCCCGAGCGCACCACGCGCAAGCCGCGCACCACTGGCCCGCAGACGGCGGTGGTGGTCGGCCCACCCGGCGAGGAGATATGGCCCGACCAGTACGGCCGCGTGAAAGTGCAATTCCACTGGGACCGCATCGGGGCGATGAACGAGAACTCCAGTTGCTGGGTGCGGGTGTCGAGCAGTTGGGCAGGCTCGGGCTTCGGAGCCGTCTTCATTCCGCGGATCAACCAAGAAGTCGTGGTGGACTTTTTGAATGGCGACCCGGACTACCCGATCATCACCGGCTGCGTTTACAACGCCGACAACATGCCGCCATGGGCGCTGCCTGGCAACGCCACGCAATCGGGCATCAAGACCAAATCCAGCAAGGGCGGTGCCTTCGGTGACGGATTGAAGAACGGTGCGGGCGATGCCAACGCCATCCGCTTTGAGGACAAGGCCGGGGCCGAGCAACTGTGGCTGCATGCGCAGAAGGACCAGCTCGTCGAGGTCGAGAACGATGAAGACCACTGGGTGGGTCAGGACCGCCGCAAGACCATCGACCGGGACGAGACCAACGTCATCCACCGCGACCGGACGGAAACAGTGGACCGGAATGAGGACATCACGGTCCACAACAACCGCACCGAGCGGGTGGACCATGACGAGCGGATCAGCATCGGGGACAACCGCCGCGAGGACGTCGGTATCGACGAAACGGTGAGCATCGGCAAGAACCGGACAAAAACCATCGGCCGCAATGAGAAGGACAAGATCGGCAACAACTGGTCGATCAAGGTCGGCAAGTTCAAGACCGAAACCATCGGCATCGCCTCCATGCAGAACGTGGGCATCGGCCGCATGGAAAACGTGGGCGTGGTCTATAACCTCAATGTCGGGGCGATCATGGCCACCATCGTGGGCAAGAACCAAAGCACCACGGTGGGCAGCGACCAAGACATCAAGGTGGGCACCAATCAGACCACGGTGGTCGGCACCAAGTACAGCCTCAACGTAGGGGGTGGCGGCGGAGATGCCAGTGGGGGCGGTGGCGCGGGCCTGACCAAGAACGTGACCGCACCGTCCTCCTCGGGCGGTGGAGAAGGTGGCGGTGGTGGCGGCTCCAGCATCACCATGGATGCGGAGACGATTACGCTGAAAGTCGGTGCCAGTTCGATCACCCTCCAGGCCGACGGCACCATCACCGCCAACGGCAACAGCATCCGCCTCATCGGCTCCAGCGATGTGACCACCCTTTCCGGGGGCATCCATGAAAACTGATCCCCGCATGCTCCGAAATGCCTCATCCTTGGTCGCCTCGCCCACCGATTCCGCATGGTCCTTCCTGCCAGCGCAAGTCCTGCGACAGGAGGCAGATGGCGCCGTGACCCTGCAGTACCGAGGGCAGGAACATCGTGCGGCACTGGCATCCCAGATGCCAGGGGTGATCGAAGGCCAATACGTACTCGCGGCCCTGCCTGCGGACCTTCCATCGGCGGTGCCAGGAGACGCGCCCTTGCCAGCGCTGATCGTCGCGGCCTGGCCCTGCCCTGGCGCGCCCGCCGCTGCGCCCTGGCAATTCGACCGGGCAACCGGGGCGCTGTCGCTGGAAGTGACCCAGCTCGAATTGAGCGCGGTCAGCAGCGTGCTGCTGCGCTGCGCCGATGCGCGCATGCAGTTCTCGCAGGATGGATCGGTCGAAATCCGGGGCCACCAGATCACATCGGCGGCGGTCGAAACCCATCGCGTCGAAGGCGGCTCAATCGAGTTGAACTGACCTTTCTGCGCCGCGCCGTGGCCGCCACTGCGTTCGCGGTGCGAGGCAGACCGTCATCGCGTGGCAGGACCGCTACCGCCCTTCCTTTCCGGCCCATGATTTCTCGCATTCGACCTTCCACACCGCCGCCATTGCCCGGCATGCTGACCCAGCAGATGGGGATCGCCGTCCGAGCCTACGGCCGGCGCTCGGGCATGTTGCGCGGTGGGCATACGTTGCGCGCCTTGAAGGCCGTCGATCAGCGCCTGGACGCGCTCATCGCCGTCGGCCGCTACTACGGCACCGCCTGCCTGGACGCGGCGGCGATTCTCGACGGCAAGGCCCAGCCCGAGGAAATCGCAGGTGCCGCGTTCGTGCGCGTTGCGCTGGCAGAGCAGCACCAAACCGATGTGGCGACGCGCCTGGACCTCATCGCCCGTCTGCATGCAGCGCAACCCGTCTGCGTTCGGGATGCCCTGTGGTTCTATGCCGCACCGGATACCTGCGGCCACCTTCTGGCGTCGGACGACGCCCAGCTGCTGGCCTGCGGCGTGGAACTGGCGGGACGGCTCGCATTGCCGGAGCACAACGCCGCAGTCCATGCGGCAGCGGTGCGCGGAGCGGACCCGGATGCGTGCCTGCTGGCCTGCGCGCGCATGGGGCAGGTGCCACCCCGGGCAGAAGAACAATGGAAGGCCGTGCTGCAGGGTCAGGACCTCGCCCGGCAGATCACCACGCTGCAGGCCCTGGGCGTGATGGGCGGGCACCGGCTGCAGCCGGAACTGCGGCACTACATCGACCGGATCACCGCCGCAGACGGCCCCACCGAGCAATCGCACCCCGTGGGCTGGGCCGCCGCGGCCGACGCCGCGCTGGCGCTATGGGCCGCGCGCGAACCCGAAGCGGCCTTGGGTGCCGTCCTGCAAGGGCTCCGGGTGCCCAACGACACGGCGCTGCGGGTCGTGGCCCTTGCGGGGCGCATCGAAGGGCTGCTGCCGGTGCTCGATTTCATCGAACGGCAGGAGCGGCCCGTGGAGCCGGGCGAGCGCGACGTGCTTCGGCTGGTGTTCGGCCACGTACCGGGCGAGCTGGTGAACTCCCAGGGCACCTCCGACGAGCGCCAACGCGCCTTGCGCGCCCTCGCCTGCAAAGTGTTCGCGGCCAACGGCTGCACGGGGCTGGAGCCGGACCAAATCACCCACTGGACAGATCCTGCACTCAAGGATCGCCTGTGGGCGCTCGATGCCATCCGCATCCGCTCGGGCCAGCCGATCACGCAGACCCATCGGCTGACGCAAGCCTTCGACGTCGGGCATGCGCTGCGCAGCTGGCTCTACGTGGAGCATGCGGCGGTGACCCACCGCCCGTTTCCGCTGTCCCACGAAGACCTTGCCGCACGGCAGATGGCCGCTGTGGAAACCGTGCAGCTCATGGACAGCCTGCAAGCCGATC
>NZ_BQXL01000012.1:0-124762 GCF_030159015.1 Acidovorax sp. SUPP3434
CGCAGTAGTCCCAGCTGCGATAGGCCCGCGTGAGCCGCTTTTGCAGGGGGTGGCCGTATTTGCCGAGCACCTCTTCGATGATGTCGGGAACGGTCTTGTTCTGGAATATCTTGAAGTCGCTCTTGCGCGTGGCCAGCCACAGCCAGGGCTGCAGGCGCAGCCGGTAGGAGTAATACCGGTGGTCTTCGCCCTGCAGCCCGAACCGGGTGACGATGCCGTCCAGGTAGCGCCGACCGCCGCCTTCGGTCTCCACTTCCACCGTGGCGTGCTTGCCCAGCAACGCCTTGGGGTCGAGGGCCTTGCTCTCGCTCAGCAGATCCACATCCAACGCAAACAGCTCGCTCAAGGATTCCTTGCCCTGCAGGCGGCGAAACTGCAGCTGTTCTCCCAATGGCGTTTGGATCGTGACGCGGCGTGTCATTGGCTGACGGTCTTTGGACCGCTCCCTCTCTTGATTTAGTGGCGCGGATGATGGCGACCTATCGCCTTTTCAAAAGAGGTAATAAGTATTTTCTATGCGTATTTTTTGTTTCAAGATGAAATGAATTTTTTCAGGTTATCTGATCGGATTAACGACCGCCGAATGTCAAGGGTCAACCATGCTGATCTGGCATTGACTCCAATGTCAACCGCATAATCACACAGTCCAAACCATTACCCATATCGGCCCCTTGCCGACCTTTCGTCAGGAATCGGTTTTTGCCTGCCATGCTTATGGTGAAAATAATTCCAGAGTACCGGACGCGTTTCGCACACGGTGGCTGCCCGAACTCAAAACTGTGCCCGCCATGCGAACGCTGACACCCTTTTGTTGGCCGAAATAAGCACATAGCCAATGCGTTGTTCGGACGCCGGGCACGCGGTGCAAGAATGGCCCGCACCGCGTTGCGCAGGCCTTGCCTGCGCTTCACGCACTCTGTTCCCGTCACCCCCAGAAAGAGACAACCCATGCGGATCGAAACCCTCGCCGTCCATGCCGGACAGTCGCCCGACCCCACCACCAAGGCGGTGGCCGTGCCCATCTACCAGACGGTGGCCTATGCCTTCGACAGCGCCCAGCACGGCGCCGACCTGTTCGACCTCAAGGTGCAGGGCAACATCTACACGCGCATCATGAATCCGACCAACGACGTGCTGGAAAAGCGCGTCGCGGCGCTGGAGGGTGGCATCGCCGCGCTGGCCGTGGCCTCGGGCATGGCAGCCATCACCTACGCGATCCAGACCATCGCCGAAGCCGGCGACAACATCGTCTCGGCCAGCACGCTCTACGGCGGCACCTACAACCTCTTCGCCCACACGCTACCGCAGCAGGGCATCACCACGCGGTTCGCCGATCCACGCGATCCGGCCAGCTTCGCGCAGCACATCGACGCGCGCACCAAAGCCATCTTCATCGAATCCATCGGCAACCCGCTGGGCAACGTGACCGACATCGCGGCCCTGGCCCGGGTGGCGCACGACCATGGCGTGCCGCTCATCGTGGACAACACGGTGCCCAGCCCCTACCTGCTGCGCCCCATCGAACACGGCGCCGACATCGTGGTGCATTCGCTCACCAAGTACCTGGGCGGCCACGGCAACAGCGTGGGCGGCGCCATCGTGGACAGCGGCAAGTTCCCCTGGGCGAAGCACAAGGCGCGCTTTCCCCGCCTGAACGAGCCCGATGTGAGCTACCACGGCGTGGTCTACACCGAGGCACTGGGCGAGGCGGCCTTCATCGGCCGCGCGCGCGTAGTGCCGCTGCGCAACACCGGCGCGGCCCTGGCCCCGCAGAACGCGTTCCTGATCCTGCAGGGCATCGAGACGCTCGCGCTGCGCATGGACCGCATCTGCGAGAACACGCTGGCCATTGCGCGCTCGCTGCAAGGCCATCCCAAGGTGGAGTGGGTGCGCTACGCCGGGTTGCCGGACCATCCGGACCACGCGCTGGTGCAGCGCCAGCTGGGCGGGCGGGCGTCGGGCATCCTGTCGTTCAGCCTGCGCTCGGAAGAAGGCACGGACCCGCGTGCGGCGGGTGCGCGCTTCCTGGATGCGCTGCAGCTCTTCACGCGCCTGGTGAACATCGGCGACGCCCGCTCGCTGGCCACGCACCCCGCGTCGACCACGCACCGCCAGCTCGATGCCGGCGAGCTGGCCAAGGCCGGCGTCACGGAAGGCATGGTGCGGCTGTCCGTGGGGATCGAGCACATCGAGGACCTGCAGGCCGACCTGGCGCAGGCGTTGCAGGCGGTGTGACCGCCGCACGGTCGGGGCGGCGGACTGCGGCCGCCCCCACGCGATTCATTGTCTTTTTGGCCTCCAGAGCAATCAGCACTAGGGCATTACGCTATTAATTCAATAGCAAATCAATCCCGTCACAGATCCCGCGCCAGCCGCAGCCCCGAGAACTGCCAGCGCGCGGTGGCGGGAAAGAAGTTGCGGTACGTCGCCCGCACATGCCCGGCGGGCGTCGCGCACGAGCCGCCGCGCAGCACGTATTGGTTGACCATGAACTTGCCGTTGTACTCGCCCACCGCGCCCTCGGCCACGCGGAAACCGGGGTAGGCGGCGTAGCTGGACTGAGTCCACTCCCACACGTCGCCGAATAGTTGCACCAAACCCCGGCCGGCATCCGAAGCCGGCCGCGGGTGCAGTGCGCCGCTGTCGGCAAAGTGGCCGCTGGCAGCGTTCGCCCCCTGCACGCCCTGGGAGGTGGCCGCCACCTCCCATTCGGCCTCGGTGGGCAGGCGCGCGCCGGCCCAGCGCGCATAGGCGTCGGCCTCGTAATACGACAGGTGCACCGCGGGTGCGTGGGGTTGGAGCGGGCGCGGTCCGGCCAGGGTGAACTCGTACCAGGCCGCGCCCTGGCGTTGCCAGTAGATGGGGTGCGACAGCTGCTGCGCCCGCACCCAGTCCCAGCCCTCGGCCAGCCAGTGGGCGGACTCCTGGTAGCCGCCGTCCTCGACGAACGCCAGGTATTCAGCGGTGGTCACCGGCCGGTTGGCCAGCTCGAACGGCTGCAGGTACACGCGATGGCGCGGCCCCTCGTTGTCGAAGGCGAAGCCGCCCCGGTCCCCGCCCGGATGGCCGATCTCACACACGCCACCGGCAAAGGGCTGCCAGGCCAGCGGGACGCCGCCGGCCGGTGAGGGCTGGGCCTGCTGCTGCGACTGCGCTTGCGCATGCCCCGGCAGGCGGTAAGCCGGCCACAGCGGACTGCACGACAGCAGGTGCTTGACGTCGGTGAGGATCAGTTCCTGGTGCTGCTGCTCGTGCTGCAGGCCCAGTTCGACCAGGGCCGCCAGCGCGGCGTCGTCCGGCCGCTCGGCCATCAGGCGCGACATGCGGCCGTCCACGTCGGCCCGGTAGGCCAGCACCTGCGGCAGTGCGGGCCGGGTGAGCAGGCCGCGCTGCGGCCGCGGGTGCTTGTCGCCCACGCCGTTGTAGTAGGAATTGAAGATCACCCGGAAGGCGGGGTGGAACGGCGCGAAACCGGGCTCGTTCGGCTCCAGGATGAAGGTCTCGAAGAACCAGGTGGTGTGCGCCAGGTGCCATTTCACCGGGCTGGCGTCGGGCATGGATTGCGCGCAGCAATCCTCGTCGGACAGCGGCAGCGCCAGGGCCATGGAGGCGCGGCGCACCTCGGCGTAGCGGGCGCTCAGCGTGCAGGGCGCCACGGCATGGGGGGAGCGGGTGGCGAAGTTCATGGCTGGGCATGCACCACGGCGAACCAGCCCCGCTCGTCCGTCCAGGCCTGCGCGCGCGAAAAACCCGCGCGCGCCAGCAGCGCCTGGAAGGCCGTGAGGCTGTATTTGTAGCTGTTCTCGGTGTGGATGCGCTCGCCCGCGGCAAAGTCGCGCCCTCCGCCGGGCCAGCGCACCTGCGCACCGTCGCGGGCCTCCAGGTGCATTTCAATGCGCGACTGCTCCCCGTTGAAGAACGCCCGGTGCTCCCACGCCTCGGGCGTGAAATCGCTGCCGATGAGCCGGTTCACATGGGCCAGTACGTTGCGGTTGAACGCGGCCGTGACGCCGGCGGCATCGTCGTAGGCCGCCTGCAGCACGTCCACGTCCTTGGGCAGGTCGATGCCGATCAGCAGCGCGCCGTCGGCATCCACCAGCGCACGCATGCGCGACAGCAGTTCCAGCGCCTGGGGCGGGTCGAAATTGCCGATCGACGAGCCGGGGTAGAACACCACGCGGCGTGCGCGGGGAATGTCCGGCGGCAGTTGGATGGGACGGGTCAGATCGCCCGCCACCGCATGGGCCTGCAGTGCGGGCAGGTCGCTGCACAGGCGGGCCACGCCCTCGCGCAGGAAGTCCGCCGAGATGTCCACGCCCACGAACCGCTCGGGCTGCAGCAGGCGGCACAGCGTGCGCGCCTTCTCGCAGTTGCCGGCGCCCAGTTCGATGACGGTGCCGCCCTGCCCCACGGCGCGGGCGATGTCGTCGCCGTGCGCCCGCATCAGCGCGTGCTCGGTGCGGGTGGGGTAGTACTCGGGCAATCGGGTGATCTCCTCGAACAGCTGGGAGCCCCGCTGGTCGTAGAAATACTTGGGGGAAATGCACGCGGGACGGCGGGCCAACCCCTGGAGGATGTCGTGGTGCGGTGTGTTCATGTCGCTCGGGGGATGGGTCTGTCGGATCGCGGCGCACCGGGGAAGGCGCGGCTGCAACGCATGGCCGTCTCCAATCGCTCTTCGGCAACCTGAAACGGCCATGTAACAGAGCATTACAGACGCCCCGCCACCCGGATGTAGGACACGTCCGCAAATCCATCAGCGCCATCGGGCAGCACATCGGCTGCGCTTTCTGGGACACGCACCGCCATCGTCCCCGCCACCGCACGGTTTTTTCGAAGGCCCCGGGGCGCATAGGCGCGGCTGGGCCAAACTCTGCCGGTCGACACCACCGGCCGGCTACCACGGCCTGCTTCGCTGCCATGGATTCCCTGACCCAGATCGCCCTTGGTTCCGCCGTTTCGCTCGCCGTGATGGGCCGGCGCACCGCCCCCTGGAAAGCCGCGCTGTGGGGTGCGGTGGCCGGCACGCTGCCGGACCTGGACGCGTTCATCGACCACGGCAATGCCATCGCCAACATGGTCGAGCACCGGGCAGAAAGCCATGCCCTGCTGTACCTCAGCCTCTTCTCGCTGCCCCTGGGCGCGCTCGTGGCCCGCCTGCATGGCGAGCAGGCCGGCTGGCGAAGGTGGTGGCTGGCGATGTGGCTCGCGCTCATCACCCACCCGCTGCTGGATGGCATGACGGTGTACGGCACCCAGCTGTGGAAACCGTTCACCAGCCACCCGTACGGGGTGGGCAGCATCTTCATCATCGACCCGCTGTACACCGTGCCGCTGATCGTCGGCGTGGCCGCCGCGCTGGCGAGCGGCCCGCCGGTCGGGGCCCGCTGGAACCGTTGGGGCCTGGCGCTCAGCACGCTCTACCTGGCGTGGAGCGTGGGCGTGCAGCAGCATGTCACCGGCGTGGCCATGGCCTCCCTGCGCACGCAGGGCCTGCCGGTGCAGACGGTGCTGGTGACGCCCACCCCGTTCAACACCCTGCTGTGGCGGGTGGTGGCGGTCACGCCCACCCAATATGCCGAAGGCTTCTACGCCCTGGCCGACGGCAACAGGCCCATGCAATGGACGGTGCACGAGCGCGGGGCCCCGCTGATCCAGCGCTACGGGACCGTGCCGGACGTGCAGCGGGTGGCGCGCTTCAGCCACGGCTTTTATCGCATGCGTTCGCGGGACGGCCGCGTCTTCGTGACCGATCTGCGCATGGGACAGGAGCCCGACTACAGCTTCCAGTTCGATCTCGGCACGCCCGCGCAGCTGGATGCCGGCCAGCCCGAGGTGGCGCTGCGCGGACAGCGCCCGGACATCGGCACGGCCCTCGCCGCGCTGTGGCGGCGCATGTGGGGGCATGCGGGCGGCTCGGGGCCGTTCGGTGCCGGCACGGCCCCATGAAAAAAGCCGGCGCCACGCGCCGGCTTTCCCCACCAGTCTGTCAGTGGCCACACCCGCGGCCCGCGGTCAGAACCGCCAGCCCAGGCCCACGCCGGCCAGCACGGGATCGATCTTGAAGGTGCCCAGCTTGGCACCGGCTGCGAACACGTCGGTCTGGATGTAGACCTTCTTCACGTCGAAGTTCAGCACCAGGTTCTTGGTGAGGGGAATGTCCACGCCGACCTGCAGGGCGCCGCCCCAGCTGCTCTTGTCGATGCTCACGCCGGCGGGCAGGCGCACGCTGGAAAACCGCGTGTAGTTCACGCCCGCGCCCACGTAGGGACGAAAGCCCGCGGTGTCGAAGTGGTACTGCAGCATCAGCGAAGGCGGCAGGTGCTTGAGCGTGCCGATCTGCGCGTCCAGGGCGCTGGAGGACAGCCGCTGCTTCTGGGGCACGGTCAGCACCAGCTCGGCGGCGATGTTGCGGTTGAAGAAATAGGAGATGTCGACTTCAGGCAGCGTCTTGTCGTTGATCGACAGGCCCAGGCCGGTGCTGTCCTTGTTGGAGGAATCCAGGTTCACGGCACGCGCACGAACGAGCCAGGGGCCTTCCGCCGTTTGCGCGAAGGCGGCGCCGGAGGTCAATGCGCACAGCACGGCCAGGGCCAGCAGGTTTTTTTTCATACGGAAACTCGATGCGTTGAACGGGGACGACCCCCGTGCATGCATTGGGCCGGCAAACGGCCCGGGCGGCCTTGCCATGGATCAAACCGCCGGCAGGTTGTGCCGCGGGCCGCGAGGGCGTGAAAGCGCCCTCTTCTCCCCGCTCTCAGTGCGCGCCCTTGCCCCGCATGCGCTGCACCAGCGTGACCACAGCCAGCACGGCGGCACCGGCCACGATGCCCACCACCGCATTGAGCAGGTTGGGCACCAGCACGCGCCACAGGCCGCCCGCCGGCCACTGGGCCGCCGATGCGGCCAGGCCCTCGACCGCGTGGTGGACAACGGGCACGCCATGCACCAGAATGCCGCCGCCCACGAGGAACATGGCGGCCGTGCCGGCGACCGAGAGCACCTTCATCAACCAGGGCGCGGCGGCCACGATGCCGCGGCCCAGCGCCTGCGCGGCGCGCCCCGTCTTGCGGGTGAGCCACAGGCCCAGGTCGTCCAGCTTGACGATGCCGGCCACCAGGCCGTACACGCCCACCGTCATGATGAGCGCGATGCCGGCCAGCACGGCCACCTGCTGCCCGAACGGGGCGCTGGCGACCGTGCCCAGCGTGATGGCGATGATCTCGGCGGACAAGATGAAGTCGGTGCGCACCGCGCCCTTGACCTTGTCCTTCTCGAAGGCGGCGATGTCCACCGCCGGGTTGGCGTTGGCCAGGGCATGCGCCTCGCGGCCCGCCTCTTCCTTAGGGGCATCGCCGTGGGGCAGGAACCGGTGCGCCAGCTTCTCCGCGCCCTCGAAGCACAGGAACGCGCCGCCCACCATGAGCAGCGGCGTCACCGCCCAGGGGATGAAGGCGCTGATCAGCAGCGCGGCCGGCACCAGGATGGTCTTGTTGACGAGCGAGCCCTTGGCCACCGCCCAGACCACCGGAATCTCGCGCTCGGCGCGCACGCCCGTGACCTGCTGGGCATTGAGCGCCAGATCGTCGCCCAGCACGCCGGCCGTTTTCTGCGCCGCCACCTTGGTCATGACGGACACGTCATCGGCCATGGCGGCACTCTTCTTGGCAGCGACCTTGGTCATCAGGGCCACGTCGTCCAGAACGGTGGCGATATCGTCGAGCAGCGTCAAAAGGCTGGCACCGGCCATGGGAATCCTTAAAAAATCGAGGGAGGGAGCGGGTCCGTGGGCCACGGCGCGAGAGGCGGCAAGGCCCCGGGAGCGCCACGCGGGCCGGGCATGCCGGCCGAAAAACCAGGCGCCCATCGCCCAGGCGGCGCCCACTATAGCAACGCCCTGCGATGGGTCCGTGTCGGTGCAAGGCGCATACTGACGGCCTTCCCACCGATATCGGGGTCCTGCACGCGGGCTCTCGCTCCCGCAGCATGCCAGGCTACCTGACCAAGCAAGAAAACATCGCCATCGCCGGCGTCGACGACCTCGTCATCCGCTCCCTGCTGGACCGCCAGCAGTTTTCCGACCCCCTCGGCGACGCCGAAACCCTGGGCATCTCCTCCGCCGCCTGGCCCCTCTTCGGCCTGCTGTGGCCCTCGGGCGCGCAACTGGCCGCGCGCATGGCGGCGCGGCCCGTGCAGGCGGGCGAGCGCATCCTGGAGCTGGGCTGCGGCCTGGCGCTGGCCAGCCTGGTGTGCCACCGGCAAGGCGCCGACGTGACCGCGAGCGACTGCCACCCGCTGGCCGGCACCTTCCTGCGCGAGAACCTGCGCCTGAACGGCATGGGCACCATGAAGTACCGCCAGGGCCAGTGGGGCAGCGGCGAAGCGCTGGGCCCGCCGCAGCAGGACGAGAGTCCGCTCGCGCAGGCGCACGGCGGCCCGGTGCACGGGCTGTTCGACCTCATCATGGGCAGCGACCTGCTGTACGAACGCGACGCCCGCGCCAGCCTCGCGCATTTCATCGACCTGCACGCGGGCCCTGCGGCCCAGGTCTGGATCGTGGACCCGGACCGGGGCAACCGCGCCGCCTTCAGCAAGCAGATGGCCGCGCAGGGCTTCGGCCTGCGCGAAGAGCGGCTGGACCGCGCCGCGCTGGACGATGCGCCCGCCTACAAAGGCAGGCTGCTGGTGTACCGCCGCACCTGAACGCCGAAGACGGCCCGAGGGCACCGGCCGCCGGAGCGCGCCGGACGCGCTCCCGGCTCTTCGGCTTCCTCAGCCCACCCAGCGGCGCGCATTGCGCCAGATGCGCATCCACGGGCTCAGCGCGTTGCGGTCGCCGCTGGTCCAGCTCATCTGCACGTTGCGGAACACGCGTTCGGCGTGCGGCATCATGGCCGTGAAGCGCCCATCGGCCGTGGTCACCGCCGTGAGGCCGCCCGCGCTGCCGTTGGGGTTGAACGGGTACTGCTCGGTGGCCGCGCCATGGTGGTCCACATACCGCATGGCGGCGATGGCCTGGGCCGGGTCGCCGCGGTACTTGAAGTTGGCGTAGCCCTCGCCGTGCGCCACGGCGATCGGCAGGCGGCTGCCCGCCATGCCGGCGAAGAACAGGCTGGGCGATTCCAGCACCTCCACCAGCGACAGCCGCGCCTCGAAGCGCTCGCTCTGGTTGGTGGTGAAGCGCGGCCAGGCCTCGGCGCCGGGAATGATGTCGGCCAGCTCGGCGAACATCTGGCAGCCGTTGCACACGCCCAGGCCGAAGGTGTCCTTGCGGCCGAAGAAGCCCTGGAACTGCTCCGACAGCACCGGGTTGAACGTGATCGAACGCGCCCAGCCGATGCCCGCGCCCAGCGTGTCGCCGTAGCTGAAGCCGCCGCAAGCCACCACGCCGGCGAAGTCCGACAGCTGCGCGCGGCCGGTCTGCAGGTCGGTCATGTGCACGTCGTAGGCCTCAAAGCCCGCCTCGGTGAAGGCGTAGGCCATCTCGATGTGCGAGTTGACCCCCTGCTCGCGCAGGATGGCGACCTTCGGCCGCGCGAGGTTCAGGAACGGCGCGGCCACGTCCTCGGCCGGATCGAACGTGAGCGCCACGTGCAGGCCCGGATCATTGGGCACGCCTGCGGCGGCATGCTCGGCATCGGCCGTGGCCGGGTTGTCGCGCTGCTGCGTGATCTTCCAGCTCACCGCGTCCCACACCTGGTGCAGGTCGGACAGGCTGGCGCTGAACACGCTCTTGGCATCGCGCCACACCTGCAACTCGCCCTTGCCGGCGTCCATGGTGGACGAGGCAGGCCGCGTCTTGCCGATGAAGTGGCTGGACCGGGACAGGCCGTGCTCGCGCAGGGTCTGCATGACCTCGTTGCGCTCGGCGGTGCGCACCTGCAGCACCACGCCCAGTTCCTCGTTGAACAGCGCCTTGAGCGTCAGCTCCTCGCGGCGCGCGCTCACCTGCGAGGCCCAGTTCTTGGCGTCGCCCGTCTCCATGCGGCTGTCGCTGATGCCGTCGCCCTCGGTCACGAGCAGATCGACGTTCAGCGCCACGCCCACATGGCCGGCGAAGGCCATCTCGGCCACCGCGGCCAGCAGGCCGCCGTCGCTGCGGTCGTGATAGGCGAGGATCTGGCACTTGGCGCGCAGCGCGTTCACGGCATCGACCAGGCGCACCAGGTCCTGCGCGTCGTCCAGGTCGGGCGCCACGTCGCCGCTCTGGCCCAGCACCTGGCCCAGGATACTGCCGCCCATGCGGGCCTTACCATGGCCCAGGTCGATCAGCACCAGCGTGGTGTCGTCCTCCGCCGCGTCCAGTTGCGGCGTCAGCGTGCCGCGCACGTCGGCCAGCGTGGCGAAGGCGCTGACGATCAGGCTCACGGGGGATGTGACCTTCTTCGCACCGCTTTCATCCCTCCACTGGGTGCGCATGGACAGCGAATCCTTGCCCACCGGGATCGAAATGCCCAGCGCCGGGCACAGCTCCATGCCCACGGCCTTCACGGTGGCGTACAGCGCGGCATCCTCGCCGGGCTCGCCGCAGGCGGCCATCCAGTTGGCGGAGAGCTTCACGCGCGGCAGTTCGATGGGCGCGGCCAGCAGATTGGTGATGGCCTCGGCCACGGCCATGCGGCCCGAGGCGGGCGCGTCGATGGCGGCCAGCGGCGTGCGCTCGCCCATGCTCATGGCCTCGCCGGCAAAGCCCTGGAAGTCGGCCAGCGTGACGGCGCAGTCGGCCACCGGCACCTGCCAGGGGCCCACCATCTGGTCGCGGTGCGACAAGCCGCCCACCGTGCGGTCGCCGATGGTGATGAGAAAGCGCTTGCTCGCCACCGTGGGGTGCGCCAGCACGTCGATCACCGCCTTTTGCAGCGCCACGCCCGTGAGGTCGATGGGCGCGAATTCGCGCTGCACCGTCTTCACGTCGCGGTGCATCTTGGGCGGCTTGCCCAGCAGCACTTCCATGGGCATGTCCACCGGCAGCTTCTGATTGCCGGTGGCGGCCGTGTCCTCCAGCACCAGCTGGCGGTGCTCGGTGGCGGTGCCGATCACGGCGAACGGGCAGCGCTCGCGCTCGCAGAACGCGCGGAACTGCTCCAGCGATTGCGGCGCGATCGCCAGCACGTAGCGCTCCTGGCTTTCGTTGGACCAGATCTCTTTCGGGGCCAGGCCCGACTCTTCGAGCTGCACCGCGCGCAGGTCGAAGTGCGCGCCCCGGCCGGCGTCGTTGGTCAACTCGGGAAAGGCATTGGACAGCCCGCCCGCGCCCACGTCATGGATCGCCAGGATGGGGTTGGCCGCACCCTGCGCCCAGCAGTGGTTGATGACCTCCTGCGCGCGGCGCTCGATCTCGGGGTTGCCGCGCTGCACGGAGTCGAAATCGAGTTCCGCCGCGTTCGCGCCCGTGGCCATGGAACTGGCCGCGCTGCCGCCCATGCCGATGCGCATGCCCGGGCCGCCCAGCTGGATCAGGAGCGAGCCGGCCGGGAATTCGATCTTCTGCGTGAGGCCCGCATCGATGGTGCCCAGGCCGCCGGCGATCATGATGGGCTTGTGGTAGCCCCGGTCCACGCCGCCCACCGACTGCTCGTACTCGCGGAAATAGCCCAGCAGGTTGGGCCGGCCGAACTCGTTGTTGAACGCCGCGCCGCCCAGGGGGCCTTCCACCATGATCTGCAACGGGCTGGCGATGTGCTCGGGCTTGCCGAACTCGCCGCCCCAGAGCTTGGACACCGTGAAGCCGGTCATGCCCGCCTTGGGCTTGGAGCCGCGGCCGGTGGCGCCCTCGTCGCGGATCTCACCGCCCGCGCCGGTGGAAGCGCCGGGGAACGGCGAAATGGCCGTGGGGTGGTTGTGCGTTTCCACCTTCATCAGGATGTGGTTCGTGACGCTACTCTTTTCATAGCACACTGCCCTAGTGGAATTTGCACTGGCGGGCATTTTTGCCAAAAACCGCTCGACACGCGTGCCTTCCATAACCGAGGCGTTGTCCGAATACGCCACCACCGTGTGCTGGGGCGCCAGCTGGTGGGTGTTGCGGATCATGGCGAACAGGCTCTTGTCCTGCTTCTCGCCGTCGATGGTGAACTGCGCGTTGAAGATCTTGTGGCGGCAGTGCTCGCTGTTGGCCTGCGCGAACATCATCAGTTCCACGTCGGTGGGGTTGCGCGCCAGGCCCTGGAAGGCATTGACCAGGTAGTCGATCTCGTCGTCGGCCAGCGCCAGGCCCCACTGGGCGTTGGCCGCCTCGACCGCCGCGCGCCCGCCGCCCAGCACATCGACGAATTCCATCGGCGCGGCCGGCAGCTCGGTGAACAGGGCCTCGGCGCCCGAGCGGTCCCACACCACCGACTCGGTCATGCGGTCGTGCAGCAGCGCGGCGATCTGGCCGCGCTGCGCGTCGGTCAGCGTGGGCGTGCCGCCCAGCAGGCCTGATTTGAGCGAGAGGCGGTACTCGGTGATGCGCTCCACGCGGCGCAGCGCCAGGCCGCAGTTGTGCGCGATGTCGGTCGCCTTCGACGCCCAGGGCGAGACCGTGCCCAGGCGCGGCGTGACAACGATGGCCGGGCCATCGGCCGGGCCGCCGTAGGGGTCCCCATAGGTCAGCAGCGCGGCGAAGCGGCCGCTTTCGGCCGGGGTGGGCGCCGCGTCGGTGGCCACCAGGTGCACGAAGCGGGCGGCGATGCCCGTGATGCGATCGTGGATGGCCTGCAGCGCGGGCAGCAGCTGGCGCATGCGGAAGGCGCTGAGGGCGTTGCCGCCTTCGAACGTGCTGAGGTGCAAGGAGGGCTTCGTGGACGATGTCGGCGAGATCACTTCGGCGGCCTGTTGGGTGATGGAAAAGGTGCGGCCCCACCCTGGACCGCCGGCCGCTGACTGGGGCCGGCTGGGCAGGGTGCGGAGAATGCTGAGCCCGGCATTTTACCGGGGGCGGATCGCATCGCCGACGAGGCCTTCGCCCGCGTGGCCCGCATCGGCCAAGCGCGGATGGGATAATTGGCCCCATGAGCATCACCATCAAAGACGCCGAAGGCATCGCCGGCATGCGAGAGGCATGCCGACTGGCTTCGGAAGTGCTGGACTACATCGCGCCCCACATCCAGCCTGGCATCACCACGAACGAAATCGACCGCCTCGCGGCCGAATGCATGGCGCAGCAGGGCACCATCTCCGCCACCATCGGCTACCAGCCGCCGGGCTATCCGCCCTACCCCAAGTCGCTGTGCACGTCGATCAACAACGTGGTCTGCCACGGCATCCCGAACGACAAGCCCCTGAAGAAGGGCGACATCATGAATGTGGACGTCACCGTCATCACCAAGGACGGCTGGTACGGCGACAACAGCCGCATGTACCTGATCGGCGACGTCTCCATCGCCGCCAAGCGCCTGTGCAGCCTCACCTTCGACGCCATGTGGATCGGCATCCAGCGCGTCAAGCCCGGCGCCCGCCTGGGGGACATCGGCCACGCCATCCAGAAGTACGCCGAGGGCCACGGCCTGTCGGTGGTGCGCGAGTTCTGCGGCCACGGCATCGGCCAGAAATTCCACGAAGAGCCCCAGGTGCTGCACTACGGCTACCCCGGCACGCTGGATGAGCTGCTGCCCGGCATGACCTTCACCATCGAGCCCATGCTGAACGCCGGCCGCCGCGAGGTGAAGGAATTCGGCAACGACGGCTGGACCATCGTGACCAAGGATCGCAGCCTGTCGGCGCAGTGGGAGCATACCGTGCTGGTGACCGAGACCGGCTACGAAGTCCTCACCCTGTCGGCCGGATCGCCACCGCTGCCGGCCTTCGTGACCGCCACGAAGACCTGACCGGAACACGGCGCGCGGGCCGGCCGCGCGGCGGCCGAGCGCACGGTTCTTGCTTGTCTGGTGCTAACCTGCCCACCGCTCCGTTGCCCCACCCGCACCCGCCACCCTGCCGCCGTCCATGACCGACCTGCAAATCCTGCGCGACGCCTACCGCCAAGACAAGGCCACCCTGCTCGCGTCGCTGCAATCCACGGGCGCCTCCACGCGCGGCGTTCGCACCCTGCTGCACAAGCTCTCCACCCTGGCGGACCGCCTGCTGCGCCAGCTGTGGCAGCGCGCCGGCATGCCGGACGACCTGGCGCTGGTGGCCGTGGGGGGCTACGGCCGGGCGCAGCTCTTTCCCCATTCCGACGTCGATGTGCTCGTCCTGCTGCCGGACGGCGCCACGCCCGGGGCCGGCTGCGCCTTGTCCACGTGCATCGAATCGTTCATCGGCAGCTGCTGGGACGCCGGCCTGGAGATCGGCTCCAGCGTGCGCACGGTGGCCGAGTGCCTGACCGAATCCGCGGCCGACGTGACCGTGCAGACCTCGCTGCTCGAAGCCCGCCGCGTCTGCGGCAGCTCGCCGCTGTTCGCCGCATTCCAGCAGCGCTACGACGCGCAGATGGACGCGCAGGACTTCCTCATCGCCAAGACGCTGGAGATGCGCCAGCGCCACACCAAGTACGAGAACACGCCCTACTCGCTGGAGCCCAACTGCAAGGAATCACCCGGCGGCCTGCGCGACCTGCAGACGGTGCTGTGGGTCGCCCGCGCAGCCGGCCTGGGACGCGACTGGCGCGAACTGGCCGCCAACGGCATGGCCACGCCGTTCGAGGTGGCCCAGATCGAGCGCAACGAGGCCGTGCTGTTCCTCATCCGCGCGCGGCTCCACACCGTGGCGGGCCGCCACGAGGACCGGCTGGTGTTCGACCTGCAGACCGCCGTGGCCGAATCGTTCGGCTACCGCTCCCACTCGCCCGACGGCAAGCGCCTGGCCATGCGCGCGAGCGAAACCCTCATGCGCCGCTATTACTGGGCGGCCAAGGCCGTGTCACAGCTCAGCCAGATCCTGCTGCTGAACATCGAGGAGCGCCTGAGCCCCTCCACGCACGAGCTGCACCGCATCAACGACCGCTTCTTCGAAAAGGCCGGCCTCGTCGAAGTGGCCAGCGACGACCTGTACGAGAAGAACCCCCACGCCATCCTGGAAACCTTCCTGCTCTACGAAACCACGCTGGGGCTGAAGGACCTGTCGGTGCGCACGCTGCGCGCGCTCTACAACGCCCGCGGGGCGATGGACAGCGCCTTCCGCCGCGACCCGGTCAACCGCGCGACCTTCATGAAGATCCTGCGGCAGCCCTCGGGCATCACGCACGCGATGCGGCTCATGAACCAGACCTCGGTGCTGGGCCGCTACCTCTGGCCGTTTCGCCGCATCGTGGGCCAGATGCAGCACGACCTGTTTCACGTCTACACCGTGGACCAGCACATCCTGATGGTGCTGCGCAACGTGCGCCGCTTCTTCATGGCCGAGCATGCGCATGAATACCCGTTCTGCTCGCAGCTGGCCGGCGGCTGGGACAAGCCGTGGCTGCTGTACCTGGCGGCGCTGTTCCACGACATCGGCAAGGGCCGCGGCGGCGACCACTCCAAGATCGGCGCCGAGGAAGTGCGCCACTTCTGCCGCCAGCACGGCGTGGACGAGGAAGACGCGGCGCTGGTCGAGTTCCTGGTGCGCGAGCACCTGGCCATGAGCCAGGTCGCGCAAAAGCAGGACCTGTCCGATCCGGACGTGATCGGCGCTTTCGCCCAGCGCGTGGGCAGCGAGCGCCGCCTCACCGCGCTGTACCTGCTCACCGTGGCGGACATCCGCGGCACCAGCCCCAAGGTCTGGAACGCGTGGAAGGGCAAGCTGCTGGAAGACCTGTACCGCGCCACGCTGCGCGCCCTGGGCGGCCACGCCCCCAATGCCGCCGCCGAAATCGAGGCCCGCAAGCGCGAAGCCATGGTCATGCTGGCGCTGCAGGCCCAGCCGTTCGAGGCGCACAAGAAGCTGTGGGACACGCTGGACGTGGGCTATTTCATGCGGCACGAAGCCGCCGACATCGCCTGGCACACGCGCCATCTCTCGCGCTACGTGGGCACCGGCCGCACGGTGGTCCGCGCGCGGCAGTCGCTGGCGGGCGAAGGCCTGCAGGTGGCGGTGTACGCGCCCGACCAGCCCGACCTCTTCGCCTGCATCTGCGGCTATTTCGACCGGGCGGGCTTCAGCATCCTCGATGCGCGGGTGCACACCGCGCACGATGGCTGCGCGCTCGACACGTTCCAGGTCGTGGCCTCGGAGCAGGCCGGGCATTACCGCGAACTCACGCACATGGTGGAGAGCGATCTGGCCCGCGCGATCGAGGACGAAACCGCGGGCCTGCCCGAGCCGGCGCGCAAGCGCGTCTCGCGCCGCGTGAAGAGCTTTCCCGTGGCCCCGCGCGTCACGCTGCGCCCCGACGAGAAAGCCCAGCGCTGGCTCATCAACATCTCCGCCAGCGACAGGGCGGGCCTGCTCTACCTGGTGGCGCGCATCCTTTCGCGCCACCACCTGAGCGTGCAGCTGGCCAAGGTCAGCACCCTGGGCGAGCGGGTGGAAGACACCTTCCTCGTGCACGGCCCGGAACTGCAAAGCAACGCACGGCAGATACAGATCGAGACCGAACTGCTGAACGCGTTGTCCGAGTGAAGGGCCACCGGGATCCATCGCATCCGATGCTACCTATTTGATAGCACGACGCCCTAGTATTGTTTGCGCTGGCGGCCAATTCCATTCATCTTTTCCGAGGCAACGCTTGCCTGGTCCGTCAGTCGTCTTCCGCGTCGGCGAGCTCGGGAAACAGCACCTCGGTGTAGCCGAACTGGGAGAAATCGCGCACCCGCATCGGGTAGAGCTTGCCGATCAGGTGGTCGCATTCGTGCTGCACCACGCGCGCATGGAACCCCTCCGCCGTGCGGTCGATCGGGTCGCCATACGGGTCCAGGCCCTGGTAGCGGATGCGGGACCAGCGCGGCACCTTGCCGCGCAGGCCGGGAACGGACAGGCACCCTTCCCAGTCCTCTTCCTCCTCGTCGCCCAGCGGAGTGATCTGCGGGTTGAGCAACACGGTGCGCGGCACCAGGGGTCGGTCGGGGTAGCGGGGGTTCTTGCGGTCCGAGCCGAAGATCACCAATTGCAGATCCACGCCGATCTGCGGCGCGGCCAGGCCGGCGCCATTGACGGCCTCCATGGTGTCCAGCATGTCGCGCACCAGCAGGTGCAGCGCGTCGGTATCGAACTCGGTCACGGGCTGGGCCACGCGCAGCAGGCGCGGATCGCCCATCTTGAGAATGTTTTGAACGGTCATGGGAATGAAAAGAAGGGCCGACGGTCAGCGTCGAAGTGCCCGCAGCATAGCTCGCCGACCAACCCCATGCCGCAGGCACAATCCAGGCATGCCGCCCCCGCCAGCGCCTTTGCCACCGCCGCCACCCCGCCCTGCCCCGCTGCCCCTGCCGGTGCGCTGGCTGCTGCTGTGCTTTGCGGTGCTGAGCCTGGTGACCGGCATCATCGGCATCTTCGTGCCCGGCCTGCCGACCACGGTGTTCATCCTCATGGCCGGCTGGGCAGCGGCTCGCAGTTCGCCCCGGCTGCACGCGTGGCTGTGGCGCCATCCGCTTTTCGGCCCCATGCTGCGCGACTGGGCCAACGGCGGCCAGGTGAGCCGCCGCGCCAAGTGGAGCGCCAGCATCCTCATGGCGCTCGCGGCGACCGTGCTCATCTTCAGCCACGCACCCCGCTGGGTTGCCATCAGCGCTTCGCTGTGCATGGCGTGCGTGCTCGCCTGGCTGTGGCAGCGGCCGGAGCCGGCCCGTTGAGGGCCCATGGGAAGCAACCTGCAACCCGATCCATCAGGCAGCCGCAGTTCTTCGAATTTGCTCACTTTTTGTGTATATAATCTAAGTCTTGTTCCTCGATAGCTCAGTCGGTAGAGCGCCGGACTGTTAATCCGTAGGTCCCTGGTTCGAGCCCAGGTCGAGGAGCCAAGATCATCAAGGCCTTGCATGTGTACGCAGGGCCTTTTACATCGCTAGTCAGATACCGAATATTCCTCGATAGCTCAGTCGGTAGAGCGCCGGACTGTTAATCCGTAGGTCCCTGGTTCGAGCCCAGGTCGAGGAGCCATTGACAGCCTTCCAGGCTGTACAAAAGCCCGCTATTTCATCGATAGCGGGCTTTTTTGTTGTCTGCCGGTCCCGTGACTTTTTGGCCAAGTATTGCCGACATCAACCGAATCGGCCGTCCGGCCATCGCCTACACCCCGCCCTCTGCCGCTTCGGCATCCTCTGTGGTTCCTTGCCGCGGGTCACCCAACCCGCAGGCCATTCAACCACCCCAAAGGAGTGAAGCCATGCAGAAAACCACCACCGCGCTCGTTCTCACCCTCGGCCTGCTGGGCGCCGCCGCACCGGCCATGGCGCAGTACACCGGCCCCACCACAGGCGAACGTGCTGCAGCACCGGCAGCCGGCAGCGGCTACACCGGGCCCACCTCGGTGCCCACGATGACGGTCAAGCAACTGCTCGACACCGCCACGGACGACCAGCACGTCCGCCTGCAAGGCCACATCGTGTCCCACGACGGCGGCAAAAACTACACCTTCGCAGACGACAGCGGCCGCATGCCCGTCGAGATTTCGGACAAACGCTTTCCGGCAGGCCAACCCATCAGTGCCCAGCAGCGGGTGGAACTGGTGGGAGAGGTCGACAAAGGCATTCGCAAAATGGAGTTCGAGGTGGAGCAGGTTCGCCTGATTCCCTGATCGGATAAAGCTGGGGCCCGAGCGCCGCCACTCGCCCCAGCGAAAGGCCATCCGCGGGGATGGCCTTTTTGCCATCGCCCGCTCAAGGCAAGCTCGGATCGACTCCATACAAGCAGTCTCCGCCGAACCGATCCGAAGGCCTCCCGCAGCCCTGCGCACTCGGCGACAATGCGTTGCTTCCTCCATTCTTCCCTGTGCATGGCTGACGATCATTTGCCTTGGCTGCAACCCGGCGACAAATTTCCCAGCGTGGCGCTCAGCTGGGGCAGCGAATCCGCGGCCCCGGGACTGCTGGCCGCTGGTGGGAATCTCAGCGTCGCCCAGTTGAAAAGTGCCTACCAGCGAGGCATTTTTCCGTGGTTCAGCCCTGGGCAACCCGTGCTCTGGTGGAGCCCCGATCCCCGCATGGTGCTGCCCATGGCGGAATTTCGGCTGCACCGGTCACTGCGCCGCACCTTGCAGAAATTCCGCCTCTCGCCCCAGTGCGAAATCCGCGTGGACCATGACTTCGGCGCGGTCATCAAGGCCTGTGCCGGCACGCCAAGGTCGGGCCAGAACGGCACCTGGATCGTGCCGCAGATGGTGAACGCCTATCGTGCATTCCACGCCGCCGGCTTTGCGCACAGTGTGGAAACGTGGGTCGACGGCAGGCTCGTCGGCGGGCTGTACTTCATTGCGCTGGGCAAGGCTGTTTTTGGCGAATCGATGTTCGCCCACGCCACCGATGCATCCAAGGTCGCGCTCTCAGCTTTCGTCTGCTTGTGCCGGCACCACGGCGTGGCGCTCATAGACTGCCAGCAGAACACGGCCCATCTGGCATCCTTCGGCGCCCATGAAATAGACCGCGCCCGGTTCCTCGACCACGTGGCAAAGGCCTCCCAGGAAGCACCGGTTTCCTGGAAATTCGAGCCCGTATACTGGACTGCGCTGATGCACCCTACCGGGAACCCGGGATGACGCAACTCAACGATCTGCCGCTGCACACCTTGCAGTTCTACGCCACCGCGCCTTATCCATGCAGCTACCTGCCTGCACGGCAGGCGCGCTCGCAGGTTGCCACGCCCAGCCACCTGATCCAGAACGACGTGTATTCGGACTTGGTGGCGCGGGGGTTTCGCCGCAGCGGCATGTTCACCTACCGCCCCTACTGCGATGGCTGCCAGGCATGCACGCCGTTGCGCGTGCTGACCCAATCCTTCAAGCCCGATCGCAGCCAGCGCCGCGCGTGGGCGAAGCACGGCACTCTGCAGGCACGCGTCCTGCGCCTGGGCTACGTGCCCGAGCACTATCAGCTTTATCTGCGCTACCAGAACCTGCGCCACTGCGGTGGCGGCATGGACCACGACAGCATCGACCAGTACACCCAGTTCCTGCTGCAGAGCCGGGTCAACTCCCGGCTGGTGGAGTTCCGCGAACCCGATGTGGACGGTACGCCCGGTGCATTGCGGATGGTATCGATCCTGGACGTGCTGGATGACGGGTTGTCGGCCGTGTACACGTTTTACGAACCCGACCCCGGCTGCAGCTACGGCACCTACAACGTGCTTTGGCAAATCGAGCAGGCGCGCACCCTGGATCTGCCCTATGTCTACCTGGGCTACTGGATCGAAGAGAGCCCGAAGATGAACTACAAGGCGCGCTTCCTGCCCCACGAGTTGCGGATCGATGGCGAATGGAGACTCGCGCCCTGAGGTGGTGAAGACGGTCGCTCTGCATTTCACAAGATAAAATGCGCGCTTCTCGTCAACACACATCACCATGAAAAAAGACGATGCCGGCGCGCCTGCCAAACCCAGCGTCCAGGTGCTGGAGCGCATGTTTGCACTCATCGACGTGCTCACCTCGCGCGAGGAAGCGATTTCCCTCAAGGAAATCAGCGAGAAGACCGGACTGCACCCTTCCACGGCCCACCGCATCCTGAACGACCTGACCATTGGCCGTTTTGTGGACCGCCCGGAATCCGGCAGCTACCGCCTCGGCATGCGTTTGCTGGAATTGGGCAACTTGGTGAAAGCGCGCCTGAGCGTGCGCGATGCGGCGTTGACCCCGATGCGCAACCTGCACAAGCTGATTCAGCAGCCCGTCAATCTGAGCATGCGCCAGGGCGATGAGATCGTGTATGTCGAGCGTGCCTACAGTGAACGCTCCGGCATGCAGGTGGTCCGGGCCATCGGTGGTCGAGCGCCGCTGCACCTGACGTCGACGGGGAAACTGTTTCTGGCCGCAGACGATCCACAACGGGTGAGGGCATATGCGATGCGCACCGGTCTGTCGGGGCACACCCGCAACAGCATCACACAGCTTCCGGTCCTGGAGCGCGAACTGGGCAAAGCCCGCCAATACGGCATTGCGCGAGACAACGAGGAACTCGAACTCGGCGTGCGCTGCATGGCAGCGGGCGTGTATGACGACCAGGCCCATCTGGTCGCAGGCCTTTCGATCTCCGCGCCCGCGGATCGACTGGATGAGAACTGGCTGCCCAAGCTCCAGGCGACTGCCAGCGAAATTTCCCAGGCCTTGGGCTATTCCACCAACCGGCGCGACAAATCAGCTGCACCCTAGCGAGCCCGAAGAAAAAACGCGCATTGCAAGCAATGCGCGTTTTTCAAAGGGGTCGGATCGCCTTGGTCTTTCGCCTCTCCAATCTCAAGCCCTGCCATTCAAAACAGGCGAGGCCAGCAGCGTCAAGGCTTCGTGCCGATGGCGTGCAGAGTGGGCGCACCGCCAATGGAAGGCAGTTTTTCCACCCAGTTGCGCACGCGCTCGGCATCACCCAGGCGGCTGAACTTGCCTGCCGAGTCCAGGAAAACCATGATCAGCTTGCGGCCCGATATCTGGGCCTGCATCACCAAGCAACGACCCGCTTCGGAGATATAGCCCGTCTTCTGAAGGCCGATGTCCCAAGCCGGGCTTTTCACGAGTCGATTGGTGTTGTTGTACTGCAGCGTGCGGCGCCCCACGGCCACTTCATAGCTGGGAGACGTGGTGAGTTCGCGCAGCATGGGATCGCCATGGGCAATGTTCACCAAGGTGGCCAGATCGCGGGCACTGGACTGGTTATGGCTGGACAGGCCCGTGGGCTCCACATAGCGGGTATCCGTCATGCCCAGCAGCTTCGCCTTCGCGTTCATCTGCGCAACGAAAGCCTCCAGCCCGCCGGGGAAGGTGCGGCCCAGGGCATGGGCTGCCCGGTTTTCGCTGGACATGAGGGCCAGATGCATCATCTCGCCCCGCGTGAGGGTCGTGCCCACGGCCAAGCGGGAACTGCTGAACTTCTCGGTATCCACATCGTCTTGCGTGATGGTGATGGGCTCATCCATCGGCAAGTGGGCCTGCGATACGAGCAGCCCGGTCATCAATTTGGTCAGCGATGCAATCGGCAGAACGGCATGGTCGTTCTTGCTCAGCAGGACTTCGTTGGTCTCCTGGTCGATCACCAAGGCCACGCTGGACTTCAAATCCAGGGGGTCGGTGAGTGAATGCAGGCCTGCGACTTGCCCGAAGGACAGTTTTTCAGGGACGGCCACCATGCGCGTGGCGGCCTTGACGCTGCGCGCGGATGCGCGGGTGGTGGCCTTGACACGGGTCACGGCTTTGCGAGAAACCACCGTGGCAGAGCGTGCCACAGGACGCTGTTTGGCCGTCGAGGATGCAGCCTGCTTCTTGACCTGCACCTTCTTTCGCTCTGCCGCGTGCACCGAGGTGGCCGTGAGCGCAATGCTCATCGCAAGGAATGCGACGGTGCGAAAAAAACGAGAAGAAGCGCGAGGGCGTACGTGCATCAGAATGCTCCAAGCGGTAAATAGTGTTTGTCAGTGTACAGAATCGAAAAAAGTCGCGCAAGATCAATACCTTGCGCGACCTTTCAATAAAGTGAATGAATTATAAATTCGATGGTCAGCCTTGTGCGGCGACTCGATCGGCTTTACTTTGTAATTTGTTCAACGCACTGATGTAGGCTTTGGCTGACGCGACCACGATGTCGGGGTCTGCGCCCACCCCGTTCACCACCCTGCCGCTGTTCTGCAGCCGCACCGTCACCTCCCCCTGGCTCTCCGTCGAACCGCTGATGGCATTGACCGAATAGAGCACCATTTCGGCTCCGCTCTTGACGTGCGACTCGATGGCCTTGAGTGAAGCATCCACGGGCCCATTGCCGTCCGACTGGCCCCGCACCTCCTTGCCGCCCACCGTGAAGACGATGGTGGCCTGCGGGCGCTCGCCGGTTTCGCTGTGCTGCGACAACGACACGAAGCCGTATTGCTCCTGCTCGTTGGCAGCACTTTCACCGCTGACCAGCGCCAGAATGTCTTCGTCGAAGATCTCGCTTTTGCGGTCTGCCAGTTCCTTGAACTTGGCGAAGGCGCTATTGACATCCGTTTCACTGTCAAGCTGCACGCCCAATTCAAGCAAACGCTGCTTGAAGGCATTGCGGCCGCTCAGCTTGCCCAGCACGATCTTGTTGGCAGACCAGCCCACATCCTCGGCGCGCATGATTTCGTAGGTGTCGCGGGCCTTCAGCACGCCGTCCTGGTGGATGCCGCTGGCATGCGCGAAAGCGTTGGCGCCCACCACGGCCTTGTTCGGCTGCACGACGAACCCCGTGGTCTGGCTGACCATGCGGCTTGCCGCCACGATGTGCTGGGCCTCGATGCCCAGCTCCAGTCCAAAGTAGTCCTTGCGCGTCTTGACGGCCATCACGATCTCTTCCAGCGAGCAGTTGCCTGCCCGCTCGCCCAGCCCGTTGATCGTGCACTCGACCTGGCGGGCACCACCGATCTTCACGCCCGCCAGAGAGTTGGCCACCGCCATACCCAGATCGTTGTGGCAATGCACCGACCAGATGGCCTTGTCGCTGTTGGGAATCCGCTCCCGCAGGGTTTTGATGAAGTTGCCATACAGCTCGGGAACCGCATAGCCGACGGTGTCAGGCACGTTGATCGTGGTGGCTCCTTCTGCAATCACGGCTTCCAGGACGCGGCACAGGAAATCCATCTCGCTGCGGTAGCCGTCTTCCGGGCTGAACTCGATGTCGCCGATCAGGTTGCGGGCGAATCGGACCGACTGTTTGGCCTGCTCCAGCACCTGCTCAGGCGTCATGCGCAGCTTCTTTTCCATGTGCAGCGGGCTCGTCGCAATGAACGTGTGGATGCGCGCGCTGTTGGCCCCCTTCAGCGCTTCCGCCGCACGCGAAATATCGCGATCGTTCGCTCGGGACAGGGAGCAGATGGTCGAATCCTTGATGGCTTGTGCGATGGACTGCACCGCCTCGAAATCCCCGTTGGAGCTGGCAGCAAACCCCGCTTCGATCACATCGACCTTGAGACGCTCCAGTTGGCGCGCAATGCGCAGCTTCTCGTCCTTGGTCATGGATGCGCCGGGCGACTGCTCGCCATCGCGCAACGTGGTGTCGAAAATGATCAGCTTGTCTGCCATTGTGTTTCTCCAGAGATGGTGGGGGTCCGCAACGTTGAAATTCTGGCACGCCAAGCAAAAAGGCCCGCTGCGGATGCATACGGGCCTTTTTGCAAGAAGAGCGCCTGTGCGCTACCGTCTCCGCCCGAAAGCGAATAGCGATAGCAGCGGCAGTGCCAACGTTTTCATGCGGCGCAATGTAGCACACCAGCCTCACGCAGCGGCGCAGTCACTTGTGCAGGCCCCGTTCGTCCGGCTCGTCGGTGGACATGCTGATCACGCTGCTGTGCTGACCTTTCGCCTTGCGCCATGCATAGACGAAGTATCCGCTCAGGCCATACAGCACGAACACGCTGAACAGCACGGTGGGTGGGTGGATGTTGATGATGGCGATGCCCAGCGCGATCAAAACGATCACGGCGAACGGCACGCTTTTTTTCATCTGGATGTCTTTGAAGCTGTAGAACGGAACATTGGTCACCATCGTGAGGCCCGCATACAGCGTGAAGCCGAACATGGTCCACGTCACCTGCGACCAGCTCATCCAGCCCGTTTCGCCGCGGCGCACACCCAGTTCCGTCAACAACCAGATGAAGCCGGCCACCAATGCGGCGGCGGCGGGCGATGGCAAGCCTTGAAAGTACCGCTTGTCCACCACACCGGTGTTCACATTGAAACGGGCCAATCGCAGGGCCGCACAGGCGCAATAAACGAAAGCGGCGATCCATCCCCAGCGTCCCAGCCCCTTCAGCGCCCACTCATAGGCAATGAGTGCTGGCGCTGCTCCGAAAGACACCATGTCGGAGAGCGAGTCCATCTGCTCGCCAAAGGCACTCTGCGTATTGGTCATCCGGGCCACGCGCCCGTCCAAGCTGTCGAGCACCATGGCGCAGAACACACCGACGGCCGCAAGGTCGAAGCGGCCATTCATGGCCATTACGATGGCATAGAACCCCCCGAAAAGCGCCGCCAACGTGAACAGATTGGGCAGTATGTAGATGCCTTTTCGCCGCTTGCGCACCACCAGGGGCGTGTCATTGGCGAAATCATTGCCCTCGTGCATCAAATGAACCTCCAGCGCCCACGCCTTCAGCGCAAACAGCTATCAAAATTAGAGTACCTCTGCCGGATCCCTGCGATCGGCGGACAGCGGAGTGTAGTGCCTGCACACACCACGAGAAGCCAAAGAAAAAGGCCACCGAAGTGGCCTCTCTGCAATCTTGGTGCCCACGGCCGAGACCGCAGGCACGCGGCGGCGATCAGTTGCGGGTCTGGTCCACCAGCTTGTTCTTGGCGATCCAGGGCATCATCGCGCGCAGCTTGTTGCCCACCACTTCGATGCTGTGGTCGGCCGTGTTGCGGCGGCGAGCCGTCATCGATGGATAGTTCAGGCGGCCTTCCTGAATGAACATCTTGGCGTAATCGCCGTTCTGGATGCGCTTCAGGGCGTTGCGCATGGCTTCGCGCGACTGGGCATTGATCACTTCCGGGCCGGTCACGTACTCGCCGAACTCGGCGTTGTTCGAGATCGAGTAGTTCATGTTGGCAATGCCGCCTTCGTAGATCAGGTCCACGATGAGCTTGAGCTCGTGCAGGCACTCGAAATAAGCCATCTCAGGAGCGTAGCCGGCTTCGACCAGGGTTTCGTAACCCATCTTGATCAGCTCGACCGCGCCACCGCACAACACGGCCTGTTCACCGAACAGGTCGGTCTCGGTCTCTTCCTTGAAGTTGGTCTCGATGATGCCGGCCTTGCCGCCACCATTGGCCATGGCGTAAGACAGGGCCAGGTCACGGGCTTTGCCGGACTTGTCCTGATGCACCGCCACCAGATGGGGCACGCCGCCGCCTTGGGTGTAGGTGTTGCGCACGGTGTGGCCGGGAGCCTTGGGAGCCACCATCCAGACATCCAGGTCAGCGCGGGGCACGACCTGGTTGTAATGCACGTTGAACCCGTGCGCGAAGGCCAGCGATGCGCCCTGCTTGATGTTGGGTGCCACATTGTTCGTGTAGACCTCGGCGATCTGCTCGTCGGGCAGCAGAATCATGACGACGTCGGCAGCCTTCACCGCTTCGTTCACTTCCAGCACATTGAGGCCAGCCTTACCGACCTTGTCCCACGAGGCCCCGCCCTTGCGCAGGCCAACCACGACCTTCACGCCGCTGTCGTTCAGGTTTTGCGCATGGGCATGCCCTTGCGAGCCATAGCCGATGATGGCCACGGTCTTGCCCTTGATCAGGCTCAGGTCACAGTCTTTGTCGTAGAAAACTTTCATGTTGGCTCCAGGTTGAATCGATGAGGGGGTGTTGAAAAAAGGTGAGGAAATAAGCGGAATGGATCAGACACGCAGAATGCGTTCACCGCGGCCAATGCCGCTGGCGCCGGTTCGCACGGTTTCCAGGATGGCGGTGCGGTCGATGGCTTGCAAAAACGCATCGTTCTTGGACTGGTCTCCCGTCAGCTCGACGGTGTAGCTCTTCTCGGTGACGTCGATGATTCGGCCGCGGAAGATGTCCGCCATGCGTTTCATCTCTTCGCGCTCCTTGCCGACGGCACGCACCTTCACCATCATGAGCTCCCGCTCGGTGTAGGCGCCCTCGGTCAGGTCGACCACCTTCACGACTTCGATGAGGCGGTTCAGATGCTTGGTGATTTGCTCGATCACGTCATCGGACCCCGTGGTCTGGATCGTCATGCGCGAAAGCGACGCGTCCTCCGTGGGAGCCACGGTCAGCGATTCAATGTTGTAGCCCCGTGCGGAAAACAGGCCGACGACGCGGGACAGCGCGCCGGGTTCGTTTTCCAGCAGGACGGCAATGATGTGCTTCATGGGTGCAGATTCCTCTTTTCGCTGCCCTCCCCTGGCGCTGGTAAGCGCCAAGCTCGGCAGGCAATAGATTCGTCGTTGGAGATATTGCTATTCAAAGAATAGCTGGAAACGCTTTATGGCAAAGCGCTGAAGAGCGATTAGGCTTAAAGATCTTCCGATCCCAAAAGCATTTCGGTAATGCCCTTGCCAGACTGAACCATCGGGAACACGTTCTCCGTGGGATCAGTGCGGAAGTCCATGAAAACCGTGCGGTCCTTGAGCTTGCGCGCCTCACGCAACGCGGGCTCCACGTCTTGCGGCCGTTCGATCAACAGACCCACGTGGCCATAGGCCTCTGCCAGCTTCACGAAGTTGGGCAACGCATCCATGTAGCTGTGGCTGTACCGGCCGGAATATTCGATTTCCTGCCATTGCCGCACCATGCCCAGGTAACGGTTGTTCAACGCGCAGATCTTGATGGGCGTGTTGTATTGCAGGCAGGTGGACAACTCCTGAATGTTCATCTGCACCGAGCCTTCGCCCGTGATGCAGAAAACTTCGGCGTCCGGCTTGGCCAGCTTGATGCCCATGGCGTAAGGAATACCCACGCCCATCGTGCCAAGCCCCCCGGAGTTGATCCAGCGGCGCGGCTCATCGAATCGGTAGTATTGAGCCGCCCACATCTGATGCTGCCCCACGTCGGAGGTCACATAGGTGTCGGCGTCCTTGGTCATGTTCCAGAGGGTTTCGACCACGTACTGCGGCTTGATCACCTCGTTGTTGCTGCGATCGTATTTGAGGCATTCGCGCTTGCGCCAGCCTTCGATCGTGTCCCACCAGGCAGCCAAGGCACCGGCATCGGCCCGCGTGCTCGATTCGCTGACCATGGTGATCAGCTCCGTCAGCACATCCTTGACGTCGCCAACGATGGGAATATCGACCTTGACGCGCTTGGAAATGCTCGAAGGATCAATGTCGATATGGATGATCTTGCGGTCGTTCTGCGCGAAGTGCTTCACGTTGCCGATGACGCGGTCATCGAACCGTGCGCCAACTGCCAGCAGCACGTCGCAGTTCTGCATGGCGTTGTTGGCTTCGATCGTGCCATGCATGCCCAGCATGCCGAGGAACTTGCGATCGCTCGCGGGGTAGGCGCCCAATCCCATCAGGGTATTGGTCACCGGATAACCCAGCATGTCCACCAGCGTGCGCAACTCTTGCGTTGCATTGCCCAGCAAAACGCCACCACCCGTATAGATGTATGGCCGCTTGGCGGTCAGCAGCAACTGCAAGGCCTTGCGGATCTGGCCGCCGTGTCCTTTGCGAACAGGGTTGTAGGAGCGCATTTCGACGCTCTGCGGATACCCGTTGTAGGCCACCTTCTTGAAGGAGACGTCTTTCGGGATATCGACGACCACCGGACCAGGCCGGCCGGTGCGGGCGATGTGGAAGGCCTTTTTCATCGTCATGGCCAGATCGCGGGCATCCTTGACGAGGAAATTGTGCTTCACGATGGGGCGCGTGATGCCCACGGTATCGCACTCCTGGAAGGCGTCCAGCCCGATCGCGGCCGTAGGCACCTGTCCGGAGATGATGACCATGGGAATGGAATCCATGTAGGCCGTGGCGATTCCGGTCACTGCATTGGTCAATCCGGGGCCGGAGGTGACGAGGGCGACTCCCACTTCACCAGTGGCACGGGCGTAGCCGTCGGCAGCATGCACTGCAGCCTGCTCGTGGCGCACGAGCACGTGCTGAATGGTCTCTTGCTTGTAGAGCGCGTCGTAGATGTAGAGAACCGCGCCGCCCGGATAGCCCCAGATGAATTGCACGCCTTCGGCCTGCAAAGACTTGATGAGGATTTCGGACCCCATGAGGTCCTGGGACGGGGAATGCGAAGCGCCCTGCGTGGCAGCGGCCGCCGAAGTGATTTCGGCCTTGGAGATTTCCATGATCAACCTTTGCGAATTTCTCTAACGAAAAACCTTGGGTGCCCCTCGTGCGGACTCTTGTGGAGCCGACTTGGAACTTGAGGCTTCGGACATGGGCGAGATGATTGCTGCGCCGGACCGAAACCCGTTTGCCTTTTGAATTGCAGGCCGGATTATGGCACTGCAACATGGATTCTGGGCACGGCAGGCCCAAAAGACTTGAAGTCGATGCGATAAACTCGGCAATCCACGCGCTGGCCTTTGTCGCCAACGAACCCCAAGCCCCGATCAGCGGGCACCTTTGTCTTGGCTACCGAACAAGAACTCTCCAACTTCCTCAAAAGCGTAGAAAAGCGGGCCTACAAACGCTCGCTCTATCACGTACGCAATGAGGAGTCGGCACTGGACATCGTTCAGGACAGCATGCTCAAACTGGCCGAGCACTATGGTGACAAGCCGGTGGCCGAGTTGCCCATGCTCTTTCAGCGCATTCTGTCCAACTGCACGCTGGACTGGTTTCGGCGCCAGAAGACACGCAATGCGTTGTTTTCCAGCATGAGCGACTTCGAAGGCCCGGGAGAAGACGGTGCAGATTTCGATCTACTGGAAGCCTATTCGGGTCCCGAAGGAGGCGAGACAGCCCAAAGCGCGGAAGATCTGGTCAGGCGTGCCCAGGTTTTTCATGACATCGAAGCGGAAATTCAAGAGTTGCCGGCCCGTCAACGGGAGGCGTTTTTGATGCGTTACTGGGAAGAGATGGACGTTGCAGAAACGGCGGCTGCGATGGGCTGCTCGGAGGGCAGCGTCAAAACGCACTGTTTTCGTGCCGTCCAGACCCTCAGCAAAGCACTGAAGGCGAAAGGAATCGAACTATGAATTACCAGTCCTCACCCCATCCTGCGGAGATTGCCGCAGAGCGTTTTGCACGCCGTGTGACGGCGCGTCTCTCCGATGGCACGGCCGAGCTTCCCTACGATATTTCCGAACGGCTCCGTGCTGCACGGGTGCAGGCCCTTGCGAAACGCAAGGTGGTGGCGCCGGTGCGACAGACGGCTCCCGCCGTGTTGGCGTCCGGCAACAGCGCGGTGCTGGGCTGGGGTGGCGAGGGCGGCAGCTGGTGGCGCGCACTGGTGTCGGCCGTTCCGATCACCGCTTTGCTCGTTGGGCTGGTCGTCATCAATGTCTCGCAGGACGAAAAAGGGGTGAACGAAGTGGCAGAGGTGGACGCCGCCTTGCTCACGGACGATCTTCCGCCATCCGCTTATGCCGATCCGGGATTCCTTCAATTCCTCAAGACGTCCGCCAACCCAACCCACTGACCTTATTGCAGATTGCATGCCCACCAGCCCTTTGGATGCCCCCCGCCTGATGCCAGCCGCCGTGCTGGCTTTTGTCTTGCTGGGCGCGCTCGTCGCGGGCGGCTGGCAAGCCTGGACACAGGTGGGAATGGCACCGGTGGCGCCCATGCCGGCCGAGGCGCTGGCCAGCAAACACACAGCCCGCGGGCCGGAGCTTCGGGTTCAGGACCCTGACAGCGCGGGCTCGGGGCCTGCATGGCAATCGTTGACGGCCGCGCAAAAGGAAGCGCTCGCCCCCCTCGCTTCCCGCTGGAACCTGCTCAGCGAAGCGCAAAAACGACGCTGGATCACGCTGTCGGCGAGCTTTCCCACCTTGTCGCCGCAAGAGCGCGAAAAGATGCTGGGGCGCATGGCCGACTGGGCCAACCTCAGCCTTCAGCAGCGCAGTCAGGCCCGCTTGAACTACGCCGCCACCAAGAAACTGGCCGTGGATGACAAGTGGGCCCAGTGGGAGGCGTACCAAGCCCTTCCCACCGAGGAAAAAAAGCAACTGGCGGCCCGTGCGGCCCCTCGGCCCACCGGTGCAGCCACGGCGATCCGGCCCGTGGCCCCTCGCAAGCTGGCCCGAGTTCCCGCCGCCGCGGTGGCGAATGCGAACCGGCCCAATCCCCCCAAGATTCCACCGGTGAGCGAGTTCCATCCGACCCAGGCATTGCCGGTATCGGTCCCCGCGGCCAGTGTGGCGCCCCCAGTGGAAACGGCCCCAATTTCGGTGCCGATCGCTGTTCCCTCGCCCCTGGCGCCACTGAGCGGCGCAGAGCCGGTGGCCGCCGAGGCAGCCCCCCCTGCCGCCCCGCCCCAGGACAACACCCCGCTCCACCCGCCTCAGTGATACCGCCATGTCTGCTTCTCCGTCTCAGAGCACCATGGCCAGCCATGACGTTTCCCGCGCCGCGATGAACGGCACGACCCCTTCGCTGCGCCGTCGCATGGCTTGCTGGCTCTACGAGGGCATGCTGATGTTCGGAGTGGTGTTCATTGCAGGCTATCTTTTCGGCACGCTCAGCCAGACACGCAATGCGCTGGACAACCGCCATGCGCTCCAGGGATTTCTTTTCGTTGTCTTCGGCATCTATTTCGTTTGGTTCTGGGCCAGAGGACAGACGCTGGCCATGAAGACTTGGCACATCAGGGTCGTGGACCGGCTGGGACGGCCCATCACGCAGACCCGGGCCCTCGCGCGTTACGCGCTGAGCTGGCTGTGGTTTTTGCCGCCGCTGGCGGCCATGGCGCCGTTCCAGCTGTCTGGTGGCGAGTCGGCGGTCATGCTGCTGGGATGGGTGGCGGTCTGGGCGTTGTTGAGCCGCTTTCAGCCGGAGCGGCAGTTCTGGCACGACATCTGGGCCGGCACGCGGCTCGTGCATTTCGAACACGCCAAAAAGTAAGCCGACAACTTCTTTTGCCGGATGCGATATCTGCCACACAGGCCGGCGAAAATGCCTGGCCTATGTCTGCCCCCTTCACACCCCACCCCCACAAAGCCCGCACCGGCCTGCATCGCCTGTGGCATGCCGGACAGTATTCGTTGCAGGGCCTTCAGGCCGGCTGGGGCGAGAAGGCTTTTCGGCTGGAGGCATGCATGGCCTTCGTGCTGCTGCCCGCAGCATTCTGGCTGGGCCGTGGCTGGTTGGAGGTTGCGGCGCTCGCCGGCACGGTGGTTCTGGTGCTGATCACCGAACTGCTCAACTCCGGCATCGAATCCGCCATCGATCGCATCGGTCCCGAGCTGCACGATTTGTCCAAGCGCGCCAAGGACATGGGCAGCGCTGCCGTCTTGTTGAGTGTGTTGCTGTGCTCAGGCGTCTGGGCTGCAGCCCTGTTTCAGAGGTTTTTCCATGGCTGAGCCGTCTTTTTCCCTGTGCGTCTATCTGGGTTCGCGCCCGGGCGAGAACCCGTTGTTCACCGAATCGGCCATCGCCGTCGGCGAATGGATCGGCCGCCATGGCGGCCAGCTGGTCTACGGCGGCGGTCGCAGCGGCCTGATGGGTACGGTGGCCGAGGCCACACGGCGCGCGGGTGGTCGCGTGCTGGGCGTGATTCCCCGGGCGCTCGTGGACAAGGAACTGGCCAACCGGGATTGCGATGAACTGCACATCGTCGAGACGATGCACGAGCGCAAGGCCATGATGGCCGAGCGCTGCAACGCGTTCCTGGCCCTTCCAGGCGGCATCGGAACGTTCGAAGAGCTGTTCGAGGTGTGGACGTGGCGCCAACTCGGCTACCACGACAAGCCCATCGGCCTGCTGAATGTCGATGGCTACTACGACGGGCTGCTGGCATTTCTGCAAACCAGCGTGGCCAGCGGGCTCATGAGCGACTGGCAGATGGGGCTGATGACGGCTTCCTCCAACCGCGAAAGCCTCCTGCAGTCCCTGGTCGAGGCCGCCGGCACGCAGACCGCGCAACCGGTTCCACTGCGGACGGTGATCTGATGCGCCGGGGGTGAATCTCGCCGGGCCTACCGGCAACGACCGCGCTGCCACCCAGGCGCGGCATCGACCATCAGACGGCGGCTTCGTCCAGGTCGCCCGTGCGAATGCGCACCACGCGCTCCACGGCGGTGACGAAGATCTTGCCGTCGCCGATCTTGCCCGTGCGCGCCACGTTGACGATGGCGTCCACGCAACGGTCCACGTCGTCGGTCTTCACGACCACTTCCACCTTCACCTTGGGCAAAAAATCCACCACGTACTCGGCGCCACGGTACAACTCGGTGTGGCCCTTCTGGCGGCCGAAACCCTTCACTTCGGTGACGGTGAGGCCCGTCACGCCGCACTCGGCCAGGGCTTCGCGGACTTCTTCGAGTTTGAAGGGCTTGATGACGGCGGTGATCATTTTCATGGCGGAAACTCCTGGAAAGGTGAAATGCGAGGGATGCTCAAGGCCGCGTCGTCGTCGATCGCTCACGCCCGGAAACGGTTGGTGATGGGATAGCGCCAATCCTTGCCGAAGCTGCGGCGGCTGATGCGGATGCCCACCGGCGCCTGGCGGCGCTTGTATTCATTGAGCTGGATGAGGCGCGTCACGCGCTCCACGTCGGCCCGGTCGTAGCCGGCCTGCACGATGGCATCGATGGGCTCGTCGTTCTCCATGTACCGGGCGACGATCGCATCGAGCACCTCGTAGGGCGGCAGGCTGTCCTGATCCTTCTGGTCGGGGCGCAACTCGGCGCTCGGCGGGCGCGTGATGATCCGTTCGGGAATGGGCTGCGCGCCGGTTCCGAAGGGGTCGTTGGCATTGCGCCAGCGCGCCAGCGAGAACACGGCCGTCTTGGCCACGTCCTTGATGACGGCAAAGCCTCCTGCCATGTCGCCATAGAGCGTGCAGTAGCCCGTCGCCATCTCGCTCTTGTTGCCGGTGGTGAGCACCACCGCACCGAATTTGTTGGACAGCGCCATGAGCAACGTGCCGCGGATGCGCGCCTGCAGGTTTTCCTCGGTGGTGTCTTCGGGCAGGCCGGCGAACTCCTGGGCCAGCGCGGCCTTGAACGCCTCGAATTGCGGGGCGATCGAGATTTCGTCGTATCGAACGCCCAGGCGCTCGGCCATGTCGCGCGCGTCAATCCAGCTGATGTCCGCGGTGTAGGGCGAGGGCATCATCACGGCGCGCACCTTGTCGGCGCCCAGCGCATCCACGGCGATGGCCAGGACCAGCGCGGAATCGATGCCACCCGACAGCCCCAGCAGCGCGCCGGGAAAGCTGTTCTTTCCGACATAGTCGCGCACGCCCATGACCAGCGCGCTCCACAGATCGGACTCCAGCGCGGGCAGCGGCGCGACCTCGGCCTTCAATTCGATCGCACCCTGCGCGACGTCCACGCGGACCGGAAAGCAGGCTTCCTCGAAGCCCGGCGCACGCGCGGCCACGAAACCGTTGGACTGCAGGGCGAAGGAGCGCCCTTCGAAGAGCACCTCATCCTGGCCACCGACCAGGTGGGCATAGACCAACGGCAGGCCGGTCTCCGTGACCCGCTCGCGCATGATCTGCTCGCGCTCGGCGCTCTTGCCCAGGTGGAACGGCGACGCGTTGATGGTGACCAGCAACTGCGCCCCCGCCTGCGCCGCCCGGCGGGCGGGGCCTTCGAACCAGGCGTCCTCGCAGATCAGCAGGCCGACGCGCACACCCTCCACGTCGAAGATGCAAGAGCCGTCGCCCGGCAAGAAGTAGCGCCGCTCGTCGAACACGTCGTAGTTCGGCAGTTCCTGCTTGAGGTAGGTCTGCTCGACCACCCCGTTACGCAGCACGCTGGCCGCGTTGTAGCAAAGGCCTTCGCCATCCGCTTCGGCCCGCTGCGGATGGCCGACCACGATGGCCAAGCCCTCGAATCGCGCCGTTTCTTGCGCCACCGTTGCCAGCGCACCCTCGCAACCCGACAGGAAGGCGGGCCGAAGGTAGAGGTCTTCGGCGGCATAGCCGCACAGCGACAACTCGGGCGTGAGCAGCAGGCGCGCGCCGGCCGCATGGGCTTGCTGGGCGCAGGCGATGATCTTGCGGGCATTGCCCGGCAGATCGCCCACCACGAAATTGAGCTGGGCGACGCTGATGACGAATGGCATACGGGGATGGAAAAAGGACTCGGACGATTATGTCACCCGTGTCACGCACGGCAGCACCTGGTGCCACAAGGCCCTGCGTTATCCCCGCGGGCACTGGAAAACTCTGTGGATAAGTCGTGGCTTGCCCTGTAAGGCGAGCCTAAGTCCTTATCAGGGCTGAAGGAATGTCCCCGTGCCCTCTTTTTAGGCACCCGGGCCGGTGTGGATGCCATACCCGCCCCGCGGCGGCGCAGCCCGGTTTGGGCCATGATGGCGGCCACCTTCCAACGACCGCACGCCGCCTTGTCCCAACCCGCCGATACCGCCTACGTCCTGCGCCTGCATCCGTCTCCCGACGACGTGGACGCCGATGCCTGGGACGCGCTCCTGGCCGCCCAGCCCCACGCCACCCCCTTCATGCGCCACGCCTACCTTGCGGCGCTGCACAGCAGCGGCAGCGCGGTGCCGGAAACCGGCTGGACGCCCGTGTTCTGCACGCTCTGGCGGGAGGAGGTGCTGCAGGGCGCGTGCGCGGTGTATGCCAAGCCGCACTCCTACGGCGAGTACGTGTTCGACCAGGGCTGGGCGGGCGCCTATGCGCGCCACGGCATGGACTACTACCCCAAGGCCGTCGTGGCCGTGCCCTTCACCCCCGTGCCCGGCGCGCGGCTGCTGGCCGTGGACGCGGCGGCGCGGCATGCGCTGGTACGGGCGCTGGTGCAGTGGTGCGACGAGGCGGGCCTGTCGTCGCTGCATCTGCTGTTCACCGCGCCGCAGGACGTCGAGGCCGCGCAGGCGGCGGGGCTGATGCTGCGGCACACGGTGCAGTTCCATTGGACGAACGCGGCGCCCCCGTCCGGGAGCGAGGGGCCCGGGCGGATGGCCGACGCGAGCGGCGAAGCGCCCTCGCCTGCCGGCGAACGGCCGTTCGAATCCTTCGACCATTTCCTGGCGAGTCTGTCGCAGGACAAGCGCAAGAAGATCCGGCAGGAGCGGCGCCGGGTAGCTGACGCGGGCGTGGCGTTTCGCTGGATGCGGGGCACCGACATCACGACAGCCGACTGGGATTTCTTCTATCGCTGCTACGAGCGCACCTACCTGGAGCACGGCAACCCGCCCTACCTCACGCGCGAATTCTTCGCCCGCATGGCCACCGACATGCCCGAGGCCTGGGTGCTGTTCATCGCCGAACGCGGCGGCCACCCCATTGCTAGCAGTTTGATAGCAGTCGGGGCAAACGATACTAGGGCACAAGGCACAAAAGACCCGGAACTGGTGGCGTTCGGCCGCTACTGGGGGGCGCTGGAGCGGGTGGACTGCCTGCATTTCGAGGCGTGCTACTACCAGCCGCTGCAGTGGTGCATCGCGCACGGCGTGCAGCGCTTCGAGGGCGGAGCTCAGGGCGAACACAAGATGGCGCGGGCCCTGCTGCCGGTGCAGGCCACGAGCGCCCACTGGCTCGCCCATCCCGCTTTTGCCGAGGCCGTGGACCGGTTCCTGGAACGCGAGGGAGAAGGCGTGGCGCAGTACCTGGAGGAGCTGCAGTCGCGCAACCCGTTCAAGACGGGCCGGTGACCCGAAGCGCGTGAAAGCGCAGGCGCCCGACCCGGCCAGAACTGAGCCCGTGGCGGCGGCACAGCCCGCCGGGATCAGGAGCCAAAAGCCCCTCCAGCGCAATATCCACTAGGGCATATCGCTACAAAAAATATAGCAAACGCTGCTGACCTTGGCAGCGGGCTACGCCACGGCAGCCGAGCGCACCAGCCCCATCTCGGCGCTGCTGAGCAGGGATTCGATGTCCATCATGATGAGCATGCGCTCGCCGACGCTGGCAATGCCGGTCACAAAGGCCGAGTCCACCTCGCCCTGGAACTGCGGCGCGGGCCGGATGGCCTCGGCCTGAAGGGGAACCACGTCGGCCACCGCATCCACGACGGCGCCCATCACCGTGCCGCCCACGTTGAGGATGATGACGACCGTGAAATCGGTGTACTCGGCCTGCGCGCAACGCAGCTTCAGCCGCAGATCGACGATGGGGACGATCACGCCGCGCAGATCGATCACGCCCTTGATGAAGTCCGGCGCGTGGGCCATGCGGGTGGGTTGCTCGTACGAGCGGATTTCCTGCACGCGCAGGATGTCGATGCCGTATTCCTCCTGCCCCAGACGGAAGGTGAGGTACTCCGCTGCGTTGGCGGCGGCACCCGTGGCATGGCGGGGAGAGGCGGAAGCGGGGGTCGACAGCATGGCAGGTCCTTCACAGATCAGGGTTCAGCACGCGCAGACGACCGTCTGGCGCGCGCGGCAATGGGCCAGCATATCAGCCGCGCTGTTACTTGTGCTGACATTTAGCCGATTTCACCTATTCAAAGAAGGCCATTGCTGTGCTAGCAACGGCCTGCCCTCGGGCTTGGGCAGCGCTGGTGGCGGCTTCCTGCGGCGGGACGGCGGGAAGCCCGGGGGCCTTCAAGAACCGGGCCGGCTGCCGGCCCTGTCCGGCGTGCCGACAGGACGGCCTCAGGCCGGCAGCAACGTGACGCCCGTCTTGGCCTGCAGCGCTTCGAAAGTCACGCCCGGCGCGAGTTCGACCACCTGCAGCCCCTTCGGCGTGACGTCCATCACGGCCAGGTCGGTGATGATGCGGTCCACCACGCCCACGCCGGTGAGGGGCAGCGTGCACTGGGGCAGGATCTTGAGGTCTTCGGTGCCGTCCTTCTTGCGCGCCACATGCTCCATGAGCACGATGACGCGCTTGACGCCGGCCACCAGGTCCATCGCACCGCCCATGCCCTTGACCATCTTGCCCGGGATCATCCAGTTGGCCAGATCGCCCTTCTCGCTCACCTGCATGGCGCCGAGGATCGACAAGTTGATCTTGCCGCCCCGGATCATGGCGAACGACTGGTCGCTGCCGAAGATGGAAGAGCCCTTGATGGTGGTGACGGTCTGCTTGCCGGCATTGATGAGGTCGGCGTCCACTGCGTCTTCGGTGGGGAACGGGCCGATGCCCAGCATGCCGTTCTCGGACTGCAGCCACACTTCCTTGTCGCCCGTGAAATTGGCCACCAGCGTGGGGATGCCGATCCCCAGGTTCACGTAGAAGCCGTCTTCGAGTTCTTGTGCCGCGCGCGCGGCCATCTGGTCTTGGGTCCAGGGCATCTCAGGCTCCTTCTTTCTTGTTGACGGGCACCGTCACCGTGGGCATAGCTTCGCTGGTGGCAGCGGCCTGCGCGATCACGGCCTGGGCCTCGACCTTGGCGGCGGCGGCATCGACGGGCGCGGCGGTCACAGTGCGCTTTTCGATGCGCTTTTCGGGGTTGGGGTTGTGCACGATGCGGTGCACGTAGATGCCGGGCAGGTGCACATCGTCCGGCGCGATGTCGCCCGTCTCCACGACCTCTTCCACTTCGACGATGCAGACCTTGCCGGCCGTGGCGGCCGCGGGGTTGAAGTTGCGCGCGGTCAGGCGGAACTGCAGGTTGCCGGACTTGTCGGCGCGCCAGGCCTTGACGAGCGACACATCGGGTACCAGCGAGCGCTCCATCACATAGGTTTCGCCGTCGAATTCGCGCAGTTCCTTGCCCTCGGCCACCATGGTGCCGACGCCGGTCTTGGTGAAGAAGGCCGGAATGCCGGCACCTCCCGCCCGCAGCTTCTCGGCCAGCGTGCCCTGCGGCGTGAATTCCAGTTCCAGCTCGCCGGCGAGGTATTGGCGCTCGAACTCCTTGTTCTCGCCCACGTAGGAAGAGATCATCTTCTTGATCTGGCGCGTTTCCAGCAGCTTGCCGAGGCCGAAGCCGTCCACGCCGGCGTTGTTGGAGATGACGGTGAGGTCCTTGACACCGCTGTCGCGCAGGGCGTCGATCAGCGCTTCAGGAATGCCGCAGAGCCCGAAGCCGCCGACGGCCAGCATCTGGCCGCCGGCCACGACGCCCTTGAGCGCCTCGGCCGCGGTGGGAAAAAGCTTGTTCATTGGAGACTCCTCAACATCAGGTTGGATGGCCGCTACGATACTACGTACCCCGCTACGTAGTTCTCCCTAAATACTTCCATGGATGTCGCCGATTACCGCCTCGCTTTCGAAATGGCCCCAGTGGGTCTGGTCATTTCGCGCAACCGCACCATGGTCGATTGCAATCGCCAGGTGTGCGAGATGTTCGGCGCCTCGCGCGAGGTGCTGATCGGCCAGTCCTTCCGGATTCTCTATCCCAGCGCGGACGAATACGAACGCCTGGGCAAGCACATGGAGCCCATCCTGAATGCGCGGGGCCACTATGCCGACAACCGCATCATGAAGCGGGCCAGCGGCGAGGTGTTCTGGTGCCATGTCTCGGGCCGGGCGCTCAATCGCGAGGCCCCTCATGAATCGGGCATTTGGAGTTTCGAAGACCTCAGCTCGCAGCGGTCCGTCAAGGCCGAACTGACCGGCCGCGAGCGCGAGGTGGCGGCGCGGCTACTGGACGGCCTGACCTCCAAGGAGATCGGCCGCGCGCTCGACATCAGCCACCGCACGGTGGAGATCTACCGCGCGCGCCTCATGCGCAAATACGCAGCCTCCACAGCGGCCGACCTGGTGCAGAAGCTGATGGCGGGATGACGGCCGGCAATCAGGGATACCCCTACTAACACTTGCTTTCATCTGCGCTCCCTGGGTGGGGTACCGCGGCAAAGGGGTGGCGGATACCGTCTGCACATCCCAACCTGCCCGTCAGCGGTGCGGCGCATGGTGCGCGGCGCCGCAGAGGGCAACCCATTCCAAGACCATGCCCACCAGTTCCCATTCGCTCCGCGCGGTAGCCGCTTTCGCCGCCCTCGCCGCATTGACCGCCGCCTCCCTGACCGCGTGTGGCGGCGGCGGAGGCGGAGGCGACGTGACCACCCCGCCCGGCGGCACCCCGGCGCCGGCACCCACGCCGGCACCCGCCCCATCGCCATCGCCATCGCCATCGCCATCGCCATCGCCGGCACCATCACCCGCTCCGGCACCGGCCCCCACTCCAGCCCCCGCACCTTCGAGCAGCAGCTCCGCCGCCTGCTACAACGCAGCGGACTTCAACGAGGGAACCGTGCTCGTCGAAGAGGGACTCACGAAGATGGACGGGCAACCCGACCTCACCACCACCAGCACGACGACGACGGGAGGCCGGCAGGATTTCGCGGGCGCGAAACCGGTCATGTTCACGCCGCAGTCCACCGGTTCCCTCGGCAACAACCGGCTGTTTCGGGACCGCACGGCCAGCAGCGAACTGGCGTACGGCGTCGTCTCCGACACCTCCACCCAGGTGCTGACGCAGGTCTACGATCCACCGGTGTCCACGCCCTTGGACATGCAGCCCGGTCAGACCGTTCAGCGAGACCACAAGAACCAGTTCACGATCGTGCCCAAGGCGGGCTCGGCGCCCAGCTCCTATTCGGAAACCGTGGAAGACCAGTTCACGTACGTGGGCAGAGAGTCGCTGCAGACCGCCATGGGCACCTTCAACGTCTGCAAATTCAACAACGACTTCGTCACGGTGGGACCGACCGGGCGCGCCGTGGCCAACTTCCAGACCTGGGTGGTCGCAGAAGGCCCTTACCAGGGCCGGACGATTAAGATCGCCACGTCCAGCTCCAACGGCAGGCCCTCGACTTACGAGGTGACGAAGATCACCTATACCCCCAAGTAAGGCGCGCAGGAGGGCCGCAGAACGGTGGCGGGCGGCCGGTTCGGAACCGGCATGCCTGCCCCGCCCGGCTGAACCCACGCGCTCAGTGGAGTTTCAGCCGTCCGGACACGCGCTGCTGCAGCAGCCGCGCCAGGGCGAGCACGGCCGTCTTGCCCAGGCCCAGGATGGCCCGGTGGTGGTTCAAGTGCAAGGAGATGTACATCCACTTCGCGATGAGGCCTTCCACGAAAAAGTTGCGTCCCATCAGGCCGCCCATGAGGTTGCCCACGCCCTTGTTATCGCCCAGCGACACCAGCGATCCGAAGTCGCGGTACACGAACGCCTCGGTCACCTCGCGCTCGCGCAGCATCGCGCCCAGCACCTTGGCCAGGTAGTCGGCTTGCTGGTGCGCGGCCTGGGCCCGCGCCGGCACGGTCTTGCCGCCCTCCCACGGGCAGGCGGCGCAGTCGCCGAAGGCATAGACGCCGGGCACCGAGGTGCGCAGGCGGTCGTCCACCACGAACTGGTTCAGGCCGTTCACGGCCAGCCCCATGCGGGCGTTGGCATCGGCGGCCTTGATGCCCGCGGCCCAGACGATCATTTCGGCGGGAATGCTGCCTTCGGAGGTGACCAGCGCGCCACGGCGCACCTCGGTCACACGCGTGCCGGTGCGCACGTTGACCTGCTTGCGCTCCAGCGCCAGCCGGGCCTGGGCCGATATCTTTTCGGGCAAGCCGCCCAGGATGCGCGGGCCGCCTTCCACCAAGGTGATGTCGAGCCGAAAGCGCTGGCCGTCGCCCATGCTTTCCTGCAGTTCGGCATGGGCCTCCAGCAGTTCGGCCGACAACTCGACCCCGGTCGCCCCACCGCCCACGATGGCCACGCCCAGCGCACGGCTCTCGGAGAACGAGGCGCGGGCGCACGCGGCCAGCCAGTCGGCATGGAAACGCTGCGCATCGCGCACGTTCTCCAGCAGGTACGCGTGCTCCACGCCGGGCGTGCCGAAGGCATTGGAGCCGCTGCCGATCGCCAGCACCAGGCGCGTGTAGCTCACGGTGCGCCGGGGCACCACGGCTTCGCCTTGCGCATCGCGAATCTCGGACAAGGTGATGCCCTTGCGCTCGGTGTCGAGGGCCGCCATCTCGCCCATGGCAAAGCTGAAATGGTTGCGCCGGGCCAGCACGGTGTAAGACAGCCCTTCCTGGTGGGCATCCAGCGTGCCGGCGGCCACCTCGTGCAGCGTGGGCTTCCAGATATGGAATGGGCTGCGATCGACCAGCAGCACCTTCTCCCGCCCTACCCGGGGGCCCAGGCCCCGGCCCAGGCGCGCCGCCAATTCCAGGCCGCCCGCGCCGCCGCCAACGATCACGATGTCGAAATGCATTCCATCTCCCGCTTTTTGTGCGATGCAGCAAGTTTAGGGGGCGCGGGCGTTCCCTGCTTCCAAAAGGACTCCTTTGCCGCACGCGGATGCAAAAAAGCCCACGGGGTCGAAGCCGCGGGCTTTTTCCGAAGAAAGCGCGCCGGCTCGGCAGAGCCGGCGCGGCAGGTCAGGCCAGATCGAAGCGATCGAGTTCAGTGACCTTGGTCCAGGCCGCCACGAAGTCGTCCACGAACTTGCGCTTGGCGTCGGCCCCGGCATACACCTCGGCCTGCGCCCGCAGCAGCGCATTGGAGCCGAACACGAGGTCCACGCGCGTGCCGGTCCACTTGACCTCGCCAGTCTTGCGGTCGCGGCCTTCGAACACCCCTGGGTCCTGGGCCGAGGCCTTCCACTGTGTGCCCATATCCAGCAAGTTGACGAAGAAGTCGTTGGTGAGCGCGCCGGGCGTTGCGGTCAGGACACCGTGGCGGGTTCCGTTGGCATTGATGTTGATCGCACGCAGCCCGCCGACCAACACCGTCAACTCGGGCGCAGTCAACGTCATCAACTGGGCCTTATCGATCAGCAATACCTCGGCAGGCACGCTGTAGCGGCGCTTTTGGTAGTTGCGGAAACCGTCTGCCACGGGTTCGAGCACGGCGAACGATTCCACATCGGTCTGGTCCTGCCGCGCGTCGGTACGGCCGGGGGAAAACGGCACCGTGACCTCGAAGCCCGCGCTCTGGGCCGCCTGCTCCACGCCCGCCGCACCTGCCAGCACGATCAGGTCGGCCAGCGAGATGCGCTTGCCCCCTGCGGCGCCGCGATGGAAGTCGCTCTGGATGCCTTCAAGCACCTGGAGCACCCGGGCCAGTTGCGCCGGCTGGTTGACGTCCCAGTCCTTTTGCGGCGCCAGGCGGATGCGGGCGCCATTGGCCCCGCCGCGCTTGTCCGAACCGCGGAAGGTGGATGCCGAAGCCCAGGCCGTACCCACCAGTTCGGACACCGACAGGCCAGAGGCCAGCACCTGCGCCTTGAGGGCCGCCACATCGGACGCCTCGACCAGCGGATGGTCCACCGCGGGAACGGGGTCTTGCCAGATCAGCACTTCCTTCGGCACTTCGGGGCCGAGGTAGCGCGCGCGCGGCCCCATGTCACGGTGCGTGAGCTTGAACCAGGCCCGCGCGAAAGCTTCGGCAAAGGCCTGGGGGTTGTCCAGGAACCGGCGCGAGATTTTTTCATAGGCCGGGTCCATGCGCAGTGACAGGTCGGTGGTCAGCATGGTCGGCAGGCGCTTCTTGGCGGGGTCGTGCGCGTCGGGGATGATGGCTTCGGCGTTCTTGGCCTGCCATTGGTGCGCCCCGGCCGGGCTCTTGGTGAGTTCCCATTCGTACTTGAACAAGTTCTCGAAGAAGTTGTTGCTCCACTGCGCGGGCGTGGTGGTCCAGGTCACCTCCAGGCCGCTGGTGATCGCATCGCCGGCCTTGCCGGAGCCGAAGCTGCTGGCCCAGCCCAGGCCCTGCTGCTCGATGCCCGCGGCTTCGGGCTCGGCGCCCACATGGTCGGCCGCGCCGGCCCCATGGGTCTTGCCGAAGGTGTGGCCGCCGGCGATCAGGGCCACGGTTTCCTCGTCGTCCATCGCCATGCGGCCGAAGGTTTCGCGGATGTCGTGCGCAGCGGCGATCGGGTCCGGATTGCCTTCGGGGCCTTCCGGGTTTACGTAGATCAGGCCCATCTGGACCGCTGCGAGGGGGTTTTCCAGGTTCCGTCCCTGGCTGTCCGTGCGGTCGGTTTCCTGGCCGTGCATGGCGGGGTCGGCCACCAAGGTGCCGTCGCCGGGCGTCCCCTTGCCGTAGCGAGCGTCGCCACCGAGCCACGTCTTCTCGCTGCCCCAATACACGTCCAGGTCGGGTTCCCAGGTGTCTTCGCGGCCGCCGGCGAAACCGAAGGTCCGAAAGCCCATGGTTTCCAGCGCGACGTTGCCGGTCAGCACCAGCAGGTCGGCCCAGGAAATTTTTTGACCGTACTTTTGCTTGATGGGCCAGAGCAGGCGGCGCGACTTGTCGATGTTGACGTTATCGGGCCAGCTGTTGAGCGGCGCGAAGCGCTGCTGCCCACGGCCCGCACCGCCACGGCCGTCGCCCGTGCGGTAGGTGCCGGCGGCATGCCACGCCATGCGGATGAACTGCGGGCCATAGTGTCCGAAGTCGGCCGGCCACCAGTCCTGCGAGTCGGTCATGAGCGCGCGCAGGTCTTTCTTCAGGGCTTCGTAGTCGAGCTTCTTGAACTCTTCGGCGTAGTTGAAGCTGCCGCCCAGGGGGTCGGACTTGGACGAATGCTGGTGCAGCAGATCCACGCGCAACTGGTTGGGCCACCAGTCCTTGTTGAGGGTTCCACCATTGACGGCGGCGGCATGGAACGGGCACTTGGTCTCTTGGCTCATGGGGCATTCCTCTTGCGGCTGATTGATGGGTGAATGCTAGAGAAAAGGCTCCCGCCGGAAAAGGCAATTAATCACATGCCTGGAATAGTTTTTCGAAATGATCAGCCGCACCCGAGCCCTCGCCAACAAGCGCGCGGCAAGCGGCGGTCGCATGGCTCTCCCCGCCCTGCTCCTTGCTCTGGCAGGATCAGCCGTCGAGCGCTGCGCCGGTGTGCAGCGGCAGCCCCGATGCCTCCATTTCCGCACGCAGAATACGACCATGGGTGGAGTCGGTCACATACAGCGTGCGCAGGTCCGCACCGCCGAACGCCACGTTGGTGGTGGAGCTTCCCGCCACACCGCGCAGCACCTGCACCGGCTCGGCCCGGGCATTGAGCACCCAGACCCAGCCAAGGCCGGGATTGGCCACCAGTAAACGGCCTTGCGCATCCACCGCCAGGCCGTCCGGGCCGCTCGGCCCGTAGGAGGTGAAGAACTGGCTCACCTTGGCCACGCTCCCATCGGGCAACAGCGGGACGCGCCACACGCAATTGCCACGCGTCACGGCCAGGTACAGCACGCGGCCATCGGGCGACAGCGCCACGCCGTTGGGACTGGGTACGTTGTTCAGCAGCAGATCGAGCTGGCCGTTCGGACGCAGGCGGTACAGGCGGCCCGACGCGTCGTGCAGGCCACTCTGGCCCTGGTCGGTGAAGTAAAGATTGCCTTCGGCATCGAACACCAGATCGTTCACGCCCTTGAAGCGCTCGCTGTTGCGGCGCTCCAGGTAAGGCGTGACGGTGCCGCTCGCCACATCCAGTCGCACCAGGCCGTTCTTGTAGTCGGTGATGAGCAACGTGCCGGCGTCCAGGAACTTCATGCCATTGGGCTCGCCGTCGTACTCCGCGACCAGGCTCCAACCGCCCTGCGGGTCGATGCGGAAGATGCGCCCCCATGGAATGTCGGTCACGTACAGGTGGCCGGCGGTATCGAACACCGGGCCTTCGAGGAATGAATCGGTGATGGTGCCGCCGCGGTTGGCATCGGCCCATGCGCTGCGCGCCGGGCGCCGGAACGCATCGGGCAACGAGGTGAACGGCTCCAGTTCACGGACCTGTGGGGCCTGTAGCAAGAACATGGGATCGGCTTTCTTTGAAGAAGGACCCGTCCCGGCGAAATGCTGGGCCAGGGTGGGAAACGGAATGCGATTTTCAGACGGCTTCGAACCCGTACAGCTGCGCAGGGTTGTCCACCAGGATGCGGTCCATCGCCGCGGCTTGCGACCCTGTCCAGGCGTGCAGCAGATCCACCAGATCGGCATCGTTCACCGTGCCGGGCGGCTCGGTGGTGTGGGGCCAGTCGCTGCCCCACACCAGCCGCTCGGGCGCGGCCTGCACCAGCGCGCGGCCCAGAGGCAGCGTGTCGGCATAGGTCGGGCCTCGCGCCGTGGAACGCATGTAGGCACCGGAAAGCTTGACCCAGGTATTGCCCCCGTCGAGCAGCCGGCGCAGCACGCCGTAGGCCTGGGCGGACGGACCTTCGGCCGGGTCGATGCGGCCCAGATGGTCGATCACCAACGGCACGGGCAACGCCTGCAGCACCGGCCGCAGTGCGACGATCTGCTCCGCATCCGCGAAGACCTGGATGTGCCAGCCACCACAGTGCGGATGGCGCGCGACCCGGCTCGCCAGCGTGGTGAGCATCTCGGGCGTGGTCGCACCCCAGGACTGCGGCGATACGAAGTTCACCCGCAGGCCGCACACGCGGCGCGCGGCCAGGTGTCCCAGTTCGGCATTGCTCACGCCCGCGCCCACGACCGCCACGCCCCGCGCGGTGTCGCCGAGCTGCTCCAGGGCATCCAGCGTGCAGGCGTTGTCCGTGCCATAGGTGGAAGGCGTCACCACCACCGAACGCGCCGTGCCCAGGCGCCGCTGCAGCCGCCGGTAGGCCGCCACCGGCGCATCGGGCGGCAAGCGCTTCCAGTGCACCGACGGTGCAAAGCGCGGATCGAAAATGTGCATGTGGCTGTCGCATGCCATCGCGGGCAGCAAGCGCGACGGGCGGCTCACCCCCACGGAATGAGGCACTGGTGCGGGAATCGCAGGCAGGTGCATGGTGGCCGTCAGTCCAGTTTGATGTCGCCCTTGCGCACCACCTCGCCCCACTTGGCGTCTTCCTTCTTGAGGAAGGTGACGAACTCCGTGGGCGTGGAACCGATCGCCTGGGCACCCAGGTCCGCGAGGCGCTGCTTCACCTCGTCTTCCTTCAGCACCTCGATCAGTGCCTGCTGCAGCTTGGCGGCCACCGGCTCGGGTGTGCCCGCGGGCAGGAACACGCCGTTCCATTCATAGGCCTCATAGCCGGGAATGACGGTCTCGGCCACCGTGGGCACATCGGGCAGGCGCTTGGACCGCTCGGGGGCCGATACCGCCAGTGCACGCAGTTTGCCGCCCGACACCAGCGGGTACGAGGCCGCGATGGTGCCGAACATGAAGTCCACCTGCCCGCCCATCACATCGGCGATGGCGGGGCCACCACTCTTGTAGGGCACATGCACCATGTCCAGTTGCAGCTTCTGGCGGAACAGCTCCGCCGCCAGCCGCTGCACGGTGCCGCTGCCGCCCGACGCGAAGTTCAGCTTGCCAGGCTCGGCTTTCGCCTTGGCAATCAGGTCGTTCACGTTTTTGAAGGGCGAGTCGGCCTTCACGATCAGCGCGTTCGGAGCCAGCAGCACCAGGGACAGCGGCTGCAACGCCGTGCTGGCATAAGGCATTTTGGGAAACAGGTGCGGATTGATGGAATACGGCGTGGCGTCGTACAGCATGGTGTAGCCGTCGGCAGTGGCCTTGGCCACATAGCTCGCGCCGATCGTGCCGCTGGCGCCGGCCTTGTTGTCCACGATCACGCTGGCACCCAACCGGGCGCCCATGCGCGTGGCCAGCACACGGGCCACGGCATCGGCAGCACCGCCCGGGGCGTAGGGCACGACGATCGTGATCGGGCGGTCCGGGAAAGCGGCATGTGCCACGGTGGCTGCAAGGGCGCAGGCGGCGATCAGGGGGGAGATGACAAAAGCACGCATGAGGTCTCCTGGTTCGAATGGCAAAGCGACAGAGAAAAAGCAACCGCAACCCGCCGCGAGCCACGCGGCCCGGGCCCTGGACAGTTGCGTTGGAAGGCACGCCGGTGGTCAGTCGGCCTTGAGATTCAGGTCGAGGGCAATCTGCGTATAGGTGGCCACTTCACGCCCGACCCGCGCCACGAAGGCAGCGCCACAGGTGGACTCGGCGTCCAATCCCAGGCCACGCAGTTTTTCGGCAGCGGCCTCGCTCTTGGCGAAGTCAGCGGCCACGCGTTCCAGCGCCTGCGCGACCGGCTCGGGAATGCCGGCGGGCGCCAGCACGCCGTACCACGCGTCGGCCGAGTAGTTGCCGCCCCCCGATTCCGCGAAGGTGGCGACGTCGGGCAGCAGGCCGGAACGCTGTGGCGACGCCACGGCCAACGCCGTCAGCTTGCCGCTGCGGATCTGCGGCAGGACCGAGCCCAGCGTGGCGAAAGAGCTGTCGAGCTGGCCGCCCATCAGGTCCGTTACCACCGGTGCGGCGCCTTTGTAAGGCACATGGTTGAGCTGCAGGCCGTTGGCGCGGGCGAACATCTCGGTCGCGAAGTAGCCCGAGCTGCCGATGCCAGCCGTTCCTGCAGTGATGCGGCCGGGCTCCTTGCGGGCCTTGGCCATGTAATCGGCCAGCGACTTCATCGGCAGGCCCGGGCCGACCACCAGCACCGTCGGGCTGGTCGCCACCGTGCACAGCGGACGGAAGGAGCGCACCGCATCGAACTTCACCCGGTTGCTGTACAGCCCGGGAATCATCGTGTGGTTGGTCGCACCGAACAGCAGCGTGTAGCCATCGGCCGGCGCGCTGGCCACCGCCTGTGCAGCCAGGATGGTGTTGGCGCCCGGCTTGTTGTCGATGATGAATGGTTGGCCCAGCGCGCGGCTGGCGTGGTCAGCAAACGCCCTGGCCACCACGTCGGTGGGGCCGCCTGCCGCAAATCCCACCACCAGCTTCACGGGCTTGGAAGGATAGCCACCGGCCTGCGCGAAACAGGTGGCGGACACCATGCACAGCGCAACCGCCAGCGCCTTGCGCACCGGCGCTGCCAGCCTTCTGGTTTCGAAACTCTCGCTCATTGAATGTCTCCTGTCAGGGGCCGCACTGGCGGCGGCTTCTTGTTCTGGCGCAACCGGCATCCCACACTGGTCGGGGAAAAGCGGACACGCAACGCTGGCGTGCCCAGCCTCGGGTCTTGGTTACGAGGCTGCGGCAACGGCAGCCGGGGCGCGGGCCAACACCTCCAGCAGGTTCTTGGCAGCCCCCACGCCCATGTTCACGTAGGCATCGCCCGTCACGCCGCCGATGTGTGGGCTCAGGATGAAGCGTGGCTCGCCCTGGAACGGGTGGTTGGCCACCATGGGCTCCACGGCGAAGCTGTCCAGGCCCGCCGCCATCACCTGGCCCGATCGCACGGCAGCCAGCAGGGCAGCTTCGTCGACGAGTCCGCCACGCGCGGTGTTCACCACGATCACGCCGCGCTTGCACTGTGCCAGCGTGGCGGCATTCAGCGTGCCGCGGTTCTCGTCGGTCAGCGGGCAGTGCAGCGAAATCGCGTCGGAATCGCGCCAGATCGTCGCCAGGTCCACGCTCTGCACGAAGGCTGGCAGGTCCTTGGCGAAGGGATCGAAGCCGATCACGCGCATGCCCAGCGCATCGGCCATCCTGGCGAAGCGCAGGCCAATGGCGCCCAGGCCCACGAGGCCCACCGTGCGCCCACCCAGTTCCAGGCTCTTGTGCGTGGCCTTGTCCCAGTGGCCGGCGTGCATGCGGGCATCGAGTTGCACCACCGACTTGGCACAGGCCAGCAACAGGGCCAGCGCCTGCTCGGCCACCGCCGCGGCGTTGGCACCTGCAGCGGCCACGACCTCTACGCCACGGGCCTTGGCGGCCACCTTGTCGATGGTATCGGTGCCGCTGCCGTGCTTGGAGATCACCTTGAGCGATGGCGCCGCGTCCATCACGGCGGCGCCCACCTTGCCGTAGCGCACGATGATGGCCACCGGGTCATGCTGCCGACACAGCGCCACCAGGTCGTCTTCGGTGGGTGTCTTGCCGGCATAGACGATCTCGAAATCCTGAAGCAGATCGAGTGCCTGCTGCGCCAGATCGGCGCCGGTCACGAGGATGGCGCTCACAGCGATTCCCCTTCCTTCAGCACGCCGGCGGCGCGCAGCGCGGCGGGCAGCCATTTGGAGGCCGTATCGCCACGGGCAATCGCCTCGATGCGCGCGGCCTCATCGGCCACCTTCTTGTCGGCCAGCGCCATCATGGCGGGCGCCTTGGCACGCTCGATGACCACCACGCCATCGGCATCGCCCACCACCAGGTCGCCCGGGTTCACCACTGCGCCGCCGGCCGAGATGGGATGGTTGATGCGGCCCGGCACGTACTTGGTGGGGCCGGCAGGATTGAAGCCGGCGCTGAACACCGGGAAACCGAGTTCCAGCAGTTCCAGCTTGTCGCGGATCGCACCGTCCACGATCACGCCGGCCAGGCCAATCTTCTTGCAGGCGCTGAGCATCAGCGTGCCCATGAGCGCGGCGGTCTGGTCGCCTTTGCCGTCGATGACCAGTACGTCGCCCGGTTTCGCCAGCGCGATGGCCGCGTGGATCATCAGGTTGTCGCCCGGGCGCACTTCGACCGTGAAGGCTGGGCCGGCCACCTTCATGTCCTGGTGGACGGGCGCCACGCGGGCATGCAGGGTGCCGCGGCGTCCGGCCACATCGGCCAGGATGGCGGCCTGGAAGGTCGCGGCCTTAGCGACGACCTCGGCGCTGACGCGCTCAATGTCACGGATGACTTCTGGGAGTTGGCTCATGGTGGTTCCAGTGAGTTGGGAGGAAAAAGAAAAACGGAAGAAAACGTTGGCCTGCAGCGAGCTCACTCGGCCTTGATGTTTCCGTCCTGAATGACCTTGGCCCACTTGGCGGAGTCGGCCTTCTGTAGGTCGCCCAGCTGCTGGGGCGTGCCGCCGACCAACGTCACGCCCAGCTTGTCGGCCAGCGCGGCCACGCCCGGGTCCTTCAGCGCCTTGCTGATCTCCTGATTCAGGCGCTGCACGATGGCGGCGGGGGTCTTGGCTGGTGCAAACACGGCCTGCCACTGCTCCACGACGAAGTCCTTCATGCCGACCTCGCCCATGGTGGGCACGGTCGGCAGGGACTTCAGGCGCTGCGCCGACGTGACGGCCAGCGCACGCAGCTTGCCCGCCTGCACGTGCGGCAATGCAGCGGCGGCAGGCGCGAACATGAATTGCACCTGTTCGGCCAGCGTGTCCTGCAGCGCCGGGGTGTCGCCCTTGTACGGCACGTGGATGAAGCGCGCGCCCGTCTGCTGCTGCAGCAACTCCCCCTGCATCTGCAGGATGGTGCCGTTGCCGCCGGAGGCGAAGGCGAGCTTGCCCGGCTGCGCCTTGGCCGCAGCCACGAGATCGGCCACGGTCTTGAACGGCTGGTTGGCGCCGACCACGAGGATGTGCGGAATGGTGCCGATGGTGATCACGGGTTCGAAACCGGCGATCGGGTCATAGGGCAGTCTCCCCATGAGGTGCGGCGCAATGGCCTGGGGACCGATGGAAGTGCCCAGCAGGGTGTAGCCATCCGGCGGCGCCTTGGCGACGAACGCCGCGCCGATGGTGCCCGTGGCACCGGCCTTGTTGTCCACGATCACGTTCGTGCCCAGTGCCGCGCCGACGCGCTGCGCCACGTTGCGGCCGAGCACATCGGTGCTGCCGCCCGGCGGGTACGGAACCACCCAGGTGATGATCTTGCCGGCGGGCCAGTCGCCCTGGGCCAGCGCGGGGCGGGTGAGCAACGGGCCGAGCAGCGCGGCGCCTGCAGCGGCCAGCAGGCTGCGGCGTGCGAGGCGGGTCTTCGGAGAGGAAGGGATCGAGGTGGTCATGTGCTTGTCTCTTGTTTGGTCAGGCAAAGGAGGAAGGCGGCGTGAAGCCGTACAGCGCGGCGGGGTTGTCCACCAGCACGCGATGCAGGGTGGCCGCATCGCCGCTCTGGCCGGCCCAGTCCACGAGCCGATCCACCTGTCGCGCGTCGTCCGGCATGGGGTGCGCACCGAACGATGCGGTGGCGTGAGGCCAATCGCTGCCCCAGACCACGCGCTCGGGCGCGCAGCGCAGGTAACTCGCGGCCAGCGCATCGAGGGCGGGGTCTTCGGTCGATTGGCGCTCGCTCACGATGTAGCCGCCGGACAGCTTGATCCACGCCTGTCCGCGCTGCAGCAGGTCCTGCAGCAGCGCGTGTGCGGGGTGTTGCCCGGCCTGCGCCGGCGAAATGCGGCCGAAGTGGTCGAAGACCAATGGAACGGGCAGCCGGCGCAGCACCTCGCCCTGCGCCGCCAGCAGATCCGGGGCCATCAGCAATTGCAGGTGCCAGCCCAGCGGCGCGATGCGGCAGGCCAGCGGCGTCAGCGATTGCACGGTGCCAGACACGCCGAGCGACAGGTTCAGGCGTGCGCCGCGCACGCCGGCGTCATGCAGGCGCTGCAGTTGGGCGTCGCTCTCGTGGCCGTCGATCACGGCCACGCCGCGCGCCTGCGGGCCCAGCGCCGCCAGGCCTTCGAGCATGCAGCGGTTGTCGGTGCCATACGTCGAGGGCGTGACCAGCACGGAGCGCGCGGTGCCGATGCGATGCTGGAGCGCGCGGTAGTCCTGCGCCGAGGCGTCCGGCGGCAGCAGCCTGGCGTCCGGTGCCGCGGGAAAGCAGCCGTCATAGACATGGACGTGGCAGTCGCAGGCGTCTTTCGGCAGCACCGTGCGCGGCGCGGCGCTACCGGCCGAGAAACGCACAGGCGTGGCAAAGCTTTCGCGGTGCATGGCGAGGGCTCGATGGGCGTGGGAAACGGGGCTTTGCAGGGCGCCGCATTAATCCAGGCTGGCGCCCGAATCCTTGACGATCTTGGCCCAGCGGGGCACTTCGGACTTCAGCAGAGCGCCGAACTTTTCGGGGGTGCCGCCCAGCACATCACCGCCTTCGGAGCGGAGCTTTTCCGCCACGTCGGGCTGCGCCAGCGCCTGGTTGATGGCCTTGTTCAACTGCTGCACGATGGGGGCGGGCGTGCCGGCCGGGGCCAGCACGCCATACCAGGAAGCAGCCTCGAAATCCTTGTAGCCCGACTCGGCCAGCGTGGGCGTCTGCGGCAACTGGTCGGATCGCTTGAGCGACGTGATCACCACCGCACGCAGCTTGGCATTGCGCACCTGCCCCAGCAGCGTGGGCACGGCCGACATGTACAGGTCGATCTGCCCGCCCACCAGGTCGGTCATGGCCTGGGCCGCGCCCTTGTAAGGCACGTGGCGCAACTTGATGCCGGCGGCGTTCTCTGCCAGTTCACCGGCCAGATGGGCGACGGTGCCGTTGCCGGAGTAACCCAGCGTGATGCCGTCCGGCTTGGCCTTGGCGGCGGCGACCACATCGGCGAACGTCTTGTAAGGCGAGTTGGCGGGCGCGGCCATCACGATGGGAGCCGACGACACCAGCGCCACCGGGACCAGATCCTTCAAGGGGTCGTAGGGCAGCTTGGCATACAGCGAGGGGTTGATGGCCAGGTTGCTGGTCTGCCCCATCACCAGCGTGTAGCCATCGGGGGCCGACTTGGCCACGGCATCCACACCCAGGTTGCCGCCCGCCCCAGGGCGGTTGTCCACCACCACGTTCCACTTGTGCTGCTCGGTCAGCTTCTGCGCCACGGTGCGCGCGATCATGTCGGTGCCGCCGCCGTGCGGGAACGGCACGATCAGGCGGATCGGCTTGTTCGGGTAGCCGGACTGCGCTTGCGCAGTGCCGGCGGAAAAGGCCACTGCCGCGATGCCCAGCAGGGCGATGGACAAAGGTGCGCCCAGGGCGCGCCGGGTCAGCGAGAAAGTTGGCATGGTTTGTCTCCGTTGTGATGGACCTGTCGCGCCTTGTTCTCAGGCGTTGCCAAGACTTTACGAAAACGTTTCAACCCATACAATACAGTTTCATACAGCGAAACATATTGCACCATGAGCAACGCAACAAGCGGCAGGCCAAAGGCCTCTTCCGCAGCGCCGCAGGGGCCTGGCGATGCCGTATCCGCCGCCCCAATGTCCTCCTCTTCGGCCACCGCCAAAGAAACCGGCGGGGTCATCGCCGTGACACGCGCCCTCCAGTTGCTGGAAGCGTTCTCCCTGGGCGAATCGCATCTGCCGCTCGCAGAGTTGAGCCGCCGCTGCGGGTTGCACAAGACCACGGTGCTGCGCCTGGCGCGCACGCTGGCGCAGTCCGGCTTCATGGTGCAGCGCGAGGACGGCGACTGGCGCCTCGGGCTGGCGGCGGGCTGGCTGGGGGCGCGCTACCAGGCGGGGTTCGACGTGCAGAACGTGCTGGAGCCTGCCTTGCGCGAGCTCACCCAGGCCACGGGCGAAAGCGCGGCGTTCTATGTGCGTGAAGGCAATGTGCGCACCTGCCTCGTGCGGGTGGAGGGTCCGCAGGCGCTGCGCCACCATGCCCGCATGGGTGAAGGCCTGCCGCTCGACAAGGGCTCGCCGGGACGCGTGATCCTGGCGTTCTCGGGCGAGCCCGGCGCGGACTACGAAGACATCCGCCAGCGTGGCTACCACTGGTCCATCGGCGAGCGGGAGCACGGTGTGGCCACCGTCTCTGCGCCCGTGTTCGGCATGCATTGGCGGCTGATGGGCTCGGTGTGCATATCGGGGCCGGAATCACGCCTGCCCGAAGCCCGTCTGCAGGCGCTGGCCAAGACGGTCACTGCAGCGGCCACACGGCTGTCCTATGCGCTGGCGGGCAGTTCAGCGCCACCCTCCTCCACAGGGATGCGCGCGACCCAGTGGCATCCGTGATAAGTTGCAGGCGGCTATTCGCGCCAGCCACAACACAACGGAGACAACCCTTGAGCCGCTACCCCTTCCCCGACCTCGCCGCCCTGCCCGACGACATCCGCACCCGCATTCTCGAAGTGCAGGAAAAGGCCGGCTTCGTGCCGAACGTGTTCCTGGCACTTGCGCGGCGACCCGCCGAATGGCGTGCGTTTTTCGCCTACCACGACGCCTTGATGCTCAAGGAGGAAGGCAGCCTGACCAAGGGCGAACGCGAGATGATCGTCACCACGACCAGCGCCGCCAACCAGTGTCTCTACTGCGTGGTCGCGCACGGTGCCCTCCTGCGCATCTACGAAAAGAAGCCGCTGGTGGCCGACCAGGTGGCGGTCAATTACCGCAAGGCCGACATCAGCGCGCGCCAGCGGGCCATGCTCGACTTCGCGATGAAGGTGTGCAACCAGTCGCATGCCATCGAGGAAACGGATTTCCCCGCCCTGCACGCCCACGGCTTCGACGACGAGGACATCTGGGACATCGCGGCCATCACCGCGTTCTTCGGCCTGTCGAACCGCATGGCCAGCTTCGCGGGCATGCAGCCCAATCCCGAGTTCTACCTGATGGGCCGCGTGCCGCGCCAAAAATAGCACCGTCGAAATGCGTTGACCCGCCCCAGGCGCCTCCGCCATACTGGGACAAAGCAATCACACGGCAAGAGCTGCAGCCAGCAGCCGCCTCGGCTTTGCAATACCCGCAAGAGGGGGAGGAAAACCATGGAACTCGCGTTTCGGAATGCGTGCGCGTCTGCGTCTGCAGCCGCCTTTGCCACGGCGTTGGCGTGCACCGTCGCACTGCCCGCACAGGCGCAGTCAGACACTCCGCGGCGGGTGTCCAACCCACCCCTGCTGGAACTGCAGCGCAAGGCGCCTCGCAGGCTCCAACTCGCAGCGGGCCCGGCCACGCGCGCGGTGTCCCACGAAGCCTCGCTGGACCTGAACGTCGTCTACACCGACGGCAAGCTCTGGAACCCGGCCGAGCAGCGCTTCGACAAGGTGCGCCTGCGCAGCTACCAGGGCACCCGCGTCGATCCCAAGGCGCCTTTCGTCTCGCCCATGCTGGAGATCCGCCCCGGCGACACCATCCGCATCCGCCTGAACAACCAGTTGCCGCCCGACCCGAGCTGCACCACGTTCACCGACGGGGTCAATACGCCGCACTGCTTCAACGGGACCAACCTGCACACCCACGGCCTATGGGTGAACCCGGCAGGCAATGGCGACAACGTGCTGATCTCCATCAACCCAACGGTGAGCTTCGAGTACGAGTACAACATTCCCTCGGACCATCCCGCCGGCACGTTCTGGTACCACACGCACCGCCATGGCTCCACCGCGCTGCAGGTGGCCAGCGGCATGGCGGGTGCCCTCGTCATCCGCGGCGACCGGCCGCCCACCCCCACGCAGACGGGCGATGTGGACACCCTGCTGCGGCCCACCGCCCGCCAATCGTTCAAGGAACGGGTGCTGGTGCTGCAGCAGATCCAGTACGCCTGCCGCGACAAGAACAACCGCATCCAGTTCAACCCGGACGGAACCTACCGCTGCAACGAAGGCGACGTCGGTGGCATCGAGCACTACAAGGCCGTGGACAAGGAGGACAAGGACCAGTTCGGCCCCGGGTCTTGGCCGGCCTCCGGGCGCTACACCAGCATCAACGGTGAGGTGCTGCCCACCTTCGAGGGCGCGAAGGCCGGGCAGATCGAGCGCTGGCGCACCATCCATGGCGGCGTGCGCGACACCATCAACCTGGAATTCCGCAAGCTGCGGCCGGGCGCACGCAGCGCACAGGCGCTGCGCGCCAGCGAGCACGATGCCTACATCGAACAAAATTGCACGGGCGCCCCGCTGCCCCAGCACCTGATCGCAGCCGACGGGCTGACCACCGCTGCGGCGATCCCCAGCACGCAGACGGTGTATCAGCCGGCTTACCGCTGGGACACCCTGATGGTGTTTCCCGAGGCAGGCGACTACTGCGTGATCGACGCCGCCTCACCCGCTTCGGCCAGCGTGAACCAGGCGCCCCCGTCGCGCCAGTTGCTGGGCACCGTGAGCAAGGTCGCCCCCGGCAATCCCGTTCCGCAGAACATTTCGGCGTACCTTGCAGCGGAACTGGCCGCGGCTGCCGTCGTCAACCTGCCCTCGGACGTGCGGGCCCAGGTCAGCGCTGAATTGAAGGATGGACTGAAGCTCACCAGCTTCGTGCCCCACCCCACCGTGCAGGACAGCGAAGTCACGGGCACGCAGACCCTCGCATTCAACATCGACCTGAACGCCCAACCGATCCAGTTCCAGGTGAACGGCAAGCCCTTCGATCCGAACCGCATCGACCGCGTGCTGACCTTGGGCGGGGTGGATGAATGGACGCTGCAATCGGACTTCGTGAGCCATCCGTTCCACATCCATGTGAACCCGTTCCAGATCGTCAAGATCCTCGACCCGGACGGCAAGGACGTGTCCGGACCGGATGGCGACGACAAGGCGGACGGCACCGTCGACCCGCAATACCGCGCTCTCAAGGGCGTGTGGAAAGACACGCTCTGGGTGAAGAACATCGCAACCAAGGAAAAGCCCAACGGCAAGTACACGCTGATCGTGCGAACGCGCTACCAGCGCTACATCGGGGACTACGTGCTGCACTGCCACATCCTGGACCACGAAGACCAGGGAATGATGCAGATCGTGCGGGTGGCCCTGCCGGACGGCGCTGGCGGGGCCAGCAAGGGCCACCACTGACCTCACGGCCCGACGCCCCCCCGACACCGGAGAACCTCCACATGATCAGCAAGAGAAACGCACTGAAATCCGCGGTCGCCGCCGGCCATCACCACGTTCTCGGGCCTGATGCCCCGGGGGACCTGATCTTCATGATGCACCGGCAACATCGACCGCATCTGCCCGTCCGGGAACGCGCGTGGCCGACGGGAGATCACCGCGCTTCGCGGTGCACCCACTGCGCCCCTTCACCGCGGCGCAGCCACAGCGCAGCCAGTGGTTTCTCGCCTCCCTGGCAGGTGATGCCCCCCTGCCCCGGCTGGGCAGCCGGCCTGCCTTCTGATCGGTTTTCCCATCGACGGCAGCCCCCACGAGTGCGGGCGAGCCGCCCTTGCCATTGAACTCTTTCCCACCAAATGACCATGCCTGCAGCATCCCATTCCACACCTGCCACGGCCTTTCCACGCACCCAACGCATCGGGATCCTGGTGTTTCCCCAGTTCGAGCCGCTCGACGTGTGGGGCTTCATCGAGGCGTTTTCCATCGCGCGCTTCATCGGCACCTCCTATGCCAACGCGCCGGCCCTGCCGTTCGAGATCGTGCTGATCTCCAACGAGTGCAGGCCGGCCGCGAACGGTGCCAGCCCTGCGCCGGTTCCCGGGCCGGTGGCCAGCTTCAACGGCCCCCGCGTGGCGCCGGATCTGTTCCGCGACGAGGCGCTGGAGCAGCCGCTGGACCTGCTCATGATTCCCGGCGGACAAGGGGTCGGCACCTTGCTGATGGACCCGGACACCGCAGCCGTCCAGGCCTTGCTGCAATGGGTGCAGGCCATGGACCAGCACGTGGCCGTGGTCACTTCGGTCTGCACCGGCGCGGCCATCCTGGCGCAATCCGGCGTGCTGGATGGGCGGCCGGCCGCCACCAACCACCAGGCCTTCGGCTGGGTGGCGGGTTTCGGTCCCGCGGTGCTGTGGGACAACGTTTCGCGCTGGGTGGACGCGGGCAAGTACGTGACCTCGGCGGGCGTGTCCGCAGGGACCGACATGGCCTGGCACCTGGTTGCTCGCCTGGCTGGCCGTGCCGTGGCCGAAACGGCCGCCCTCGCCGCCGAGTACGACTGGCACCGCGATCCGGCGCAACCCATCTTCTACCCCCAGCAGGCTGCGGTGCCTTCTTCCTGAGTCCTCTGCCGACGGCAGCAAAAGGGGGTGGCGCTAATCCCCCGCGTCGGCGCGCAACATGCCCCACAGCATGCGCACCAGTTCGTCCTCGAACGCGGGCTGGCCCAGCAGGGGCGAGTCCTCCAGCGCGGCGCTGCGGATGGCGCCCATGATGGCGCGCGTGGCAACGAACATCATGGCCGGCGTGGGAGCGCGCACCGAGGTATCGCCCACCTCGATCAGGCGGGCCAGCGCCAGGGCATTGCGCTCCGCCCCTTCACGCAGCGCGGCCGTCACGCGGTCGTGGTGGTCGATGCGCCAGCCCAGCCGCACCATGCCGCGCCGAACCCGCGAATGGCCGCCGGTGCCGAAGGCCGCCACCAACAGCCGAACCACGTCGCGCAGCACGGCCCGCACCTCACGCCGCTGGGCCACGGCCTCGTCCAACAGCTCGCGCAATTGCTGCTGCACGCGGTTGCGCTCGCGCTCCACCATGGCCAGCACGATGGCCTCCTTCGAGGGGAAATACTGGTAGAGCGTGCCAATGGAAAAGCCTGCCACCTGCGCGACCTTGTTGGTGGTGACGCCCTCCTCGCCTTCCTTTTCCACGATCTGGGCGGTGGCGCCGAAGATGGCCTCGATGGTCTGGCGCGCCCGCGCCTGCGTGGGCTGGCGGCGCATGCCGGAGGAGCTGTCGGGGGATGGAGATTTCTTCAAAGGCGGCTTTCGAGCGGTGGACGCGGCACGGCAGGGCCAAGCCCCGGAAACTGAATGTGAATGGTGCTCAGAAATGGTGGCGGCGGCAAGGGTGCGAGCGTCACCTGACCCAACCATCCGCCCCTTCAGCCGGCGGGTGCCGTCGATTGCCGCTCAATCAGGCGAAAGCCCAGATCGAAGATGGTTTGCGGGCCCGCGTTGCCGCGGCAGCGGTCGATGACCAGTTGCGCCGACAGCCGACCGATCTCCGGGCCATCGACATGCACGGTGGTAATCGAAGGCAGCATGTGCTCGCTGAAATCGGCATTGCCGAAGCCGCAGATGGCGAGGTCCTGCGGCACCCGCAGGCCGCGGGCCGAGGCCTCGACGAGCACGCCGTGCGCCAGCGTGTCCGAACTGCACGACACGGCCTGCAGCCGCGGCTCTTGCGCCAGCAGCTCCGCCAGGGCCCTTCGCCCCAGCGCCAGGCTGCTGGGTGCGGGCACCGTGGCGGTCGGCACGTCCCGCCCCAGGGTGGCGACGAAACCCTCGCGGCGCAGCATGGCACGGTGGTCGCCGCCCGTGGCGATTCCCACGCGCTGCCAGCCCCGGGACAGAAAGAACCCCGCCACCGCGCTGCCCACTTTCAGGTGCGAAAAGCCCACCACCATGTCCACGGGGCGGTCGCTCAGGTCCCAGGTTTCCACCACGGGAATGCCGGATCGGCGCAGTCGGTCGCGCGCGCGCTGCGATTGCACCAGCCCGGTCATCACCAGCCCGTCGGGCTGGCGGCCGATCATGGTGTTCAGCACGGCCTCCTCGCGCTCGGCGTCGTAGGCGGTCTGGCCCAGGATGAGCTGGTACCCCTCGGCAGCCAGCGTGGTCGTCAGGCTCTGCACGGTGGGCAGGAACTGCGACACCGACAGCGCCGGGACCACAGCCGCCACCATCAGGCTGCGGCGGGACTTGAGCCCCCCTGCCAACAGGTTGGGGATGTAGCCCGTGGCCTCGACGGCCTGCTGCACCCGGGCCTTCGTCTTCTCGGACACCACCCCCGGATTGCTCAGCGCACGCGAGGCGGTGATCAACGACACGCCAGCGGCCTTGGCCACGTCGTGAAGCGTGGCCGCCTTGAAGTTGGAGGGGGCGTTCATGGAGGGTTTCGGAGCACACCGATCGGGCGAAAGACGAGGACCATACCGCATTCCACGCCACCGCCCGTGGCCAGTGCACCGCTGCATTCCAGAGCACGTCCCGGACGCCAGCGGCAGCCACGGACAAGGGGAAAACCCCCAACAGAAAAGCTTGCCGGCCGGAAATGATAACGATATCATTTCCAATGCGCGCACACAGCGCACCTGGAAAAATCATAAAAACATGTCGATCCTGTAATGTTTTTGGCGGTGCCTCACCTTCCAACCAAAAATGACAACGTTCGCATTTCCATCAAGGAGACAAATCATGAAACGATTCCTGGCAGCCATTTCCCTCGGCATTCTGGCCCTCGGCGCCCAGGCACAGGCCTGGCCCGAAAAACCCGTGACCCTGGTCGTGCCCTTCCCGCCCGGCGGATCGACCGACCAGGTCGCACGCGCCGTGGGGCCCCGGTTGACCGAGAAGTTCAAGCAGTCTTTCCTGGTGGACAACAAGCCCGGCGCCACGGGAACGATCGGCGCCACGTTCGTGCAACGGGCGGCCCCCGATGGCTACACCTTCCTCGTGACCTCCCTGGGCCCGCTGGTCATCGTGCCGCACCTGCTCAAGGGCCTGCAGTACGACGCGCTGCATGGCTTCGACCTGATCACCGTGGCGGTGCAGTCGCCCAACGTGCTGGTAGTGCCTGCCAATTCTCCGCACAAGACCGTGGCGGACGTCATCGCCTACGAAAAAGCCAACCCCGGCAAGATGAGCTTCGCCTCGGCCGGCAACGGGTCGAGCGACCACCTCACCGCCGAGCTGTTCTGGCAGCAGACGGGCACCAAGGGCGTGCACATTCCCTACAAGGGAGGCGCGCCGGCCCACACCGACCTGATCGGCGGTCAGGTGGATGCCTCGTTCCAGAACATCAACGCCGTGTCGCAATACATCAAGGCCGGCAAGATGCGCGCGCTGGCCATCACCAGCGCCAAGCGCTCTCCGGTGCTGCCCGACGTGCCCACGCTGGCCGAAGCGGGCGTGCCCAATGTCGAGGTCGCTTCCTGGCAGGCCATCGTCGCACCCAAGGGGCTGCCACCCGCCGTGCGCGAAAAGGCCCATGCGGCGTTCGTCGAGGCGCTCAAGGATCCGAAGGTGCGCGAGCAGTTCACGTCGATCGGCTTCGAGATGGTCACCAACACGCCCGAGCAGTTCGCTGCCTTCCAGCAGCAGGAGTTCGCCCGCTGGAAGAAGGTGATCGAGACCGGAAAGATTTCGATCGACTGACCCCCATCCGCCCCGCCTGGCCTGCGCCCCGTTTTGCCCGAATGACCTGCACTGCACCATGACCGCTTCCTCGTCTCCCTCCTCTTTCAGCGACAGCATCGCCTGGGTCCGCATCTCGTCGTGCTACCTGCCCCTGGCCAACCCCATCAGCGATGCCAAGGTGCTGACCGGACGGCAAAAGCCCATGACCGAGATCGCCATGCTGTTCGCCGAGATCGAGAGCAAGGACGGCCACCGGGGCCTGGGCTTCAGCTACTCCAAGCGGGCGGGCGGGCCGGGGCAGTTCGCGCACGCCCGGGAGGTCGCGCCGGCGCTGCTGGGTGAAGACCCGAGCGACATTTCCCGTCTGTGGACCAAGCTCTGCTGGGCCGGCGCGTCGGTAGGGCGCAGCGGCATGGCGGTGCAGGCCCTCGGCGCCTTCGACGTGGCGCTGTACGACCTCAAGGCGCGCCGCGCGGGCCTGTCGCTGTCCAAGCTGCTGGGCTCGCAGCGCGACTCGGTGCGCTGCTACAACACCTCGGGCGGCTTCCTGCACACGCCGCTGGACCAGCTGCTGCGCAACGCCAGCGCCTCGCGCGAGCGGGGCATCGGCGGCATCAAGCTGAAGGTGGGCCAGCCCGACCATGCGCTCGACATCCAGCGCGTGGAGGCGGTCCGCAAGCACCTGGGCGATGCCATGCCCATCATGGTCGATGCCAACCAGCAGTGGGACCGCCCCACCGCGCAGCGCATGTGCCGCGTCTTCGAGCCCTTCAACCTCGTGTGGATCGAAGAGCCGCTGGACGCCTATGACTTCGAAGGCCACGCCGCGCTCGCCGCCCAGTTCGACACGCCGATCGCCACCGGCGAGATGCTCACCAGCGCGGCCGAACACGGCGAGCTGATCCGCCACCGCGCGGCCGACTACCTCATGCCCGATGCACCCCGCGTGGGGGGCATCACCCCGTTCCTCAAGATCGCCGCGCAGGCCGAGCACGCGGGCTTGAGCCTGGGCCCGCACTTCGCGATGGAACTGCACGTGCACCTGGGCGCGGTCTATGCCACCGAGCCCTGGGTCGAGCACTTCGACTGGCTCGAGCCGCTGTTCAACGAGCGCCTGGAAATCCGCGACGGCCGCATGATGGTGCCCACGCGCCCGGGCCTCGGCCTGAGCCTGAGCGAGCAGGCCCGCGGCTGGACGCGCGAAACAGCGGAGTTCGGCACCCGCGCGTGAGCCCGGCGCCATCGACAATCGAGCGGCATGCCGCATGCAAAGCCCCCAGAACATCGCCCCACCCACGACGACCGCCCCATGACCGATTCCGCTTCACCCACCCGCCCGCCCCTGACCGTGCAGATGCACGCGGCCGACAACGTGGCCATCGTCGCCAACGACGGGGGCCTGCCCGCAGGCACGGTGCTGGCCTCGGGCCTGACGCTTGTCGACCGCGTGCCCCAGGCCCACAAGGTCGCCCTGGAAGACATCCCACAGGGCGCCGCCGTGCGCCGCTACAACGTGCCCATTGGCTACGCCATCCAGCCCATCCCCGCCGGCAGCTGGGTGCACGAGCGCCTGCTGCACATGCCCGAGGCCCTGTCGCTGGAGGGCCTGCCCCTGGCCACCGTGCGCCCCGAGCCCCTGCCCCCGCTCACCGGCTACACCTTCGAGGGCTACCGCAACGCAGACGGATCGGTGGGCACCCGCAACATCCTGGCCATCACCCAGACCGTGCAGTGCGTGGCCGGCGTCACCGAATTCGCCGTCGCGCGCATCAAGGCCGAACTGCTTCCCCGCTTTCCCAATGTGGACGACGTGGTGGCGCTGGAGCACACCTACGGCTGCGGCGTCGCTATCGACGCGCCGGACGCCGTCATTCCCATCCGCACCCTGCGCAACATCAGCCTGAACCCCAACTTCGGCGGCGAGGTGATGGTGGTCAGCCTGGGCTGCGAGAAGCTCCAGCCCGAGCGCCTGCTGCCCCCGGGCAGCATCCCCCTGGTGGACGAGCGCAGCGTGGCCGACGTGGGCACCAGCGCCGAGCCCAAGCTGGACGTGGTCTGCCTGCAGGACGAAGCCCACGTGGGTTTCATGTCCATGATCGACTCCGTCATGCGGCAGGCGGAAAAGCACCTGGAGCGCCTGAACGCCCGCCGCCGCGAGACCGTGCCCGCCGCCGAGCTGGTGGTCGGCGTGCAGTGCGGTGGCAGCGACGCCTTCAGCGGCGTCACCGCCAACCCGGCCGTGGGCTTTTGCACCGACCTGCTGGTGCGGGCGGGCGCCACCGTCATGTTCTCGGAAGTGACCGAGGTGCGCGACGGCATCGACCAGCTCACCTCGCGTGCCAGCACCCCGGAAGTGGCCCAGGCCATGATTCGCGAGATGGCCTGGTACGACGCCTACCTGGACAAGGGCCGGGTGGACCGCAGCGCCAACACGACGCCGGGCAACAAGAAAGGCGGCCTGTCCAACATCGTGGAAAAGGCCATGGGCTCCATCGTCAAATCAGGCAGCGCCCCGATCTCGGGTGTGGTCTCGCCCGGGGACAAGGCCACGCAGAAAGGCTTGCTGTATGCCGCAACACCGGCCAGCGACTTCATCTGCGGCACGCTGCAGCTCGCGGCCGGCATGAACCTGCACGTGTTCACCACCGGGCGGGGCACGCCCTACGGGTTGGCCGAGGTGCCGGTGATCAAGGTGGCCACGCGCAGCGACCTGGCGCGGCGCTGGCACGACCTGATGGACATCAACGCCGGGCGCATCGCGGACGGGCAGGCGACCATCGCGGACGTGGGCTGGGAGATGTTCCACCTGATGCTGGAGGTGGCCAGCGGGCGCAAGAAGACCTGGGCCGAGCATTGGAAGCTGCACAACGCCCTCGTGCTGTTCAATCCCGCGCCCGTGACCTGAGCGGCCCGGCGGCCCCGGCCGTCGAACGCGATGACGGCAGCGTTACCCACCGACCAGCGCTCGCACCCAGGCCGGCAGGTCCACGGCTTTCTTGCGCGGAAAGTCCACCCAGATGGTCGTGGCACCGCCGGCCGCGCACACCACGCCGGGCTGGTCCGCGCGCTCCATGGTGCCCCAGGTCTCGAACGTGGTGCGCCCCGGGTCGCTCACGTAGAGCTTGAGCAGCACCTCGGCCGGGTATTCGAGCTGCTGGTAGAAATTGCAGAAGGCATTCACGATCACTGGCCCCTGGCCCTGCGGGTCGGGGTTGCAGCCCGCCGCGACCAGCCAGTCGATGCGGGCCGTCTCCAGATAGCGAAAGTACACGGTGTTGTTCACATGGCCCATGGCGTCCATGTCGCCCCAGCGCACGGGAAAGCGCATCGTGTGCACGAGGGTCTTGGCTTCGGGAATCTCGATCTTCATCGGCGGCCTCGGTTGGTGCCGGGCGTGCGGGGCGGAACGCGCTGCAGACGGCCCGGCGAAGACTAGCGTCCACCCGCACAGCGTATCGCACGGCAGTCGCTGCACAGCGACCTTTTCCCAAACATGAGCATGGCGGCCAAAGCGAGACGGTCGCACGACCGGCCCACGGCTGAAACGCAGCATCCACACGGTCCCGGGGCCTTGTTCCAGGCGATCCAACCAACCCGAAAAACCTGAGCAGGAGGCGAGTAGCGCGCGCGCTCTAAAACTGAATAATCCTCAGAAACGGAGCCCGGCGGCGTTGCCGGGCCACCGCCGTTTCTGGAAAGCCGCCTCCCATGTCCGAGATCCCCGCCTCCCCCGACCCCGCGCCCGCCGCAGCAGCCGCCGCCGCAGCCACCCTCCCCGTGCGCAAGCTCGAAGTGGACCTGCAAAAGGGCTTCGCCCGCCACTGGCACGGCGGCGATGCCTTCCGCACGCAGTTCTTCAATGCGCTGTCGATGAGCTTTCCGGTGGGCGAGCAGTTCTTCATCGATTCCGTGCGCGATGCCACGCCGCTGCTGGGCAATCCCCATGGGCCGCTGGCCACCCGCTTCCAGGCCCTGCTGCGCGGCTTCATCGGGCAGGAGGCCACGCACCGGCATCTGCACGGGCTCTACAACGCCGAGCTGGAGCGCCAGGGCCTGCAGAACCACTGGCAGCATTGGGCGCGCGGACGCATTGCCCGCCTGCACCTGCGCACCAAGAATCCGCTGCACGCCCTGGCGGTCACCTGCGCCTACGAACACTTCACGGCCCTGCTGGCCGACGGCACGCTGCGCCATGCGCGCTGGCTCGATGGCGCCGACGCCACGCTGCAGACCGTGTGGCGCTGGCATGCCGCCGAGGAGACCGAGCACCGTGCCGTCGCCTTCGATCTCTACCGCGCCGCGGGCGGCAGCAACGCCTGGCGGGTGCGCTGGTACTTGTATGTGGCGCTGGTGTTCACCGTCGATGCGATGCGCCAGACGGTACTGAACCTGCAGCGCGACGGCACGCTGTGGCGCCCCTCCACGGCCTGGAGTGCGCTGCGGTTCTTCTGGGGGCGCGATGGCGTGGCCTGGCGCTCGCTGCCGGCGCTGGTGCGCTACCTGCGCAGCGACTTCCACCCCGATCAGGAGCACGCATCGCCCACGGCCGAGGCGCTGGCCCAGCAATGGCTGCAGGCGAACGCCGAGCGCTTTCGCGTGGTGGGGCGCGGCTGATTCGGCACTATTATTTTTATAGCAACACGCCCTAGTTCCCATTGCGCTGGAGGGCGATTTGGCTTGAAACCCTGCAAAGGCTCACCGCGCGGGTGAACCGGCGAATTCGCCGCGCTGCAGCTGCGACACATCGTTGCCCCGCGCGTCCTTGGCGCCGAGGTCCGCGCCCTTGGCCGCCAGGGCCTGCAGCAGTTCGGTTCGCTGGAACAGGGCGGCGTACATGGCGGCGGTCTGGCCGGCGTTGTTGCGCTGATCGGGGGCGCAGTCGGCCTGCACCAGCCGCCGCGCGATCGCCACCTCGCCCTTGAAGATCGCGCCCATCAGGGCGGTGTTGCCGCGCAGGTCCTGCACGCAGGGGTCGGCACCGGCCTTGAGCAACTGCTCCACCACCTCGCGGTGCCCGTGGTAGGCCGCCAGGATGAGCGCGGTGTAACCTTTTTCATCGCGAACATTGAGGTCGTAGCGGGCGGCGATGAACTCGCCCAGCATGTCGCGCCGGCCCTCGCGGGCCGCATCGAAGAAATAGCGGCGCAACTGCCGCTGGACCTGGGCCGGATCGGCCGGGGCTGCCGGCTCGGCCCCCGCCGCGGCTGCGGGTGGCGACGCATATGCAGCCGCTGCCGTGCCTGGGACCGCACTGGGGGCCGCACCCGCTGCGCCAGCCGCCATCGCGCCCACGCACAGCATTGCCAGCACCCAGGGGCGCGATCGATGGGAAAGGGACATGCCGATCTCCTTGGAATGGGGGGACGGTCTTGGGAGGGGCACCACCAGCGGCGCCCCTCGATGGATGCAGCACGCGGGCGCCAGGACGGCCACCCGCGCGCATCGCATTTCCGCGTCAGTCTTGCAGCGCGGAGGCCAGTTGCTTCACGCGGGCCAGGTCGCCCTTGGCCACGCGGGCCACGCCCGTGCCGTACTCGGGATCGGCCTTGTACAGGAACGACAGGATGATGTGCTTGCTCTCGGCATCGGCGCCGGCCAGCGATTCGCCGAAGCTCTGGATCAGGTCCTCGCGGTCCTTCTTGCCGTAGCTGCGGTACAGGTCACCGGCTTGCTTGAAGTTCTGCTCCTTGCCGATCTTGGCCTGCTGCGTGGTGCCGGACAGCGGCAACTGGCTGTAGCGCGCCGCCGAGACCTGCGGGCGGGGCTCCAGGCGGCTGGGCTCGTAGTTCACGCCGCTGGTCGTCTGGCCGAAGTTCAGCGTGCCGTCCTGGTTGCCGTTGTTCACGCCGACGCGGGGGCGGTTCACCGGCAGGCTCAGACCGTTGGTGCCGACCCGGTAAAGCTGCGTGTCGGCGTACGAGAACACGCGGCCCTGCAGCAGGCGGTCTTCCGAGGGCTCGATGCCCGGCACGACGTTGGCGGGCGCCATGGCGACCTGTTCGGTTTCCTGGAAGAAGTTGTCCACGTTCTTGTTCAGCACCATCTGGCCGATCTTGCGCTCAGGCACATCGGGCCAGATCTTGGTGGCGTCCAGCGCGTTGAACTCGAACTTGTTCAGGTCCTCGGGCTTGAGCACCTGCACGTACAGGTCCCACTTGGGGAAATCGCCCTGCTTGATCGCATTGACCAGGTCGTTGGTCATGTGGCTGTAGTCCTTGGCCTGGACGGCGGCGACCTGCTTGGGATCCAGGTTCTTCAGCCCCTGCAGGCTCTTCCAGTGGAACTTCACGTAGTGCACCTGGCCCTGGCTGTTGACCAGCTTGTAGGCATGCACTCCGTTGCCGTCCATGAACCGGTAGCCGGCGGGCGTGCCCTCGTTCGAATACAGCAGCGTGAGCGTGCGCGTGGCCTCCGGCACGTGCGAGAAGAAGTCGAAGCGGCGGGAATCGTCGTCCAGGTTGGTGCGGGGGTCCGGCTTGAACGCATGCACCATGTCTGGAAACTTGATGGCGTCGCGGATGAAGAAGGTGGGAAAGTTGTTGCCCACCAGATCCCAGTTGCCCTGGCTCGTGTAGAACTTGGTGGCGAAGCCGCGGGGGTCGCGCAGCGTCTCGGGGGAATGGTTGCCGTGCACCACGGAAGAGAACCGCACGAACACCGGGGTGCGTTCGCCGGCGCTGAACACCTTGGCCTGGGTCAGCGAAGAGAGGTCTTCCGTCGCCACGAACTCGCCGCGCACGCCGGTGCCGCGGGCATGCACGACGCGCTCCGGAATGCGCTCGCGGTCGAAGCGCTGCAGCTTCTGGATCAGCTGCACGTCCTGCAGCAAGGTGGGGCCGTTCGGGCCGGCGGTCTGCGAATTCTGGTTGTCGCCCACCAGGGCGCCGTTGTCGCGCGTGAGGGCGGATTGGGCGAACGCCGCTGGCGCTACCAGCGCGCCTTGCAGCACCAGCGCTGCGGTGAAGATTTTTCTGGTTGTCATGGAAACTCCGCTCCAGTCGTTAAGGGAATCGAATGATCCACGTGGCGGAATGTCGCTCACAAGAGGGGTTTGGCTATGGCCGCGATGAATATTGCCGATGGGCCCCTCACAACCCTTTGGATGGAGTGCAGTAAATGCCGGAAAGCGCGCGGACGGGCGCTATTAAAAAAATAGCAATCTACGAATCGAAACACCCCGCCGGTCGCTTTTTATTACATATCCGAAGCGCTTTCCGGGGTCTTTCGGTTAATTGCCGTCAGTCCAGCCAGCCCAGCAACGCCGCCTTGACCGCGGCCGCCGTCTTGTTGGGCGTCTGCAGTTTGGCAGTGGCGTTCTTGAGGTGAAACCGCACCGTGTTTTCGGACACGTCCAGAATCTGCGCAATATCCGCCATGGTTTTCCCGTCCGCCGTCCATTTGAGGGCCTCCAGCTCGCGCGGGGTCAGGAACGCCTTCTGGCGGGTGCCGTGCAAAGCCTTCATCGCGCGGCCCATGGCTTCGTACGAGGCGCTTGCAAGGAACGACATGCGGGGCTCGTTCGCCTTGAGTTCCTCCTCCGCCAGGGGAATACGGGAGCGCACCAGGGTCAGAACGCCGCGCAGGCTGCCCGCGCTCTGGTTGGCCTGTGACCAGCCGACTTTCAGCCCATGGGACTGCGCTTCACGCCACAGCTCGGGCGCCGAGGCGAAAAGCTCGTCGCTCCAGACCACGGGCCGCTCGGATTTGCGGCAATGGGCCACGGTGGGGTCGATATGGTGGTATTCGGCGACGGAATATCGCCTTTGCCACGCTTCCGGAAAATCGTCCACCTGGACCACCTGCGGGCGGGAGATGGGGACGGGAATGTAGAGGGTATACGCGCATCGCTCGAAACCCAATTCCGTCGCCGCGGACTTGATTTTGCTGAAGATTCTGTTCTTGCAGGTCTCATTGGAGAAACATTCGGAAACCTCCCGCTGCCAAGACTGTGCTGCCATCACCACCCCTTTTTTTGATTAACTATTTATTAATCAGTCTACCCAGCAATGTTTTGGGAGGGCGCCCTTTCGCCATGCCGATTGGGATGCGCAATATGAAAACCGCGCATAACCCGGCCCGAATCCACGGACGCGTGGCGGGGCCGGGCAGGACTCAGCGGTGGGCCTGGATGGTGGCCAGAATGCCCAGGGTGAACATGGCGCACGCGGCCCATTGGGCAGGCGCAGGCCAGTGGCCGTCCCAGGCGAACGAATAGACGAGAGCGAACAGGGTCTCGCTCACGATCAGCTGGCCGCACAGGCTGGCGGACAGGCGTTGGCTGGCCACATTCCAGAGGATGGTGGCCAGCCAGGTCGCGCCCAGCCCGATCGCAAGGCACACCAGCACGAAGGCGCCGAAACCCGGCTGCGCCGCCAGTTCTGCCAGGGGCGTGCCCTTCACCCCCCACAGCAGCAATCCACCCAGGCCCGTGGCCACGCCCAGCCAGTTGGCCCATTGCGTCGCGCCCACCTCGGGGTGGCGCTGCACCCAGGCCGAATTGAGGATGGCGAACGCCGTCCAGAAGACCAGCGCCACCAGCACGATGCCGATGCCGCGCCACCAATACGCACCGCCGCCCGCCGCCGGCGATCCACCCTCGCCGTGCGGCGCGAACGCCATCAGCGCCAGGCCCGCCAGGGTCAGGGCCAGCCCCGGCACCAGGGCCGCCCAGCGCAGCCCCTTCGGTTTGCCCAGCAGCATCACCCATATTGGAATGGTGCCGATGATGAGGGCCGGCACCTCCACCCCCGCATCGCGGATCGCCAGCACCAGCAGCAGGTAGTAGCCGGTGAAGCCCAGCACGCTCAGGCCCAGGGCGGCCCCGGCCTGGCGGGCCGTCGGCCAGCGCACCGCCGGGCGCGTGCCGGGGCGCAGGCCCCACAGCAGCATGCCCACGGCCATGGCGCCGTAGGCCACGAAGCGGCCGGCGGTGAGGTCCACCGACGCGAACCCGGCCACCATGCGCGGCGCGACGAACACCAGCCCCCAGAGCGCGCCCGCGGCGAGCCCTGCCAGGATTCCGGTCAGCATCGGCCGGCGGTCAGACCGCGAAACCGTCGTCGGCGGCGATCACCGCGCCGTTCACGAAGTGGCTCTGGTCGCTGGCCAGCATGACGATGAGCGCGTCCAGGTCCTTGGGCTGGCCCACGCGCTTGCGCGGGAGCATGTCCAGGAGCTTGCGGCCCTGCTCGGTCTGCCAGTGGTGGTGGTTGATCTCGGTGTCGATGTAGCCCGGGCACAGGGCGTTCACCGTGATGCCGAAGCGGCCCCATTCGAGCGCCATGGCCCGCGTCATGTGCACCACGGCCGCCTTGCTCATGCAGTACGCGCCGATCTGCGGCAGCACCTTGAGGCCGGCCATCGAGGCGATGTTGATGATGCGCCCGCCGGTGAAGCTGCCCGGCGCCGCCCCGCGCGAGCGCGCCAGCATGCGCTTGCCCACTTCCTGCGCCACGAAGAAGGCGCCCTTCACGTTGGTGTCGAAGATGAAGTCGAAATCCTCGGGCTCCACGTCCTGCAGGCGCTGGGTGGTGGAGACGCCCGAGTTGTTGACCAGGATGTCGATGGAGCCCATCTCCGTCTCGGCGTGGGCCACCGCCGCCTTGATGGAGTCGTGGTCGGTCACGTCCAGTTCGATCACATGGGCGTCGCCGCCTTCGCCTTCGATGCGCGCGCGCAGCTCCTTGAGCTTTTCCACGCGCCGGCTGGCCAGCACCACGCCCGCCCCGGCGGCGGCCAGCGTGCGGGCGAATTGGGCGCCGAGCCCGCTCGATGCCCCGGTCACGAAGGCGACGCGCCCTTCCAAATCGATGCTGTAAGCCATGGGATGTCTCTCTTGTCAGAAAATAGAACGATCGTTCGATTGTCGGTTTTCCGTGAATACAATCTGTCCGACCGACGGACTGCGCGCAGGCCAGTCGCCCGCGGCGGATCACCCATTATCAAACCACCACGAGACACCCATGACCCCAGAAGAAATCCTCGCCCAACACGGCCCCCGCGAAGCCATGGAGTACGACGTGGTGGTCGTCGGCGGCGGCCCCGGCGGCCTGGCCACCGCCATCCGGCTCAAGCAGCTCGCCACCGAAAAAGGCCAGGACATCTCGGTGGTGGTGCTGGAAAAGGGCTCCGAGACCGGCGCGCACATCCTGTCGGGCGCCATCATGGACCCGAAGGCGCTGACCGAGCTGATCCCCAACTGGAAGGAACTGGGCGCGCCGCTCAACCAGCCCGTCACCGACGACGCCATGATCTTCCTGGGCGAAAAGTCGTCCTGGCGCACCCCAAACTTCCTGTTGCCGCAGTGCTTTCAGAACCACGGCAACTACATCGTGAGCCTGGGCAACGTGGTGCGCTGGCTCACCACCCAGGCCGAGAACCTGGGCGTGGAGATCTTCCCCGGTTTTCCGGCCGCCGAAGTGCTCTACAACGAAGACGGCTCGGTCAAGGGCGTGGCCACCGGCAACCTGGGCGTGAGCAAGGAAGGCGAGCCCACCGCCGACTTCCAGCTGGGCATGGAGCTGCACGCCAAGTACACGATCTTCGCCGAGGGCGCGCGCGGCCACCTGGGCCGCCAGCTCATCAGCCGCTTCAAGCTGGACCAGGGGCGCGACCCGCAGGCCTACGGCATCGGCGTGAAGGAACTCTGGGAAATCGACCCCAAGCGCCACCAGCCCGGCTTCGTCATGCACACGGCCGGCTGGCCCATGGACAGCGACACCTACGGCGGCGCGTTCCTCTACCACGCCGAGGACAACAAGGTCACGCTGGGCTTCATCACCGGCCTGGACTACTCCAACCCCTACCTGAGCCCGTTCGAGGAATTCCAGCGCTGGAAGACCCACCCCAACATCCGCTACTACCTGGAAGGCGACGAGGCCAAGGGCATCAAGCCGGCCAAGCGCATCGGCTACGGCGCACGCGCCATCACGGCCGGCGGCCTGCTGTCGCTGCCCAAGACGGTGTTCCCGGGCGGCGCGCTGGTGGGCTGCGAGGCGGGCTACCTCAACGTGAGCCGCATCAAGGGCAGCCACGCGGCCATCAAGACCGGCATGCTGGCGGCCGAGGCGGCCTACGACGCGGTGCATGCGGGGCGCCAGCACGACGAACTCACGGCCTACCCCGAGGCGTTCGAAAAGAGCTGGCTCTACGCCGAGCTGAACAAGGCGCGCAACTTCAAGGCGTGGTTCAAGAAGGGCCTGGCCACCGCCACGCTCATGAACGGCATCGAGCAGTTCGTGCTCAAGGGCAACATTCCCTGGACGCTGCACCGCGACAAGCCCGACCACGCCTACCTGAAGCCCGCGGCCGAGTGCAAGCCCATCGTGTACCCCAAGCCCGACGGCAAGCTCACCTTCGACCGGCTGTCCAGCGTGTTCATCAGCAACACCAACCATGCCGAGAACCAGCCGGCGCACCTGACGCTCAAGGACCCGAGCGTGCCGGTCAACATCAACCTCGCCAAGTACGCCGGCCCCGAGGCGCGCTACTGCCCCGCCGCCGTGTACGAGTTCGTGCCCGACGAGGCCAAGGGGGGCGATGCCCAGCGGCTGCAGATCAACGCGCAGAACTGCGTGCACTGCAAGACCTGCGACATCAAGGACCCGACGCAGAACATCGTCTGGGTCACGCCCGAAGGGGGCGGAGGCCCGAACTACTCCGGCATGTGATGCCTCCCCCGCCCTCGCCAGGGCGACCCGAAGGGCCTGCTTTGCAGGCCCTTTTTTCGTGGGGATTCCGACGGCCTTTGCAGGAACGCGCCTACAGGGTCGCCCTGCCCTGCGGGCGAGACTGTCTGGCCTTTCCGCGCCGCGCACTGCAGCGCAGTATCGAAACCCACCACGCCATCGAAGCAGGAGACCCCATGGCCCGTTCCCCCGCCCCACGCTACCGCACCCACCGTCGCCCGCTCTGGCCCCTGGCCGTGGGCGCAGCCGCCGTGGGGGCAGCGCTGGCATTCTCGGCCAGCGCATCCGTGCGGGCCCCGCGGGGCATCGAGGTGGTGGAGGATTTCAACGTGGACCGCTATGCCGGGCACTGGTACGAGCTGGCCCGCATCGACCACCGTTTCGAAAAGGGCCTGGTCCAGACCAGCGCCCACTACAGCCGGGGGCCGGACGGATCGGTGCAGGTGCTCAACCGCGGCTTCGATCCGGCCCGCAAGCGCTGGCGCGAATCGCGCGGCCGGGCGGTGTTCATCGGCCGCCCCGACCAAGCCTCGCTGAAGGTATCGTTCTTCGGCCCCTTCTATGGCGGCTACCACGTGGTGGCGCTGGACGAAGACTACCGCTGGGCCATGGTCGTCGGCGCGAGCCTCGACTACCTGTGGGTCCTCTCGCGCACCCCCACCCTGCCCCGCGGCGTGCGCCCCCGCCTGCTGGCCCAGGCACGCGCGATGGGCGTGGACATGGACCGCATCGTCTGGGTGCCGCAGGACGAAGACGGCGCCGTGCGCATTGCAGCTTGACGCAGCGCCCCACCGCTACAAAATCAATAGCAACCGAGACAATAAGAACTAGGGCGAGCGGCACTTTTCAGCAAAATCCGCTGGCCGTAGCGCGCTGGAGCCCTGCGCAGCCCCTTGACCGTCACTGTGCGAACAAGGGCAGGTCGGCCCGCTTGAGCGTGCGCAGCACGAAGCTCGACCGGCTGTGGCGAATGCCCTTGATCTTGTAGAGCTTCTCGCGCAGCAGCCGCTCGTAATCGCGCGTGTCCTTGACCACGACACGCAGCAGGTAGTCGTAGTCGCCTGACACCAGGTGCGCCTCGATGACTTCGGGAATGCTGGCCAGCGTTTCGCCGAACTTCTCCAGCGTGTTGTCCGAATGGCTGTCGAGCGTGACCTGGACCAGCACCGTGTCGTTCAGATCGAGCGCCTTCGGGTTCAGGCGCACGGTGTAGCCCTCGATCACGCCCGCCTCCTCCATCTTCTTGATGCGGCCCCAGCAGGGCGACGGGCTCAGGCCCACGGCGTTGCCGATCTCCTGCAGGCTGGCTCGGGCGTCGGCCTGCAGGACGGAGAGGATTTTTCTGTCGAGGCGGTCCATGCACTGCATTGTTCTCCCAATTCACATATTTCAGAAGAATTTTCTGCAAATATGGCATTTTTGAAGAAATTTAGAAAATCCATCCAGTGCCCGCACCGCATACTTCATCCATCAAGGCGCCCTTACCGGGGCGCACGAAACAGGCAGGGCCCCGGCGGATTACCGTTCGCCGGGGCGCTTGGCTTTCGAAAGCATGGCCTTCTGGATACACGGCAAGCCCCCGCGCACACCGCGGTCGGATCGCCCGGCGCGCACCGGCGCTGCAGTTAGAATCCGCCCGGTCAGGAGAGAGCGCCGCCCCGTCACCGGGATTGCCGGCGCCGCCGAAGGCGCAGGGTGACCCCGAACGCTCAGGCAAAAGGACTGGCAAAACGCCCGCAGGGATGCGGGCGTTCCCCTTGCTGGAGAGAGGTCCGCCGCGTGCGCGGGCCCACCGAAGGAGCAAGCCCCGCGCCGCCTTGGCACGTGGGTGAATCTCTCAGGTAAAGCGGACAGCGGGGCAAAGGCGTGGCCATATGGCCGCGTTCCCATTTGCCCTTGCTGGAGATTGCCATGTCCGCCGCCGACGCCGCCCTGCTCACCACCCCGCTGAATGCCCTGCACCTCGAACTCGGGGCCCGCATGGTGCCGTTCGCCGGCTATTCCATGCCCGTGCAGTACCCCGCCGGCCTGATGGCGGAGCATCTGCACACGCGCCAGGCCGCCGGCCTGTTCGACGTGTCGCACATGGGCCAGTTGCGCCTGGTGGGCAGCGATGCCGCGGCCGCCTTCGAATCCCTCATTCCCGTGGACGTGATCGACCTGCCCGTGGGCAAGCAGCGCTACGGCCTGCTGCTGAACGACGAGGGCGGCATCATCGACGACCTGATGTTCATCAAGCAGGGCGAGGCCGACATCTTCGTGATCGTGAACGGCGCCTGCAAGGCCGGCGACATCGCGCACATCCAGGCCCGCATCGGCCAGCGCTGCGAGGTCGTCCCCATGCCCGACCATGCGCTGCTGGCGCTGCAGGGCCCGCAGGCCGTCGCGGCGCTGTCGCGGCTGGCACCCGGCATCGAGCAGCTCGTCTTCATGACCGGCGGGCGCTACGAGATCGCGGGCTGCGATGCCTTCGTCACCCGCAGCGGGTACACCGGCGAGGACGGTTTCGAGATTTCGGTGCCCGCATCGCAGGCCGAGGCGCTGGCGCGCGCCCTGCTCGCGCAGCCCGAAGTGAAGCCGATCGGCCTGGGCGCGCGCAACTCGCTGCGCCTGGAGGCGGGCCTGTGCCTGTACGGCAACGACATCGACACCAGCACCACGCCCCCCGAAGCCGGCCTGAACTGGGCCATCCAGAAGGTGCGCCGCACGGGCGGTGCGCGGGCCGGCGGCTTTCCCGGCGCGGCCAAGGTGCTCGCGCAGATCGACGACCCGGCCACCCTGGCGCGCAAGCGCGTGGGCCTCACGGCGCTGGAGCGCGTGCCCGTGCGCGAGCACACCCCGCTGCAAAGCACCGAGGGCGAGGCCCTCGGCGAGGTCACCAGCGGCCTGCTGGGCCCGAGCGTGAACCAGCCCATCGCCATGGCCTACGTGCCCCCGGCGCTGGCCGCCATCGGCACCCGCGTGCAGGCCATCGTGCGCGGCAAGCCGGTGCCCATGCAGGTGTGCGCGATGCCGTTCGTGGCGCCCCGCTACTACCGCGGCTGAAGCGGGCAGCCGGGGCCACCGCCAAGGCGGCGGCCACCGCTACATTCCAGATTCCTTTTCTTCATTTTTCAGGAGCCCCCATGACCGTTCAATACTCCCGCGATCACGAGTGGATCGACGCCGCCGATGCCGACGCCGCCGTGGTCGGCATCACCGTCCATGCCCAGGATGCCCTGGGCGACGTGGTGTTCGTGGACCTGCCCGAAGTCGGCAAGACCTTCTCGCAGGGCGAAGTGGCCGGCGTGGTCGAGTCCGTCAAGGCCGCCGCCGATGTGTACATGCCCGTCTCGGGCGAGGTGGTGGAAGTGAACGAGGCGCTGCGCGCCGACCCGTCGCTCGCCAACTCCGATCCCTTGAACGCCGGCTGGTTCTTCAAGGTCAAGCTGTCCGAGCCGGCCCAGTTGTCCGGCCTGATGGACGAAACGGCCTACACCGATTTCGCCAAGAACGCCTGAGCCTTTTCCTTCCCCTTTCCTTTTCCTTTTCCGTCCACGGTCCTCTTCCATGCTGATGCAATCCGCCCTGCCGCTTGGCGCGCTTGAAAACGCCACCGAGTTCCTGCCCCGCCACATCGGCATCGACGGGGCGGACGAACAGCACATGCTCTCCGCCATCGGCGAGGCCTCGCGCCGCGCGCTGGTGGACGGCATCGTGCCGCGCTCCATCGCGCGCAGCCGGGCCATGGACCTGCCGCCCGCCACCACGGAAGCCGCGGCACTGGCCGAGCTGAAGGCCATCGCCGCACAGAACCAGGTGCTGCGCAGCTTCATCGGCCAGGGCTACCACGGCACGCACACGCCGGGCGTCATCCTGCGCAACATCCTGGAGAACCCCGCCTGGTACACGGCCTACACGCCGTACCAGGCCGAGATCTCGCAGGGCCGCATGGAGGCGCTGGTCAACTTCCAGACCATGGTGTGCGACCTCACGGCCATGCCCATCGCCAACGCCTCCATGCTGGACGAGGCCACCGCGGCGGCCGAGGCCATGACGCTGGCCAAGCGCTCGGTCAAATCGAAAAGCACGCGCTTCATCGTGGCCGGCGATGCGCACCCGCAGACCATCGAAGTGATCCAGACGCGCGCCGCGCCGCTGGGCATCGAGGTGGTGCTGGCCAATTCGCTGGCCGAGTGGAATGACGCGCTGGACGGCGACTACTTCGCCGTGCTGGCGCAATACCCCGCCACCAGCGGCCGCATCGACGATCTGGCAGCCGATGCCGCCAAGGCGCATGCCAAGGGCGCGGCCTTCATCGCCGCGGCCGACCTGCTGGCCCTCACCCTCATCACACCGCCCGGCGAATGGGGCGCGGACATCGTGGTGGGCACCACGCAGCGTTTCGGCATGCCCATGGGCGCGGGCGGCCCACACGCCGCCTTCATGGCCTGCCGCGACGAGTACAAGCGCTCCCTGCCCGGCCGCCTGGTCGGCGTGAGCGTGGACGTGCACGGCAAGCCCGCCTACCGCCTGGCGCTGCAGACGCGCGAGCAGCACATCCGCCGCGAAAAGGCCACCTCCAACATCTGCACGGCCCAGGTGCTGCCCGCCGTGGTGGCCAGCATGTACGCCGTCTACCACGGGCCCCAGGGCCTGATGCGCATCGCCCAGCGCGTGGCCGCCTACACCGCCATCCTGGCCAAGGGGCTGGAGCAACTGGGTGCGCCGCTGCGCCCGCAGGCCGCCTTCGACACGCTGTCGCTGCACACCGAAGGCGCGACGCAAGCCATCGCGGCCCGCGCCGTCTCGCTGGGCGCCAACCTGCGCGTCTACTTCGAGAACTACCTGTGCATCTCGCTGGACGAGACCACCACGCGTGCCAACATCGAGCTGCTGTGGAAGGTGTTCGCCCAGGAAGGCCAGGCGCTGCCCACCTTCGCCGCCTTCGAAAAGGGCGTGGAGCCGCTGATCCCCACGGGGCTGCGCCGCACCAGCGCCTTCCTCACGCACCCGGTGTTCAACACCCACCATTCCGAGACCGGCATGCTGCGCTACATCCGCCAGCTGTCCGACAAGGACCTGGCGCTGGACCGCAGCATGATCCCGCTGGGCAGCTGCACCATGAAGCTGAACGCGACCAGCGAGATGATCCCCATCACCTGGCCCGAATTCGCCAACGTGCACCCCTTCGCCCCGGCCGACCAGCAGCGGGGCTACCGCCTGCTCGACGAGCAACTGCGCGCCTGGCTGTGCGAGGCCACGGGCTACGCCGGCATCAGCCTGCAGCCCAACGCGGGCTCGCAGGGCGAATACGCCGGCCTGCTGGCCATCAAGGCCTACCACGCGGCCCAGGGCGAGGGCCACCGCAACATCTGCCTGATCCCCAGCAGCGCGCACGGCACCAACCCCGCCAGCGCCCAGATGGTGGGCATGCAGGTCGTGGTGACGGCCTGCGATGCCAACGGCAACGTGGACCTGGCCGACCTGCGCGCCAAGTGCGAGCAGCACAGCGCGCACCTGGCCTGCGTGATGATCACCTACCCCAGCACGCACGGCGTGTTCGAGACACAGGTGAAGGAACTGTGCGCGCTGGTGCACCAGCACGGCGGGCGCGTGTACGTGGACGGCGCCAACATGAACGCCCTGGTGGGCGTGGCCGCCCCCGGCGAGTTCGGCGGCGACGTGAGCCACCTGAACCTGCACAAGACCTTCTGCATCCCGCACGGCGGCGGCGGCCCCGGCGTCGGCCCCGTGTGCGTGGTGGCCGACCTGGTGCCCTACCTGCCAGGCCACCGCACCGCGGCCGCGCAAGGCGCCCTGGGCGCCGACACGAACGCCGCCGCCAACGGCGTGGGCGCGGTCAGCTCCGCGCCGCTGGGCAATGCCGCCGTGCTGCCGATCAGCTGGATGTACATCCGCATGATGGGCGCCGAAGGCCTGCAGGCCGCGACCGAGACGGCCATCCTGTCGGCCAACTACATCAGTGCGCGCCTGAAGGACCACTACCCCACGCTGTACGCGAGCGCCAACGGCCACGTGGCCCACGAGTGCATCCTGGACCTGCGGGGCCTGAAGGAAACCAGCGGCGTGATGGCCGAGGACGTGGCCAAGCGACTGATCGACTACGGCTTCCATGCGCCCACGCTGTCGTTCCCGGTGCCCAACACGCTGATGGTGGAGCCCACCGAGAGCGAAACGCTGTCCGAGCTGGACCGCTTCATCGACGCGATGATCGCCATCCGCGAGGAGATCCGCCAGATCGAATCCGGTGCCTGGCCGCAGGACGACAACCCGCTCAAGCACGCGCCCCACACGGCCGAGAGCCTGCTCGCCCCGGAATGGACGCGGCCCTACGCCCGCGAGACCGCGGCCTTTCCGGTGGACGCCTTGCGCCGCAGCAAGTACTGGTCGCCGGTCGGCCGCGTGGACAACGTCTGGGGCGACCGCAACCTGTCGTGCAGCTGCATTCCGGTGAGCGACTACGCGTGACGGAGAGGCGTGCGCCGGCCGCGCCACGGGCCCGGCCGGCCTGGCCCTCCAACATGAGGTGACAGGGCCGCGGGCAGACTCTTTAAGATCGCGGGCTACCTTTTTTCAGGAGATGCTTTCGTGCGAAATTCCTTGTGCGCCCTGCTTGCCGGGCTTGTGATCGTTCCCGCCGCCATGGCGCAGACCGCCCCCGTCACCCTGCCCAGCGGGCTGGTGTACGAGTCGCTGAAAGAAGGCACCGGCACCTCGCCCAAGGCCACGGACACCGTCAAGGTGCACTACAAGGGCACGCTGCCGGACGGCAAGGAGTTCGACAGTTCCTACAAGCGCGGCGAACCCACCGAGTTTCCGCTCAACCGCGTCATTCCCTGCTGGACCGAAGGCGTGCAGCGCATGAAGCCGGGCGGCAAGGCCAAGCTGACCTGCCCGCCGGCCATCGCCTACGGCGAGCGCGGCGCGGGCGGCGTCATTCCCCCCAACGCCACGCTGAACTTCGAAATCGAACTGATCTCGGTCCGCTGACCCGTCCGAGGGCCCGCCACCAATGCTGCTCCAGGTCGGCGAGCTGGCCCGGCGCACCGGCCTCACGGTGCGCACGCTGCACCATTACGACGAGGTGGGTTTGCTCAAGCCCTCGGGCCGGTCCGAGGCGGGTTACCGTCTCTACAGCCCGTCCGACGTGCAGCGGCTGCACGGCATCCAGACGCTGCGACAGATGGGCCTGCCGCTCAGCGACATCGCGGCCCTGCTGGCGGGCGACGGCATGGCGCCCGAGCAGATCATCGGGCAGCAGATCCGCGCGCTCGACCAGCAGATCGCGCAGGCCGCCGAGCTGCGCGGCCGCCTGTCGCTGCTGCGCGACGGGCTGGAGGCCGGCGCCGAGCCCGACATGGGCGACTGGCTGCAGGCGCTGGCGCTCATGGCAACCTACGGCAAATATTTCAGCGCGGCCGAGCTCAAGCACATCTTCTCCCATTGGCACCGGATCGAAGCGGACTGGCTGGTTGTCAGGGACCAGGTGCGCCAGGCCATGGACGAGGGCCTGCCCATCGATGCGCCCGCAGTCCAGGCGCTGGCCTACCGATGGATGGCGCTGATGCTGCACTGGATGGACGGCGACATGGACCTGCTGGAACGCTGGGGCCACATGTTCCGCACCGAGCCCAGCACCCAGGGCCGCAACCATGCGCCGCCGGGCGACATGATCCGGTACATCGAAGCCGCCATCCAGTTGCGCATGGACCTGCTGCTGCGCTACCTGGACCGTGACGACCTGCGCCGGCTGGGCCAGGTACACCACACGCAATGGCAGCAGTTGGAACAGCAAGTGCAGCAGTTGCTGGACCAGGGCATTCCCCCGGGCCATCCCCGGGCGAGGGATGCCGCTGCGCACTGGGACACCCTGTTCGCCACCCTTTGCCGCAACGACGCCGGGCTGCGCGCCAAGCTGATGCGCGCATCGGCCAGCGAGCCCCTGCTGCGCGCCGGCTCCCCCTTGAGCGAGCCCGTGCGCAACTACCTGCACGCCGTGCCGCGCCTGCCGGCCGCCGCGCCATCGCCCTGAAAAAAGGCTTGACCCTCACGCTACGTGAGGCTTCACAGTCGGCCCCCATCGCTGCCCCTGCGCAGCCAACGGACCGACCCATGACCCCTTCGCCCCACCACCCGCGCGCCGCATTGCTGCAGGACTCCAACTTCCGCTGGATGGTCAGCGGCACGGCCCTCACCCTGCTGGGCGACCAGTTCACGCTCATCGCCCTGCCCTGGCTCGTGCTGCAGATGACCGGCGACACGCTGGTGCTCGGAACGGTGCTGGCCCTCATGAGCGTGCCGCGCGCGCTGTTCATCCTCATTGGCGGCGCCCTGGTGGACCGCCACTCGCCCAAGCAGGTGCTGATGCGCACCAAGTACGCCAACCTGGCCTTGCTGGGCCTGCTCAGCGGGCTGGTGCTGGCGGGTGCGCTCACGCTGTGGATGGTCTATGCCCTGTCGCTGGCCATCGGCCTGGCCACCGCCTTCAGCATCCCGGCCGGCACGGCCATGCTGCCCCACGTGGTACCGCGTGCGCAACTGCAGGCGGCCAACGGCATCAGCATGGGCCTGCGGCAGCTCACGATGTTCCTGGGGCCGTTGCTGGCCGGGCTGCTGATCGCCCTGTTCGGCGACGGCAGTCGCGCCGACGGCACCGGCACCGGCGCCATGGCCAACACGACGGGCATCGGTATTGCCTTCGGGCTCGATGCGCTCAGCTTCGGCGTGTCGGCCTGGACCCTGTCGAAGGTGCGGCTGCTGGCTGCAGCGCCAGCCCCCTGCGGCCGCACCGACGGCTCCACCGCCTCCACCCCACCGGCCACGCCGGGCACGGCTTCACCGGCGGTGCTGGCTTCGGTGGCGCAGGGCCTGGCGCACTTCTGGCGCGACCGCGAATTGCGCACCTGCTTTCTCTACTGGAGCGCCGTGGCCATCCTCATCATGGGGCCGCTGCACATCGCCATGCCGGTGCTGGCGAGCAGCCTGCCCCACCTGGGCGCCGCCGCGTTCGGCACGCTGGTGGGTGCCCACGGTGCCGGCACGCTCGCGGGCATGGTGGCCTCGGGCATGCTGCCGCGCCTGCGCTGGGGCAGCCTGGGGATGACGCTGCTGGCGTTCGACGCCACCATCGGCCTGCTGTTCATGCCCATGGGCGTGATCGGCGCCCTCTGGCAAGGGGTTGCGCTCATGCTGGCCATCGGCCTGCTGGGCGGCTTCATGCAGGTGCGCATCTTCACGTGGATCCAGCAGCGGGTGCCGCCGGCACTCATCGGCCGGGCGATGGCGCTGTTCATGTTCATCTTCATGGGGCTGGCGCCGATCTCCGCCGCCGTCACGGGCTGGGTCATGAAGGGCATCACGCTGGCCCAGCTGTTCGCGGCCTGCGGCGGCGCGCTGGTGGCGGTGGCAGCGCTGGCCTTCCTGCTCACGCCGTTGCGGCAGGTGAACGACGCGCCGGGCACCGTGCCGCGCTGAACCGCGGCGTGGCGGCCACCGGCCCGGTGAACGCTGCCGATGGCCGGAAAGGGCTGCGCCGCGCCGCCGCGCGAAAGGCACTTCCCGCAGCAGGCCACCGGCTGGCCGGCACCCAGGGGCGGGCGTACACTGAGCCCCTTCCGTGCGGCGCTGGCGCCGCTGCCGCTCTGCCTGCCGTCGCTGCCTCGCCCATGAGCCGTCCTGATCTTTCCCTGCTCCTGCCTCCGGGTTCGGAGAACCCGCCCGCGCCCATCCCGCCCGAGCGCCGTGCGCCCGCGAGCCGGGCCGAGGGCCCCGTGGCCGCACTGATCGGCGAATTGCGCGCCTACCAGGCTGAGCTGGAGGTGCAGAACAAGGTGCTGCGCTACAGCCAGGCCGCGGCGGAAAGCGCTTCCGAGCGCTTCGAGACGCTGTTCGCCAGCGTGCCGCTGTCGCTCATGGTGCTGGACGAACACGACATCGTGGTGCAGGCCAACTCCATGGCGCACCGCTCCTTTCAGCCCACCGAGGCCGACCGCCCCGTCACCTCGCTCATGCCGTTCGTGAGCGCGGCCGATGCCGAACGCGTGCGCGAGGCCTTCGCCCAGGCGCGCGAACTCGGCCACAGCGAGGCGACCGAGGTGGTGTTTCCCGTGGGCTCGGGCGGCACCATCACCGGCGACCTGCACATCGCCCGCATCGAGGCGCCCCAGGAAAGCGGCCCTCCGGTGCTGCAATTCCTGTGCGCCGTGATCGACCAGGGACCGCTGCTCACCGAGCGCCAGGCGCTGCAGCAAAGCGCCCAGGCCCTGCAGGAGCGCAATGCCCAGCTGCACGCCAGCGAGCGGCGGCTGGAGGCGGTGATCAACTCCGCCCTCGATGCCATCCTGTGCGTGGACCAGCACCAGCGCATCACCGTCTTCAACCCCACGGCCGCCGCGCTGTTCCAGTGCGCCACGGCCGACGCCATGGGCAGCCGGCTCGACCGCTTCCTGCCCGATGCGGCGCAGGCGCTGGCGTTCGCGCAGCTCACCACGCAGGCCGTGCTTGGCGAGATGGTGGCCTGCACCGCCAGCGGCAAGGAGCTGGCGGTGGAGGTGAGCATGTCGTTCGAGCGCCATGCCGAGGGCGAGACCACCACCGTCTTCGCACGCGACCTCACCGGCCGCAAGAAGGCCGAAGCCCACCGCAGCGAGCTGGAAGCGCAGCTGCGCGAGTCGCACAAGATGCAGGCCGTGGGCACCATGGCCGGTGGCATCGCCCACGACTTCAACAACATCCTGAGCGCCATCCTGGGCAACGTCGAGCTGGCCAAGGCCGACTGCGATGCCGCCTCGCCCGTGCTGGAGAGCCTGCGCGAGATCGACAAGGCCGGCCGGCGCGCGCGCGACCTGGTGCGCCAGATCCTCACCTTCAGCCGCAACGAGCCGCCGCAGCGCACTGCCGTGAGCGTGCACGACGCCATGCACGACACCGAACGGCTGCTGCGCGTGACCCTGCCGCCCGCCATCGAGCTGCGCATGCGCCTGGATGCGGGGCTGCCGCCCGTGCTGGCCGACGCCACCCAGGTCGAGCAGGCGCTGCTCAACCTGTGCACCAACGCCATCCATGCGATCGGCGAGGCGCGCGGCATCGTCAGCATGGAGGCCTCGGCCCTGGAGCCCGACCTGCGGCTGTGCGAGCGCCTGGGCCTGCCCCTGGGCGAGTACGTGGCGCTCACCGTGGTGGACAACGGCCCGGGCATCGACGCGGCCACGCAGCAGCGCATCTTCGAGCCCTTCTTCACCACCAAGCCCGTGGGCCAGGGCACCGGCCTGGGCCTGGCCGTGGTGCACGGCGTGATGCGCACGCACGGGGGCGCGGTGGACGTGCACAGCGCTCCCGGCGAAGGCAGCCGCTTCACGCTGTACTTCCCCGTGGCGCCGGATTCGGCGCCGAGCGCACCGCCGCACGCCCCCCAGCCCGCCGCCCCGCCGCCCGTGCAGAGCGCCGACGAGCGCATGCGCCACGTGATGTACGTGGACGACGACGAGGCGCTGGTCTTCCTCGTGCGGCGCCTGCTGCGCCGCCGCGGCTACCAGGTGACCGGGTTCACCGATCCGCACGAAGCCACCGAGGCCCTGCGCGCCGACCCGCGCAACTACGACCTGCTGGTGACCGACTACAACATGCCCGGCTACTGCGGCGTGGACCTGGTGCGCGAGGCCAAGCGCATCCGCCCTGACCTGCCGGTGGCCCTGGCCTCGGGCCACGTCACCGCGGAGATCGAACAATCGGCCCTGGCCGAAGGCGCCAGCGCCCTGATCCACAAGCCCAACGACGTGGAAGAGCTTTGCGCCACCGTGCACCAGCTGGTGCATGGCACGGCCAAGGGCCCCGATGACCCGGCCGATGGCGGACGCCATTGAGGCGGCGCCAGGCGCCGGGGAAGCCGCACCGCCGCCCGATTGCCTGTACGCCGACGACGACCTGCTGGTGCTGGCCAAGCCCTCGGGCCTGCTGTGCGTGCCGGGGCGCGGCCCCGACAAGCAGGACTGCCTGAGCGCCCGTGCGCTGCAGCACTGGCCGGACGCCCTGGTGGTGCACCGGCTGGACCAGGCGACCTCCGGCATCGTGCTGATGGCGCGGCATGCGACGGCCCAGCGCACGCTGGGCGACGCCTTCGCCGCACGGCAGGTGGACAAGCGCTACGAGGCCGTGGTGCAGGGCCCCGCGCCCGCACCGCCCGCCGCCGATGGGACCGGCGGCGGCTGGCAGGCTATCGACCTGCCGATCGCCGCCGACTGGGAGCGCCGCCCGCTGCGCGTGATCGACGCCGCACAGGGCAAGCCGAGCCTGACCCACTGGCGCGTGATCGCCCATGACGACGCCGCCCACACCACCCGCGTCGAACTGCAGCCCGTGACCGGCCGCACCCACCAGTTGCGCGTGCACCTGGCGGCCATCGGCCACCCGATCCTGGGCGATGCGCTGTACGCGCCCGCGGCGGTGCAGGCCCGCGCGCCGCGCCTGCTGCTGCATGCGCGCCAGGTGGCGTTCACGCATCCGCGCACCGGGCAGCCCATGGCGTTTTCGTGCCCCACGCCTTTTTAGTGTTTCGGGCCACCAGCACAATCAACACTAGGGCATATTGCTATATTTTTAATAGCATGCTGAGCCTCGGAAACCGGAGCGCGCCCGAAGCCCCCGTCGGCCACGACCGTGGGCCACGCAGTACCATCGCCGGATGCCAAAACACCTCACGATCTTGACCGGCGCCTCGCGCGGCATGGGCCTGGCGATGGCCCGCCAGCTGCTGCAGCCCGGCCACGCGCTGCTCACCCTCTCACGCAACGCCCATCCCGAACTGGCCGCCGAAGCCGCCCAGGCCGGCGCCACGCTCGAGCAGTGGGAGCAGGACCTGTCCCAGGGCCTGCACGCCGCGGCCCGCCTGCGCACCTGGCTGGCCAACGTGCCGGCCGGCGAGTACGCCAGCGCCACCCTCATCAACAACGCCGGCGTGGTCCCGCGCATCGCACCGCTCTCGGGCAGCGACCCGGCCGACCTGGCGCACGCGCTGCGCGTCGGGCTGGAGGCCCCGATGCAGCTGAGCGGCGCCTTCCTGGGCGCCACCGAGAACTGGCCGGTACCGCGCAAGGTGCTGAACATCTCCTCGGGCCTGGGGCGCCGCGCGATGGCCTCGCAGGCCGCCTATTGCGCCGCCAAGGCGGGCATGGACCACTTCACCCGCTGCCTGGCGCTGGACGAGGCCGCCAAGCCGAACGGCGCCAAGGTGTGCTCGCTCGCGCCCGGCGTGATCGACACCGACATGCAGGCCCACCTGCGCGATGCGAGCGCCACCGACTTCCCCGACGTTCAGAACTTCGCCAACCTCAAGGCGGGCGGCCAGCTCACCTCGCCCGCCGATGCGGCAGCGCGCGTGCTGGCCTGGCTGGAGCGTGCCGACTTCGGCCAAACGCCCGTGGCCGACGTGCGCGACGCCTGAGGGCCACCCCCGTGCAAACGCTATGCTTTCAATAGCAATATGCCCTAGATAATATTGCGCTGAAGGCCATTTTTGCCTTGCATCGACTGGCTTGAACTTCCCCCGCAAAAAATGGAGACACGACCGATGATCCGCAGCCTGCTTTCCTTCACCGCGCTCGCCCTGGCGCTGGGCGCCACCGCCCAGGCGCAGACGGCCCCGCCCGCCGCCACCTACCCCACCAAACCGGTGCGCCTGATCGTGCCCTTCCCGCCCGGCGGCGGCACCGACATCCTCTCGCGCCTGGTGGCCACCAAGCTGACCGAGGTGACCAAGTGGACCGTGGTGCCCGACAACCGTGCGGGCGCCGGCGGCACCATCGGCATCACCGAGGCCGTGAAGGCCGCCCCCACCGGCTACGACCTGGTGATGGGCCAGAAGGACAACCTGGTCGTCGCGCCCTGGCTGTACAAGAACCTGCCCTGGGACCCGACCAAGGACCTGATCGCCGTGGCCCACGTGGCCTACACGCCGGTGATCATCGCCACCGGCGCCAACTCCCGCTTCAAGACCCTGGCCGACGTAGTGGCCGCCGCCCGCGCCGAACCCGGCAAGATCACCTACGGCTCGCCCGGCAACGGCACCACCATCCACCTGGCCGGCGACCTGTTCGAGAAGGCCGCAGGCATCAAGCTGAGCCACATTCCGTACAAGGGCTCCAACCCCGCGCTGATGGACGCGCTGGCGGGCAACGTGGACCTGCTGGTGTCCTCCGTGCCCTCGGCGATGGGCCAGATCAAGTCGGGCAAGCTGCGCCCGCTGGCCGTCACCTCGGCCAAGCGCAGCTCGTCGCTGCCCGACGTGCCCACCGTGGCCGAGTCGGGCTACAAGGGCTTCGACGTGAGTTCGTGGTACGGCATCTTCGCGCCGGCCGGCACGCCCGCCAACGTGGTGACCACGGTGAACACCGAGGTCAACAAGCTGCTGGCCTCGCCGGAGATGCAGGCCGCCATCCAGGCGCAGGGCGCCGAGCCCGAGTCGCTGTCGGCCGCGCAGTTCTCCACGCTGCTCAAGACCGACTACGCGAAGTGGAAGGGCATCGTGGAAGCCTCCGGCGCGAAGATCGAATAGGTGCGGCACGGGCCTTGTGCCCCCTGTTGCCTGCAGGCAACGCGCCCCATGCAAAACGGCTCCCGAGGGAGCCGTTTTGCTTTGAGGGCCGGGTCAACGCCGGCCCCCATGGCATCGAATGGCGATCAGTCGCGCACCACCAGCACGGGCACGTGCACCGCGCCCAGCACGCGCTGCGTCACGCTGCCCAGCACCAGCTTTTCCAGGCCGCGGCGGCCATGCGAGCCCATCACGATCAGGTCGGCCTGGCTGGTCTCCAGCGCACGCAGGATGCCGTCGTGCACCGCATGGCCCTCGCCCACCACCGCCGTCACCGGCACGCCGGCTTCCTGCATGGCCTTCTTGACGCCGTCCAGCGCCACGTTGGCCTCGGCCGTGGCAGCGCTCAGGTACTGCGACTGGCCATAGGCAAAGTCCGCGCCCACGCCCGTGAACGGGTACGGGTCCACCACGTACACGGCGGTCACGGCCGCACCGAACGCTTTGGCCAGGCCGGCGGCCTTGGACACCGCGGTCATGGAGGTCGGCGAGCCGTCCACGGGAATCAGGATGTGCTTGAACATGGTTACTTCTCCTTCGGTTGATGGATCAGGCAGGGCCTGGGCCGGGGGGATCGCCTGCGCGATCCGTGCCCGCGTCAGGCCCCAGTGTCGCGGCGACCGGTTGGCCGGCCGTTGATCCGCATCAAGTCATGGCCTTCAGGCCGGCGCGTCCTGGAAGCCTCCGCGCCGGCAGGTCACGACCAGCGTGTCGCGGAACCCACCGTCGGCCAGCGGCTGGATGGGCGTGGTCTCGTGGATCATGCGCGCATCGTCCAGCAGCATCAGCGACCAGGGCTCGCTGAGCGTGAAGCGCTGCCCGCTGGGCCCGGACGCTTCGAATATACGCGTCTCGCCGCCCTTGACCCGCTCGCGGCCGACCAGGAAAACCGCCACCAGGTCCACGCCGTCGCGGTGCGCGCCCTCCGGCGTGGGCCGGCCGATGCCGTCGGTGGTGTCGATGCGGAACTGGTGCGCCTCGACGAACCAGCGCTCGGGCTGCGCGGCCAGGGCCTGCTGCGACACGCGGGCCAGCGCGGCGATCAATTGCCGCCACGCCGGGCGCGCCACGGTGGTGTCCAGCATCGGCGCGAACATCCGCTGCATGCCGCCGTGCAGCGCGTTGTATTCCACCGGCTGCCAGTGCGCGCGGTGGGGCACCGCCTGCACGCTGTCGCCATCGGCGACGAAGCTCGCGTGGCGGCGGCGGCGGTACCGCCCGCCGTCCTTCAGAAACTCATCGGGCGGCAGGCCGCTCCAGTCGGCGTGCAGCGCCTGGAGCTCGTCCAACGGGCAACCGATCCACGCAGCGGTGTCGGCAGGCCGCAGCACGGCATAGCCGGCGCTGCGCAGATGGCTTGCCACTTGGTCCGGTGGCAAGTACGGAGGGGAGAAGGTGATGTGCGCCATAGGCGGCCAAGCTTAACCCGGCCTGCCCCTGGAACCTGGCGCAAAAGTGCCAGCCATCCGCTGGCGGCATCACAACCGTGCAGTAGCATGGCGGGGCCTTCGCCATTCCAGGAATCCGCCATGCCCCATGAACGCCGCCACTACGTCCGTGTGGCTTTCGATGCACCCGCGCTGCTCACCACCGGCCTGGGCACGTTCGACGTGCAGGTGCTGGACCTGTCGCTGCAAGGCGCGCTGCTCGCCCTGGGTGCGGAGCCCGCGGCCGCCCGACTGCCAGCCGGCGCGCCGTGCCAGTTGGTGATCGCCTTGTCGGCCGACAACGACCACATCGCCATGACCGGCGACATCGTGCACATCGAAGGCCCGCATGCCGGCCTGCAGTGCCGCACGATGGACCTGGACAGCGTGACCCACCTGCGCCGCGTGATCGAGCTGCAACTGGGCGACCCCGCCCTGCTGGAGCGGGACCTGGCGGAGCTCATTGCCGCGCACGCGGCGCAATGAGCGGCGCGGCGCTGCCCATCAGGCAGCGGCAGGGCTGGCCAGCTCGGCCTCCTGCAAGGCCCGCCACATGACCTTGCCGCTGCCGCTCTTGGGCAGCGCGTCCACCAGTTGCACCACGCGCGGCACCTTGTACACGGCCATGTGGTCTCGGCACCAGGCGATGACGTCCTCGCCGGTCACCTGCCCACGGTGCTCCTGGCGCAGCACCACCACGGCCTTGACCGTTTCACCGCGGTAGCTGTCGCGCGCGGCGATGATGCAGGCCTCCTGGATCGCCGGGTGGCGGAACATCAGCGCCTCCACCTCGGCCGGCCAGACCTTGAAGCCGCTGGCGTTGATCATCCGCTTGAGCCGGTCGGTCAGGAAGAAATACCCTTCGTCGTCCACCCGCCCCAGATCGCCCGAGCGGAAGAACCGCTTGCCGTCCAGGTCGATGAAGGCCGAGGCCGTGGGCCCTGGCAGCTTCCAGTAGCCGCTGAAAACACCCGGTCCGTGGATCACGATCTCGCCCTGCTCGCCGGCGGGCAGCTCCTGCAGCGTGTCGGGGTCGATGATGCGGGCATCGGTGCTGATGAACGGAATGCCCAGGCATTGCTGCTTGGGATGGTCCGGCGGGTTGGTGTGCGACGGCGCGGCGGTCTCGGTGAGGCCGTAGCCCTCGGTGTAGCGCAGGCCGTACTGCTCGAACAGCCGCTGCGCCACCGCCTGCGGCATGGCCGCCCCGCCGCCGCCGATGTACACCAGGCTGGACAGGTCGTACTGGCCGAAGCTCGGGCTGCCCATGAGGTCGATCACCATCGTGGGAATGTTGGTCCAGTTGCTCACGCGGTAGCGGGAAATGAGCCGCCCGGCCAGGTCCCGGTCCCAGCGCGGCATGAGCACCAGGGTGGCCCCCACGTAGATGCAGGAATGCATGACGCTGACCATGCCGGTGATGTGGAACATGGGCACGACGGCCAGCGTCACGCTCTCGGGCGTGGCCGTGCCCCACAGGCTGCTGGCCACGGCGTTGTGCATCAGGCTGCGGTGCGGGTGCATGCAGCCCTTGGGCAGGCCGGTGGTGCCGCTGGTGTAGGGCAGCACGGCCAGGTCTTCGGGGCCGACCGTGAGATCCGGGGCGGGCGCCGTGCAGGCCAGCGCATCCGTCCAGGCATGCACCTGGCCACCGGCCAGGGCCGGCAGCGGGTGGCGGGTGCAGAGCCAGTCGCGCCACGCCGGCGGAATCGCATCGGCGCCGGCCTCCTCGGGCGAGAACGCATCGGTGAACTGCGCCACCACCAGGTGGGCCAGGCCCGCGCCCGGCACCAGCCCATCGCTGGCCTGGAGCAGTTCAGGGGCCAGGTCGGCCGTGGTGATGGCCACGCGTGCGTCGGGGTCGGTGATGTAGTGGGTGAGTTCCTGCGCCCGGTTCATCGGGTTGACCGGCACGACCACCGCATTGGCCCGCAGGATGGCGAAGTGCGCCAGCACCAGTTGCGGACAGTTCTGCATGCACAGCAACACCCGGTCGCCCTGACGCACGCCCAGGGCATGCAGGTGCGCGGCCATCCGTTCGGCGCCGTCGGCGAGCGCGCGGTAGGTCAGCGTGCGCCCGAAGAACACCAGCGCCGGCTTGTCCGGGTAGCGGCGGGCGCTGATCGCCAGGTTGTCCCAGAGGGAGGTGGCGGGCGGCGTGAGCGCGTGCGGCAGGCGTCGGGGCCAGAAGGCGTGGTGGGCAGGCATGGGCGATTCGGTTCCTTTCGCTTGCAGCCTAGTGACCTGCCCCGGGCCCGGCATCGGGGATGCCCCCTACGGCCGGTCGCGTGGGCGACCCGGTCTGCCCATGGCCCGCCGAGGTGCGGCAATGGTGCCAGGACGGAGACTTTTGTAACCGCGTGTCCCGCACCGGCGCTTTGAGCGGGCTTGCGCGGCGACGCGGCCGCGCGCATCAACGACAATGTGCGGCTGGGCCAAGCGCCCTGCCCCGCCGGCACCGCCCGGGCCCGGCAGGCCGCGCGGCACGATTCTTTCGATTTCTGCGGCAGGGTCCTCCCACAGGCCCTGCCCCGCAGCTTGCGGGTTTTACGGACAACATGAACATTGTCATTCTCGACGACTACCAGGACGCAGTGCGCAAGTTGCATTGCGCCGCACGCCTGGACCCCTACAACGCCAAGGTGTACACCAACACCGTCAAGGGGCTGGGCCAGCTTTCGGTGCGCCTGAAGGACGCGGACATCATCGTGCTGGTGCGCGAACGCACCCACATCTCGCGCCAGCTGGTCGAGAAGCTGCCGCGCCTCAAACTCATCGCGCAGACCGGCAAGATCGGCCCGCACGTGGACGTGACGGCCTGCACCGAGCGCGGCATCGCGGTGGCCGAAGGCGTGGGATCGCCGGTGGCACCGGCTGAACTGACCTGGGCGCTCATCATGGCCGCGATGCGCCGCCTGCCCCAGTACATCTCCAACCTCAAGCATGGCGCCTGGCAGCAGTCGGGCCTGCGCGCGGCGTCGATGCCGCCCAACTTCGGCGTCGGCACCGTGCTGCGGGGCAAGACGCTGGGCCTGTGGGGCTATGGGCGCATCGGGCAGATCGTCGCCGGCTACGGCCGGGCCTTCGGCATGAACGTGCGGGTGTGGGGCCGCGAGGCCTCGCGCGCCCAAGCCCTGAGCGACGGGCTGCAGGTGGCGACCACGCGCGAGGAGTTCTTCGCCCAATGCGACGTCATCTCGCTGCACCTGCGCCTGAACGACGAGACGCGCGGAATCATCCGGCTGGAAGACCTGTCGTGCATGAAGCCCACCGCGCTGCTGGTGAACACCTCGCGCGCCGAACTGATCGAGGCCGATGCCCTGATCGCCGCCCTGAACCGCGGCCGCCCCGGCATGGCCGCCGTGGACGTGTTCGAGAGCGAGCCGATCCTGCAGGGCCATGCCCTGCTGCGGCTGGAGAACTGCATCTGCACGCCGCACATCGGCTACGTGGAGCAGGACAGCTACGAGCTGTACTTCGGGGCCGCGTTCGACAACGTCGTCAACTACATCCGGGGCACGCCCACCAACATCGTGAACCCGGGCGCGCTGCAGGTCCGGCGCTGAAGCGCCCATCCCCCGGCCACACCGGAATCGAGCGCGACCCGTTTCGGCCGCACCATGAAAAAAGGCCTCCGAACCGGAGGCCTTTTGCTTGGCGTGGACCACCGGTCTTTCAACCGGCGGTGCCGCTGCGCGCTCAGTTCAGAGGCGTCTTCTTGCCGTCCTTGTACACGTACAGGGTGATGGCGGGGTTCTTCAGTTCGCCATTGGGCTCGAAGGCGATGTTGGCCGTCACGCCCTTGTAGTTGGACTTTTGCAGTTCAGGGATGTAGACCTTGGGATCCCACGAGTTGGCACGCTTCATGGCATCGACCAGCAGCATGGTGGCGTCGTAGGTGTAGGGGCTGTACACCTGGAACTGGTTGGGGTACTTGGCGTCGTACTTGGCGCGCCATGCGGTGCCGCCAGGCATCTTGGCCAGCGAAGCGCCGCCTTCGGCGCAGACCACGTTGTTCAGCGTCTTGGCGCCGGCGGCCAGCTTGGCCACTTCAGCGGTACAGATGCCGTCGCCACCGAAGTACTTCACGTTGCCCATGCCCAGCTGTTCCATCTGGCGCAGCATGGGGCCGGCTTGGGGGTCCATGCCGCCGTAGAACACCGCATCGGGGTTCTTGGACTTGATGGCCGTCAGGATGGCCATGAAGTCGGTGGCCTTGTCGGTCGTGAACTGCTCGTCCACCACCTTCATGCCCTTGGCAGCCGCCGTCTTCTTGAACACGTCGGCAACGCCCTGGCCGTATGCCGTGCGGTCATCGACGATGGCCACGGTCTTGAGCTTCAGCGTGTCGGCCGCGTAGAACGCCAGGCCAGCGCCCAGGGCGTTGTCGTTGGCGATGATGCGGAACGTCGTCTTGTAGCCTGGCTTGGTCAGGTTGGGGTTGGTGGCGGCGCCGGTGACGTGCGGAATGCCGCAGTCGTTGTACACCTTGGAGGCAGGGATGGTCGTGCCGGAATTCAGATGGCCCACCACGCCAGCAACCTTCGCATCGCACAGCTTCTGTGCGGCGGCGGTGCCTTGCTTCGGATCTGCAGCGTCGTCTTCCGCCTGCAGTTCGAACTTGATCTTCTTGCCGCCAATCGTGACGCCTTGGGCATTCAGTTCTTCAACTGCCATGCGGGCGCCGTTTTCGTTGTCCTTGCCGTAGTGAGCTTGTGGGCCGGAGACCGGTCCCACGTGACCGATCTTGACCACCTGCTCTTGTGCAGAGGCCGCGCCGGCAAAAGCCGCGATAGCGGCAACCACGGTCAGTTTCAACTTCAGTTGCATATGAATCTCCATTAAGGGGTGAGCGCTGAGAAGTATTGTTGTGTCTCAACGCCGGAAACATATCGCAATTTATGGGCCAGATCACTAGGGAACACGATGACATGCGGCAGAAACCACAGGGGAATACCCTGTCACTGACCCAACGCACCTGCAGCAGAAGTCAAACGGGGGGCGTTCCGGCGTGTCCGGCCAGCTCTTCGGCCACGGCTTCGTACACCGCATGGCGCACCACCGACTCCACCTCTTCGCGCAACCGGGGCACGATGGAGCGCGTCTGCTCCAGGACGACGGTGGCGATCGCCTCGCGCAGCCGCTGATCCAGCACCACGTCCACCCGCTGCATGACACGGTGGATCACCACCTCTTCGATGTCCTTGAGGCCTTCCGCCGACCGCCCGAAGTCCATGGGCGAAGGCACCGGGGCGCGGGGCGCTACCGGCGCAGCGGGCGGCACCACGGACCGCGCCATGGACGGCGCCACGACAGGGGACAGCACCGGCCGGGGCGGCAACCCGGCGACCACCGGGGGCTTCGAGAACGACGGCGAAACCGCAGGCGCTGCGGGGGGTGGGGAGCCGGGCATCGCGGGGCCCGGCTGCCCCACGCCGGGTACGCCGTCCGAAAGCTGCACCACATCGGTGAGCGTGGGCACAAATCTGGGGGGCGCCTTGGGTGGGGAAGACATCACGCGCCTTTCAGTACGAGGTCGTGCCGCACGATCTGGTAGCCGCGCGACGCATAGTGGCGCCACCGGTCGCGCGCACCGCTGCGGTCGGCCTCGTCGTGCGCGCTCACCACTTCCACCAGCTTGCCGAACCGCTCGAAACCTGGCGGCACCGTGCCGCCCAGGTTCAGCAGCACCTCATGGTGGGTCGCCAGGCGCAGGTCCTGCGCCAGCAGCACGGGCGAGGCCTCGCGGAGGTCTTCACCGTCGCGCTCGTTGCAGTGGGCAACGAAATCCTGCGGGGCCATCGCCCAGAGCGCGCGGTCCAGGCCGTCGAGCGCGGACTCCGGCCCCGTGATGACCAGCCGGGCATCGCTGCGCAGCACCTTGCGCGCGAAGCGGCAGGCATAGGCCAGCTTGTCCGGCGCGTTGAAGTGGAAGGCGATTTCCGTCATGGCCAACCGGTCGGTGCGATCAGCGGGCCGCCACGCGCGGCGCGCGTGCGGCCTTGGCCGCCGGCTTGCGGGCAGGCGCCTTGGCCCGGGGTTGCGCGGCCGCATCGAGCAGGTATTGCACCAGCAGGCCGACCGGCCGGCCCGTGGCGCCCTTGGCGGCACCGCCCTTCCAGGCCGTGCCGGCGATGTCCAGATGCGCCCAGGGCGTGTCGCCCACGAAACGCTGCAGGAACTTGGCCGCCGTGATGGCGCCACCGGCCCGCCCCGCCACGTTCCCCATGTCGGCGAAGTTGCTCTTGAGCCCGTCGCCGTATTCGTCGTCCAGCGGCATGCGCCAGCAGGGGTCGAGCGCCGCGTCACCAGCCGCCTGCAGGCTTTGCGCGAGCGCGTCGTCGGTGGCGAACAGGCCGCTGCGCAGGCCGCCCAACGCGACCACGCAGGCACCGGTCAGGGTGGCGATGTCCACCATGGCCGCCGGCTTGAAGCGCGCCGCGTAGGTGATGGCATCGCACAGCACCAGCCGGCCTTCGGCGTCGGTGTTCAACACTTCGATGGTCTGGCCGCTCATGCTGGTGACCACGTCGCCGGGCTTGACCGCACGGCCATCGGGCATGTTCTCGCACGCGGGGATGAGGCCCACCACGTTGATGGCGGGCTTGAGCTCGGCCAGGGCGCGGAACACGCCCAGCACACTGGCGGCGCCGCCCATGTCGAACTTCATCTCGTCCATCTCGGCCGCGGGCTTGATCGAGATGCCGCCCGTGTCGAAGGTGATGCCCTTGCCGATCAGCACCGTGGGCGCCTGCCCCCGCGCGCCGCCCTCATAGCGCAGCTCGATGAAGCGCAGCGGCTCTTCCGAGCCGCGCGCCACCGCCAGGAAGGCACCCATGCCCAGCTTGGCTGCTTCGGCGGGGCCCATCACCTTGCACTGGATGGAGGGGAACTTGGCCAGTGCCTTCGCGGCGCCCGCCAGCAGCGTGGGCGTGGCATGGTTGGCCGGGCGGTTGGCCCATTCACGGGCGTATTCGATACCCGACACCAGGGCCGTGCCACGCGCGAACTCGGACTTGGCCGCAGCGGCGTCCGCCACGCCGACTACCACGCGCGACAGCACGCGGGGCTCGGTCTTGGATTTGGTGGCGGTATAGATGTAGGTGGCTTCAGCCAGCGCCTGCACGGCGGCGCAGACGGCCCCGCTGGCGGGGGGCGCGGCAAAGCACACCGCAGCGCGCTTGACCTGGGGGGATTTGAGCAAAGAGGCCGCAGCCAGGATGGCCTGGCGCGTGGCGCGCGCGGAGCCGTCGCCACCGCCCAGCAGCACCACGCGGCGTGCAGCCACGGCGGGCATCTGGTAAAGCTGCAGGCTCTTGCCGGCCTTGGTGTCGAAGTCGCCGTTCTTGAGGGCATGGGCGATCAGGCTGGGCAACGCACCGCCGGCGGGTTTCGCGCCGTCGGCCACCACGATGGCCAGCAGGTCGCATTTCTCGGCGGCGGCGCCGTCAAGGCTCAGGGTCTTCAGATCGAAGTTCATAATCGGTGTTTTCCTTCGAGCCAATGTTATTCGATTCATCCATTCGCAAGGAGCTGGCGCGCAGCTTCGGCGCGACCCTGGTGGTGCTGGTCACCGTGGTCATGACCATGATGCTGATCCGCACGCTCGGCCAGGCCTCGCGCGGCAGCGTCAATCCCTCCGACGTGATGCTCGTCATGGGTTTCACCGTGCTCGGGCAGTTGCCCACCATCCTGAGCCTGAGCCTGTTCGTGGCCGTGGTCGGAACGCTCTCGCGCATGTACCGCGACAGCGAGATGGTGATCTGGTTCGCCAGCGGCCGCGGGCTCATCAACCTGCTCACCCCGCTGCTGCGCTTTGCCTGGCCCGTGATGTTGGTCATCGCCACCCTGGCCCTGGTGATCTGGCCCTGGGCCAACCAGCAGATCCAGGCCCTCAAGGTGCAGTACGAACAGCGCGGGGACGTGGACCGCATCGCGCCCGGTGAATTCCAGGAGTCCGCCAACGGCAGCCGCGTGTTCTTCATCGACCGCGAAAGCCCGGACAACGAACAGGCCAGCAACGTTTTCATCGCCTCGACCGAGCGCGGCCGCGAGACCGTGACATCCGCCCGCAGCGCCCGGCTGGAGACGCGCAACGGCGAGCGCATGGTGCTGCTGAGCGACGGCCAGCGCCTGGAGACCACCGTGGACAAGCCCGGGCTCAAGGTGAGCGAGTTCATCGAATACGGCACGCGCATCGGATCGGCGCCCCCGGGCGCGCAGGATGAACAGGCCGTCAAGACCATCTCCACCCCTGCCCTGCTGGCCTCGGCCGAGCCGGCCTTCCGCGCCGAACTGGGCTGGCGTTTCGGCCTGGCGGTGGCCGCCCTCAATTTCGTGGTGATGGGGCTCGCGCTGTCCAGCGTGAACCCCCGCGCCGGTCGCAGCAGCAGCCTGGTGCTGGCGCTGTTCGCCTTCGTCGTCTACTACAACCTCATGACCCTGGGACAAAGCTGGATCAGTTCCGGACGGCTCGGCGTGGTGCCGTTCATGCTGCTGCTGCACGGGGGCACGCTGGCCCTGGGCCTGGCGCTGCTGACGGCGCGCCACCATCGCTGGTCGCCCAGCATGCTGTGGCGCCGCGGAGGCCGCGCATGAAAACCATCCGCCGCCTGATCTACCGCGAAGCCCTGTCGGCCGTGGCTTTCGTCACGCTGGGCTTTCTCGCGCTGTTCTTCTTCTTCGACATGGTCGATGAACTGCGCTGGGTGGGCCGCACGGGGCCGGACGGCTACCAGCTGTCCCATGCCATGCTGTTCGTCGCGCTCAGCATTCCCAGCCATCTCTACGAGCTGCTGCCGATCACGGTGCTGATCGGCACGATCTTCGTGATGGCGCGGCTGGCACAGAGCTCGGAGTTCACCATCATGCGCACCAGCGGCCTGGGGCCCTGGCGCGCGTTGCGCACGCTGCTGGTGCTGGGCCTGGGGTTCGTCATGCTGACCTTCGCCGTCGGCGATTACATCGCCCCCATGACCGACCGCGCGGCGCAACTGGTCAAGGCGCGGCACCTGGGGCAATTGACCACCGGCGCGACGGGCGCCTGGCTCAAGGAGCGCCAGGGCACCCATTCGATGGCGGTGAACGTGCGTGCGCTCAGCCCCGATGGCGGCATGCTCAACATCCGCGTGTTCGAGTTCGATGCGGACGGCCGGGTGGCCTCCACTCTGCAGGCCGCCAGCGGCACGGTCGGCAGCGACCAATGGGAGCTGAAACAGGTCAAGCGCAGCGTGTTCCATCGCAGCGGTGAGGCGGAGGCACGGGTCGAGCGCCTGCAGGAGGCCGAACTGCGCTGGCCCACGCGCATCAGCGCCGACATGGTGTCCGCGGCACTGCTCAAGCCCGACCGCATGGCGACCATCGACCTGTTCCAGTACATACGCCATCTGGAGGCCAACGGCCAGTCGGCGCAGCGCTATGAGATCGAGTTCTGGCGCAAGGTGTTCTACCCGCTCAGCTGCCTGGTGATGGTGGTGCTGTCGCTGCCCTTCGCCTACCTGCATTTTCGCTCCGGCGGCATCGCGGGCTACGTGTTCGGCGGGGTGATGGCTGGCATCAGCTTCTTCCTGCTGAACAACGTCTTCGGCTATGCGGGCAACCTGCAGAACTGGTCGCCCTGGCTCACTGCGGCGGCGCCGGGATTGATCTATTCGGTGCTTTCGCTGGCCGCCTTCGGCTGGCTGGTGCTGCGCCGGTGACCCGAGGAGCGCACGCGTTGACTGCCAATCCACCCCGAGGCGTCGTGCTGTTCGCCCATGGTTCGCGCGACCCGCTGTGGCGCGCCCCCATGGAGGCCGTTCAGGCCCACCTGCAGCAGCATCGCCCCGAACTGCGGGTGCGCTGCGCCTACCTCGAATTGACCACGCCCGACCTCGAGCAGGCCGTGCAGTCGCTGGTGGACGAAGGTGCCCGGCATGTGACGGTGGTGCCGATGTTCCTGGGCACGGGCAAGCACGCCCGCGAGGACCTTCCGCTCCTGGTACAGACCCTGCGCGCCACCCACCCCGACGTGCAGTTCGAAGTCCAGGGCGCCATCGGTGAGGACCCGCGCATGACCGCATTGATGGCAGAGATCGCCGGCTCGGCCTGACACGGACATCCAGGCGGGAAGACGGCCTGCCGGACGCCACCCGGGCCCTTTCAAAAATTGGACAGCCGCTGTTTTTCCTTAGACAGCTGCAGCATAATGATCGCCTTCTTTAGCAGCGATACGATATGAATCTGCACCAATTCCGCTTCGTTCAGGAAGCCGCGCGCCGCAACCTCAACCTGACCGAAGCCGCCAAGGCGCTGCACACCTCGCAGCCCGGCGTTTCCAAGGCCATCATCGAGCTGGAAGAGGAATTGGGCGTGGACATCTTCGCGCGCCACGGCAAGCGGCTCAAGCGCATCACCGAGCCGGGCCAGCACGTGCTCAAGAGCATCGAGTTGATCATGCGCGAGGTCGGCAACCTCAAGCGCATCGGCGAGCAGTTCAGTGCGCAGGACAGCGGCACCCTCAGCATCGCCACCACCCACACGCAAGCGCGCTACGTGCTGCCCCTGCCCGTGGCCAAGCTGCGTGAAGCGTACCCCAAGGTGAACATCAGCCTGCACCAGGCCACGCCGCACGAGGTGGCGCGCATGGTGATCGACGAGGTGGCCGAGATCGGCATGGCCACGGAGTCGCTGGCCGACTATCCCGATCTGGTCACCCTGCCCTGCTATGAATGGCAGCATGTGCTGGTGATGCCCACCGCCCACCCGCTGGCGCAAAAGGAGCGCCTGGGCCTGGACGACATCGCGCACGAAGCCCTCATCACCTACCACCCGTCGTTCACCGGCCGGGGCAAGATCGACCAAGCGTTCGCCGCCCGCAAGCTGCAGCCGCGCATCGTGCTGGAGGCCATCGACTCCGACGTGATCAAGACGTACGTGCGCCTGGGCCTGGGCATCGGCATCGTGGCCGAGATGGCGATGCGCGACGACCCGCTGGGCGACCTGGTGGTGCGGCCCGTGGGTCACCTCTTCGGCCAGAGCGTGGCACGCGTGGCGTTCAAGCGTGGCGCCTACCTGCGCAACTTCGTCTACAAGTTCGCCGAGCTGCTGAGCGACCGCCTGAACCGCGAACTCATCGCCCGGGCCATGACCGGCCACGTGAACGACTACGAACTCTGAACCCGCACCGCCCGCATACCGAGCGGCTTTCGTTCCGCATCGAACCCGCTCTTTTCCCAGACCGTCTTTCCAGCCAGCCCCTCGCGCCATGAATTCCACCGACATCGCACCGCGCACACCCGCCTTTCCCAGCAAACTGCCCCAGGTGGGCACCACCATCTTCACGGTGATGTCGGCCCTGGCGGCCGAGCATGGCGCCGTGAACCTGGGCCAGGGCTTTCCGGACTTCCACTGCGACCCGGCGCTGATCGATGCCGTGGACCGCGCCATGCGCGCCGGGCACAACCAATACCCGCCCATGGCAGGCGTGCCTGCGCTGCGCGAAGCAGTGGCTGCCAAGATAGAAGCGCTCCATGCCCGCCGGTATAACGCCAACACGGAAATCACCATCACTGCTGGCGCCACCCAGGCGATCCTGACCGCCATCCTGGCGACGGTGCATGCGGGTGACGAAGTGATCGTGCTCGACCCCTGCTACGACAGCTACGCCCCCAATGTGGAACTGGCAGGCGGCACGGTGGTGCGGGTGCCGCTCACGCCGGGCAGTTTCCGGCCCGATTTCGGCAAGATCGCCGCGGCCATCACGCCGCGCACGCGCGCGCTCATCATCAACAGCCCGCACAACCCCAGCGCCACCATCTGGACGGCCGAGGACATGCGCACGCTGGAAGAACTGCTCGCCCCCACCGATGTGCTGCTCATCAGCGACGAGGTGTACGAGCACATGGTGTTCGACGGCGCGCAGCACGAGAGCGCGGCACGCTTTCCCGGCCTGGCAGCACGCGCGTTCATCGTGTCGAGCTTCGGCAAGACCTTCCACGTCACCGGCTGGAAGGTCGGCACCGTCGCGGCTCCGGCCGCGCTGACGGCGGAGTTTCGCAAGGTGCACCAGTTCAACGTGTTCACCGTGAACACGCCGATGCAGCACGGCCTGGCGGCCTATCTGCAGGACCCGGCGCCCTACCTGCAACTGCCCGCGTTCTACCAGGCCAAGCGCGACCTGTTCCGCCAGGGGCTGGAAGGCTCTCGCCTTCGGTTGCTGCCCAGCACGGGAAGCTACTTCCAGTGCGTGGACATCTCGGCGGTGAGCGATCTGAACGAGTCCGACTTCTGCCAGTGGCTGACCCGCGAGGTGGGCGTGGCGGCGATCCCGCTGTCGGCTTTCTATGGCGACGGGTTCGACCAGCGCGTGGTGCGGTTTTGCTTTGCGAAGCAGGACGACACGCTGCGCCAGGCACTGCAGCGGCTGCGCAAGCTCTGATCACAAACGGCGATCATTCTGGTTGACCCGCCAACGCGTCGCGCAGCCAGTCGAGAAAAGCCAGCCCTGTGCGACAGGGCATCAGCAAAGGCGCCATGGGGCGCGATGGGACGCCGCGAACAAGTGGGCTGATGGAAGCCGTCAGGTGTCCTCTGCAAATTCTGCGGACCTGCAGGCAACCAAAAACGGACGGTTGGGGCACTCACGCTGCGACACCTCTCAAGGCGCCCCGTGCGTCACGCCATGCTCCTCAAGAATGCGCTCGTCTTCGTTCACCTGCTCGCCATGGCCGTTGCCGTGGGAAAGATGCTGGAGTATGACTTCCGGTTTCTTCGCTCCGTCCACCGCCCGATTTCAGCGCAGCAATGGGAGAACCTGCTCCATACCAAGCGAACGATGACGGTGGCGTTGGGCGTGCTGTGGGTGACCGGGCTGGGCTTTCTCTACGTCGGCCAAGCACAGTACCCCGGGTATCTGGCCAACGAGAAACTCTGGATGAAAGTGCTCACCGTGTGCGTGCTGACGCTGAACGGAATGCTCATGCACCATTTCGCGTTTCCCTACATGCAGCAGGGCACGGTCTTCCTGCAGTGGCCTCTGGGCCGGGTGCTGTTGCTGACCGGATTTGCCACCGTGTCTTCGATCTCGTGGCTATACGCATCGTTTCTCGGTATCGCACGTTCATGGAACGACACCGTGGCGTTCGGACATGCGCTTGGCGTCTATGTGGCGCTGCTGCTCCTGGCAGCCGCTGGCACGGCAGGGCTCATGGCTTTTTTGCACCACCGCCACGCCAGGGGCATTCAGCCGGGTCCACTGCCATGCGCCGGCCCCCGTGGCGGCTGCCCGCGTTAAGTGGCATGCGCCGTCCGTGAATGTCTTGCCGCGCGAAAACCAGCGAATTCAGTCGGCCAGCCAGTCCCGCAGGCAAAGCGCGAGCAGGAGGCTGGCGCGCATTCGATGGCTTGCCAAAAGCGCTGACGGCCCACCCTGCCCTTTCAGCCCACGCGGACGCCCAGGCCACCGATGAGTGCAGCGGCCTGATCCATCGACAGCATCGCACCCTTGAACGATTGGGCCACGGTGGTCACCGTCAGGCCGCCCAGGTCCACCGAACGCAGGTCCGCGCCGTCGAAGCGCGCATTCTTCAGGTTCGCATCCCGCAGGCTGCCGCCTTCGAAGACCGCGTCGCGGAAATCGCATCCAGCCAGGTCGGCTTCGGACAGATCCAATTGCTCCAGGCTGCGCTTGCGGAACGAAAGGCCGCGCAGGTCCGCGCCCACCAGTCGGCACTGGTGAAACTCCAGCCCCAAGGTGCTCGCCTGATTGAAATGCGCCCCCGTCAGCTTGGCCTCGGTGAACAGCACGCCCGCCAGCTTGGTGCGGGTCCAACGCGTGTTGTTGAAATCGCTGCTGCACAGCCGGGCGCCGGACAGATCGGCCAAGCTGAAATCCGCTTGCCGCGCCTTGCAATCGAGCCAGCGCGAATCTGCCAGCATCGCTTTCTCGAAGCGGGTCTCGGCGAAGGTGCAATCCAGGAACCGGGCACCGCCCAGGTCCAGGCCGGAAAGGTCTTCTCCGTCGAACCGGCAGTGCTCGAATACCAGCGCCCCGTGCGGGCCTGCGAGGGCCGCCACCAACGCATCGCGCGAAAAAACCTGGTCGCTGAAAAGCGCGGAATCCCTTTCGGAACGGGCCATCACGACTCAATGCCCCGTGCTCTTGGAAAAGAGATTGACCACCAGCACCCCCGCGATGATCAGCCCCAGGCCAGCCATCGCCGGCGCATCGAGCCGCTGCCGAAACACCACCCAGCCCACCGCCGAAATCAGCACGATGCCAACGCCCGACCAGATGGCATAGGCGACCCCCACCGGAATCGTCTTCAAGGCCAGCGAGAGTGCATAGAAAGAGGCGGCATACGCCACCCCAGTGAGCAGGCTGGGCACCAGGCGGGTGAAGCCGTCAGACGCTTTGAGCGCGGTGGTGCCCACGACCTCCAAAGCGATGGCCAGTCCCAAGATGAGATAGCTGGGGTGCACGGTCATGGCGCGGTTCCTCGGGTGAGTTCGAGCAGAAGGGAAAGAAGGCGGTCCTTGCGGTCTGGCGGCGTGCCGTAGACATCCAGCAACTGGTCGAACCAGAAACCGTCGGCCGCCAGGCGGCACAGGAACAATCGGTCCGTGGCGGCGGGGTCGGCACGGTCCTCGGCCAGCAGGACGCGCATCTTGGCGCTCCAGCGCTCGCGGCAGGCTGGCAACGCCAAGGCCAGCAAGGCAATGGCACGCTGCGTGAGGCGCTCTTCGGCAGTCTGGCCGCCTTGAAAACAGGTCTTCAGGTAGGCCCGCGCGTGCCGCCCTGGAGCTTCGGGCTCGGATTCGAGTGCCGCGGCGTAGAACACGTCGAATGCATCGAACAACTGATCGCACAGCGCATCCAGCAGCGATTGCTTGGTTCGAAAGTGGTGCTGCAAGCCACCTTTGGTCACGCCGGCACGGTGCGCGACGGCGTCCAGAGTGACCGCTTCCGGGCCATCCTGCACCAGCAGATCGGCTGCCACGGCAAGCAACTGGGTTCGCACCCACTCGGGTTGTTTCAGGCGTTTATGGGCTTCAGACATACATACAAACCATCCAGATGGATTGTTTATTATGGCTTCGGCATCCACCATGGCGCTACCGATCCCTTGTGTTTTCCGGGGCTGATCCAGAGGCCGCTTGACCGCGCCCCGATAAGGATTGCAAGTTGGCCGGTTGGGGCGGCAAGCCCGCTTCTCAAAGCAGCACGATGTCGTACTGCTCCTGCCCCACCGCCGTTTCGGCCTGCAACGAGATGGGCTTGCCGATGAAGTCCGACAGCCCGGCCAGATGCTGGCTCTCCTCGTCGAGGAACAGCTCCACCACGCGCGGCGAGGCGACCACGCGAAACTCGCGCGGGTTGAACTGGCGCGCCTCGCGCAAGATTTCGCGCAGGATGTCGTAGCACACGCTGCGCGCGGTCTTCACAATGCCTTTGCCCTGGCAATGCTCGCAGGGTTCGCACAGCATGTGGGCCAGGGATTCGCGGGTGCGCTTGCGCGTCATCTCGACCAGGCCCAATTGCGAAAAGCCCCCGGCCATGGTCTTGACCCGGTCGCGCGCGAGCTGCTTCTTGAATTCCGCGAGCACGGCCTGCTGATGGTCTTCGCGCGCCATGTCGATAAAGTCCGCAATCACAATGCCGCCCAGGTTGCGCAGCCGCAACTGCCGTGCGATGGCCTGCGCCGCCTCCAGGTTGGTCTTGAAAATGGTGTCATCGAAATTGCGGGCACCTACGTAACCGCCCGTGTTCACATCGATGGTGGTCAGTGCTTCGGTCTGGTCCACGATCAGGTAGCCGCCCGACTTCAGATCGACGCGCCGGCCCAGTGCCCGGCCAATTTCCTCGTCGATGCCATACAGGTCGAAGATGGGCCGCTCGCCCTTGTACAACTGCAGCTTGGGCGCTGCAGCCGGCATGAACTCGTGCCCGAAGGCCTGCAGTGCGGAAAACTGTTCGCGCGAGTCGATGCGGATGGTGGCCGTCTCCTCCCCCACCAGATCGCGCAGCACGCGCTGCAGCAGGCTCAGGTCCTGGTGCAGCAGCGACATGGGTGGCAGACGCAGCGAGGCGTCCTTGATGCGCGCCCAGGTCTTGCGCAAATAGGCAATGTCTTCGGCCAGCTCGGCGTCGGTGGAGTCCTCCCCATTGGTGCGCAGGATGAACCCGCCGCCGCCGCCCGACGCCTTGTCGCCCACCAGTGCCTGCAGCCGCCCGCGCAGGGCATCGCGCTCGTCGGCGGGGATCTTCTGCGACACGCCCACATGGTCGTCCTGGGGCAGAAACACCAGCAGCCGTCCCGCGATGCTGATCTGCGTGGAAAGGCGCGCGCCCTTGGTGCCGATGGGGTCCTTGATGACCTGCACCATGAGCGACTGACCTTCGAACACCTGTTTCTCGATCGGCACCGGTGGCTCGCCCTTGCGCGCGAACATGGGTGCCTCGCCGCCTTCCTGCCGGTGCCACACGTCCGCCACGTGCAGAAACGCCGCGCGCTCCAGGCCGATGTCGATGAACGCCGACTGCATGCCGGGCAGCACGCGCGAGACCTTGCCCAGATACACGTTGCCCACCAGGCCCCGCTCCAGGGTGCGTTCCACGTGCAGTTCCTGCACCGCGCCGTGCTCGACCACCGCCACGCGGGTTTCTTGGGGGGACCAGTTGATCAGGATGTCTTGTTGCATGGGGTCGGAAAAAAGTGGCCACCCATGATGCCTGAAACCTGCCTGAATGGCGGGCTCACCGAACCCACATCGCCATTCAGTCGCGCAGCATGCCGGCCGAGCGCAGCAGTTGCGCCGTCTCGAACAGGGGCAATCCCATGATGCCGGTATAGCTGCCGGCCAAGTGCGACACGTACTGCGCCGCGGGCCCCTGGATGCCATACGCCCCGGCCTTGCCCATGGGCTCGCCGCTGTCCACATATGCCGCGATCTGGGCGGGCGTGAAAGTAGCAAAGGTCACTTTAGAGACCGACAGCGCGACCGACCGCGTTTCGCCGTGCTGCAGGGCCACCGCCGTGAGCACGCGGTGCGTGCGCCCCGACAACTCGCCCAGCATGCGGCGCGCATCAGCGGCATCCTCGGGCTTGCCGTAGATCGTGCGGCCCCAGGCCACCGTGGTGTCCGAGCAAAGGATGGGCGCATCCGGCAACCCGCGCCGGGCACGGCGGGCGACGGCCGCATCGAGCTTGAGACCCGTGACGCGCTGCACATAGCGGGCGGGCGCCTCGCTGGCCAGCGGCACCTCAATGGCCTCTGCGTCTTCGGCCACATCGCCATCGGCATTGGGCAGCAGCAGTTCATGGCGAACCCCCAACTGATCGAGCAGTTGTCGGCGGCGCGGGCTTTGGGATGCGAGATAGATGAAGGAAGGAATAGAGGACGGCACGGAGCGCGAGGATAGCCGATCGCTCTCGCTGCGCCGCTTCGGTTCGCCGTCTGCTGCTTCGGGAACCGGTGGCCCTGCGCTACTGTCTTTTTCAAGAATGGCGCATGACCTTCTTTCCCACATTGGAGACACCGCGGCTCAGGCTGCGCAAGATGGTGGTGGCCGATGCCCCGGCCATGCTCGCCATGCATGCGGATGCGGAATCGAGGCAGTGGGCCGGCTACAACGCGATCCATGACCTGGAGGGTGCGATGGATTTCGTGAACTGGACCGATCAATTGACGCAGCGGCCCGTTCCGGGGTTCTGCTGGGCCATCGAGCGCAAGGACGCGCCGGGCATGATCGGGCAATGCAACTTCACGCAATGCGACGCCGCCACGCTCAGCGCCGCACTGGGCTATGAACTGGCGGCGCCCTACCAGGGCCGGGGCTTCATGAACGAAGCGATCGGCAGGGTGCTGAACTGGTGCTTCCTTCATCTCCAGCTGATGCGCATCAGCGCCACGGTGCATCCCGACAACTTGCCATCGATCCGCATTCTGCAGCGCTGGATGTTCCAGCGGGAAGGGCTGCTGCGCAGTGCAGGATTCTGGAGCGGACGGCACCATGATCTGCTGTCCTTCAGCCTGCTGGCCACGGAGTTCGCGCCCGCCTATGCCTTGCAGGCGCAAGTACAAGCCGCCACCCTCTGCGCAACGGCTGCGCGGGCCGAAGAATTGGCCGAGGCCTGACAACACCGCCGGGCCGTCAGCCGCTTATTCGCGGTGGTAGGGGTGCCCCGCGTTCACCGACCACGCCCGGTAAAGCTGCTCGATCAGCAGCACCCGCACCATGGCGTGCGGCAAGGTCAGGTCGGACAGCCGTATGCGCTCGTGCGCAGCCTGCCGAAAGGCGGGGTCCAGGCCATCGGGCCCACCGATGACCAGGGCCACGTCGTCGCCCCCCAATTGCCAGCCTTTGAGGCGCTCTGCAAGGGCTTTGGTGGTGAGGGACGTGCCCCTCTCGTCCAGCGCCACCACGCGGGTGCCGCGGGGTATGGCCGCCTCGATGCGCTCGCGCTCGGCGGCGTAGAGTGTCTCCAGCGTCTTGGAGCCGCGCGGCTCGGTCTTCACCGCCTTGAGCTCGACCTTCAGTTCCGGGGGAAACCGCTTGGCGTAGTCGTCGTAGGCCGTCTGCGCCCAGTCGGGCACCCGCTGGCCCACGGCCACGATCAGCAACTTCATCGATCGCTCAGGCGCTGGTTCAGCCCCTGCGGGTCGGCGACTTCTTGGCGGAGGGGCGCTTGGCCGCCGTCTTCACGGTGCCAGCACGGGGCGCCGCCTTGGGGGCCGCAGCGGCGGTGGAGCGGCCCGGAGCCTTCTTAGCGGCGGGCTTGCCCGCCGTCTTCTTGGCGATGGGCTTGACCACCAGGGTCTTGATGGGCGCCTTGGCCACCGACTTGGCGGTCGTCTTGGCCGCCGTTTTAGCGGTGGTCTTTGCAGGTGCGGCCTGCTTCACGGCGCCACGGCCGGCCGGCTTTCCGGTCGTCTTGGCTGCAGTCTTGGCCGGGGCTTTCGCAGCGGGGGCCTTGGCGGCGACCTTGCTCACGCCGGGCTTGCGGGCGGGTTGTTCGGGAGCGGCGGCGGTCTTCTTGGCGGCGGGCTTTTTCTTGGCAGTGCCTGCCGCGCCTTCCACAGCCTTGGGTTTGGCAGCGCCGAGCTTCAGGCGCACGGGGGTATCGCCCCAGATCTCTTCCAGGCGGTAGTACTGGCGGATGGCCGGCTGCATGATGTGCGCAACGGCAGCGCCGCAGTCCACGATGATCCACTCGCCGTTGTCCTCACCCTCGATGCGGGGCTTGCCGAAGCCCGCTTCGCGCACCGCATCGCGCACGCTGGCCGCCAGCGCCTTGGTCTGGCGGTTGGAGGTGCCCGACGCCACGATCACGCGCTCGAACAGCGGCGAGAGGTGCTCGGTGTTGAACACCTGGATGTCTTGCGCTTTGACGTCTTCCAGGCCATCGACGATGGCGCGCTGGAGCTTGGTGACGTCTTTTTTGGCAGCGGATTCCGATTTGGAGGAGGTGGTCATCAGGCGTTTGTCTAAAAAGGATGGGGCCAATATAGCGTGCAACCCGGGCATCGGCCAATGCGGCGGGCCCGGGTGGCGATTCGGCCATCCCGCGCACATCAAGGGTGTTTTTGGCCTTCGGCGCTCATGGCATGAGCGCGAGCAGCTATTGAAATTATAGCTTTCGGCCTTTTTGCGAACGCACGGGCTGGGTCAGAGCCAGTCCCGCCGCACCAGAAAGCGCCGCGTGAGCTCGGCCTCGGGCGAGCCTGGAGCCTCCTGGCGCTGGTACGACCAGCCCGCCATGGGCGGCATCGACAGCAAGATCGATTCGGTGCGCCCGCCCGACTGCAGGCCGAAGTGCGTGCCCCGGTCCCACACCAGGTTGAACTCCACGTAGCGACCGCGCCGGTAGCACTGGAACTCGCGCTGCCGATCACCGAACGGGATCGCCTGGCGCCGATGCACGATGGGCAGGTAGGCGCCCAGGAACGCGTCCCCCACGGACTGCACCATGCCCAGGCTGCGCTCGAAGCCCAGCTCGGAAAAGTCGTCGAAGAAGATGCCGCCCACGCCACGCTGCTCGTTGCGGTGCTTGAGGTAGAAGTACTCGTCGCACCAGCGCTTGAAACGCAGGTACAGGCCCTCGCCGAAGGGGTTGAGCGCATCGCGGCAGGCGCGGTGAAAGTGCACCGCGTCTTCCTCGAAACCGTAGTAGGGCGTGAGGTCCATGCCACCGCCGAACCAGCACACCGGAGCGCCTTCGGCCGGAGCCGCCACGATCATGCGCACGTTCATGTGCACCGTGGGCACATAGGGGTTGACCGGGTGGAACACCAGAGATACCCCCATGGCCTCGAACGGTGCGCCGGCCAGCTCGGGCCGGTGCTGCGTGGCCGATGGCGGCAGCGTGGCGCCCCGCACGTGCGAGAAGCCACAGCCCGCGCGCTCGAACACCCGGCCACCCTCCAGAATGCGGGTGATGCCGTCGCCCTGCAGCGGTTCGCCCGGCGTCTTGCGCCACGCATCGTTCAGGAACCGGCCACCGCCGCGCGCCGCGGGCCCTTCGATCTCTTCCAGGGCCGAGGTGATGCGCGCCTGCAGCCCTTCCAGGTAGGCCCGCACGCGGGTGGCCGTATCGACCGCGTTCAGGGCAGGCGCCGGTGCGGGTGCCGCCATCAGCTCTTCACCGCGCGATGGCCGATGTCTCGGCGGTACTGCGCGCCATCGAAATGGATGCCACGGGCCACGTCGTACACGCGCTGCTGCGCCTGCTTCACGCTGTCGGCCAGCACAGTCACGCACAGCACGCGTCCGCCCGTGGTGTGCGGCACGCCGTCCTTCAGCGCCGTGCCGGCATGGAACACCATGGCTTCGTCGGCGTCCGCAGGCAGGCCCGTGATCGCATCGCCCTTGCGCGGATCTTCCGGGTAGCCGTGCGCGGCCATCACCACGCCCAGCGCGGTGCGGCGGTCCCATTGCAATTCGACCTGGTCGAGCTTGCCGTCCACTGCAGCGCCCAGCACATCGACGAAATCGCTCTTGAGGCGCATGAGGATCGGCTGCGTCTCGGGGTCACCCATGCGGCAGTTGAACTCCAGCGTCTTGGGGTGGCCGGTCGAATCGATCATCAGGCCGGCATACAGGAAGCCCGTGTACGGAATGCCATCCTTTTCCATGCCACGGATGGTGGGCAGGATGATCTCGCGCATGGCACGGGCGTGCACGTCGGCAGTCACCACGGGCGCGGGCGAATACGCACCCATGCCACCGGTGTTGGGGCCCTGGTCGCCGTCCTTCAGGCGCTTGTGGTCCTGGCTGGTCGCCAGGGCGGTGACGTTCTTGCCGTCGCACAGCACGATGAAGCTGGCTTCTTCGCCCTGCAGGAACGCTTCGATCACGACGCGTGCGCCGCCTTCGTTGTGCGTCACGCCGTACTTGTTGTCCACCAGCATGAAATCCACCGCGTCGTGGGCCTCCTGCAGCGACATGGCCACCACCACGCCCTTGCCGGCCGCCAGGCCGTCGGCCTTGATGACGATCGGGGCGCCCAGCCGCTCCACGAAGGCATGGGCCGCCGCCGGGTCGGTGAACGTGTCGTAGTCCGCCGTGGGAATGCCATGGCGGCGCATGAAGGCCTTGGAGAACGCCTTGGAGCTTTCGAGCTGCGCGGCAGCCTTCGTGGGGCCGAAGATGCGCAGCCCGTGCGCGCGGAATTCGTCCACCACGCCGGCGGCCAGAGGCGCCTCGGGGCCGACCACGGTCAACGCGATCTTCTGGTCATGCGCCCAGGCGCGCAGTTCGCGCACATCGGTGATGGCCACGTTCTCGAGCTTGGGGTTCAGGGCCGTGCCGCCGTTGCCCGGCGCCACATAGACCTTCGTGACCTTGGGAGACTGCGAAAGCTTCCAGGCCATGGCGTGTTCACGGCCGCCGCCGCCAATCACAAGGACTTTCATACCGGACTCCGATGGGCCGCTGGCGGCAGGCAGGTGGGCCCTTCGGCGGGCAGGGATCGATTGCAGAGGTTCAGGCTCATGTTCATAAGGCAGCGTTGTGATAGACCTCTTGCACGTCGTCCAGGTCTTCCAGCACGTCGAGGAGTTTTTGCATGCGCGCGGCGTCGTCGCCTTCGAGCTCGATGGTGTTTTCGGCGCGCATGGTGACCTCGGCCACCTCGGGCACCAGGCCGGCGGCCTCCAGCGCGTTCTTCACCGCTTCGAAATCGGCGTAGGCGGTGAGCACTTCGATGGCGCCGTCCTCGCCCGTGACTACATCCTCCGCACCGGCTTCCAGGGCCACTTCCATCACCTGGTCCTCGCTGGTGCCGGGTGCGAAGATCAGTTGGCCGCAGTGCTTGAACTGGAAGGCCACGGAGCCTTCGGTGCCCATGTTGCCGCCATGCTTGCTGAAGGCGTGGCGCACTTCGGCCACGGTGCGCACGCGGTTGTCGGTCATGGTGTCCACGATGATGGCCGCACCGCCGATGCCGTAGCCTTCGTAGCGGATTTCCTCGTAGCTCACGCCCTCGGCATTGCCGGTGGCCTTGTCGATGTTGTACTTGATGCGGTCGGCCGGCATGTTCGCGGCCTTGGCCTTCTCGATGGCCAGACGCAACCGGGGGTTGGCAGAGACATCGCCCCCGCCCGCCCGTGCCGCCACCGTGATCTCTCGAATGATCCGGGTCCAGATCTTGCCGCGCTTTTCATCCTGCCGACCTTTGCGGTGCTGGATGTTTGCCCATTTGCTGTGTCCTGCCACAGGAGTCCTTCTGGTATTGATTTAATCTACTGCCCGCGATTTTACTTTTGACGCATCCACCCCACTCCGCACCCTGACGCCATGGCCGAACCTCTTCTCATTGCCAAGCACGGCAACACCGAATGCCACCTGCTGCCCGGCCTGGCCAACCGCCACGGCCTCATCACCGGTGCCACCGGCACGGGCAAGACGGTCACCCTGCAGACGCTGGCCGAAGGCTTCTCGCGCATCGGGGTGCCGGTGTTCATGGCCGACATCAAGGGCGACCTCACCGGCATCAGCCAACCGGGCAGTATCGGCGACAAGCTGGCCGCCACGCTCAAGGAGCGTGACCTTCCGCTGCCGGAGCCCCTGGCCTGCCCCACCACCCTGTGGGACGTGTTCGGCCAGCAAGGCCACCCGGTGCGCGCCACGGTGTCCGACATGGGCCCGCTGCTGCTGGGCCGCATGCTCAACCTGAACGAGACCCAGCTGGGCGTGCTCAACCTGGTTTTCAAGATCGCCGACGACAACGGCCTGCTGCTGCTCGACCTCAAAGACCTGCGGGCCATGCTCCAGTACGTCGGCGACAACGCCAAGGAATTCACGACAGGGTACGGCAATATCAGCGCCGCCAGCGTAGGCGCGATCCAACGGGGCCTGCTGCAGATCGAGCAACAGGGCGGCACCCAGTTCTTCGGCGAGCCCATGCTCGACATCAACGACCTCATGCAGACGGTGGACGGGCGAGGCGTCGTGAACATCCTGGCCGCCGACAAGCTCATGAATTCGCCGCGCCTGTATGCCACCTTCTTGCTGTGGATGCTGTCGGAACTGTTCGAGCAGTTGCCCGAGATCGGCGACCCGGAAGTCCCCAAGCTCGTCTTCTTCTTCGACGAGGCCCACCTGCTGTTCAACGAAGCGCCCAAGGTGCTCGTCGAGCGCATCGAACTGGTGGTGCGGCTGGTGCGGTCCAAGGGTGTGGGCGTGTATTTCGTCACCCAGAACCCGCTCGACATTCCCGACAGCGTGCTGGCCCAATTGGGCAACCGCGTGCAGCACGCGCTGCGCGCCTTCACGCCGCGCGACCAGAAAGCGGTGAAGGCCACGGCCACCACCATGCGCCAAAAACCGGGCCTGGACATCGAAACCGCCATCACCGAACTGGCGGTGGGCGAGGCGCTGGTGAGTTTCCTGGACGCCAAGGGCCGGCCCAGCGTGACCGAGCGCGTGTTCGTGCTACCCCCCGCCAGCCAGTTGGGACCCATCACGCCCGCCCAGCGCCAGGGGTTGCTGGCCGGTTCGCTCGTCGCCGGCGTGTACGAGAAAGCCGTGGACCGTGAATCCGCCTACGAAAAGCTCCAGGGCCGCACCGAAGCCGCCGCCACGGCGCCCGCCAGCACGAAGGGCGGCGCCACCGATGGCGCCGGCGGCGGTGTCATGGGCGGGCTGAACGACGTGCTGTTCGGCTCGACCGGCCCGCGCGGCGGCAAGCACGATGGGCTGGTGCAGACCATGGCCAAATCCGCCGTGCGCACCATGGGCACCTCGCTGGGCAAGGAAATCCTGCGCGGCGTGCTGGGCAGCCTGTTCGGCGGCCGCAAGCGTTGAGGGATCCGCCCTCGCAAGAAAACCCAAGGAACCCTGCCATGATCGACCTGCACTACTGGACAACGCCCAACGGCCACAAGATCACAATGTTCCTCGAGGAGGCCGCATTGCCTTACCGCGTGCTGCCCGTGAACATCGGCCGGGGCGAGCAGTTCCAGCCCGACTTCCTGCGCATCGCACCCAACAACCGCATCCCCGCCATCGTGGACCATGCGCCCACTGGGGGAGGCGAGCCCATTTCGGTGTTCGAGTCCGGCGCCATCCTGCTGTACCTGGCCGACAAGACAGGAAAGTTCGTTCCCCAGGACCTGCGCGGCCGCACCGAAGCCCTGCAGTGGCTGTTCTGGCAGATGGGCGGCCTGGGCCCCATGGCGGGCCAGAACCACCACTTCACGCAATATGCGCCGGAGCCCATCGCCTACGCGATCGACCGCTACGTGAAGGAAACAGGGCGCCTGTATGGCGTGCTGGACAAGCACCTGTCCGATGGGCGCGAGTACATCGCCGGCACGTATTCCATCGCCGACATGGCCTGCTACCCCTGGATCGTTCCGCACGAGCGCCAGCGGCAGAACCTCAAGGACTTCCCGCACCTGGCGCAATGGTTCGAACGCATCCGCGAGCGACCCGCCACCGTACGGGCGTACGACCTGGTCCAGCGCATCAACACCGCCCCCACCGTGGACGAAGACGCGAAGAAGGTGCTGTTCGGGCAGGACGCCAGCACCGTGCGGCGCTGAAACCGCCAGCGCCTTTCAGCAGCGGCGTCAGACCCGGTCGCTGCGCGCCAGGTGGCTTTCCAGCCTGCGCAGCGCGCCGGTCAGCGCGAGCGTCATGATCCAGTAGGCCAGGGCAATCGCCAGATACGGCTCCCAGTAGCGCGAATAGGCCCCGGCCACGGTGCGCGCGGCATAGGCCATCTCGGCCAGGCCGATGGCGGAGATCAGCGAGGTGTCTTTCAGCAGCGCGATCGCGTTGTTGCCCAGCGGCGGCAGCATGCGGCGAAAGGCCTGCGGCAGCACCACGTAGCGCATCACCTGCCCGGGCGTGAAGCCCAGCGAGCGCCCCGCATCGGACTGCCCGCGCGCGATCGACTGGATGCCCGCGCGGAACACCTCCGAGATGTACGCGGCGGAATTGAGCGTGAGCGCCACGATCCCCGAGATCAGCGCGCCATGCTCCTGCTTGAGCGTGCGCGCGAAGTCGCCCGTCACCAGCAGGCCCGACGTCGGATGGATGAACAGCGGCAGCACCGCGAAGTGCATCAGCAGGATCTGCACGAACAACGGCGTGCCGCGAAAGAAGCTCACATACACGGTGGATGGCCACCGCAGCAGATAACGGCACACCCAGCTCAGCGGCGCATGGCGCGCCTGCGCCAGGCGGGCCAGCGCGAGCAGCAAGCCCCACGTGCCGCCCAGCAACACGCACACCACCGTCACGCCGATCGTCATCCACGCGCCCTGGATGAACAGGTCCTTGTATTCCACCAGGATGTCCGGCCGGAACCAGCCAAACCACTCAACAGGCTCCATGGCCTCTTCCTCTCATTGGTCGCGCCGGGCGCACAGGCGCCCGCAAAAACGGCCGCAGCGCGGCCGTGGTGTCATGCCGAAAAGCGGCGTGCCGATCAGCGATCAGCGTGGCTTGTATTCCTTGCCGAACCACTTCTTGTAGATCTCGTTGTAGCTGCCATCGGCCCGCACGGCGGCCAGGCCGGCGTTGAGCTTGTCCTGCAGCGCCTTGTCGCCCTTCTTGACGACGATGCCGAAGCCCTCGACAGGGAACGCGGGGTCTTCCACCGTCTTCAGCGCAGCGTTCTGCGCCACGCGGTAGGCGATCACGCCGTTGTCGCCGATGGCCGCATCCACGCCGCCGCCCGCCAGTTCGGAAATGATGAGCGGCGTGCTCTCGAAGCGCCGGATGTTCGGGCTGGTCTTGCCGAACTCGCGCGAGGCCACGTCGTCCGCCGTGGAGGCATTCACCACGGCGATTTTCTTGCCTGCCAGGTCCTTCAGCGAGGCCACGGAGCTCGCCTTGGGCACGGCGATCAGCTGCTGCGCGGCAAAGTACGGCTCGGTGAAGTCGTAGCTCTGGCGGCGCTTGTCGTTGATGGTCACGCCGGAGATCACCAGGTCCACGTCGCCATTGTTCAGCGCCGCGAAAATGCCACTCCAGGGGGTGTTCACCACCTTGATCTTGAGCGACTGCTTCTTCGCGATGGCGTTGATGATGTCGATGTCGAAACCGACGATCTGCTTGTCCTTGTTCTCGAAGGCGAACGGCGCATAGGTGGCGCTGGAGGCCACGGTCAGCTCGCGGTCCTGCGCGTGGGCAGCCAGCGGAGCGGTCATTGCGGCAGCCAGGCCAAGGCCCAGGGCGAAAAGGCGGCGGGAGATTTGCATGGGGAGATGGGGCGGGAAAGCCCGGAAACAGGACCGGGAAGTATATCGGCCGGCCCCCCGTGCCTTCCTTGCGGTGCCGCCCAACGCCGCCGTCGCACAGGTGACGGCCGCCTTGGCGCCAACCCGCCTAGAGTGCGCCGCATGACCGATACCACCGACCTCCCCGCCCTCACCTGCTTTTCGCTCGCCATCACGGACCAGGTGGCGCATCTGGTGCTGAACCGGCCGGAGGCCCTGAACACCATGCACCCGGCGTTCTGGCGCGAGCTGGACACCGTGCTGGCGCTGCTGCACCGGTCGGGCGAGGCGCGCGCGCTCGTCATCAGCAGCACGGGCAAGCACTTTTCGGCCGGCATGGCGCTGGACACGTTCGGTGGCGCCATCGCCATGGACGACCAGAGCCCCGAAGGGCGCGCCGCCCTTTTCGACCTGCTGACCGACATGCAGGCCACGTTCACGCGCATCGAATCGCTGCGCATTCCCGTGATCGCCGCCATCCACGGCGGCTGCATCGGCGGCGCGGTGGACATGGTGACGGCCGCCTGCATCCGCTACGCCACGCAGGACGCGTTCTTCTGCATCCAGGAGATCAACATCGGCATGGTGGCCGACGTGGGCACGCTGCAGCGCCTGCCCAAGCTGATTCCGCTGGGCATCGTCAAGGAGCTGGCCTACACCGGCCGGCGCCTGCCCGCACCGCGCGCCCTGGCCTGCGGGCTGGTCAACGAACTGTTCGACACGCAGGCGGCGATGCTGGACGCGGCCCTGGCCTGCGCCCGCGAGATCGCCGCCAAGCCGCCGGTCGCCATCTGGGGCACCAAGCAGGCCGTGCACTATGCGCGCGACCACTCGGTGGACGACAGCCTGCGCCAGATGGGCTGGCTGCAGGGCGCGATCTGGAGCAACCGGCATGTGGGCGAGGCCGTGGACGCGATGCGTGGCAGGCGCGAAGGCGCCTTTCCCGCGCTCGCGCCGCTGCAGCGCTTCAGCGATGGAGAGTGAGCGATCGGTCCGCCCGGCCTGCGGGCCGCGGCAGGCGGGCGTTTGCTATCAAATTCGATAGCTGCCTGCGCTTGCTGGGCTTGCGCTGCAGCCCATTTCGGCGCTTCGCCACTCGCTGGCGGGCTATGATGCGTGCTCTTTCCGATCCCGTCTACGCGAGGACGCAGCCATGCCTACGCACATCCCGGCCCTGCCCACCTACACCGACGTCGCCGACGCGGCCCATCGGCTCCAGGGCGTCGCGCACCGCACGCCCGTGGCGCGCTCCAGCACGGCGGACCAGCAGTGCGGCGCCCAGCTCTTTTTCAAGTGCGAGAACCTGCAGCGCATGGGCGCCTTCAAGTTCCGCGGCGCCTACAACACCCTGGCGCAGTTCGACGCCACCCAGCGCGAAGGCGGCGTGCTGGCTTTTTCTTCCGGCAACCACGCGCAGGCCATCGCCCTCTCGGCCCGCCTGCTGGACATGCCCGCCCTGATCGTCATGCCCGAGGATGCGCCCACCGCCAAGATGGCCGCCACGCGCGAGTACGGCGCCCAGGTCGTCACCTACAACCGCTTCACCGAAGACCGCGAGGCCATCAGCCACCGGCTCGCGCAGGAGCGCGGCATGACCCTGGTGCCGCCGTTCGACCATCCGCATGTCATCGCCGGCCAGGGCACCGCCGCCAAGGAACTGCTCGAAGAAGTGCCCGACCTCGACTACCTGTTCGTGTGCCTGGGCGGCGGCGGATTGCTGTCCGGCAGCCTTCTGGCCGCGAAGACGCTGGCCCCCGACTGCCAAGTGATCGGCGTGGAGCCGGCCGCCGGCAACGACGCCCAGCAATCGCTGCGCGCCGGCCGCATCGTGCGCATCGACACGCCCCACACCATCGCCGACGGCGCGCAGACCCAGGCACTGGGCAGCATCACCTTTCCCATCATCCAGCGCGACGTGGCCGACATCGTCACCGCCACCGACGAGCAGCTGGTGCAGGCCCTGCGCTTCTTCGCCGAGCGCATGAAGATCGTCGTGGAGCCCACCGGCGCCCTCGCGTTTGCGGGCGCCCTGCATGGCGGCGTGGACCTGCATGGCAAGCGCGTGGGCATCATCGTGAGCGGCGGCAACGTCGACCTGGCGCGGTACGCACGCTTTCTGGCAGACTGATCCGCGCCCCGCGCCGCCCCTGGGCGGCGACGCACGCACCTTTTCTTTCCCCGGCCCCCTGCAGACCGGTTTTCCAGTTTTTCACTTTCCCAACAAGAGGCCCCAGCCCATGAGCAATGTCCACGTCATCACCCATCCCCTGGTCCAGCACAAGCTGACCCTGATGCGCAAGAAGGACGCCAGCACCAACAGCTTTCGCCGCCTGCTCGGCGAACTCAGCACCCTGATGGCCTACGAGGTCACGCGCGACATGCCACTGCAGGACGTGCAGATCGAAACCCCGCTGGAAACCATGACGGGCCAAGTGATCGATGGCAAGAAGCAGGTGCTCGTGTCCATCCTGCGCGCCGGCAACGGATTTCTGGACGGCATGCTCAACGTGATCCCGGGCGCCCGCGTGGGCCACATCGGCCTGTACCGCGACCCGCAGACCCTGCAGCCGGTCGAGTACTACTTCAAGATGCCTTCCGAGATGGAAGAGCGCGACATCATCGTCGTGGACCCCATGCTCGCCACCGGAAACTCCGCCGCGGCCGCAGTGGACCGCCTGAAGAAACTCAACCCCCGCTCGATCAAGTTCGTCTGCCTGCTGGCCGCACCGGAAGGCGTGGCCACCTTGCAAAAGGCCCACCCCGACGTGCCGATCTATACCGCCGCGATCGACCGCGAACTGAACGACCACGGCTACATCCTGCCCGGGCTGGGCGATGCCGGGGACCGGATCTTCGGGACGAAGTAACCCACGCCACCGTCACAAAAACCCTAGGACGTCGCCCCAGGGTTTTTGTCTATGCGCGATTCAGGTTTACTGCCAATGCGCGGCAATGACCTTCCATTGGCCATCCTGGGCCGCTGCACCGCCCTTGGCATCGATGCCCGCAGGCGGTGCAAACTGTGCCATCGCGTCCGACAGCAATCGGGCCTGGCTATCCAGTGAAGCGGAGGTGCCATCCGCCTCGATCGAGTGAAACAACGGCTTCCACTGAACGCCTGCGGAGGGCTCCAACGGCGCGATGCCCCAATCGAGCGGCGTCACCGCGCTGACCGATGCTTCTTTTTCCAGCGGCTTCAGCGCCACGAAGTCGGCATCGTCCAAATCCGTGAACAGATAGGGCTTGTTGGTGCCGGACATGCCGGCAACGCCATCGTCGAACACGTAAGGCCTCTCGCTGTTCAATTCCGTCGAATCGTTGGCAATCATTGCGTCCTTCCCTGCTTGTGATGTGGACGCAGCCGCCAGCTGGTTTTGAATCGCTGCCAGATCCCAGGCTGTGCCATCAGCGAACTGGAACCGCTGCACAGAACTCTCAATCGCCACCGGGTCGCCGTTCTGAAAGAACCCGTTGATGACCACCTTATCGGCTGTGCCAGCAATCGATACCTCCAGCGCGCCATTGGATTCATAGCGCTCCTGGTCATAAACCCGGCGCAGCGTCACATCCGAGGCCAGCACGCCATCCTTGAATTGCAGCACACCGATGTTGCCGTCGTTGGCCTTGCGCTCGATCACGTCCTGGCCATCGCCCTTTCCGAACCGGTACGTGTCCGCACCTGCCCCGCCATTGAGCCGGTCGTTGCCTGCCCCGCCGTCCAGCGTGTCGTCGCCCGCCGCGCCGTAGAGGGCATCGTCGCCCCCGTTGCCACGGATCGTGTCGTTGCCGGACGTACCGACGATGAGGTCGGCTCCATCGGTGCCCGTGAGCATCCGTTGCGTCATCGCGGCCAGGTCCCATACCGTGCCGTCGGCGAACTGAATCTGCTGCACCGAACTGTCCGTCGCCACCGGATCACCGTTCTGCACGTTACTGAAAAAACCATTGACGACCACCTTGTCGCTCGTGCCGGCGATGGACACCTCCAGCGCGCTGTTGTACAAGGCCCGTTCCGTGTCATACACACGGCGCAGGATCACCTCCGAGGCCTGCACCCCGTCCTTGAGCTGCAGCACGCCGGTCTTGCCGTCATTGGCCTTGGTTTCGATCACGTCCTGCCCGTCACCCTTGCCGAAGCGGTAGGTGTTGGCCCCCGCTCCACCATTGAGCCGGTCGTTGCCTGCCCCGCCGTCCAGCGTGTCATCGCCCGCCGCGCCATACAGGGCGTCATCGCCTCCATTGCCGTGGATCGTGTCGTTGCCGGACGTGCCAACGATGGTGTCGGCAGCATTGGTGCCTGTGAGCATCCGTTGCGTCATCGCCGCCAGGTCCCATACCGTGCCGTCGGCGAACTGAATCTGCTGCACCGAACTGTCCGTCGCCACTGGATCGCCGTTCTGCACGTTACCGAAAAACCCGTTGATGACCACCTTGTCGTTCGTGCCAGCGATCGATACTTCCAGCGCACTGTTGTACAAAGAACGATCGGTGTCATACACGCGACGCAGGATCAGCTCCGAGGCCTGCAACCCTTCCTTGAACTGCAGCACGCCGGTCTTGCCATCGCTGCCGTCGCGCTTGAACGCGATGGTGTCCTGGCCATCGCCCTTGCCGAAGCGGTAGGTGTTGGCCCCAGCCCCGCCATCGAGCCGGTCATTGCCCGCACCGCCGTCGAGCACATCGTCGCCTGTCGCACCGTCCAGCAGGTCATCACCCGCACCGCCGTACAGCACGTCATCGCCAGCCGCGCCGTATAAGGCGTCGTTGCCTCCATTGCCGTGGAGCGTGTCGTTGCCGGACGTGCCGACGATGGTGTCGGCGGCATCCGTGCCGTTGAGCATCCGCTGCGTCATTGCGGCCAGGTCCCATACCGTGCCGTCGGCGAACTGGATCTGCTGCACTGCGCTATCCGTCGCCACCGGATCACCGTTCGCCACGTTCTGAAAGAACCCGTTGATGACCACCTTGTCGTTCGTGCCGGCGATCGACACCTCCAGCGCGCCGTTGTAGACGGACCGCTCATAGTCATAGACCCGACGCAGAACCAGCTCCGAGGCCTGCACGCCGTCCTTGAACTGCAGCACGCCGATGCTGCCGTCGCTGGCCTTGCGTTCGATCACGTCCTGGCCATCGCCCTTACCGAACCGGTAAGTATCTGCGCCTACTCCGCCGTTCAGCCGATCGTTGCCCGCCCCGCCGTCCAGCGTGTCGTCTCCCGCCGCGCCGTAGAGGACATCGCCCCCGTTGCCACGGATCGTGTCGTTGCCGGACGTACCGACGATGAGGTCGGCTCCATCGGTGCCCATGAGCATCCGCTGCGTCATCGCGGCCAAGTCCCACACCGTGCCGTCGGCGAACTGGAAGCGCTGCACTGAACTGTCGGTCGCCACCGGGTCGCCATTGCCGTTCTGCACGTTATCGAAAAACCCGTTGATGACCACCTTGTCGTTCGTACCAGCGATCGACACCTCCAGCGCGCCGTTGTGCACGGACCGCTCATAGTCATGGACCCGGCGCAGAACCAAGTCCGAAGCCTGCACGCCCTCCTTGAACCGCAGCACACCGATCTTGCCGTCGTTGACCTTGCGCTCGATCAGATCCTGCCCATCCCCCCTGCCGAAGCGGTAGGTGTTGGCACCGGCCCCGCCGTTGAGTCGGTCGTTGCCTGCCCCGCCTTCCAGCATGTCATCGCCCGCACCGCCGTACAGCTGGTCATCGCCTGCACCACCCTTCACCTGATCGTCCCCATCCCCGGCCAGGAAGGTGTCATTGCCCGCGCCGCCCCGGTAGAGGTCGTTGTGGCCCGTTCCCGGAGCAGCACCGGACAGGACCATGCCCGCCAATTCGCCGCGCAACGCATCGCCCGCCGGCAGGGCATCGATCCACTGCGCCAGCGTGCCCAGCCCGTCAAAGCCCACGGCGGTGAGCAGGTTTCCCTGGTAACGGGTCAATTCCACCAGATCGATCAACCCATCGCGTTCGCTGCCCGCCTTGCGAGCATCCAGCATGGCAGACAGCCCGGTGGTGTCGAAGCCGACGCCTTTTTCGTCAATGGTGAGCGCCACGCTGTCCAAGTAGGGCTTGAGGCGCGTTTGCACGACCAGCGCGCCATAGACGCTTTCGCGCAGTTCTTCGTAGCTTTGGTTGAGCAAGGCGGCCTGCGGGGCGGACAGGGTGGCCGTGTAGCGGCTGATGCCATCCGAATCGCCGCCCGAGCCGCCGCCTGGGGACGCCGCGCCGCCCCCACCGCCACCGGAGCCGGTCTGGACCGGAATCTGGAAGAACTTGGTGCCGTTGAAGACCTCCAGCACGTTCATCCGGCGCAGCAATTGGCGACCGGCTTCGCCCAGGATTTCATCCGACTGGCCCGTGCCGCCGGCTTGGGGGTTGGGCACCATCATGCCGGCCACCGAAGTCAGGTTCAGTATTGCCGTGGTGACGTAGGTGGGGTCGTCCTCGGGCTTGTCGGCGGTGACCAAACTGCCATGGCCGTCCGATACCAAGTCATAGCTGCCAATGCCGTGGATGAGTTTTTCCGAGGTACCCGCCCAGTCGGCGAGCAACTCGTCGACCAACGCCATTTGCGCATCCCGCGTGCCCGCTGCCGCGAACCGCCCCACGCTGTCCTGCAGGCCCTGCGCCGCCTCGCCGGGCAAGCTCATTGCCTCGCGCAGATCACGCACCCGACCACTGCCGCCCATCTGGGGCAAGGCGCCCGCCGCCGCCGTCACGGCCGGGTCGTCGGTGAACTCGCGGTAGAAGTTGTTGGAGGCTAGCAGCAGGCTACCGGTGACCTCGGCCACACCGCTCGCGCCGGTGGTGCCGTCGGTGCGGGTGAAACTGCCGCTCAAGGGCTGGGTGTTGCCGTTGCCCAGGTTCACATTGCTGGCAGTGCCCGCCACGCCGATGCGGGCGATGCCCAGGTCGGCCAGGGTGTACAGCTCGCCCGCCTGGGAAATCCCGTCCTGGTTGGTGTCCTTCCAGATGCGCAGCTGCGAATACACCGCATCGTTGGCGTCGATCACCTTGTCGCCGTTGCCATCCTCTGCGGCCAGGGCCTCGTAGCCGTTGGCATGGGTCTGCGCTCGGCCATCGCTGCCCACGGGTTTCAAGGTCTGGTCGCCGAAGAGTTCGCGCCCGGAATCGATGACCCCGTTGCCGTTGCGGTCCAGCACGACGAGGCCGTCGTCGCCCGCGATCCAGCCGGTGGCGTTGCGCGTGCCGTCGCCGTCGTGGTCGAACAGGATGGGGCGGGCGGGGTCGATGCCGACGGCTTCGATGCCGTCTCCGTCCAGGTCCAGGACCAGCGGATCTCGCGGGGCTGTCCAGTTACGACCCAGCCCGAAAAGCTTATTGACAGCAATATCGATAAAAAAATTACCCGTCAACAGCGACGGAGCCGCATCTGGTTTGACATACCCCCAGGCATTGAAAAAAACATCGATGAACCGCCCGATCTGCGCCCAGTTGGCCACGCCCGGCACCTTGTCGATCCAATCCTGCGCCATCTGCCGGACATCCGCATCGGGCGACACGCTGGCATGGCCCACGGTGTTGGCCAGCCCGGTGCTGATCAGCAAAGCGTCGATGCCATCGCCCCCGGTGTCCCGGATGCGGGTCCACAGCTCTTCCACCGCTTGGTCGCCTTGCTGGCGGCGGATGATTTCCATGGGGACGTTCAGGGTCCAGTTGTCCAGGGTGAGGCCGCTCTCTCTGAAGGCAGCTTCATGAAATCTGGCTGTTTCCTTGAAGTCCACATCGCGGTTCAAGATACCATTTTGATCTTTTGCCACTGTGATCAATGTATCGATGTACCCAAGCGACATGTCTATGCGAATCTTGTCGATTTGAGCGGGCGTTAGATTGCGGCATTCATCCCCGCCCAATCCGATCATGGCCGTGCCGCCGAGATAATTCAGTGCCGACTGACCTGTAATGGTATTACCGGTGGCCACCCCCAATGCCCAGCCTGCGTAGTTATAGCCTTGCGAATAGAGATCGGAGTAAACCGCTCGGGCGGCAGTTACACCCCCGGTATTGATGGCACTGCGATACGTTGTTAATTGCGAAATTGTCAGATTGTTCATTACTTGCCGCTGGAAATATAAAAATCAATTTTGCTTGGCTACCGAAAAACCCAAAACGGTTTTTTTGACCTTCTCCTGAATCTGCTGCCATTCGGAGAGTAGCCCTCGGCGATACATTACGGTGACCGATGCATGCATTTCCGGCTCCAGATCAAAGAATTGTTGGCATGGAGCTGATGGAATTTCCCGATTACTGCAACTGATGTAGGTAGTGATTTTTCCACTCCATCCTCTTTTGATAAAAATATCCTTTGCATTTTGATGCTCACGGGCAGGCTTGCCTTCTCTCGGGTCCATCCCGATAAGGGCGTAAACTTCCAGGCCGTGCTCGTCTTGATTCAATTTTTCATATTGATCCAGCCAAAAATCAGATTTTGAATTGATAGTGCCACCTCCTATTCGTTCGGCACTTCCAGCGCCGTTATACCTTTCGCCAGAATGAAAACCAACATCAATCCATTGATCTGTTGCCAGCCTCCTTTTTCTGTAGTCATCCCATAATTCAGGCGTACTCTTGCCCGCCATGTCGGGATAGCGAATATCAAAACCAAAACTCCTAATTTTTGACTCCGGTGTCCTCACAGGCTTCGGCCCCTGTCTCTTCCCCCCCCAACCTGGGTCGCCGTCATATTCCACGTACTCCGCAAAATACGGTGGAATCGCCACGGGCACTCCGCCCAGATTCGCACGCACCGTGCGGTCGGTATATTGTGCCGCCGCCATGTCCGGTGACTGAAAGCCTGTGGCAAAGGCGTTGCTTCCGACCCCGACCAACCGCCATGCCATATAACCCATGCACAGAATCATCAACACCAGCAGGACGATGATCCATCGCCCCTTGCGCGGCACTTTGCTTTTCTTCGAAACCACGTCCATTACCCAAGCTCCCTTTCATGTTGAAGCAACGTTGAGAAATTATTCAGATCCACCTTCCTTTCCGTTTGATCGAAACCCGATTTCAAAGCCCTGGCGGCCAACCCGCAAGGCTCTGAACTCGGTTCCCACTCGCAAGGCGTCCGGATTTTCTCCGCTCCGAGAGCCGTTTTGGGTCTTTTGCATGAAATCGGCTTTGTTGCACAAACCCGAAACAGGCCGAGATAACCCCTACCCCAGATGCAGCTACGCCACGGCAGCGGCGGGCACCGTGATCGGGCATCCCAACTGCGTGAAGCGGTTGAGCAGTGCCACACGC
>NZ_BQXL01000013.1:0-123228 GCF_030159015.1 Acidovorax sp. SUPP3434
ACAGCCAGGGCTGCAGGCGCAGCCGGTAGGAGTAATACCGGTGGTCTTCGCCTTGCAGGCCGAACCGGGTGACGATGCCGTCCAGGTAGCGCCGGCCGCCGCCTTCGGTCTCCACCTCCACCGTGGCATGCTTGCCCAGCAACGCCTTGGGGTCGAGGGACTTGCTCTCGCTCAGCAGATCCACATCCAACACAAACAGCTCGCTCAAGGATTCCTTGCCCTGCAGGCGGCGAAACTGCAGCTGTTCTCCCAATGGCGTTTGGATCGTGACGCGGCGTGTCATCGTGGGCAGACCTTCACACAGGCTGTGGCATTGAAACGACGGTCATCATATCCCGGCATGCGAAAAGCCCTCCTCGCCGGCTGCCCATCCATGGCAGCAGCAGGAGCTGCGCAGCAGATGCGGAAAGCGGCCCCATTCGCTCATCCATTTTCCGCACCAGCAACGCACTGCTGCAGTGCCGTTCTGCACCGGCACGCCGCCCCCCGCCGTGGGCCGGCGCTGCTGCAGCACGCTTGAATCGGAGCCGCCTGCCTCTGCAGGCAAGCAGCCCGGCTCAGCCCAGCAACTTGAGCAGCGCGTGCGCCGCCGGCTCGGACGATGCGGGGTTCTGCCCCGTCACCAGCAGGCCGTCGGTCAGCACGAAAGGCGCCCAGTCGGGGCCCTTGGCGTACTGGCCGCCGCGCTCCTTCAGCATGTCCTCCACCAGGAAGGGCACGATCTTGGTGAGCTGCACGCCCTCTTCCTCGGTGTTGGTGAAGCCGGTCACCTTGCGGCCCTGCACGAGCGGCTGGCCGCCCACCGTCTTGGTGTGGCGCAGCACGCCGGGCGCGTGGCACACCAGGGCCAGGGGCTTGCGGTCGGCGAACGTGTTTTCGATCAGCGCGATGGAATGGGCGTCTTCCGCCAGGTCCCACAGCGGGCCGTGACCGCCGGGGTAGAACACGGCGTCGAAGTCGTCGGGGTTGATGCCGGACAGCGGCAGCGTGCTGGCCAGGTGCTTCTGCGCCTCGGTATCGGCCTTGAAGCGGCGCGTGGCGTCGGTCTGCGCATCGGGCTCGTCGCTCTTGGGGTCCAGCGGAGGCGGCCCGCCCTGGGGCGAGGCCAGCGTGATCTCGGCGCCTGCATCCTGGAACACGTAGTAGGGCGCGGCGAACTCTTCGAGCCAGAAGCCCGTCTTTTTGCCGGTGTCGCCCAGCTGGTCGTGGGAGGTGAGGACCATCAGGATTTTCTTTGCCATGGCGGTGCTTTCAAAGGGAGATCAGAAAAAGAGGAGAAGCGCCAGCGAAAGCGCCTGCCCCCAGATGGGGCCGGCACCGCCGAATGGAAGGGGGGGCCCGCAAAGAACGGGCGCGGGCGCAGACGGCAGCCCGCCGCCTATGGCGCGCGCTCAGCGGGTTGGCAAGGCCTTGCCGGCCCCGTTCAGAGCGCCGCTTCGAGCACGCGGCGGCTCACCTCGGGCGTCACGTCGCGGTGCTCGCCCAGCCGCACCATGCCGTGCGCCTCCAGTTGCGCCACCAGCGTGGCCACGCTGTCCGCGCCCACGCCGTAGGCCGACAGGCGGGTGGGAATGCCCATGCGCTCGAAGAAATCGCGCGTGGCGGCGATGGCCGCGTCGATGCGCTCGTCCTCGGTGCCGGTGCGGATGCCCCACACGCGCTCGCCGTACTGCAGTAGCTTGGCGCGCTTGGCGCCGCGCTGCGCCTGCAGCAGGGACGGCAGCACCACGGCCAGCGTGCGCGCATGGTCGATGCCGTGCAGCGCGGTGATCTCGTGGCCGATCATGTGCGTGGCCCAGTCCTGCGGCACGCCCGCGCCGATCAGGCCGTTGAGCGCCAGCGTGGCCGTCCACATCAGGTTGGCGCGGTCCTCGTACACCGGCTCGGGCGCGGCCAGGATGCGCGGCCCGATCTCGATCAGCGTCTGCAAAATGCCCTCGGCGAAGCGGTCCTGCACCGCGCCGTTGACGGGGTAGGTGAGGTACTGCTCCACCGTGTGCACGAAGGCATCGACCACGCCGTTGGCCAGTTGCTGCGGCGGCAGCGTGTAGGTCTTGGTGGGATCGAGCACCGAGAAGACCGGATAGGTGTGCGGGCTGCCGAAGGCCAGCTTGGCGCCCTTGGCGCGGTGCGTGATCACGCCGCCGTTGTTCATCTCGGAGCCCGTGGCGGGCAGGGTGAGCACCGCGCCGAACGGCAGCGCGCGGGCCACGTTGCTGCCGCGCTTTTCCAGGATGGCCCACGGGTCGCCGGCCCCGAACGGCACGGCCGCGGCGATGAACTTCACCGCATCGATCACCGAGCCGCCGCCCACCGCCAGCAGGAAGTCGAACCCGCCCTCGCGGATCTGCGCCACGGCGTTCATCGAGGTTTCATAGCTCGGATTGGGCTCGATGCCCGCGAACGTGGCGTGCTGCCGGGCCCCCAGCGCCGCCCGCACTTCGGCCAGCGTGCCGGTCTTCTCGGCGCTGGCGCCGCCCACCAGGATCAGCACCTTGGCCTGTGCCGGCACCAGCCGGTCCAGGTCGGCGATGCGGCCTTTTCCGAAGGCGATGTGCGTGGGGTTGTGGAAATCGAAATTCAGCATGGGGTTTTTCTCCAGGGGGGAAGTGATGGGTTGGCGTGGTGCGCCAGGCGCCGGAGCAGGGCCGCCGTCCCGGCCTGCGGACGGTCAAGGAGCCGCTCCGTCTCTCCTGGCGCGGCAATCTACCGGAGGTGGGGGCGAACGCCCGTTTGTAAAGCATCCAGTGGCACTGGCACTGGCACTGGCACTGGCACTGGCACTGGCCGCGGCCCGGCCAGGATCGGGGCACGCCTGCCTGGGTAGCCAGCGCTACCGCACGACCGCTGGGAAACGCGACACCCGGACGGCGACGCCCATGCGCCGGCACGCCTGCCGGATGCGGTCTACCCAGGCCCGGGTCACGAGGTAGGTGCTGCCGCCCACTGCGTCCTCGTCGGCCACGACGTCCGTCTTCCAATGGACGGGGTTGGAGTGCGCCAGCCCTGCGGCCTCGCTGTTGGGATCTTCGCGGGACCCGCCAGGGTCGTTCGTGAAGGTGTAAATCCTGGCCCCTGTGGTCCACACCATCCAGATCGTGTCGCGCTCTGTGGGATGCGCGGCGTCAGGGGGCAGCCGCTCCTGCACGAAACAGAACCGGTTTTCGTGCCGGTTGCGGTGGAGCTGGCGCAGGAACGCCTGCAAAGTGTCGGCCGAAGCGATGTGGCCAGCCGCCGGTTTCGAGAAGGCGGCATCGACGAGGACCGGGAAAGCCTGCGGTGCAGCACCTGCCGGACCGGCACCGAACCCCACCAACGCAGCGGTCGCCAAGATGGACCGACCTGCGCGAAGCCATGCCAGCCGGAATTCGGTGGCGGGGCGCTGGCGAGATATCGAATGCATGGCGAAGCGGCGTCAAAAAAGAAGGGGCGCAGTTTAAGTGCCGCCCCGTTGCCGGATTCACCCCTTGCCCATGCGAACGCCCACGCGTCGCTGGGCACCCGCCGCGATCGGCGTCGCCCTCAATCCAGCTTCACCCCCGCCGCCTTGATGATCTCCCCCCACCGCTTGGCCTCGGCGCGGGCCATCGCGCGGAACTGCTCGGGCGTGCCGCCCAGGGGCTCCATGCCGAAGTCCTGCATGCGCTTGACCACCGGCGGGCTGGCCAGGGCCTTGTTGACCTCGGTGTTGAGGCGAGTCACCAGCGCAGGCGGCATGCCGGCGGGGCCGAGCACGCCCTGGAAGGCATAGACCTCGGTGTTGGGCACGCCGGCCTCGGCCAGCGTGGGCACGTCGGGCAGGCCGGGCACGCGCTTGGCCGAGCCGATGGCGAGCGCCCGCACCTTGCCGGCCTGGATCACCGGCAGGCCGGCGGCCAGGTCGAGGAACATGCAGGGCACCTGCCCGCCCATCACGTCCTGCAGCGCAGGCGCGGCGCCGCGGTAAGGGATGTGGGTCAGGAAGGTCTGCGTGCGGTTCTTGAACATCTCCATCGCCAGGTGGTGCGGCGAGCCGTTGCCCGGCGAGGCGTAGTTGAGCTTGCCCGGGTTGGCGCGCGCGTAGGCCAGCAGGTCCTTGACGGTCTTGGCCTCGAAGGCCGGGTGCACCACCAGCGCGAGCGGAAAGCGGCTCAGGCCGCCGATGTAGGTGAAGTCCTTTTCCGGGCTGAACGGCAGCTTGCTGAACAGGTGCTCGTTGTAGGCCAGCAGGGCGTTGTCGGCCGACATGAGCGTGTAGCCGTCGGGCTTGGCGGTGGCGACCATCTGCGCGCCGATGTTGGTGGAGGCGCCGGGGCGGTTGTCCACCACGATCTGCTGGCCCAGCGGGCCGCGCAGGGCTTCGGCCACGGTGCGCGCCAGCACGTCGGTGCCGCCGCCGGCCGGGTACGGCACGACCCAGCGGATCGGCTGGCTGGGGTAGTCGGACTGGGCTTGGGCCGCCCAGGGCATGGCGGCGCCGGCGGTGGCGCCAGCGGCGGCCAGGGCGTTTTTGAGCAGGGTTCTGCGGTGCATGGTTTTGTCTCCTTCAAGGGAATGGTCGGGGGAAAGGGATGCGCCGGTGGGCATCCGTGTTTTTCTATTTGCTACTACTTTGATAGCGATATGCCCTAGATTTCATTGCGCTGGGGCCTGATCTGGCGTGGAATCATTTCCAGCCCCGCGAGGCGGTGCGGCTTGCGGCACCGGCGCGGGGAACACCACGCGCTGCACGCGAAAGCCCTGCTGCGCCATCAGGGCCGGCAGCCCCTGGGGGCCCGCCATGTGCAGCGCGCCCACGGCGGCGAACACGCGGTGCCCGGCGTCATGGGCGGCGGCGATGCCGCGGGCCATGCCGGGGTTGCGGGCGTCCACCATCTGCCGGTATTCGGCCTGCTCGGCCTCGCTGGCGAGGCACTCGCACCATTGCGAATAGGTCTGCAGCACGTTCAGGCGCCCGTCGGCCCAGGCCCGGGTGAGCCGGGTGATGGAGCGTTGCGCCTGCCCGCCTTCGAGTTGGTCGAGCGCCGCCCCCACGGCGGCCGCGGTGCGGACCGGGTCGTCGGAGGCCAGCAGGCGGATCTGCTGCTCGGGGGTTTCCAGCGCCACGATGGGCTTGGCCGTCGCACGGGCCATGCCGGCGATGACGGCGTCGATGCCGTAGGCCAGGTCCACGCCCAAGCGGCGCGCCGACTGCCCCACGAGCGTCACGGCCTGCAGCTCGGGCCGCAGGCGGGCGATGGCCGGCGCCAGGCAGGCGGCGTCCACCTGGGCGGCGAGGCGGGCGGCCAGGGCCGGCGGCAACGGGGGCGCACCGGGCGGGGCCACCATGGCCGCCTGCAGGGCCTGCATCACGGCCGGGTCCAGCAGGTCGAGTTCGAGCGCCACGCGGTCCGAGGCCATCACGGCCGCGCGCACCGTCGGGCCGGGGAACATCCAGCCGCGCTCGGCCGCGTGCACGGTGCCGTAGAGCCAGCTGGTGCGCCCGTCCTTGTCGATACGCCACAGCAGGCCGCGGTCGCGCGCATGGCGCAGGGCCTGCGGCATCTCGGCCGGATCGAAGGGGGCCGCCTCCGGTGGGCAGGAGCGCGGGGCACCGCGGCCATCGTCACTGGCGGCACTCGCGGGGGCAGCGGCTGGCGCGGCCATGGCCGGCGCCTGCTGCGCCAGCAGGGCGCCCGGCAGCAACAGCCACGCCGCCAGCGCCAGCCGGGCCAGCCCCGCGCGGGTCGTCATTGCGGGGCCGCGATGTTCTGGTCGATGGCGCCGAACAGGCTCTGGCCGGCCTTGTTCTTCATCTCGATGCGGATGGTGTCGCCGAACTTCATGAACTCGGTGGAGGGCTTGCCGTCCTGGATGGTCTCGATGCAGCGCTTTTCGGCGATGCAGCTGTAGCCCTTGGGCCACTCGGTGCGGCCGTTCTGCTCCACGCCGCGGTTGCTGACCGTGCCGCTGCCGATGATGGAGCCCGCGCGCACGTTGCGCGTCTTGGCCACGTGGGCGATGAGCTGGCCGAAGTGGAAGGTCATCTCGGGGCCGGCATCGCACATGCCGACCTTGCGGCCGTTCCATGTCGATTGCAGCGTGAGGTTCACGCGGCCCTGGTCCCAGGCGTCCCCCAGTTCGTCGAGCGTGATGGCGACCGGACTGAACGCGGTGGCGGGCTTGGACTGGAAGAAGCCGAAGCCCTTGGCCAGTTCGGCCGGGATGAGGTTGCGCAGCGAGACGTCGTTGGCCAGCATGACCAGGCGGATGCCGTCCAGCGCCTGCTCGGGCGTGGTGCCCATCTTCACGTCGCCGGTGACGACGGCGATCTCGGCCTCGAAATCGATGCCCATGGCCTCGCTCGGCACGACCACGTCGTCGCGCGGGCCGATGAAGTCGTCGCTGCCGCCCTGGTACATCAGCGGGTCGGTGTAGAAGCTCTCGGGCACCTCGGAGTTGCGCGCTTTTCGCACCAGTTCGACGTGGTTGATGTAGGCGGAGCCGTCCGCCCACTGGTAGGCGCGCGGCAGCGGGGCCATGCACTGGGCGGGATCGAAGGGAAACGCGTGCGGGGCGCGGCCGGCGTTGAGCTGGTCGTACAGGTCCTGCAACTGGGGCGACAGGAAGCCCCAGTCGTCCAGCACCTGCTGCAGGCGGCTCGCGATGCCGGTCGCATAATGGGCCGTGCCCAGGTCGCGAGAGACGACGACCAGCTGGCCGTCGCGGGAACCATCTTTGTAGGTGGCGAGTTTCATGGGGCTCAGACCTCTTGTCTTCCAACGCACCGGCGGCGGGTGCCCGGCACGAATTACGAATGGTTAAATTGATTTAACTAAACAAAACTCTGGAAATTCTAGTGCAGATGGACAAGGAACGGGCAGGCATACAGTCGGTGGAAGTCGGCTTCGCCTTGCTGGAGGGGCTGACCCGGTCGCGCGGACCGCTGATGCTCAAGGACCTCGCGGCCACGGCCGGCATGAGCGCCGCCAAGGCGCACCGCTACCTCGTGAGCTTCCAGCGCCTGGGGCTGGTGGCGCAGGACCCGGGCACCGCGCGCTACGACCTGGGGCCGGCCGCGCTCAAGCTGGGCCTGGCCTCGCTCGCGCGGCTCGATGCGATGCGCCTGGCGCGCGAGCGCATGCCCGCGCTCATGGACACCATCGGCCACACCCTGGCGCTGGCCGTGTGGGGCAACCGCGGCCCGACCATCGTGCACTGGGAGGAATCGCCCCAGGCCGTGACCGCCAACCTGCGCCTGGGCGACGTCATGCCGCTGCTGGCCTCCGCCACCGGCCGCTGCTTTTGCGCCCACCTGCCGCGCGAGGCCACGGCCGCGCTGCTCCAGGAAGAGCTGGCGCACGCCGCCAAGCTGGGCCGCACCGATCTGCCTACCGACACCACCGCGGTCGACGCCCTGCTGGCCGAGGTGCGCGAGCGCGGCGCGGCCCGGGTGGTGGACACCCTGCTGCCGGGCATCGTCGCGTTCTGCGCCCCGGTGTTCGACGCCGACGGGCACCTGGCCCTGGGCATCACCACGCTGGGCTCGGTCGCCACGTTCGATCCAGCCTGGGGCGGCGCCATCGACGCGCCGCTGCGCGCCGCCGCCCAGGCGCTGTCGCGCGACCTGGGTCACGGTTGCGCATGAGCGGGCCGGGGCCACGGGCGGGCCGCGCCGGCGCTGCAGGCCGGCGTTCGGCCACCGCCGCGCCGATGCTGTCGTCCGGGCACTGACCCATGCCGCGCCGCGTCCTCGTCCTGCTGACCCTGCTGGTGCTGGCTGTGCACGCCTGGGTGCTGGTGGGCCTGCCCCTGGGCGGCGGGCAGGATCGCGGCGCGCCGGTGCGCATGGCCTTCCACACCCGCACCGTGGCGCCACCGCCCCCACCCGAGCCGCCCGCCGCGCCGCCGCCGGCCGAAGCCGCTCCCGCCACTGCGCCGCCCGCTGCAGCAGCCAAACCCCGGCCCCGGCCGGCCCCCGTGCGCAAGCCGGCCGCCGCCCCGCCGGAAGCTCCACCGCCCACCCCGGCGCCCACAGCGCAGGCCGCCGAACCGCCGCCGGGCGGCGATGGCCCGGCCCCGGCGGCCTCCCCCGCGGAAACCACCGCCATGGCCCCGGCCGCCGATGCCACGGCAGAGGCTGCCACCGCCGAGGCGGCCACGCCGCCCGCGCCAACGGCTTCGGCCCCGACCGCCCCGCCGACCGCCGCGGCATCGGCCCCCACCGACAGCGCCCAGGACAGCAGCGCCGGCGTGGACATCCGACCGCCCGGCGCAGGCGCCAACACCGCCAGCACCACGCCGCCGCCCGCCCGCCTGCCCGATCCGGTGCGCCTGGAGTTCGAGGTGAGCGGCCAGGCCAAGAAGTTCAACTACCGCGCCAGTGCCGAACTGCTGTGGCGCCACGACGGCGCCCGCTACGAGGCCCGGCAGGAGATCAAGGCCTTCCTGATCGGCGCGCGCTCGCAGACCAGCACCGGGCAGGTGACCGCCAGCGGCCTGCAGCCGGAACGCTTCGGCGACAAGGCCCGCAGCGAGCAGGCCGCGCATTTCAACTTCGGCCAGGGGCGCGTGACCTTCAGCGCCAACACGCCGCAGGCCGCCATCGGCGCCGGCGCGCAGGACCGCCTGAGCGTGTTCATCCAGCTGGGCGCCCTGCTGGCCGCCGCCCCCGAGCGCTATCCCGACGGCACCCGGATCACCCTGACCACCGTGGGCGCGCGCTACGCCGACCGCTGGACCTTCACCGTGGAAGGCACCGAGATGCTGGACCTGCCCCGCGGCGCAACCCCCGCGCTCAAGCTGCAGCGCCTGCCGCGCAAGGAATACGACCAGAAGGCCGAGCTGTGGCTCGCGCCGTCGCTGGGCTTTCTGCCGGCGCGCATCCGCATCACGCAGTCCAACGGCGACTTCGCCGACCTGCGCCTGAGCGCCAGCACGCCACCGTAACCGCGGCTGCGGCGCGGCGAACCGCCCGAGAACCTGTGCGGTTTCGCCCACATGGGCGTGGGACAGTGCGGTTACTTCGCGGATCAGGCCGCCCGCGCACAGGATTCATGAAATACTGTTTTCACGCAGCCGGCGGGTTTTCACCGACCGCCAAAAGCGCCAGGGCTTGAACTTAGCGACCTGGGTGGCCATCTGACAGCAACACACCGACAGAGGAACACCATGCACATGCTCTATGACTCCGAAACCTTCGTGGTGGTCCACATGCAGCCGGATGCCGCCGCGGACGGCGCCCCCAAAGGCTGGCCCACCCCGCCCCAGCTGGCGCGCCACGGCTTCGAAATCGTGGACAAGCGCTCCGGCAAGGAGGTGTACCTGGACGGCTCGTGGGCCGAAATGTTCCAGCAGCAGATCCTGGCCTGGCAACGCGACACCCCCACGCAGGAAGAAGTCGAGGACACGCTGGACGGCTACGTGGGGCTGGCGCAAAACCCGGTGGTGGTGCACTGACGAACCTTGCACCGTCCCACGGCCACGGGGATGGGCTCCGTGGCTCCTTCCTGTTTAGGCAAGCCATTGACATGAATGGCGTCTGCCACTGGGGCACTCATTTTCAAGCCATGTCAGCCCAGGCACACCCCATGGGCCAGCGCGGCTAGCCGGCCGGCTTCGTCGCCGGGTAAATCCACCGATACAACGGCGCCACCAGCAGCAGCACGGCGATCAGCCGGCACACCTGGAAGGCCGTCACCACCGGCACGCCCAGCTGCAGCACCTTGGCGGTGATCGACATCTCGGCGATGCCGCCGGGGGCCGAGGCCAGCACCATCGTCACCCAGTGCAGCCCGGTGGCCCGGGACAGCGCCACGGCGAACAGCGCACACACGGCGAGCAGCACCAGCGTGCCGATCGCCACCGAGCCCAGCCAGCGCGGCGCGGTGTGCAAAAAGCCGGGGCGAAAGCGCACCCCCAGGCTCACGCCGATCACCAGTTGCGCCGCATTGACCAGCGCCTGCGGCACGGCCGACAGCGTGATGCCCGCCATGGCCAGGCCCATCGACACCAGCAGCGCGCCCATGAACCAGGGGTTGGCGCGGCCCAGGCGGTCCATCGCCAGCGCGCCCAGGCCGGTGAGGCCGGCCAGCAGCGCCAGGCCCTGCACGTCCACCACGCGCACGGCGGGCGGCAGCAGGTCCAGGCCGTGCAGGCCGCTGAACTGCAGCGCGAATGGAATGGTCACCGTCACGATCACCAGCCGCAGGCTGTGGCTGGCGGCCACGAGGTCGGTGCGGGCGTGCTCGCGCTCGGCCAGCAGGGTCATCTCCGAGGCCGCGCCGATGGCGCCCGAGAAATAGCTGGTCGCGCGCACCACCGGCGCCGGGACGCCCTGCAAATGCGGCGCGTGCACGCGGTACAGCCACGCGCCGAACAGCCAGCCGCCGAACAGCGCCCACGCCACACCCAGCGCGATCGCCCACCACAGCCCCGCCACCAGCGCGGTGACCTGCGGCGTGAAATACAGGCCCAGCACCGCGCCCAGGGTCCACTGCCCGGCATTGCGCAGGCGCCGCGAACTGGCCGTGGGCACGCCCGAGATGGACAGCAGCGCGGTGGCGACCAGCGGACCGATCATCCAGGGCAGCGGCGTGTGCAGGGCCAGGCACACCACCGCGGCCGCAAGGGCCAGGGCCAGGGTGAGAAGAATGCGGGCAGGTGGAAAAGAGAGCATCGGCGGGCGCGGAGCGGCGAAATCCAGGGGAGGGGAAAGTATCGCCCGCGCGGCACCGGCCCCCTTTTGCTCACCCAGGATTGCGATGAAGAAGGCCGAATGCCCTAGTACTCATTGCCTTTGATGCTATTTAATTAATAGCAAACCAATCCACCGGCATCAGGAGGGCCGGGCCGCGGGGCACAGCGGTTCGCCCGAGGCCGCGGCCCCGGGCCGGGCCAGGGCGCCCAGCGCGCCGGCCAGCGAGGGGTGCCTGAACGCATAGCCCTCGGCGAGGGCGCGCCGGGGCACCGCGTGCTGCCCGCAGAGCAGGAGTTCGGACATCTCCCCCAGCGCAGCGCGCAGGGGCCACGCCGGCATCCGCAGCAGGACCGGCCTGCCGAAAGAGGCCCCCATCGCCGCGGCGAACCGCGCCTGCGAGGGCACGTCCGGCGCCACGGCATTCACGGGGCCGGCCATGCCGGGGTGGGACAGGGCATGGCAGACCAAGCCCACCGCGTCGTCGCGGTGAATCCACGGCACGCGCTGCCGGCCACTGCCGAGCACGGCGCCGAGTCCGGCCCGTGCCGCCCAGGCCAGCGGCGAATAGGCCCCGCCCTGCGGCCCCAGCACCAGGCCCATCCGCAGGCAGACCACCCGCACGCCCAGGGCCTGTGCCGCGCCTGCCGCGCGCTCCACCTGGGCGCACAGGTGCGACTGGAAGCGCCCGGGCTGCGGCGCGCCGCGTTCGTCCAACGGGGTGTCCGCCGCGGGCACGCCGTAGAAACCCACGGCCGACGCCCCCACCAGCACGGCGGGCGGGCAGTGCAGGCGCTGCATCAGCCCCAGGAGCTGCCGCGCCGTTCCGACCCGGCTCTCGACCAGTTGCCGGCGCCGCGCGCGGGTCCACGGCCGGCCCAGGACCGGCGCGCCGGCCAGGTGGACCACGGCGTCGATGCGTGTCTCGCCCGGGATGTCCTCCAGGCGGTCCAGCGCCCAGACCTGCGGGCCGAAGGTCGCGCGGGCCTGCAGCGGATCGCGCGTCCAGACGATCACGCGCCGGCCTTCGCCTTGCAGCCGGCGCACCAGCGCCGTGCCGATGAAGCCGGTGGCGCCCGTCACCAGCACCGCAGGCCCGCGGGCGGCAACGGGCAGGGGTTCAGCGGATGGCACGGCCGCCCGCAGCCGCACGACGGCGAACGCATTGCGAACGCTCCAGGCCAGCACCACCACGGCCGCCACCGTGAACAGCCAGGACCAGGCCCCATGCCCGACCCGCACCACGCCGGTCGGCAGGGCCGCGTGCGCCGCGAACAGGGGCGCGATCACGCCGACCAGCACGCCATAGCTCACCGCCAGCAGCGTGTGGAGCACCCGCTCGGCGGGCGGCAGGCGGCGGCTGCGGTCCTCCTCCAGGAAGTCCGCCGCGGTGATCACGATCTCCACCGCCAGCAGGGCCGTCGGCAGCAGCACCCACCAGCCCTGCCACTGCACCCAGGCGAACCCCAGGAAGAGCACGCCGTAGATGGCCTCGCGCGCCGCGTGCAGCAGCAGCTCATGGCGGGCCGAGGTTCGCTGCGGCAGGCGGGCGGACCACTCGTGGTGCCAGAGGTTGTCGAACGCCCCCATCAGGGCCTGCACCGTCAGAACGATGAAAACGATGTCCATGGAATCACTCCTCGGGATCGGTGAACACACCGGTTTGAAAAAACGTGCAGCCCCACAGCGGGTGCGCCATGTCCAGGGTGAAGCGGAACGTGCCCGGCCCTTCGTCGCGGTGCTCGACCCGGCACCGCCCCGGCGTGAGCCCATCGGGAATGGGCACGCAGAACGCGCCCAGCGCCAGGAAATAGCGGCGGCTGTAGAACACCAGAGCCCCGTCCTCCACCACCACGTCGAGCGCCATGGACAGCCCGCCGCTCGTGCGCTCCTGCAGGCCGCCGTCCGGGCCGCGCAGCTTGGTCGAGCGCACGACGGCGTCGTCGCGCCGCCCCGGCAGGCGAAGGTGGCGCTCCCACACGACACCGCCGCGGGCGTCGCAGTGCACCCGCACCTCGGCGGGCACGCCGGTCTCGTCGGCATCCAGCAGCGGCCCGCCCAGCAGGCGCGAGGCCCAGGCAAAGCACCGGCCCATGCGGGAGCGCCGGACGTCCAGCGCGCCGCTGTAGCGCACCGGCGCATGGCCCGCCGCGAAACGGCGGCGGATCGCGGGCGAAAGCCGGTGCCATTGGGTCGCGCCCAGCAGTGCGGCCAGGTCCAGGGGCACCGGCGCCTCGGCAGGGGCATGGCCATCTGCATAGGCATCGGCATCGCGGGGCACAAGGAGGGGTGTGGCGGTCTTCATGCCTTCTGTATTGCAGGGCACGTGCCAGCGCACAGACCGTTGATTTCAAACGGTTTTTCAATCCACCTGTCAACGCGGTAGACAGCTGCGGCGGGCGCGCTGTCGACACGGTTTACAGTGCCGGATGGCCATTCACATCGCGCTCGCCCTGGCATTCGTTCAGACCCTGGCCCTGTCCGGCGTGCTGTGGCTGTGGGCCCAGCACGTGGCGGGCGCCCGGCTGCTGATCGTCTTCCTGCTGGGCGTGGGGCTGTGGATCGTGGGCAACGAGCTGCCCAACTGGGCCGGCATCGGCACCGCGCCCTTCGCCATGGCCCTGCTGGCGACGGTGCCCATCACGTCCGCGGCGTTCCTGCACTTCTGCGCCATCTTCACGGGCCAGCGGCTGCGGCCCTGGGCCTTGCGGCTGGCCTACGGCGCGGCGTGCGGCGCGACCGCGCTGTCCTGGTGGGTGCCGCCGGGCGCGTTCGAGCACTTTCCGCCGTTCACCGGCGTGCAGTGGGTGGTGGTGCCCAATGCGGCCGGATGGACCACCAGCCTGGTCTGGGCCACCTGCGCGAGCGCGGGCCTGCTGGTGCTGGCCAAGGCCTTCTGGCAGACGCGGGTGGCCACCGAACGCCGGCAGATCGCGGCCGTGGCCCTCTCGTGCGGCTGGGGGCTGATGTGCATCTCGGGCTACGCGTTCGCGGCCCTGCGCATTCCCCAGTACCCCTGGCAGGTGCTGGCTTTCCCCGCCTACCCGCTGATCCTGGTCTACGGCATCCTGCGCTACCGGGTCTTCATGGCCAACGCCTGGGCGCGGCGGGCCCTGGCCTGGGCGATCGTGCTGTTCCTGGGCCTGCTGGCCGTGCCGCTGACCTTGCTGCTGCCGGTGGAGTCGCGCTGGCTCACCTCCGCCGTGGTGGCCGCCACCTGCCTGGCCTGGAGCGGGCCGGTGCGCCGGCTGGCCGAGCGCCTGGTCTACCCCGGCGGCACCCCGACGGCGCACGACCTGGGCACCTGGCGCGGCGCGCTGTCCTCGGCCCAATCGCTCGGCGAACTCTCGTCCATCGCCGCCTCGCTGCTGTCCCAGCGCATGGGCGTGGCCGTGCGGGTGGTCACGGGCCCCTCGCTCGCCCCCGATCCGCACACCCCCACGGTGCACTGCCGCAAGGACGGCACCCAGTGGCAGGCCCGGCTGCACGGGTTCGAGCAGGCGCCGCCGGGGCAGCGGCATCTGGCGGAGCTGTTCGGCACCGTCCTCGTGCAGGCGGCGGGCCAGGTGGAAAACGCCGCGGCCGCAGAGCAGCGCGAGCGCGAGCGGCAGCTACAGGCCCGCCTGGCCGAACTGGGCTCGCTCTCGGCCACGGTCGCGCACGACCTGCGCAACCCGCTGAACGTGATCGCCATGGCCACGGCCTTTTCCCCGGCCGAGGTCCGCAAGGACGTGCAGGAGCAGATCGCCCGCATCTCGCGCCTGGCGGAGGACCTGCTGGACTACGCCAAGCCCTGGCAGATCGAGCCGCGGGCCATCGACCTGTCGCAGCAGGTGCGCCAGGCGATCCGCCACGCCCCGTCCGTGGAACTGGGGCCCGGGCTGGACGGGCCCTGCCCCGTACACGCCGACCCCGCGCGGCTGGACCAGGTGCTGGCCAACCTCCTCACCAACGCCCAGGCCGCCGCAGGCCAGCGGCGGGTGCACGTGGATGCCGAGCTGGGCGAGGACGGCCTGCGGCTGCATGTCTGCGACGACGGGCCCGGCATTCCCGCCGAGCTGCGCGAGCGGCTGTTCCAGCCCTTCGCCTCGCGCAGCCCGGGCGGCACCGGGCTGGGCCTGGCCATCGTCGCGCGCATCATGGCCGCGCACGGCGGCACGGCCGCACTGACCGAGCGCCCACCCTGGCGCACCTGCTTCACCCTGACCTTTCCTCCCCACCAACCATGACCGCTTCTCCCTCCCTGGGCCACATCCTGCTGGTGGACGACGAGCCCGCCTACCAGCGGCTGGGCAGCTCCTTCTTGCGCGAACTGGGCCACCGGGTCACCGTGGCCGGCAGCGGCGAAGAGGCGGCCTGGGCCTTCGGACAGGACCGCGCCCACGTGGTGCTGCTCGACCTCGCCATGCCGCCCAGCATGGACCCCGAAGCCGGCCTGGAGCTGATCGGGCAGTTCGCGGGCTCGGTCGTGGTGGTCCTGAGCGGCCACGGCGACCGGGAACTCGCCCTGCGCGCAGCCGAGAAAGGCGCGTGGGACTTCCTCACCAAGCCCATCGACCCGGACATGCTGCGCTTCGTCGTCTCGCGCGCCATGCACAAATCCCGCCTGGACGAAGAGCTGCGGGAGTTGCGCGCACGCGAGGGCAGCGAAGACCTGGGCATCGTCGGCCAGTCGCCTGCCGCGCAGCAGCTGCGCGCCATGGTGCGCCGCGTGGCCGGCACCTCGGTGAGCGTGATGGTGCTCGGGCCCACCGGCACGGGCAAGGAGCTGGTGGCCCGCGCCCTGCACCAATGCAGCGCTCGCCGGCAGGGCCCTTTCGCGATCATCCACTGCGGCGCCCTGTCCAGCGAGCTGCTGGAGAGCGAGCTTTTCGGCCACCTGAAAGGCAGCTTCACCGGCGCCCACCGCGACCAGCCGGGCCTGGTGGAAACCGCGCACGGCGGCACGCTCTTCCTGGACGAAGTGGGCGAGATGCCGCCCGCCATGCAGGTCAAGCTGCTGCGCTTCCTGCAGGAAGGCACCTTCCTGCCCGTGGGCGGGCGCGAGATGAAGAAGGCCGACGTGCGCGTGGTGTCGGCGACGCACCGCGACCTGGAGGGCATGATCCAGGACGGCGGCTTTCGCGAGGACCTCTTCTACCGCCTCAAGGGCGTGGTGATGCGCATCCCAGCGCTGGCCGAGCGGGGCATGGACGTGCCGCTGCTGGCCGCGCACTTTCTGCGCCGCGTGGCGCCGCAGGCCCTGTTCGCGCCCGACGCCCAGGCCTGGCTGGCCACGCAGCCCTGGCCGGGCAACGTGCGCCAGCTCCGGGCCCTGGTGGAGTCGGCCGGTGCGCTGATCGCCCCGGGCCACCTGCGCATCGACCTCGACCTGTTGCGGTTCGCCAGCGGCGACCTGGCGCACCTGCCGGATGCGGGCCCGGCCGATGCGGCAGCGGCCGCCCCCGTCGGCGCGCTGGATGCGGCCATCTTCGAGCTGGAAACCCGCATGGTGCGGGAAGCGATGGAGGCCACCCAGGGCAACCAGTCGGAGGCCGCGCGCCGCCTGGGCATCTCGCGCGCCGGGCTGATCAAGAAGCTCACCCGGCTGGGCCTGCGCTAGCGCGCCGGCCACCGGCCCTGCCCGCCCCTTACCCGCCCCTCAACCGCACGTGCCCAGGTGCCCGCACTGCGTGCAGTAGTCGCAGCCGTCCTTGCGGATCACCGCGTGCGCGCCGCACTCGGGGCACTTCTTGCCGGCCATCGCGGGCGGCATGCCCATGGGCGCCTCGGGCTCGTCCAGCGGCAGCACCTGCTGCACCGGGTCGGGCACGCGGCTGGCCAGGATGTTCTGGATGGCATAGGCCATGGCGGCCACTTCAGAGTCGTGCCACAGCGGCACGCGCGTGCCGTCTTCGCGCTGGCGCGTGCCCAGGCGCACGGGCCCGCGGTCCCACGCCACCTTGCGCATGTCGCTCAGGGCGCGCTCCAGGAAGCCGCCGCGCGCGGCCAGCGAGAGCATGCGCATGCTGGAGGTGATCCACTGCTGCGATTCGCCGCTCTGCCCCACGGGCATGAAGAACTCGATGGCGCGGTCCACCGTGCCCGTGCCGCCGGCATTCGGCACCGGCAGGAACGACACCACCAGGTACAGCGTCTTGTGGCCCTCCTGCGTCCAGTACTCCACCTTCTCCGCAACGGCCGGCAGGGCGCCCTTGGGTCGGCTTTCGATCACGGTGCGCATCGGGTCGATGGGGGCTGCGGCCGATGCGGGTGTCGCGACGGGAGTGGCCGACGCCGGCGCGGCCTCGGGCGCATGCGTTTCCAGCACGGCGCCCAGGATGGTGTTGGGCCGGTAGGTGGCCAGCCCCTTGAGGCGCGCGCGCCAGGCGGCGAGGTACAGGCCCTTGAAGTCCTCGTACGGGTAGTCGGCCGGCACGTTCACCGTCTTGGAGATCGCCGTGTCCACGAAGGGCTGCACCGCCTCCATCATGGCGATGTGGTCGGCGGCGGGCATGGACAGCGCGCTCACGAAGTAGTCGGGCAGCGCGTTCACATCGCCGCCCAGCTCGCGGTACAGCCGCCAGGCGTGGTCTTCCACCGCGTATTCGCTCATGCGGCCGTCGCCCTCGCGCTTCCTGCGCTTGTAGGTCCACGAGAACGGCGGCTCGATGCCGTTGGAGGCGTTGTCGGCGAAGGCCAGGCTCACCGTACCCGTGGGCGCGATCGACAGCAGGTGGCTGTTGCGGATGCCATGCTCGCGGATCTGCGCCTGCAGCGCCTGCGGCAGCCGGCTGGCGAAGGTGCCGGGCGCCAGGTAGCCGGCCGCATCGAACTTCGGGAACGCCCCTTTCTCGCGCGCCAGCGCCACCGATGCGGCATAGGCCGCATCGCGCAGGCGCTCGGCGATCTGCGCGGCCATGGCGCGGCCCGCTTCGCGGTCGTAGCGCAGGCACAGCATGGCCAGCGCGTTGCCCATGCCGGTAAAACCCACACCAATGCGCCGCTTGGCGGCCGACTCCGCGCGCTGCGCCTGCAGCGGCCAGAAGGTCACGTCCAGCACGTTGTCGAGCGCGCGCACCTGCGTGGCGACGCTCTGCTCGAAGGCCTCGAAATCGAAGGCCGGCGCGCCCGCCAGCCCGAACGGGTTGCGCACGAAGCGCGTGAGGATGATGGGCCCCAGGTCGCAGCAGCCGTAGGGCGGCAGCGGTTGCTCGCCGCAGTTGTGCACATACAGGCCATTCGCGTCGAACGCGTGGCAGTCGGCCACGGTGACGTCGTACACGTCCTCGCACCCATCGGCCGCGATGCAATCCACGGTGGCGGTGAAGCGCTCACGGTTCAGCCGGCGCTGGTAGCCCGCCAGGGCGGACTCCAGGCGAGCGGCCTTGGCGGTGTCGGCAAAGCCGATGCGATCGGCATACACCTGCAGGTTGTCGCCGGACACCACCAGTTCGTGCTGCGCCTGCGTGGGGTAGGCCCGGGTGCCGCCACGCCCGTCGGGCAACACAGAGTGCTGCGCGGGGCGGCGGTCGGTGTACAGCGTGGAAGCGATGCCGAAGCGCAGCAGCATGCGCTGCACGGTGCGCAGCAGTTCGGCATCGCTTTGCGACAGGCGCACGCTCACGCCCTTGTCCTGGGCGCCCTGCACCGAACCGTCGGCATCGAACAAACCACGCAGCAGGCCGGCGGCGAAGGCGGAGGAGCCGCATTCCATGGCCGGCGTGATCGTCTTGTGGCCGGGCCGCAGGCCCATGGCGTGCGCCAGTCGCCACAGCGCGGCGCTGGCCATGCGGGCCTCCCCGCGCGTGCCGACGGGGCGCTGGAACCCGCTGAAATCCGACCGGTGGGGCAACGTGGCCGCGGCGGCTTCGGCCGCCTGCACGATGCCTGCCGGGCCGGTGGCGGCATAGGCCACGGTGCCGTTGCCCACCTGCCGCAATTCGGGTGCCCAGACCGAGATCACGGCCTTGTCGGCCTTCAAGGTGCCGTCGCCCACGAGCAGGCCGAGCAGGTAGCCCTCGGCCTCGGTGCCCGCGCCATCCCATCCGCCAAGCGCGCGGTGGTCGTGCAGCACGATCTGGTCGCCCGGCTGCAGGTCGCCGGCCGCCGTCCACTCCAGGGACTGGGCGTAGCGGGTCTGCCGCGCCACGCGGCGCACGCGGTGGTCGGGCGTGAGGCGCAGCGTGTGGCCTTCGCGCGTGCGCAGGGCGATCACGGGCTTGTGGCCGGTCTTGAAAAATCCTTCGCTTTCCGTGCAGAAGACCCGGCCGTCCACCACCGCGCCGAACCGCCGCCCGATGAGGTCGGCCACCTGCGCCGGGCCCTCCGCCGTCAGCACCCAGGTGTCGGCCGTGACGCAAGGATTCGTCGCCGCGATCGCCTCGCAGTAATGCAGGTTGTTGTCGCGGTTGATCGCATCGAGGAACAGGATGCCCGGCTCGGCGAAGTCGTAGGCCGACCGCATGATGGTGTCCCACAGGTCGCGGGCCGGCACGGTGCGGTAGACCCACTGGCCGTCGGTGCGCTGCACCGCGCCCTGCGCCAGCAGCGCGGCGCCGGGGCGCGCGGGGTGCACCAGGTCCCACGGCTGGCCATCGGCCACGGCCTGCACGAAGGCATCGGTCACGCCGACCGACACGTTGAAGTTGTTCCACCGCCCGGGGGTGCGCTTGGCGGTGATGAATTCGAGCACGTCGGGGTGGTCGATGCGCAGCACGCCCATCTGCGCGCCGCGCCGCGCGCCGGCGCTCTCCACCGTGGAGCACGACTGGTCGAACACGTTGATGTAGCTGCACGGCCCCGAGGCCAGCGAGGCCGTGCCCTTGACCTGCGCGCCCTTGGGCCGGATGCGCGAAAAGTCGTAGCCCACGCCGCCGCCGCGCCGCATGGTCTCGGCGGCCTCGCGCAGGGCCTCGTAGATGCCGGGATAGCCGCCGTCGTCCATGCCCTGGATGCAGTCGCCCACGGGCTGCACGAAGCAGTTGATGAGCGTCGCCTGGATGTCGGTGCCGGCGGCGCTCATGATGCGGCCCGCCCCGATAGCGCCCGCGCGCAGGTTGGCGAGAAAGCGCGCCTCGTGCGCCGCGCGCTCGGAGGCGGGCTCCACCGAGGCCAGGGCCCGCGCCACGCGGCGGTAGAGGTCCTGCACCTCCGTCTCGCCGGGCTTGAGGTACTTTTCGCGCAGCACGTCGAGGCTGATGGGCTGCACGGGAGTGGCGTCGGACGCCACGGGGGTGAAGGGGTCGCGTTGCATGTCGCTGGGGCTTCCACGGTGCACAAGGCCCCCGTTTTACTCCGGTGGCCCGCCGTCCGGCTTGCCCAATGTCAACGAGGACGACGAGGGTTTTTCAGAGGGTGAAAGTGCCTGGGTGTATGCACGGCAGGGCCGCGCGATGGCGGCCCCTCTGGGCGGCCGGCGCGCGCGCTGCCGCGGTTTTTTGTTTCCTGGATCGAAACGCTGTGATTCCCGCGCCGGGGCTTATGCGCCCTGGCCGTTGGCGCCATATTCCAGGCAACGTGCCCCGGTTCCCGGTGGCACGCCCGCCCATCCCTTCATCCCACCCTCTCTTTTCAGGAATCCACCATGTCCCCCACCGCCGAACTGGCCGCCGAACTCGAAACCGCCATCCACGGGCCCGATGCCACCCCGCTGATCGAGCGCCTGCAGTGGCGCTACGCCACCAAGAAGATGGACCCGGCCCGCCAGGTGCCCGAGGAGAAGGTCGAGCGCATCCTCGAAGCCGCGCGGCTCGCGCCCACCTCCAGCGGGCTGCAGCCGTTCGAGGTGCTGCTCGTCACCCAGCCCGAGGTGCGCCAGCGCATCCAGGCCATCGCGTGGAACCAGGCGCAGATCACGGACGGCTCGCACCTGCTGGTGTTCGCCGCGTGGGACGACTACACGCCCGAGCGCATCAACGCCATGTTCGACTACACCAACGCGGTGCGCGGCTTCAAGAACGAAGGCTGGGAGAACTACCGCAACATGCTGCTGGGCACCTACCCGCAGCGCGGCGCCGAGGTGAACTTCCAGCACGCCGCCCGTCAGGCCTACATCGCCCTGTCCGCCGCGCTCATGGCCGCGGCCTACGAGGCGGTGGACAGCACCCCGATGGAAGGCTTCGACCCCGACGCGCTCGACACCCTCCTGGGCCTGCGCGCCCGCGGACTGCGCAGCGTGGCGATCGTGCCGCTGGGCTACCGCCAGGCCGACCAGGACTGGCTGGCCCCGCTGCCCAAGGTGCGCCGTCCGCGCGAGCAGTTCGTCACTGAGGTGTGATCGTCGGCGCTGGGCCGCCCGTGCCGGAAGTTCAGGGCGGTTTCAGGACATTGAGCGGTCCACAGCGTGGCGGTCTGCCTCCCGCTGCGTTGGTAAACGGTCCGCCGCACTTTCACGGTGCCTTAACGGGTCCCAAAGCGCCACTCGATGCCCCGATCCCACACCGAAAATGCTAGCAGCGGTTACTTTTTGCGAAGCCGATGTGCCTGGCCTTTGATTGTTGTCGATGGCCCTCTGAAGCAGCGATGCAGCGCCCGTGTTGCAATTGCCGACCTTGTCAGAGGTGTGCGGGGGAAGCCGCTGGAATCGCGGGGTTGCAACACTCAAGGAACTTCGGCGTTCGACATCTGCAAGAGGAGGGAAAAGCTCGGAGGGAACGCCTGTTCCGTTTCGACCCAGCAACTCATCTTGGTACAGCCGGTGGAGATCGAACTGTTGCCTGGCCTCGAGCAGAGCGGTGCTGTCCACATCGGATATCTGCCGCAAACTGACCTTATGCCCAATGTCCTTGGGCAGATTTTCAAAGGCGCGGAGATCTCTCTCTGGCGCAGCAGGCTTCGCCACCCTGTAATCGTCCGCTTTTTTGGGCCAAAGCTCCATGGTTGACATTGGCAATAGACGATAGATGGAAGATATTTCTTCATGGAGTGATGCGGGATCGGACAAATCTCCGCGCGTGCGGCTATAAGCGGCATAGAAATCCTCCCGGCTAGCAAAACTTTCACCCGCCAATCTGGAAATAGCAGCGCGCGCAGCCTCGGGTAATTTGTCTGATCCTTTGCCTCCTGACTTGTCAAGGAGACGTTTCAGCATGCTGTCATCCAGGATCACTGGTCCGCGTTTCGGGTCACCTCCGACCCCATACAAAATGGCGCCACTTTTGCGCCCTTTGCCTGGATCTCCTGCAACGACATAGCCGTGCGTAGGAAGCGCGTAGCCTCGCGTATTTCTATTCACGTAATACACGGGCACCTTGCGCAACGCTTCTACGCCTACCGATTTCACTTCTTGGAGCGCCGTGCGAAAAGCATCCCTTTCCTTGCCCAGCGGCAGCGATGGGCGCTGGCCCGGATACCGCGCATCCACCACAGCCCCACTGCCATCGGTGAGAAAGTCGATGCACGCCGTCTTGCCGCCCACGCGGCGCGTGGCCCTCGTCCAGCCATCGCCCAGATCCAGCATGGTGGCATCAGGCTGCCCTCTACCGCTTGCCATGAACTCGATAAAGGCTTGGGTCCGGGCGTTTGAGTTCCGCAATCCCAGGATCGACTGAATCTTGTGCCCGAGTCTTTCGGTCGTTTCAGTGGCTTGCGTCCAGCCCACACGGTGTCTCTCAGCATGCAGTTCACTGCGCACCCGAATGTCTATGCGGCTGGGCTCGGCGCAGGAAGATTCCTGGCTGGTTGCGCCCTCTCGTGCATCCGGTTTCGGGGGTCTGCCTAGCGATTCGAGCGAAGGGTCCGCCAAGCCCGTGGAGCGGCTGGAAACGCTGGCGGAAGAGGCCGCCGCCGCATTATGGTCATCTGTCTTGGCAGACGTGCGCGACGAACCAGGATCGGTGGCCGCGCGACGAGTAGGTGGTTGGCTCGGTATCACTGCATTCTCCTCAATGATGATGAAATGCCCAACTTGGCGAGTGTCCTCTGAGCATATGTTGCGTGACGCAAAACCAACCCTCGCCACAAGAAGCTATCGCTCTTTGGGCGAAGTCCAGGGTCTGCAATGCAGATCTGGTTTGGCGCAAGTAGTTCTCCGGCCGGGCGTCGGGTCATGAGGCCATCGGTCTAACACCACTTCGCCTATGCGCTGCCTGCGCCGGGTAGTGGCTTATCGTGCTGTTGCTACCGTAGTAAAGATCATCAAACAGCGATTTGCGCAGATCCGCATCGGTGCTCTCAAACACCATGAGATTCTCATTGGAGCGGTAGTGGGACTGGCCGTCCAGGTTGTAGGAGCCCGTCATCAAGACATAGGAGCCGTCATTCCTTGTCAGTACATAGTTCTTCGCATGGAGGACTTGTTCATGCTCGGTGTCAAGGTGGTGCTCACGTGCCAGCCGTGCACTGGGCTCGTAATGCCTGACCGTCAGCGAGCCGCGTGATTTGGCGGTCTTCTCGGCATAGAAATGCCGCGCTGCATATTCGACCCAACTCCTTGAAGAATGATCGACGAGAACATTGACGTGACAGCCCTTCGACAACGCCTCTTTGATCATTGCCAGGGCCTCGGTGCCTATTTTCTTGCCCACGATGTCGATGCTTTCACCTGCCACGGCGCTCCGAAAGATGCTGGCGATTGCTCGCCCGATGGGTTTGCCTTCGATGTGTCCACCCGTGGAGAACATGTTCTTGTAGCCGTCCGACGGGTTCTGGACCCACAGGACCTTGTGCCGGCCTCCTTTCAAAAGAACGCCGGCTCCGTTCAAGGCGTTTTGAAAACGTGCCAGCGTGGCCTCTGCTCCTGGAACGCCCATATCGAGCGGTGAGCGGACTTCTATGTCCGCCAGTGCCTGCAAGGCCGTTAAGTCTTGTACCGGCGCCATGGAGGGAGTGCCCCCATCCATCTGCAGTTGCGCGCATTGAACTGCGTGCCCGCCAATCAATTCATCTAGGAAATAGTGACGTTGACTGGATGCCAATTCAGCGCTGATGGCAATGCAGCCGCCGTCCATCCAACCACCCTTGGTCTTGTTGGCGATGCTGGCGCCCATCGTCGCGGCCACACCTTGGTCGTTGATGCAGAACTTGTTGTGGTGAGACCCAGCGGCACCCTTCGCCTTTGCTGCTACGAAGTAGATGCCGCATTTCACATGGCCTATGCGCAGTTCCTCAACACATTGCTGACGGTTATAGCTCTCGACCACCGCTGGCCATGTGATGGTGCCTGGGATTTGGCTCTTGGACTTGAGCGACATGTTCGCCGTCACGTTCTGGCCGACGATCGCGGATACCAAAGCATTCCTCTGAAGTTTGTTGTCGTTGTAGAGGAATACGAATTTGAAATAGCTGTCGTGCTGCTTTTTGGCCAACGATTCCAACATTGCAAACGTGGTTGCGGACACATGCCCCGGCTCATGGTCCTTGGTGGGATTGACGTTGAAAGAAGTGAGGATGGCAAACCGCTTGGCGGAATCGATGGTCATCCGTATCAGCTTCTTCTGGCGGTCCTCACTCGACGGAATGGTGTTCAGTACGAAGGCGCTGGCGTCGAAGTGGACGTACCGCGACGGCCAATGGCGAGCAAGTTCTGCACGGACCTCGTCCGTGAAGGATCCGATGGCGGACGAGCCCGATACAGCACAGGTAGAAGCAGTGCTACCCAATCCTGGGAGAGCGCTGGAAAGATCGAGACGCGAATTTCTTGGCGATATGTGGGCCGACTTGGAACGCGGTCCCAGGGCATGGTGGCCCAGCGCGGGAGGCTTCTGGAACTCGGGCGTAGGAAACTGCTTCTGTGGCACATTGGTATGGCTGCATGTCGATCTATTGGCTGCATCCGATATGTGCATTCTTTAACTCCTCTGCGGTGACATGCATGTTGGTTCCAAGGCTGAGCAATCGTCTCTCCTATTCCGAAGACAGCGTCTCTGGCGCGAAGGGCAGATTCCAAAGCGAAACGCGATACCAGCCATACGGCCAGGACCACCGATGTCAAAGTCTGTCGTCGCAGTAGCTTCTTCCCCGTTCCGGCCAGAAGACTTGCGAGGCTTGCCAGCCCGCGCGGCCGTCTTTTCCGCGCCGCGAAGACGTCCGGGGTGATGTTCGCAATCCTGGAATCGCTCGCGAGAAAGCAGCACGACAAGGACTTTTCGTTCGTCCCTTCCTACAACGACAACAAGCTGCAGACCAACGCGGTCAACCGCGCGGCTCTGGAACGCGCCGCCCGCAAGTGCTTCGCCCACCCGATTTCTTCCTCCATGGGCACCCTGCGCCTGAGGCACTTCGCGCCGGGCTGACGCCCTCGCGTCAGCGCAAGGCTTCAAGCCGGCGGTGGGCCATGCCAAGAACTACATCCTGGAGCGGCGGGACGGCTCCAGCATCGTCATGACAGGCTCGTACAACCTGGACGGCCAGTCCCATTACCGCCCCAATGAGAATCTCATGCTCTTCGAAACCCGTGGCCATGCGGTGAAGGAGGCACTGTTCGGCGACCTCTACGACGGGTGCACCAGTCCCATCAGCACCTTTTCCACCGCGGCCGCGGCCCCCGGCTGACGGCAGTGCCTGCGGGCACGGCATGGCTTTAGCATGCGCGCATGCACCGTTCCTTCCTTCCACCGCGCCCGCTCCCCAGTCATTCAGGCCATCGATTCAGCCGCCTGGGATGGCCCGAGGGCATTCACCGCCTGGCGGCCGCCCCGCTGCTGGCCCTGGTGGTCGGCTGCGCACAGGCGCCCCTCGAACCCGCCCGACCCACGCCCTGGCTCGCCCAGCTCCAGTCCCTGCTGCCCGCCGATGTGCTGCTGATCGGCGAGCATCACGACGCCCCCGCGCACCAGGTGCTGGAGCACGAGGCCGTGCAATGGCTGGCCGGGCGCGGACAACTGGCGGCGCTGGTGATGGAGATGGCCGACAGCGGGCGCGCCACCGACGGCCTGTCCCGCGAGGCGTCCGAGGCGCAGGTGCAGCAGGCGCTCGGCTGGAACGCCTCGGCCTGGCCTTGGGCGCAGTACGGGCCGGTGGCCATGGCTGCGGTGCGGGCCGGCGTGCCGGTGCGCGGCGGCAACCTGCCGCGCGCGGACCTGCGCGCGGCCATGCAGGACGAGCGCTGGGACCGGCACCTGGACGCCGCGGCCCTGGCGCGCCAGCAGGCCGCCCTGCGCGAGGGGCACTGTGGCCTGCTGCCCGAGGCGCAGATCCCCGGCATGGCGCGCATGCAGATCGCGCGCGATGCGCGCATGGCGGCGGTGGCCGCGGCGGCGCGGCGGCCCTGGCAGGTGGTGGTGCTGGTGGCCGGCGGCGGCCACGTGCTGCGCGGTGTGGGCGTGCCCACGCACTGGTTTCCAGGCCTCACGGCCAAGGTGGCGCTGGCGCGGGCCGAGGGGGCGGCCGAGCCCCTGGCGGGCGACGCCGACGCGGTGCATGACACCCCCGCCCTGCCGGCGGGCGACCCCTGCGCGCCGCTGCGCGCACCGCAAGGCGCCCGGCCCTGACGCCCTGCCAGGGGCAGCGCAGGCAGCCACGGCGCGGCAGGCCAGGCATCAAAAGGGGCCCCAGGGCATGATCCACTAGGGGGTATTGCTATTATTTATATAGCATGCGCTGAAATCATGCGCCCGCCTGCGCGTGCAGCAGCGCCGTGAACGCCTCGGCCGGCAGCGGGCGCTGGCACAGGTAGCCCTGGTAGCGGTCGCACCCGCGCTCGCGCAGGAAGGCCAGTTGCTCGGGCGTCTCCACGCCTTCGGCCAGCACCGCCAGCCCCAGGCTGTGGCCCATGGCGATGATGGCGGTGCAGATGGCCATGTCGTCGGTGTTCTGGGGCAGGTCGCGGATGAAGCCCTGGTCGATCTTGAGCACGTCGATGGGAAAGCGCTTGAGGTGCGCGAGCGACGAGTAGCCCGTGCCGAAGTCGTCGATGGCCATGCGCAGGCCCAGGCCGCGCAGGCGCAGCAGCACCTGGCGGGCTTCCTCGGGGCGCTCGGCGAGCGCGCCTTCGGTGATCTCCAGTTCCAGGTAAGTGGGCGGGTAGCCCGAGGCGGACAGGGCCGAGGCTGCGCAGCCGGCCAGGTCGGTGAGGTGGAACTGGCGCGGCGACACGTTCACGGCCATGGTCAGGCCGGGCAAACCGGCCTCGCGCCACGCCTGGCCCTGGCGGCATGCCTCGTGCATGACCCATTCGCCCAGCGGGCCGATCACGCCGGAATGCTCGGCCACCGGGATGAAGCGCGCGGGGGAGATCATGCCCTCCTGCGGGTCCATCCAGCGCACCAGCGCCTCGGCGCCGATCACCCGGCCGGTGGCGATGTCCACCTGCGGCTGGTAGTGCAGCTGCAGGTGGCCGAGCGCCAGCGCCGCGCGCAGGCGCGATTCGAGGGCGAGGCGCTCGCGCGCGGCCCGCGTCATGGTTTCGCTGAAAAAACACCAGGCGCCGCGCCCGCGCTCCTTGGCGCCGTACACGGCGGCGTGGGCGCCCTGCAGCAGGGCCTGGGCGCTGTCGCCGTGGCGCGGGAACAGGCTGATGCCCACGCTCGCGCCGGCCACCACCTCGAAGCCCTCGGGCGAGCGCCAGGGCTCGGCCACGGCGGCGATCAGCGTGCGCGCGATGGCGGCGGCCTCCTCCTCGCTCGGGGCGTTGCGCACGAGCACGCCGACCTCATCGCCCGCCAGGCGCCCGGCCAGGTCGCCCGGGCGCAGGGCCGACTCCAGCCGGCGCGCGATGTGGCGCAGCACCTCGTCGCCCACGGCGTGGCCATAGCTGTCGTTCACGTCCTTGAAGCGGTCCAGGTTGAGCAGCAGCACGGCCATGGACTCGCCGCTGACGCGGGCCTGGGCCGTGGCCTCCTCCAGCCGCTGGGCGAACCAGGTGCGGTTGGGCAGGCCGGTGAGCGGGTCGTTATGGGCCAGGAACGCCAGGCGCTGGCGCTGGGTGTGTTCCTGCGAGATGTCGGTGAACAGGCACACGTAGTGCGTCACCACGCCCGCACCGTCGCGCACGGTGCTGAGCGACATGCGCTCGGGAAACACCTCGCCGTTCTTGCGCCGGTTCCAGATCTCGCCCTGCCAGCGGCCGGTGCGCGACAGCTCGGTCCACAGGGCCTCGTAGAAGGCCCGGTCGTGCCGGCCGGACTTGAACAGGCGCGGCGTCTGGCCGAGCAGCTCGGCCTCGGTGTAGCCCATCAGCCGCGTGAAGGCCGCGTTCACCGAGAGAATGCGGTTGTTCGCATCGGTCACCACCATGCCCTCGATGGCGTTGTCCACCACCGTGGTCGCCAGGCGCTGGCGCTGCTCGGCGCCGCGCGCCATCCGCGCCCAGGCGCGGCCCCGGCGCACCAGCGCGGCGGCATCGGCCGCCTGCAGCCGGCGCAGACCGGCCACCGCCAGGGCGGCGGAGGCCAGCACGAAGGCGATGTCCTTGGCGCTGCCCCACAGGCCGGCATGGGTGCCGCCACCGGCGTCCGTGCCCAGCAGCCACGCCAGCAGCGCGTCGCCGCCCGCCACCCACGCCACGCCCGCCGCCACATAGGCGGCCCATGCCCAGCCAGGCACCTGCGTCAGGGCCGGGCCCTCCTCTTCATCCATGACTGTCCTTGTTGTGTTTTGCCTCGCCCGCCGGGCGCACCGCCCCTTCCGGGCGGCCTCCAATGGGACCGTATTCTCGCGCCAGCCGAGGCCCTCCAGAGCGATCGGCGCGGCACGGCCCCGGGCCTTGCTGCGACAATCGCCCCGCTATGAACCAAGCCTATATCCTTACCCTGTCCTGTCCCGACAAGCTCGGGCTGGTGCATGCGGTGTCCGGCTTCCTGCTGGAGCATGGCGGCAACATCGAAGAGGCCGCCCAATACAACGACCACGCCACCGGGCTGTTTTTCATGCGCGTGCAGTTCGCCTGCGGGGCGCACGACCACGCCGCGCTCAAGACGCAGCTGGCCGCCTTCGCCGGCCCGCACGGCATGCACTGGCAGCTGCACCCGGTGTCCGAGCCGATGAAGACCGTCATCATGGTCAGCCGCGAAGGCCACTGCCTGAACGACCTGCTGTTTCGCTGGAAGTCGGGCCTGCTGCCGGTGCACATCGCGGCCATCATCAGCAACCACCGCGATTTCTACCAGCTGGCGGCCAGCTACAACGTGCCGTTCCACCACATCCCCGTCACGGCCGCCACCAAGGCGCAGGCCGAGGCTCGGCAGTTCGAGATCATCGAATCCGAGGGGGCCGAACTGGTGGTGCTGGCGCGCTACATGCAGGTGCTGTCGGACGACCTGTGCCGCAAGCTGGAAGGCCGGGCCATCAACATCCACCACAGCTTCCTGCCCAGCTTCAAGGGCGCCAAGCCCTACTACCAGGCGCACGACCGCGGCGTGAAGCTGATCGGCGCCACCGCCCACTACGTGACGGCCGACCTGGACGAGGGCCCGATCATCGAGCAGGACGTGGCCCGCGCGGACCACGGCAAGACGGTGGAAGACCTCACCGCCATGGGCCGCGACACCGAAAGCCAGGTGCTGGCCCGCGCCGTCAAGTGGCACACCGAGCACCGCGTGCTGCTCAACGGCCACAAGACGGTGATCTTCCGCTGACAAGCAGCCAGCGGACATCTAGAAGTTCACACGCCTCTCATGTTCACTCAAACCACGACCGCTTATGCAATCCTCCATTAAAGCTACTTCGCGCCCCGTCGGAGTAGACCTCTTTGCTGGTGCAGGGGGCCTTTCACTGGGGTTTGAGCAGGCAGGATTTGATGTGGCAGCAGCAGTGGAGATTGATCCCATTCACTGCGCTACTCACGAATACAACTTTCCGCATTCAAAAGCCATCTGTGCCTCGGTCGTCGACTTGTCAGGGGAAGACATCCGACAGATTGCCAGCCTTGGAAAAATTGATATTGATGTAGTTTTTGGCGGCGCCCCTTGCCAAGGCTTCTCCATGATCGGAAAGCGTGCCCTGGATGACTCGCGCAATCAATTGGTTTTTCACTATGTGCGACTTGTTCGAGAGCTCAATCCAAAATATTTCGTATTCGAGAACGTCAGAGGTTTGACCTTAGGCAAACACGTGCGTTTTCTTCAAGAACTCATCGATGAGCTTGCAAGCGCAGGATATAAAGTCTTACTGCCTTATCAAGTGCTGAACGCCGCAGACTTCGGAGTTCCACAAGATCGGAAGCGGCTATTTCTTCTGGGGGCTCGATCAGATCAGCAGCTTCCGCATTATCCAAAGGCTTCCAAGTTGCGCGCAACAGTGTGGGATGCAATCAGTGACCTGCCAAACGCTGATGAATTCGCGCAACTAGAGAAAGGTGATTCGATATCCGTCCGATGGAATACGCGCCCCGCTTACGCACGACGTTTGAGGTGTTTAGAAGTTGATGCCGCAGACTTCAGCTATCCGCGAGAATTTCCAAAGAATCGATTGACGAGCAGTCTACGAACAAGTCATACCGACCTCTCAAAAGAACGCTTTTTGGCGACTGCGCCAGGAGAGACAGAACCAATCAGCCGCTTTAAAAAACTCCACCCTGATGGACTATGTAATACCTTACGCGCTGGAACCGATAGCGCACGTGGTGCTTTTACGTCTCCGAGGCCAATTCATCCAATATTGCCTAGAGTGATTACCGTTCGAGAGGCTGCGCGTTTGCATTCTTATCCTGATTGGTTTCGCTTTCACGCGACAAAGTGGCATGGTTTCAGACAAATTGGCAACAGTGTTCCGCCACTGCTAGGGCGAGCAGTTGCAGCGGAGATCATAGGCGCGCTGAGCCTAACCCCTTGCAAGCCAGGAAGATCTTTGCAGCTTGGAAAAGAATCTCTATTGAATTTCCAGATGCTTGACGCTTCACGATATTTTGGCGTAGCAAGGAATGTCATAGCTCAACGGCAGCGCAACCCCATCAATCGAGACGTTCTCACCCGCAGCATTGAAGAGGCATATGTCTAAGCTCAAGGCACAACCGTTGCAAGGTAATATTACAAAAACCCCCAATCGATACTCCGCAATCATTGAGCGTGTTTTCCGGAATCACTACGAGGAAGGGGCAGACTCTTTTGAATTCACACGAGAAGAGCTTGTGGCAGTAGCAACGGAACTGGGACTGCGATTGCCAAAGAATGTAGGCGATTTGATCTATTCTTTTCGCTATAGAAACGAACTCCCGAATGGAATTCTTGAGTCTGCGAAACTAGGACTTGAGTGGATCATTGAGGGAGCGGGACGCTCCAAGTATCGCTTTCGCCTTGCGCAACGCAATCGAATAATACCCCGAGACGACTTACTCACAATCAAAATTCCGGATTCGACGCCGGAAATCATAGGCGCGTATGCACTCGGCGATGAGCAAGCCTTGCTTGCCAAAGTCCGTTACAACCGATTGATAGACGTATTTCTTGGTATATCGGCCTACTCTCTTCAGAATCATTTGCGCACAACAGTCAAGGGGATAGGGCAGATCGAGATTGATGAGATCTATGTCGGCTTAGACAAGCACGGCAAGCAATTTGTGGTTCCAGTACAAGCCAAAGGCGGGTCTGACAAGCATGGCGTAGTGCAGACTCAGCAAGACATTGCGCTATGTGCCCAAGCTTTTCCTGGTTTGATTTGCAGGCCAGTGTCCGCACAGTTCATGACCGACGAACGAATTGCCATGTTTGAACTGACGGTGATGGATGGAAGTGTGAAAGTCGTGGAAGAACGGCACTACCAATTGGTCAACGCGCACGCCATAACTTCATCCGATCTTGAGCAATATTCTCGAGCGTAAATTTGGTGTGGCGGCCCGCATCCCGCCCATCCAGTGCCTGCTGACCTTCGAGGCCCTGGCCCGCCTGCGCAGCGTGACGCAGTCCGCCGACGAGCTGTGCGTGACGCCCAGCGCCGTCAGCCACCGCGTGCGCCAGCTCGAGCAGATCCTGGGCGTGCGGCTGTTCGGCCGCGCCGATTTCTCGCTCACCACCGAAGGCAGCGCCTACCTGGCCCATGTGCGCCAGGGCCTGGGCGCGCTGCAGCGCTTTCCGGGCGCGGCCACGGCGCCGGGCAAGCGGCGGCTCAAGCTGGCGGTGACGCCGACCTTCGCCCGCGCCATCCTGATCCCGCGCCTGCGCCAGTTCACCGAGGCCTATCCCGAGATCGACCTGGCGCTGCAGGTGTCCATTCCGCTGCTGGACGTGGTGGCCGAGGATGCCGACCTGATCGTGCGCTTCGGCCCGGGGCACTATGCCGACCTGGAGCACGTGGAGCTGGCGCGCGACCGGGTCACGCCGCTCGCCTCGCCCGCCTTCGTGCGCGAGCACGGCCCCTTCGAGCGGCCCGAGGACCTGGAGGGCCTGGCCCTGCTGCGCAGCCCGCTGGAGCCCTGGCGCACCTGGTTCGGCGCCAGCGGCCTGGACTGGGCCGAGCCCAGCGAGGGCTCGCAGTTCAACGACATCGGCCTGATGTGCGACGCCGCCGCGGCCGGCATGGGCGTGGCGCTGGTGCGGCTCAAGCTGGGCGCGCCCTGGCTGGAAAACGGCACCCTGGTGCGGCTCTTTCCCGGCGAGGCGCCCAGCCCGCACGCCCACTACCTGTGCTGGCGCACCGGCACCATGGACCGCTGGGAGTGCGCGGCCTTCACCGACTGGCTGCGCCGCACCATGGCCTGACAAGGGGTGAAAGCCGCCCCGCGCCCCGGCGCCGGGCGGCGACGGCGGGCAAAAAAACCCCCGGTTTCGGCCGCCGCGGGCTTGCGCGACGCCCGCAGGGCCGTCAAGATTCCCAAAGGCCCCGCGTCGGCGCGGGTCTATTGCGACATCGGCGGCGGGAGCGACTTCAAACCATCACATTACGCCTCGCCGGTTTTCCAGCGGGCCCGGCATTCAAGCCTGGGGCTGCAGTGGCCGATAACCCCTTGATGCCGCCCACCAGGACTTTGCGACCATGAACGCCTTCACAGACCCCCTTGCCGCGTCCGAGCTGGAACGCGCACGCACCACGGGCCTGCTGGCCGCGCTGGAACGGGTGCAATGCACCATCGAATTCGACCTGGCCGGCAAGGTCCAGCACGCCAACCCCCTGTTCCTGGCCCGCATGGGCTACGCCCTCGAGGACATCGTCGGGCAGCACCACCGCATCTTCTGCCCGCCCGAGGTGGCGGCCAGCGCGGCCTACGGTGCCATGTGGGAGCGCCTGGCCGCCGGCGAGATCGTCGAAGGCGTGTTCCAGCGCCTGACCCGGACGGCCGAGCCGGTGTGGCTGCAGGCCTCCTACAACCCCATTTTCGACAGCGCCGGGCGGCCCGTGGGCGTCGTCAAGCTGGCCACCGACGTGACCCAGGCGCGCCAGGCCCAGGCCGACTTCGAGGGCAAGATCGCCGCGATGAACCGGGTGCAGGCCATGATCGAGTTCGACCTGACCGGCAAGGTGCTGCACGCCAACCCCAATTTCCTGAAGGTGTTCGGCTACACCGAAGACGAGGTCGTCGGCCAGCACCACCGCATGTTCTGCACGCCCGAGGTGGTGCGCTCGGCGGACTACGCGCGGCTGTGGGAGCGGCTGGCCCGCGGCGAATTCGATGCCGGACGCTACCGCCGCGTGGCCAAGGACGGCTCGGACGTGTGGATCCAGGCGTCGTACAACCCCATCCTCGACTCCTCCGGCAAGCCCTACAAGGTGGTGAAGTTCGCCACCGACATCTCCGAGGAAACCCGCCAGTCCGCGGAGACCAAGGGCAAGCTCGATGCCATCGGCCTGTCGCAGGCGGTGATCGAGTTCGGCGTGGATGGCCGCATCCTCACCGCCAACCCGAACTTCCTGCGCACCATGGGCTACACGCTCGAGGAGATCCGCGGCAAGCACCACAGCATGTTCTGCGACCCCGATTTCGTGAAGACGCAGACCTACCGCGACTTCTGGGCGGACCTGGGGGAAGGCAAGTTCCAGAGCGCGCGCTACCGGCGCATCGGCAAGCACGACGCCGGCATCTGGATCCAGGCGACCTACAACCCCATCTTCGACGTGGAAGGCCGCGTGTACAAGGTGGTGAAGTTCGCGGTCAACGTGACCGAGCAGGTCGAACGCGAGACCGCCGTGTCGCAGAAGGTGCGGGACATCGGCGCCGTGCTGCACACCATCTCGGACTCGATCCAGCAGGTGGCGCGCAACTCCGAGCGCTCGGCCGACCTGGCCACCCAGACCCAGCGCGAGGCCGGCCAGGGCCACCAGGTGCTGGCGCGCTCGCGCGAGGCCATCGCCGCCATCGAGCAGTCGTCCGCCGACATCCGCGACATCGTGGCCACCATTGGCGAGATCTCCAGCCAGACGCATCTGCTGGCCTTCAATGCCGCCATCGAGGCCGCGCGCGCCGGGCCGCACGGCATCGGCTTTTCCGTGGTGGCCGACGAGGTGCGAAAGCTGGCGGAAAAGTCGGCGCTTGCCGCGCAGGAAATCTCCAAGCTCGTGGGCAGCAGCGTGGCCCGCGTGGCCGAGGGCGGGCGCCTGTCCGAAGAGGTGGGCGCGGCCTTCAGCCGCATCCTGGCCGCGGTGGACAGCACCAGCCAGTCCATCGGCGAGATCCGCAACGCCATGCTGGCGCAGGAAACCTCCACCCAGGACGTCGTCGTGCTGCTGGACAAGCTGCAAGGCGCCAGCTCCGGGCGCACGGGCGCATGACCCCACCGGGCAGCCCCTCCACGCCTGCGGCGGCCGAGGCCGGGGCCGACGCCCCCCCGCGCGCGCAGGCGCATGTGCGGGTGCGCGTGGGCGATTGCCATATCGCCATCGCGGCGGTGCATGTGGAGCGCGCGATCGCCATCCCGCCGCAGGGCCTGGCGGCCCTGCCCCGCCGCCAGGGCGCCCTGGCCGGCATGATCGACCTGGAGGGCCGGCCGGTGCCGGTGGTGTCGCTGGAGCGCTGGCTGCCCATCGCAGCCTCGCCCGCCGGCGGCGCGCCGCAACGGGTGCTGGTGCTGCACGCGGGCCCGGCGCGGATCGGGGTGCGGGTGGACGAGGTCCTGGGCGTGAAGCCCGTCGATCCGCAGGCCATCGTGCGCGTGCACCACGACGGCGGCCAGGAGGAATTGTTCCAGTCGGTCGTGCCCGCCTCGGCCGGCGCGCCGATCCTGTCGGTGCTGGAGGTCGAACGCCTCATGGCCCTGTGCCAGGTGTGGTGCGACGACCCTGCGCTGGCCATGGACCCGGCCCCTGCGGCCGCCGCCGCGCCGTCGGCGGCCCGCCCCCCGGACCACCAGGCGCTGGCCGAGCGGCATGCGGTCTTCGCCGTGGGCGACGACCTGTGGGCCGTGCCGGCGCGCGCCATCCACACGGTGGTGCCAGTGCCGCGCATCGAACTGAACGTGCCCCCCGGCCACTTCACGGTGGCCATCAGCACGCTGCGCGGCCGCAAGCTGCCGCTGGTGGACGTGGCCGCCGGCCCCGCCCGCGCCGGTGCCGCGCTGCGCCCCTGGGTGGCCGTGCTGGAAAGCCAGGGGCAGTGGATCGGCCTCACGGCGGACACCTGCAGGCAACTGGCCGACCTGGCCGAGGCCGACCTGGCGCCCACCCCCGGCGATCCGCTGCTCAAGGGCCTGGCCCTGGTGGCCGGCCTGGGCACGCTGCGGGTGCTGGACATCGGCAAGCTGTTCGAAGCCGTGCCCGAGGCGGCCGTGAGCGAAGTGGCGCCCGCGGCTGCGCCGGTGGACGGGGCCGAGGGTGCCGGCGGTGCGCCGACGGATGCGCAGGCCGACACGGACCAGGCCGGCGGCCACTTTCTGGTGTTCGAGGCCGACGCGCTCTATGCCTCGCCGGTGGACCAGGTGGTCGGCGTCGTCGACCTGCCGCAGCTGGTCATCGACGAACTGGTCCGGGGCCGGACCGCCGTGATGGACTGGCGCGGCACGACGCTGAAAGTGGCGTGCATGCCTTCTCTCAACGGCCGGCCCGGCGCCGAGCCGCCGCGCATGGCCATCCTGCTGCAACCCGACCCGGCGGATCACGCGACCGTGGGCATCGCGATTGCCAAACTGTGCGACTGGCTGCCGGCCCACCGCGCCGACGTGCGCGCGATGCGGCTCGGCTCGGTGGGCGAGTTCCGCATGGTCACACACCAGCGCGGCGGCGCCAGCGCCAGCATGGTCGTGGTCGATCTGGGCCAGATGGCCTACCTGCTCGGCTGACGCACCCCACCCTTCTCCCAAGGACCCACCCCCCATGACCCCAGCCAGGACCCCCGAGAACGAAGCGCAGCGCCTGCGCGCGCTGCAGGAACTGATGCTGCTCGACACGCCCCCGGAGGAGCGCTTCGACCGGTTCGTGCGGTTCGCCGCCGAACAGCTGGACGCCCCGATCGCCCTCATGAGCCTCATCGACGACCAGCGGCAATGGTTCAAGTCGCGCGTCGGACTCGACGTGCCCGAAACCAGCCGCGATGTGTCTTTTTGTGCTCACGCCATCCTGCAGCCGGACCTGTTCGTGGTGGAAGATGCGAACCTCGACGCGCGTTTTGCCGACAATCCCCTGGTGACCCAGGCCCCGCACATCCGCTTCTACGCCGGCGCCCCGCTGTGCGCGCCGACCGGCGAACGCCTGGGCACGCTCTGCATCATCGACACCAAACCCCGCAGCCTCACCGTGACCGAGCGGGCCGTGCTGCGGGCGCTGGGCACCCTGGCCAACGAAACCATTGCCGGCAAAGACAAAGACGCATGACCCGTCCACCCTCCCTGCCCATCCTTTTGCTGGTGGAGCCGCAATTCGTGCTGCGCCGCACGATCGTCTCGGTCGCGCGCGACCTCGGCCTGGTGGACTTCCAGGAAGCCACCAGCGTGGCGCGGGCCCTGCCCGTGCTGGCAGCCCAGCCCTTTTTCGGCCTGGTGCTCGATTGCGACGATGCGGCTGCCTCCACCGACCTGCTGGCGCGCCTGCGCAGCGGGGCGTTCGCCTGCCCGGCCGACATGCCCGTGCTGGCCATGTCCTCGCTGCCCGACCCGGAGCGCGATGCCTGGCGCGAAGCCATCGGCGTCACGGGCACGCTGCGCAAGCCCTTCAAGATCGGGGCCCTGCTCGAATCGGTGCAGGCCATGGCGGGGCGCCGGCCATGAGCGCGCGGCCCGCTCGTCTGGCGGTGTGCTGCCCCCTGGCAGGCGCGGGCGTCGCGCCCCCGTTCATCACGCCGTTGGGAGACCGCCGCCCGTGCCACCGCTGAGTTCGATCCCCCGCCCCGAAGACACGGACCCGGCGCTCGAACCGGAGCTGCAGCGCATCTGCGCCCTGCAGGCCACCGGCCTGCTGGAGACGCCAGACAGCGACGGCTTCGACCGCATCACGCGGCTGGCGAGCGCCCTGTTCGACGCCCCCATCGCGCTGGTGACGCTGGTGGACAGCGAACGCCAATGGCACAAGTCGCGCGTGGGCCTGTCCGCGCGCGAGCTGCCACGCTCGGTGGCCTTTTGCCACCACACCATCCAGTCCGCCGACGTGATGGTGGTCGAGGACACCCTGCTGGACGAACGCTTCGCCCACAACCCGCTGGTGACCGGAGAACTGGGCGTTCGCTTCTACGCAGGCGCGCCGCTGGTGCTGCCCGGCGGCCAGGCGCTGGGCGCCCTCTGCATCCTGGACCAGCACCCGCGCACCTTCGATGCCGTGCAGTGCCAGCAGCTGCAGGACCTGGCCGCGCTCGTGCTGAACGAAATCGCGCTGCAGCGCACGGCCGGGCGCATCAACGAGATCACCAGCCTGTACAACCGGGCCCAGCTCGTACAGGACCTGACGAGCCTGTGCAACCAGACGCCGGGCGAGATGCGCACGCTCGTGCTGCTGGACGTGATCCGCGACCGCGACCTGCAGCAGGCCGTCCGCGCCATCGGCATCGCACCGCTGGAGGCCGGCCTGCGCGACGTGGTGGCGCACCTGATGCAGGCCCTGGGCCCGCAGGTGCAGCTGTACCACGCGTCCGAAACCCGGTTTGCCTACCTGCTGCCCGAAGGCAGCGCGCAGGCGCAGGAGCAGGCCGTGCTGCGCGTGCAGCGCCACCTGCAGGAGGCGTTCCGCATGAGCCGGGTGGTGCTGGATCTGTACCTGGTGGCGGGCCTGACGCGCTTCAGGCTGGATGCCGAATCCGCGGGCGACGTGCTGCGCCGCGCGACCTCGGCCCTGCACCAGGCGGACGAGCTGAACCGTGCCTTCGTCTGGTACACCCCCGAGTCCGACACCGCCCACCGCCGCGCCTTCGCGCTGCTGCGCGGCCTGACGCAGGGCCTGGCGGAGGGCGAGTTCCGCCTGGTGTACCAGCCCCAGTTCGAGGTGCGCCACCAGCGCTTTTCCGGCGTGGAGGCACTCATCCGGTGGCGCCACCCGCGCCACGGCAACGTCTCGCCCGCCGAGTTCATCGCGCAGGTGGAGCAGACGGCCCTGATCCACCTGCTCACCGAATGGGTGCTGCACACGGCCCTGGCCCAGCTGGCGGAATGGAACCGCCAGGGCCTGCAGATGACCCTGGCGATCAACGTGTCCGCCCGCAACCTGGAGCACCCGGATTTCGCCACCGTGCTGCGCAACGCCATCGCGCTGCACGGCGTGGCGGCGCAGCAGCTGCACATCGAGTGCACCGAGAACGTCGCCCTGACCGGCCGCGCCACGCAGCGCGTGCTGGAGGAGATCCGCGCCATGGGCCTGAAGGTGTCGCTGGACGACTTCGGCATCGGCTACTGCAACCTGTCGTGCCTGCGCGGGCTGCCGGCCGAAATGCTCAAGCTCGACCAGTCGCTCGTGATGCCCATCGCCCACGACATGCAGGCCTGGACGCTGCTGCGCACCATCATCTCGCTGGGCCAGCGCCTGGGCTACCAGCTCGTGGCCGAAGGCGTGGAAACCCAGGAGATCCTGGACATGGTCTCCGAGGCGGGCTGCGACCTGGTGCAGGGCTACTTCCTGGCCTACCCCATGGAGGCCGGCGAGGTCGCGCCGTTCTTCGCCGCGCGGGCGGCGGCGGCTCCGGGAAAGCTTTTCACGGCCGACGCGAAAGAACTTCACGCGAACTCGCCCGCCCAGCCCCCCGTTTGGCGGCCGGATTGACGTAGAGTGCCCCTTCAGCGGTGCCCGCCTGGGTCCCCGCGGCACCCCATGACGACCGCCAACGCCCCTTCCGCCTCACCATCTTCCTCGCCATCGCCCGCCGCCGCCATCCGCGCGCGGCTGATCCCGGCGCTGCAGGCCGTGCTGCCCGCGCATGCGCTGCTGTGGCAGGCCGAGGACACCACGCCCTACGAATGCGACGGGCTCACCGCCTACCGCCAGCGCCCGCTGGCCGTGGCCCTGCCCGAGACCGAGGACCAGGTGCAGGGCGTGCTGCGCGCCTGCCATGCGCTGTCGGTGCCCGTGGTGGCGCGCGGGGCCGGCACCGGGCTGTCGGGCGGGGCCATGCCGCACGCCCTCGGGGTGACGCTGTCGCTCGCCAAGTTCAACCGCATCCTGCGCATGGACCCGGTGTCGCGCACCGCCGTCGTGCAGTGCGGCGTGCGCAACCTGGCCATCAGCGAGGCCGCCGCGCCCCACGGGCTGTACTACGCACCCGACCCGAGCAGCCAGATCGCCTGCACCATCGGCGGCAACATCGCCGAGAACTCCGGCGGCGTGCACTGCCTGAAATACGGCCTCACGGTGCACAACGTGCTGCGCGTGCGCGGCTTCACCATGGAGGGCGAGCCCGTCACCTTCGGCAGCGAGGCGCTGGATTCGCCCGGCTACGACCTGCTGGCCGCGGTGATCGGCAGCGAGGGCATGCTGGCCGTGGCCACCGAAGTGACCGTGCGCCTGATCCCCAAGCCGCAGCTGGCGCGCTGCATCATGGCCAGCTTCGACGACGTGCGCCGGGCCGGCGATGCGGTGGCGGCCATCATCGCGGCCGGCATCATTCCGGCGGGCCTCGAAATGATGGACAAGCCCATGACCGCCGCGGTGGAGGATTTCGTCTGCGCCGGCTACGACCTCACCGCCGAGGCCATCCTGCTGTGCGAGAGCGACGGCACGCCCGAGGAGGTGCAGGAGGAGATCGGCCGCATGAGCGAGGTGCTGCGCGCGGCCGGCGCCACTGCCCTCACCGTGAGCCAGGACGAGGCCGAGCGCCTGCGTTTTTGGAGCGGCCGCAAGAACGCCTTTCCGGCCAGCGGCCGCATCAGCCCCGACTACATGTGCATGGACTCGACCATCCCGCGCAAGCGGCTGGCCGACATCCTGCTGGCCATTGCCGCGATGGAAAAGAAATACGGGCTGCGCTGCGCCAACGTGTTCCACGCGGGCGACGGCAACCTGCACCCGCTGATCCTGTTCGATGCCAACGACCCCGACCAGCTGCACCGCTGCGAGCTGTTCGGCGCCGACATCCTGGAGACCAGCGTGGCCATGGGCGGCACGGTGACCGGCGAGCACGGCGTGGGGGTGGAAAAGCTCAACTCCATGTGCACCCAGTTCACCACCGAGGAGAACGCGCAGATGTTCGCGCTCAAGGCGGCCTTCGACCCGGCGGGCCTGCTCAACCCGGGCAAGGTGATCCCCACGCTCAACCGCTGCGCGGAGTACGGAAAGATGCTGGTGCGCGGCGGCCGGATCGCCCACCCGGACCTGCCGCGGTTCTGAACGGCGCGCGGCCGGCCGCTGCCCACTCCCGCGCTCAGAGCATCAGCACCACGAGCAGACACACCACCCACGCCGCCAGCGGCGCGAGGCCCTGCCCCAGCCGCCGCGCGCGCCGGTAGAGGTAGGCGGGCGCCAGCCACACCCAGCCACGAAAGCCTGCGGTGTCGTGCCCGGCGCGCCACAGCCAGCGCTCGTCCACGAAGGCCAGCAGCACGTTGAACGCCACCGTCAGGAAGAAGAACGCCCCCGACTGCACGGCCCGCTGCGACACGTACGGATCGCGGTACACGAGGTAGGCCACGAAACCCTCCAGCGACACGCCCATCACCGGTGCGCAGGCCAGCAGCCAGGCCAGCGTGTTGTTCACGCTTCCGGCCCAGGGATCGGCGGGTGCGGGCAGGCCCAGGTGAGGCCCCAGGTGCGGTCGGAACTCCGAATGCTCCACCGGCACCCAGCACGGCAGGCCCGGGCGCCAGATGCGCTGGCCCGGGGGCAGGCGCCGGGCATCGATCAGGCGCACGATCTCGTCGTCGGGCACCGGGCCGCGGCACTCGCCCTGCGCCTCGTAGAACCAGCGGGCGTCCTCGCCCAGGTGGATGTCGACTTCCATGGTGTTCATCGCAGCCACTCCCCTTTGCGCAAGGTGGCGGAAGCCCGCTCGGCCGGATGGAGGACGGTGGGATCGGCCGGCGGCACCCGCATGACGGGCCGCGCCGCCGCGAGCCGGTGGTGCACGGCCCCGGCAGCGGGCAGCGGGCGGTAGCCGCGCCATGCCCGCTCCAGCAGGTGCCGGTAGCCCGGCGACAGGTCCGGCCCGTCGTGCGCGGCCTCGGCGAACACGAAGTCGGCCGACACCGGCTCACGCGCGGTGTGGCTGGCGTATTCGGTGTCCACGCGCGAACCGATCCAGACCGGCGCGGGCGCGTCCATGCGCCATTCGGTGATCTCGCGCACCCGCCGGAAATCGACCGACCGCTGGCGCAGCAGGTACAGCGCCTCGGCCCCGCCCGGCTCGCGCGCCGGCTCCGGCGGCAGGGCCGCGAGCGCCTCGCGCGTCAGCCGCGCATAGTGCGCCGTGGCCGGCCGGTGCTCGCAGGCGTATTCGACGATGCGGCGCCCGCGCGCATCCTGGAACGAGCGCCACTGCACGGCCGCGCAGGCCCCGCGGCCATCGAGCGCCGCGCCCACCACCCGGCCCGGCACGTCGCCGCGCTCCAGCCCCTTCACCTGCCGCACCGCGCCGTCGCCGCAGCCGGCGAGCGCCATCCCGGCGCAGACCAGCGCCACCCATCCCTTGTGCATCGTTCTTGCTCCCCTGCCGAGACCCTCGGCCAAGCCCTGAAAGGCCCGCCGGAATTCGGAAAGTTGACTTTTAATCAATTGTTTGCCGTGACTTTATCCGAAAATCAATCTTCCGTCACGGGGTCTGCCTAGCGTGCCGCCATGCACGATCCCAAGCAGCGGTTTGCCGAGAAATTACGAGAAGCCATGACAGCCGCCGGCTATGAGCCCAAGCCCTCCGTGCTGGAGCGGGAGTTCAACACCCGGCACTGGGGCAAACCCATGACCCTGCACGGCGTGCGCCGCTGGCTGCTGGGCGAGACCATGCCCGATGCCCGCAAGCTCATCACCCTGGCCGAATGGCTGGGCATGCCGGTGCAGGAGCTGGCCTTCGGCGTTGCCGACGGCAACGCGGTGCGCGAGGAAGCCGCCCAGTGGCACGTTGGCGTGGGCTACGAGGACCGCGAGCTGTTCGACACCTATCTCAAGCTGCCCGTGCCCAAGCGCCGCCTGGCGCGCGAGGTGATCCTGTCCATCGCCAAGGCCCACGCGGCCGATCAGCCCAAGCCGGCCGGCAAGACCCATTGACGCGGTCGCCGACCGTCACCCCGAATCACGATGGCCGCGTAACTCGAAGACGGAGTCAATCCACGGCCAACGGGCGTGCCTAGCGTGCCGCCCATGCAAGATCCCAAGCAACTGTTTGCCGAGAAATTACGCCAAGCCATGGTGGCTGCCGGCTACGAACCCAAGCCCTCCGTCCTCGAGCGGGAGTTCAACACCCGCCACTGGGGCAAGCCCATGACCCTGCACGGCGTGCGCCGCTGGCTGCTGGGCGAAACCATGCCGGATGCCCGCAAGCTCATCACCTTGGCCGAGTGGCTGCGCATGCCGGTGCAGGAACTGGCCTTCGGCACGCCCACGCCGCAGGCGCGCGAAGAAGCCGCCCGCTGGCACGTGAACCTGGGGTACGAGGACCGCGAACTGTTCGAGACCTACCTGAAGCTGCCCGTGCCCAAGCGCCGCCTGGCGCGCGAGGTGATCCTGGCGATCGCCAAGGCCCAGGCCGCCGAACAGACCCCGCGCGGCGGCAACCGCTGACAGGCCCCCGGCCGCCGGCCCGTCAGCCGGCGAACAGGGCGCCCACGCCCTGCGCCAGGTCGTCCGCATGCGACAGCACGAACAGCAGCAGGCCGATGAAGCCCCCCACCACCGTGCCGTTGATGCGGATGTACTGCAGGTCGCTGCCGATGTGCAGTTCCACCAGGCGCGCCAGCTCCTTGGCGTCCCAGCGGTCCACGGTGTTGCGGATGTGCTCGGCCACGAACTGCGACAGCTCGGGCGCCCACTGCGCCGCCCACAGCTCCAGCCGCACGTTCAGCCGCACCCGCAGCGCCGGATCGCCCGCGAGCGACAGGCCCAGCCACTGGCCCATGGCCGCCACCTTGCGCGAGACCGCCGAGTCCTCGTCGGCCAGGTCGCGCTGCAGGCGCTCGCGCAGGCTGGTCCACAGCGTCTGCACGTAGCGCCCCAGGGTGGCGTCGTTTTGCAGGTAGTGGCGGATCGCCATGCCGCGCTCGGCCCATTCCGGGTCGGATTGCAGGCGCTCCACCAGCCGCTGCACCGCCCCGTCCAGCGTGCCGCGCAGCTGGTGGGCCGGGTTGCCGGCCACCTCGGCCAGCAGGTTCTCGATGGCCTGTGCGATGGCGCCCGCGCCCTTCTCGCTCAGCCAGTCGGTGGGCAGCACCTTTTCCTTCAGCGGGTGCTCGCGCTTGATCCACTGCACGATGGTCTCGGCGATGAAGGTGCGGGTCTGCGGGTCGCGCACCAGGGTGGACAGGCGCGCCAGCAGGTCATCGAGCAGCGCCTGGTGGCGGCCGTTGTGGGTGAGCGCCTCCAGCGCCATGGCCATGGTGCGCGACAGGTCGATCTGCCCGATCAGCGTGCGCGCGGCGTCGTTCATGAAGCGCTGGATGCGCTCGTCCTCCACCGTCTCCAGCGCCGACAGCGCCAGGCGCGACATCTGCCGCGCCAGCAGCTGGGCGTTGCCCGGCGAGGTGAGCCACTGGCCCAGCATGTGGGCCGGGTCGTGGCGACGGATCATGGTGACCAGCGAAGGCGCATCGAGGAACTCGTCGCGCACGAACGACGCCAGGTTGCCGCCGATGCGCACCTTGTTGCGCGCGATGATGTCCGTGTGCCGCTGCACGAAGGGCAGCGGAATGCGCCGGAACAGCGCCGACACGGCGAACCAGTCGGCCAGGGCGCCCACCATGGCCGCCTCGGCCACGGCGCGCACGCATTCCACCGCCAGGCTGCGGGGCAGTGCATAGGTCAGCGCGAACACGGCGGCCACCGCCAGCAACAGGCCGGTGGCCAGCCACTTGGCCCGGGTCAGTGCGCGGGCCTGGTCTTCGTGGGTGCTCTGCATCGCGCAAGGATAGCCCGAGACCCCTGTGGGACAGGGCCGCTTCAGTGCGCTGGCGGGGCGGCGATCCGGTCCAGCGCCGCGGCCAGGTGGCCCACGGTGCGGTCCACGTGGTGCCACTTCTCCAGCCCGAACAGGCCGATGCGGAAGGTCTGGAAGTCCGGGCCCTCGCCGCACTGCAGCGGCACGCCGGCGGCGGTCTGCAGGCCGGCCTCCATGAACTTCCTGCCGTTCTGGATGCCGGGGTCGGTGGTGTAGCTCACGACCACGCCCGGGGCCTCGTAGCCCTCGGCGGCCACGCTCGGAAAGCCCCGCTCGCGCAGCAGCGCGCGCACCCGGGCGCCCAGTTCGATCTGTTCGGCACGCACCTTGTCAAAGCCGTAGTCGCGCGTCTCCACCATCACGTCGCGCAGCTGCACCAGCGCGTCGGTGGGCAGGGTGGTGTGGTAGGCGTGCTGGCCCTTTTCGTAGCCCTCGGCGATCTGCATCCACTTCTTGAGGTCGCAGGCGAAGCTGCTGCTCGTGGTGCCGTCGATGGCCTGGCGGGCGCGCTCGCTGAGCATGACCATGGCGCAGCAGGGCGAGCCGCTCCAGCCCTTTTGCGGGGCCGAGATCAGCACGTCCACGCCGGTGGCCTGCATGTCCACCCACACGGCACCGGAGGCCACGCAGTCCAGCACGAAGAGCGCGCCCACGTCGTGCGCGGCCTCGCTCACGGTGCGCAGGTAGTCGTCGGGCAGCAGGATGCCGCTGGCGGTCTCGACGTGGGGCGCGAACACCACCTTGGGCGATTCGGCGCGGATGGCGGCCGCCACCTCGTCGGCCGGGCACGGGGCCCACGGGGCCTGCGGGCCCTCGCCCTGCCGGCGGGCCTGGCACACCACCGCGCCGCCGCCCAGAGCGCCCGCGTCGAAGATCTGGCTCCAGCGGTAGCTGAACCAGCCGTTGCGCACGATGAGCACCTTCTCGCGGTTGGCGAACTGGCGCGCCACCGCCTCCATGCCGAAGGTGCCGCTGCCGGGCACCAGCACCGCCGTGTGGGCGTGGTAGACGCCCTTGAGCGTGGCCAGGATGTCCTGCATCACGCCGGTGAAGCGCCGGGACATGTGGTTGAGCGCCCGGTCGGTGTACACCACCGAGAATTCGAGCAGACCGTCGGGATCGATATCGGGCAGAAGGCCGGGCATGGTTGTCTCCGTGAGGGCTGGGCCAGCGCGCCGCACAGGCCGCACAGGCCGCGCTGGCCGCACAGGCCGCGCTGGCCGCACAGGCCGCGCTGGCCGGCAGACGGGGCGGACAAGGCCGGAAAAAATTGAGCGGGCCAGCTTAGCACGCGCACTTTCCGCAGGCCGCCCGCCCGCATCGCCGCCGCGATGGACGCAGTGCGCCCAACGCCGCTAGGATGCCGGACCGACCCTTTTCGACCCCAAGCCCCCACCAGGAGCCCCTCCCGATGCCCGACTTTCGCAGCGACACCGTCACCCAACCCACGCCGGCCATGCGCGACGCCATGTTCCAGGCCCCCCTTGGCGACGACGTGTTCGGCGACGACCCCACCGTGAACGCCCTGCAGGACCATGCGGCGCAACTGCTCGGCTTCGAGGCCGCGTTGTTCGCCTGCTCCGGCACGCAGACCAACCTGATCGCGCTCATGGGCCACTGCCAGCGCGGCGACGAAGCCATCGTGGGCCAGAGCTGGCACACCTACCGCTGGGAGGCGGGCGGCATGGCGGTGCTGGGCTCGATCCAGCCGCAGCCGGTGGAGACCCAGCCCGACGGCACGCTGCGCGTGGCCGACATCGCCGCCGCCATCAAGCCCGACGACCCGCACTTCGCCCGCACCCGCCTCGTGGTGCTGGAAAACACCACCGGCGGCCAGCCGCTGCCCACCGGCTACATCGCCGAGGTGGCCGCCCTCGCCCGCTCGCGCGGCCTGTCCATGCACCTGGATGGCGCGCGCATGTTCAACGCGGCCACGGCCCACGCCGAGAAGAACGGCACCGACGTGTACGACGAGGCGCGCGCGATCTGCTCGCACTTCGACTCGGCCTCGGTGTGCCTGAGCAAGGGCCTGGGCGCCCCCGTGGGTTCGCTGCTGCTGGGCTCGCACGACTTCATCCGCCAGGCGCGGCGCACGCGCAAGATCCTGGGCGGCGGCATGCGCCAGGCCGGCTTTCTGGCCGCCGCGGGGCTGCACGCGCTGCAGCACCACGTGCGCCGCCTGGCCGACGACCATGCCCTGGCGCGCCAGCTGGCAGAGGGCCTGGCTGAAGCCGGCCGCAGCCACCCCGTGCTGCAGGGGCGCCTGACCGTGGCCTCGGCCCACACCAACATCCTGTTCACCGACGTGGAGGCCGACGTGGCCCCGGCCTTCACCGCGTGGCTGGCCCAACACGGCGTGCGGGTGACCAGCGGCCTCTACGGCCGGGGCGCACGCCTGCGCTGGGTGGCGCACCTGGACGTGGGCCCCGAGGACGTGGCGCAGACGCTGGAGTGCGTGCGCCGGTTCGACGGGCGTGGGCAATGATCCGCTGAGGGGTCGGCAGGGGCTGCAGTCCCTGTGTCGCGCCGCAGGGGCGCGTGGATTGAAACTAAGCGATGAACGGGGGCTCGATGCCTGCCAGACGTCGCGCCTCTCGCAGGCGCGCGGGATTGAAACAACGGCGACATTTTGGACTGGGATGTGTCCAGCGTGTCGCGTCCCAAGTGGGGCGCGTGGGTTGAAACCGTGTCGGGCACCTGGAAGGCCAGCCGGCCTGCCAGGTGCACCGTGCGGACGGGTGGATGCCAGCGCGCTGGATCGGCCCGCGCCCTCGCACAGGGTGGCGCTCGAGCGGACACCCACCTGCAAGCAAGCTTGATGCTATATTTTTTGTAGCAACACAGGCAATCAGTACTAGGGCATGAAGGGGTTTTGACTCAAAAACCGCTCCACACCCAGTCGAACCGCACATCCAGCGGCAACTGGTGGATGCGGTAGGCCGCGGGCAGCGGCTCCAGCGGGCGCAGGCGCACCACGATCGACGGCATGCGCGGCGACAGCGGCGAGACGCGCTCAGCGGGAAGGCGTTCGGCCTCGGCCACCACGCCGACCACCTCGGCACGGATGCGCCCGCCGTCCATGAATTGCAGACTGGCCTGGCGCCCCACCTGGGCGTAGCGCGCCTCGTTGGGCAGCACGTAGGCGTGGACCATGGGCGCCCCGCGCCCCTGCAGCACGGCCACGTCGGTGCCGGGCACCACCCACTCGCCGCGGCGAACGAGCTGGCGCACCACGGTGGCGTCGAAGGGCGCGACCACGTCGGGCGACGGCAGCGCCGCGCCGGCGGCCAGCGGCCCCGTGCTTGCATTCGTGCCCGGCACCCCCGGGGCCGCGAGCGGCATGGGGCTCTGCGCGCGCAGCGCCGCCTGGGCGAGTGCGCGGTCGCGCGCCACCTGCGCGGCGGTCTCGGCCCGTTCGGCCCGCGCGCGGTCCACGCCGGCCTCGGCCTGCATCGCCTGCAGGCGCACGCCATCCAGCTCCTGGCGCGTGGCCGCGCCCTGCAGGCGCAGGCCTTCCATGGTGCGCACGCGCTCCTGGTGCAGGGCCGCCTGCCGCAGCGCCAGGCGCTCGGCCTCCTTCAGCCCGGCCAGGCGCGCGGCCTGGCCCTGCGCCACGGCCTGGGCCACGGCCGGATCGGTGGCGGCGGCCAGCGGCGCGGCCACGGCCGTGGAGGCCGGCGCCCCCGCGGCCGTGGGCGGCTCCAGCACCATCACCGGCTGGCCCGCGGGCACGGTCTCGCCCACGGCCACGATGCGCGCCACGCGCCCGGAGGTGTGCACGCCCACGGCCACCTGCTCGGTGACGACGAAGCCGGGTGCCGTCTCCCACCAGTAGGCGATGGCAAAGCGCATCAGCAGGTAGGCCGGCGCTGCAAGCACCATGGCCAGCAGCAGGTACCAGCGCCAGCGCGGCACCTGCCGCTTGGCGGCGGCGTAGCGCACCGGCAGGCCGTTGGCCTCTTGCGCCGAACCCGGCGGAATGTCGAACTGGATCTTCACGGGGCCGCCCCTTCAAAATCTTCCCACGCCTGCACCACCACGCCGGCGAACGCCGGCAGGTCGGACAGGGACTGTGCGAGCACGCGCCAGCGCTGCAGTGCCGCGGCGCGGCCCACGCCATGGCTGCTTTCCTCGCGGGTGAGCGAGTCCTCCATGCTCTGGGCCACCGCCACGCGCAGGCCGGGCACGGCCTGCCGCACCAGCGGGCGCGCCAGCTCGGCCGCGCGCTCGGGCCGGCTCACGTAGACCATGGCCACGACCTCGGTGGCGCCGGCGGCCTGCAGGCGCTGCGCGAGGCCGGGCACCTGCAGCTCGCGGTAGTGCGTGGTCAGCGCCAGGGGCCAGGGCGTGGCGGCGCGCACCGCGCGCAGCGTGGCCACGGTGCCGTCCTCCCAGCCGGGCTGGTCGGCGGCGTCGAGCTGGCTGCGCTCCAGGTCGAGGTTGAGCCCGTCGAACGGTAGGTGGCGCAGCGGCGCCAGCAGCGCCAGCAGGGCCTCGCGCCCGGCGGGCAGCACCCAGCTGGGCTCGCCCAGCATCAGCTCCACCGCCATGCCCCGATCGTGCGCGTGCTCCAGCAGGCGTCGCAGGGCGGCCCGGCCTGGTGGGCGGGCCAGGGCGCGCAGCTGCGCGCTGGTGAAGGACAGCAGCACGCGCTGGCTGTCCTGCGGCATGGCATCGAGCCGGGCGGGCCGGTCCAGCAACGCCTGCCCGCTCCAGGAGAACCACCCCAGGCCCGGCGCACGCGCCTGCGGGGCCGGCTCGCCCCGCGCCGCCGGCGGCAGCGCGGACAGGGCGGTGAGCGCGGGCGCGAGCAGGTCGGGCAGGGGCTCGGCCGCGCCCGGCTGCGGCGGGCAGGGGCTGCCGAGCGCCAGCACGTCGAGCGCGGCCAGCGCCCGGCGCTCCGAGCCGTCGACGACCTGCAGCGAAGCCTGGTAGAGGGCGTAGCGCGCCATCAGCAGGCGCGAGTAGCCGTCGCCGTCGAAGGCATCGAGCCGCAGGCGCGCCACGCGCAGGCCCTCCTGGGCCGCCTGCAGCCGGTTCAAAAAGCCGGGCATCTCGCCGCCGCGCAATTGCCAGTCGGCCAGGGCCTGGTCCAGCACCGAGCGGTATTCGCCCAGGCGCAGTTCCATCAACTGATCGGCCCGGTCGCGCTCGCTCTGCAGCTGGCCCCGAGCGGCGTCGCGCTGCGCGCGCCACTCCAGGGGCATGGAGAAATCCACGCCGACGACGGTGCTGCGGCCCGGCTGGCCGCCGATGTCGCGGCTCACCGACTGCGACAGCGACACGCCGGCCTCCAGGCCCGTGTGCTGCGCGTTCTCCAACTGCGCGGCGGCGGTGTCACGCTCGGTGCGGGCCTGGGCGATGGCGGGGTCGTCGCCCGCCTGCGCGAGCAGCGCCTCGCGGTCCATGCAGCGCGCGGGCCAGCCCGGGATGGCGGTGTCCACCCGCGCCACGGGCTGCCCCGCCAGCCGCGCGAGCGTGCGCAGCGCGCTGGACTGCGCGGCGCGCTGGGCATCGTGCGCGGCCTGCACGCCATCGAACAGCGCCGACAGGTCGAGCCGGTCGGCCTCCAGCATCACGCCGGCCTGGCGCCGGTGCAGCAGCTGCGCCTCCACGGGCGCGCGCACGGACAGGAATTCCTGCGCCAGCAGGCGCCGCTGCAGGCTGTGCGCGAACCGCACATAGGCCTGGCGCACGGCCAGCCGCACGTTCCGCTGTGCCTGGGCCTGCCGCAGCCGGCCCAGCGATTCAGCGCCCTCGGCCTCGCGCACGCCACGCTGCTGGGCCTCGCGGCTGCCCAGCAGCGGCCAGCGCACGCCGACCTGGGCCTGGCCGCGCTGGTAGTCGCGGCTGGTGGTGTCGGTGACGGACTCGCGCACGCCCCCGAGGCTGGCGCCGCCGAACACGCGCGCGCCCTGCCCGGCGCGCGCCGCGCCGGTGCGCTGCGCGGCCACGTCGGCCTCGGCCTGCGCCAGCCGCACGGCCGGGGCCTGCACCTCGGCCCAGCCTTCCAGCTCCGCCAGGGTGGCAGGCGCCTGGGCCAGCACGTCGGCGGGCAGTGCGGGCGGCGCCTCCAGCGCCAACACGGGGGGCGCCAGCAGCGGGGCCGGCTCGGCCGCCAGCGCGCCCGCGCCCCACCCCAGCAGGCACAGCACCGCGGCCCATGGCAAAAGACGTTCCCCCAGGCGATGCGGCATATCAGAACTTGGTTTTGCGCAGCACCCACCAGGGGGCCATCGCGGAGTCCAGGTGGGTCTTCAGGAAGACCTCCTGCAGGATCGAGAACGTGCAGTGCACGCGGTTGACGAAGGCGAAGAGCGGAAACAGCGGCAGGAACCGCAGGTAGGCCGCGTCGTGCCGGGGCCGCTCGGACACGGCCACGAGGTACAGCAGGAAATAGAACAGCAGCGCCGCGAGGTACACCGCATAGACGAACCCCAGCACCCCCAGCACCGCACCCACCGGCAGCGTGAACAGCATCACGCCGGTGTAGGCCACGATGAGGAAAGGCATGAGCACCTGCATCACCAGCCCGTTCACCACCACGAACAGGAAATTGCGCCAGCCCAGCAGGCGCGGGCGCAGGTTCAGGCGGAACTTGCGGATGAAGATGTAGAACATGTCGCCGTCCCAGCGCAGGCGCTGGCGAAAGAACACGCGCCAGGTGTCCGGCGCGTCGGTGTGGCCTACGGCATGCGGGTCGAACACGATGCGCAGGCCCGGATGGCGGCCGAAGTACTGCTTGATGCGCATCGTCATGTCCAGGTCCTCGGCCGTGCCCGCGTCCCAGCCGCCCAGGTTGCGGATGAAGCTGGCGCGGAACACGCCGAACGCCCCCGAGATGTTGTTGACGATGTTGAACTCCGACAGCCCCGTCTTGCCCGCGCCGATGGACAGCATGTATTCCAGCGCCTGCATGCGCGCGGCCAGCGAGCGGCGGGCGTTGCGCACGCGCAGGCTGCCGGCGACGCCCACCACGCCGGGGTCGTCGAAGTGCCGCGTGGCGTGGCGCACCATGTCGTTGTCGAACGAGGTGTCGCCATCGAGCGCCATCACGATCTCGCCGCTGGCGATCGACAGCCCGGCGTTCAGCGACGACACGCGGCCGCCGCGCTGCCACTTGGGCAGCACCACCAGCACGCGCCGGCGCGCACCGGCCAGCAGTTCGCGCGCGCCGCGGGCCGCACGCAGCGTGGGCTCGTTCTGCACCGCACCGTCCACCACGGCGATGATCTCGATGAAGCCCGGGTAGATCTGCTGGGCGAGCGACTGGATGGTCTTGCGCACGTCGTCGCCCTCGGAGTAGCAGGTGATGACGCAGGACACGCGCGGATAGCGCTCGCGCTGCAGGTAGGGCCGGTGCTCGCGCAGGCCGTACTTCACCATGCCCGCGCACACGAGCAGGAAGAACGGCGCCTCCAGCAGCACCACGAACGGGAAGAACTTCAGCGCCAGCTCCACCCACGACTGGTGCGTCGCGCTGGAAAACAGCGTGACGAACGCGAACACCACCTGCTCCCACATGCGTTCAGGCCCCGTCGCGCAGCCGCGCCATCAGGTCCGCAGCCTGCTCGCCGGAGCGCAGGCCGCCCGGCACCTCCAGGTGCCGGATGCGCGTGCGCAGCGGCATCGCGGCCGCGCCGCCGCTCGCGCTTTGGAGCGACGCCTGCAGGCGCGCGGCCAGTCCCTCGGGCGAGGAGAACGGCAGGAAGAGCCACAGGCATTCCTCCTGCGTGCGCGTGGTGATGTCCGAGGTGCGCAGCAGTTCGTGCAGGCGCCGCGCGAACTCGTCGAGCATCAGGAACACGCGCGAGGCGCCTTCGCGTTCGATCACCTCGGCCGCGTTCTGGAACTCCACCAGCATCAGCGCGAAACGCATCTCGCCGTGGCGCGCATGCGTGGCCAGCGCCCAGTCGAGCATGCGGCGGAAATCGGCGGGCGGCACGTAGTGCGCGGAGTCGAGCGCGGCGAACGATTCCTGGATCTGCCCGGCGCGCAGCGCGGCACGGCCCTGCGGGCTCAGACGCAGCGACGAGATCTCGCGCACGTCCAGCGTGCTGGGCTCGGCCGTGGTGCGGCAATCCAGGCAGCGGGCCACCACCTGGGTCTCCACGAACACGTGGTGGCAGCTGCCGCAGGCGTACTGCGTGAGCGGCCGGTCGTAGTCCACGCCGATGTGCCGCAGCATGGCGTTGCACTTGGGGCACGAGAGCGCGCCATCGGCATGGAAGTCGGCCTCGGGTGCCACGTGGCCGCAGGCGAAGCAATGCAGCGAGGGCGACTTGCGGATGTGGATGCTGGTGCAGTGCGGGCACACGTCCAGGTAGTGGATGTGCGCGCTGCCGCAGGTGCGGCAGTGCCGTGTGCGGTCCACCAGCTCGGCGGGCTCCAGCAGCCGGCGCCGCGTGAGGCCGGCCACGCATGCGTCGGCATCGTCGCCGGGCCGGGCCAGCGCCTCGACCATCGGGTAGCGGTACAGCGCCAGGCTGGCACGGTCGCATTGCGGCTGCAACTGGGCGCCGTCGCGCAGGCACAGGAAATACAGCACCCGCTCGTCGAAATGCAGGGCCGCGGGATTGAGCGGCAGGCTGCGCCGCACGGCCAGGCACAGCTCGCTGGCGGCCAGGGCGGCAGCATATGGCGCGGCGCCATCGGCCAGCCAGGGCGGGGCCGCATCGCCGGGCGCCACGAACAGGGGGCGGTCCCACCAGACGCTGGAGCGCAATTGGGCCGCCAACGCGGCGGGGGCATCGCCCTCCCAGCCATCCAGGTAGAACCCCAGGGGCTCCACGCCGGAGTCCGCGAAGGCCTCCCATGCACTCCAGGCCCTGGCCCTCGATTCGCCGGCCGCCAACTGCCCGGAAGGCCGCAGCACCACCATCGTTTCCAACGCCACGGCCGGCGTGATTTCAACATTCAAAACAACTATCCATTCGCGTTACGCCATAGAGCATGGCCGGCCGGATTCTAAGAGTGGGCCTTCCCGCACCCGGTAGGACAAGGCCGTCCGCGAGCCAGTGCTGTGCAACCCTTTGCAAGCGCCGGCGGGCTTCGCCAACGTTCAGCGGATCGAGCAGGGCTGCGTGCTGATGAACAAGGCCGGGGCCACCATGACGGAGGTGGTGTCGTCCATCCGCCGCGTGACGGACCTCATGCAGGAAATCAGCGCGGCCAGCAACGAGCAGGCGATGGGCGTCGCCCAGGTCGGCCAGGCCGTGTCGCAGATGGACCAGGTCACCCAGCAAAACGGCAGCGTGGTCGTGCAGATGGCGGCGTCCGCCAGCGGCATGAAGGACCGCACCAGCGCCCTGCTGCAGGCCGTGGGGGTGTTCCGGCTGAATCAGGAAAACGCCGCGGCCGGTTCGTCGCCGCCACTGGGCTGGGGCCGCCGGGCCTGAGCGTGGCGCGACCCCGGCCTCAGGCGGGGGCCGCCCTGGTGCCGAAGACGCCCGTGCCGACCCGCACCAGGGTGCTCCCCGCGTGGATCGCGGCCTCCAGGTCGGCGGTCATGCCCAGCGACAGCGTGTCGAACGCCGCGAAGCCCTCGCCACCCTCCCCCCGGATCTGGTCGAACAGCGCCTTCGCCGCCGCATGGACCGCCAACTGCGCGGCGAAATCGGGGGCCACGTCCGGAATGCTCATCAGGCCCCGCAGCCGCAACCGTGGCAGCCGCGCAACAGCCTGTGCCAGGGCCCGGGCCTCGGCCGGCGGCACACCCGCCTTGGTCGCGCCGCCGTCCACATTCACCTGGATGCACACGTCCAGCGGCGCCAGGCCGGCGGGCCGCTGCTCCGACAGGCGCTGCGCGATCTTTTCGCGGTCCACGGTGTGGACCCAGTCGAAATGCTCGGCCACCTGCCGGGTCTTGTTGCTCTGCACGGGACCGATGCAATGCCACTGCAGCGGCGGCGCCCAGGGCGTGGCGCCGCCTTGCAGCGCGGCGATCTTCGCCACGCCTTCCTGGATGTAGTTCTCGCCGAACGCGCGCTGCCCGGCCTCGGCGGCACGGCGCACGGCGTCGTCGCCGAAGGTCTTGGAAACGGCCAGCAAGCGCACGCTGGCGGGGTCGCGCCCGGCCGCGGCGCAGGCCTGCGCGATGCGCCCAAGAACCTGTTGGAGGTTGTTACCAATCGTCGTCATAATGATTCCTCTGAGCGTACCAAACGACCGAGGGACCCCGTGGACATCACCCAACTGCTGGCATTCAGCGTGAAGAACAAGGCTTCTGACCTGCACTTGTCGGCGGGCCTTCCACCCATGATCCGGGTCCACGGCGACGTGCGGCGCATCAACGTCGATGCGCTCGACCACAAGACCGTCCACGCCATGGTCTACGACATCATGAGCGATGCGCAGCGCAAGGCCTACGAAGAGTTCCTGGAAGTGGACTTTTCATTCGAGATCGAGGGCCTGGCGCGCTTTCGCGTCAACGCCTTCAACCAGAACCGCGGCGCGGCCGCCGTGTTCCGGACCATTCCGAGCAAGATCCTGACGCTGGAGCAGCTCAACGCCCCCAAGATCTTCGGCGAACTGGCCTTGAAGCCGCGCGGCCTGGTGCTGGTCACCGGCCCCACGGGCTCGGGCAAGTCCACCACGCTGGCGGCCATGGTCAACTTCCTGAACGAAAGCGAATACGGCCACATCCTCACGGTGGAGGACCCGATCGAGTTCGTGCACGAATCCAAGAAGTGCCTGATCAACCAGCGCGAGGTCGGGCCGATGACGCTGTCGTTCGCGGCCGCCCTCAAGTCGGCATTGCGCGAAGACCCGGACGCCATCCTGGTGGGCGAAATGCGCGACCTGGAAACCATCCGCCTGGCCATGACGGCCGCGGAAACGGGCCATTTGGTGTTTGGCACGCTGCACACCTCCAGCGCCGCCAAGACCATCGACCGGATCATTGACGTGTTCCCCGCCGAGGAAAAGGAAATGGTGCGGGCCATGCTGTCCGAGTCGCTGCAGGCCGTCATTTCGCAGACGCTGTGCAAGACCAAGGACGGCCAGGGCCGTGTCGCGGCGCACGAGATCATGCTGGGCACCAGCGCCATCCGCAACCTGATCCGCGAGGCCAAGGTGGCGCAGATGTACTCCACCATCCAGACCAGCAGCAGCGCCGGCATGCAGACCCTCGACCAGAACCTGACCGACCTGGTCCGGCGCAACGTCATCAGCCCGGCCGAGGCGCGGGGCAAGGCGAAGATCCCCGACAACTTCCCGGGTTGATGCACACCGCATCCCTCCCCGTCCACCCACCCCAGAGATTCGCGGCCTTTTCCAGGCGGCACACCGGAGCATCCCCTATGAAAGGCATCCTCGGCCTCTTGAAGGCCAAGACCCGCGGCGGCAAAGCGGCGGAAGAAGGCGGCGACTCCGTCTTCTTCACCACCGCCTTCGCCGGACAAGGCGTGGACGACGCCATGCTGGTGCCCTGGGAAGCCCGTGCCGTCGAGGTGGGCGCCAGGCGCATGGCCGCCAGCCGCGGCGGCAAGCTGCTGCAGGCGCTGTGGTCCAAGGACAAATATATGGCGCACCTGGACCGGGACGCCGTCGAGCGCATGGAGCGCTTCTTCGAGTTCGCGGCCGTCGCGCCCAACCGCGATGTGATCCGCCAGGACGAGTACGGCAACTTCATGGTGGTGCTGCTCACCGGCACGATCGCCGTCGATCGCGTGCAGCCCTGGGGCGAGCACCTGCGCTTGGCGGAAACCCGTCCCGGCGATATCCTGGGCGAAATGTCGCTGCTGGACAGCGGTATCCGCTTTTCGGCCTGCACCACGCTGACCGACTGCGAGATCGCGGTGCTCAGCGCGGAGGCCATGGACGACATGATGACCAAGGACCCCCAGCTGGCCGCCAGCCTGGTGGCCCTGCTGGCACGCAAGCTCTCGCTGCGCCTTCGCGTCGTGAGCGCCCGCCTGTCCGACAGCCAGAAATGACGCACCGCGCTGCAACCACCCCAGGGAGAGCTGATGGAACGCGATCAGGCCAGTAAATTCATCAACGATCTGCTCAAGCTCATGGTGAGCCGCGGCGGCAGCGACCTGTTCATCACGGCCGAGTTTCCGCCCGCGATCAAGGTGGACGGCAAGGTCACCAAGGTGTCGCCCCAGCCGCTCACACCCGCCCACACGCTGACGCTGGCGCGCGCCATCATGAGCGACAAGCAGGTGGCGGACTTCGAGCGCACGAAGGAGTGCAACTTCGCCATCTCGCCCGCCGGCATCGGGCGCTTCCGCGTGAACGCGTTCATCCAGCAAAGCCGCGTCGGCATGGTGCTGCGGACCATTCCGCTCACGCTGCCGACCATCGACGGGCTGGGCGTGCCGCAGGTGCTCAAGGAAGTCACGATGACCAAGCGGGGCCTGTGCATCCTGGTGGGCGCCACGGGCTCGGGCAAATCGACCACGCTGGCGGCGATGGTGGACTGGCGCAACGAGAACTCGTTCGGCCACATCATCACCGTGGAAGACCCGATCGAGTTCGTGCATCCGCACAAGAACTGCGTAGTCACCCAGCGCGAGGTCGGGCTCGATACCGACAGCTGGGAAGCCGCCCTCAAGAACACGCTGCGGCAGGCGCCGGACGTCATCCTGATGGGCGAGATCCGCGACCGCGAAACCATGGAGCACGCGGTCGCCTTCGCCGAAACCGGCCACCTGTGCCTGGCCACGCTGCACGCCAACAGCGCCAATCAGGCGCTGGACCGCATCATCAACTTCTTCCCGGAAGAGCGGCGCGCGCAGCTCCTCATGGACCTGTCGCTCAACCTGCGCGGCATGATCTCCCAGCGCCTCATCCCCAAGCAGGATGGCAAGGGCCGGGCCGCCGCGGTCGAGGTGATGCTGAACACCCCTCTGATCGCCGACCTGATCTTCAAGGGCGAAGTCGCCGAGATCAAGGAGATCATGAAGAAGAGCCGGAACCTCGGCATGCAGACCTTCGACCAATCGCTGTTCGACCTGTTCGAGGCCAACGTCATCACTTACGAAGACGCGCTGCGCAACGCCGACTCGCTGAACGACCTGCGCCTGCAGATCAAGCTGGGCAGCCAGCGCGCCAAGACCACCGACCTGGCCTCGGGCACCGAGCACTTCGCCATCGTCTGACGCCAGCCGCCCCACCACCCGCCCTTGCCCGGCGGGTTTTCTTTTTTCTGAAATGGAGCCCTCTCCCATGCCCAGCACGAATCCCCGCAGCTACGACGCCACGCCTTCCCGCAAGGTCGCCTTTCTCGGCCTGGGCGTCATGGGCTACCCCATGGCAGGGCACCTCGCCCACGCCGGCCATTCCGTCACCGTGTACAACCGCACCGCCGCCAAATCGGCCGCTTGGTGCGAAGAGTTCGCGGGCAGCGCCGCGCCCCGGCACGCCCCCACGCCGCGCGAAGCGGCCCAGGGAGCGGACATCGTCTTTTGCTGCGTCGGCAACGACGACGACCTGCGCTCCGTCACGCTGGGTGCCGATGGCGCATTCGCCGGCATGCAGCCTGGCGCGGTCTTCGTCGATCACACCACTGCATCGGCCGAGGTCGCTCGCGAGCTGTACGGCGCGGCGCGCACGCTGGGACTGCAGTTCATCGATGCCCCCGTGTCCGGCGGCCAGGCCGGGGCCCAGAACGGCCAGCTGACCGTGATGTGCGGCGGCGACGCCGGCACCTTCGACAGCGTGAAGCCCACGGCGCTGGCCTTTTCTCGGGCCTTCACCCGCGTGGGCGACAGCGGTTCGGGCCAGCTGGCCAAGATGGTCAACCAGATCTGCATCGCCGGCATCGTGCAGGGCCTGTCGGAGGCCATCGCCTTCGGCCAGCATGCCGGGCTCGACATGCCGCTGGTACTGGACGTCATCGGAAAAGGGGCCGCGCAAAGCTGGCAGATGGACAACCGCGGCAAGACCATGGTGGAGGGCCGCTTCGACTTCGGCTTCGCCGTGGACTGGATGCGCAAGGACCTCGGCCTGGTCCTCGACGAATCCCGCCGCAACGGCGCACGCGTGCCGGTCACGGCGCTGGTGGACCAGTTCTATGCCGATGTGCAGCAGCACGGCGGCGCCCGGTGGGACACCTCCAGCCTGATCACGCGGCTGGGGCGCCAGAAAACGAACGGATAAAAGAACCGATCGCTCAGCCGGACCGCGCCTTCGTGGCGGTGGCCAGCGGTCCGGTGCCAGAACCTCTTCCAGGCGGGTTCGCTGGCTGCCGACGTTCAGCGGACCGGTACGTTGGGCGAAGCGTCCGTGGTGACAGGCGCGGGACGCTGCTGCGCGAAGCCACGCTCCAGTTCCTGCTGCGTGATGATCTCGAACACGCGCACGACCTTGCGCACGCCGTTCACGCCCCGGGCGATGTCGGAAGCCCGGTCCGCCTCGCGCTGCGTCACGCGTCCCATGAGGTACACCGTCTCGCGCTCGGTGACCACCTTGTAGGCACTCGCGAACAGGTCCTTGGCATCGACAAAGCTTGCGCGCACCTTGCCGGTGATCAGCGTGTCGTTGGAACGCTGCGTGAGGGAACTGGGGGACATCACGGCCAGGTCGTTGACGACCGAGCGCACGTTCTCCACTGCCAACGCGGTCTGCTCGAGTTTTTCCTTGTCCTGCGCGGTCGGCACTTCGCCCGTCAGCAGCACTTGCCGGTTGTAGCTGGTCACATTGACATGGACGCGGTCGCCGAAGGTGTCGCGAATGCGGTTGGAGGCGCGCAATTCGATGCCTTCGTCCTCCACCTGCGTGCCCGTCGTGCGCCGGTCCGACGCCATCATGCTGCCCATGACGGCAGCGCCGCCTACCACCAGTGGAGCACATGCCGAGAGGGCCGCCCCCAAGGCGCCCACGGCCAGCAGGGTGCAAGTCAATCGGGTCAAGCGGGTCATCGGGAAGCTCATAGCGGTATCTCCTGTTCACCAAGTAATTGGGCGTCCACGCCGTCGCACAAGCAGTGCAGGACGAGCGAATGCACCTCCCGCACGCGTGCGGCGCGGTCGTGGGGCACGGCGATCAAGACGTCAGTCTCGCGCAGCATGCCGGCCATCCGGCCACCGCTGCGACCCGAAAGGGCGACGACGGTCATGTCTCTTTCATGCGCTGCATCGCATGCGGCCAGCAGCGGCAGGTCATTGCCGGACTCCGACAGGGCCAGCAGGACATCGCCCGCGTGCCCGAGCGCGCGCACCTGGCGAGCCAGCGCGTCGATGTCCGGGCCCTCCAGGCCTGCAGGGGTCCAGATCGCGTCGGGCGCCAGTGCCATGGCGGCCAGTTCCGGCCGCTCCCGCTCGAACCCAGCCACGCACAGTGCCGCAAACTGCTGCGCCTGCGCCGCGGCCGGGCCGCTGCCGCAGGCAAGCACCTTGCCGCCGCTGGTGACGCAGGCGAGGATGGCCTGCACAGCGGAAGCGATGGGATGGCTCAGGGTCTGCGCGGACTGGTATTTGAGGTCGGCGCTGTCGATGAAATGCTGTTGGATGCGTTGCTCTAGCATGAGACAAAGATGATACCCGGGGGGTCGGCGCCGTTTGGGTCAACCATGGACGACAGGCGTAAAACACTGCATCCTGTTTGACTCCAACCAAGGGCTCGAAGCGTTACTGCGCCTCGAAGGCGCCACGCAGCCACTGCACTGAATCGCCTTCCACCAGGACCGCATCGAATCGACATGGCGGCGGTGCAGGCAGGCGCATCAGGTAGCAGCGGGCGGCGAACACGATCCGCTGCTGCTTGGTCCGGCCGATGCTGGCACCCGCGCCGCCAAACGCGCTGCTGGCGCGGCTTCGCACTTCCACGAACACCACCGTTCCATCGCGATCCCGCACGATCAGATCGATCTCGCCGCCGCCACGCCCGGGCGTTCGATAATTGCGCTCGACCAGCCGCAGTCCAGCGGCTTGCAGGTGAGCCAACGCGAGGTCTTCGGCAGCATTGCCGACCACGCGCGTGGTGGCCGCCGGTTTTTTCCCAAGGAATCCCATTGAGCGCCTCTTTCGCTTCAGCCCTGAACGCCGCACGCGACGCGGCGGCTGCGCAGCATTATCCGCAAGGGGCTCTGTACGTGGTGGCCACGCCCATCGGCAACTTGGCCGACATCACACTGCGGGCGCTGCACGTTCTGCAACTGGCCGACACCATCGCCTGCGAAGACACCCGCCACACCCAGGCGCTGCTGCGTGCCTACGGCATAGAAAAACCCGGCAGCCAATTGCTGGCGGTGCACCAGCACAACGAGGCCGAGGCATCGCATGCGGTGGTGGAGCGTTTGCGCGCGGGGCAGCGGGTGGCATACGCCAGTGACGCGGGCACCCCGGGTGTTAGCGATCCGGGGGCGCGGATCGTTGCTGCCGTGCATGCAGCAGGGTTGCGCGCCGTGCCACTGCCAGGGGCGAGCAGCGTGACCTCGGCACTCAGCGCAGCAGGCGCCGTGGCCCAGGGGGCCGAAGGTTTTCTTTTTGCCGGATTTCTTCCGACCAAGAGCGGTGAGCGGGCAACGGCAGTGCAGCAGCTCGCCACGGAAACCCGCTGTGTGGTGCTGCTGGAGGCCCCGCACCGCATCGCCGAACTGGCACAGGCCCTTGTCATCCTGGGAGAACGGCAGGTCACGCTCGCCAGGGAGCTGACCAAACAGTTCGAAGAAATTGCCACCCAGCCCGCCCATGCCCTGCCCGCCTGGCTGGCCGGCGGACCACAACGCTCGCGGGGCGAGTTCGTGGTGCTGTTGCATCCGGCGCAGGCAGCGCAGGACGATGGCGACAGCCTGCGCGTGCTGAAGTTGTTGATGCAGGAACTCCCGCTCAAAACCGCCGTCCGCCTGGCGGCCGAGATCACAGGGGCATCGCGCAATGCCCTGTACCAATCGGCTTTGGCGCTCAAGCAGGAAGGTGGAGCACAGGCCTAGCGGACCTGGCACATGCCAAGCGATGCAATGCAGCCACTGGCGATGGTGAACGCATCCCCCTGCAGGCAAGTCCGTTAGCCGACCGTGTACGCAAGTCCGGACGCCACGCCGCCGAACAGGTCGCCTTTCATCTGAGTCACGTGTGGGAAGGCCTTCTTCAACGCGGTACGCAGTGGACGTAATGCAGAAGAGCCGCCCGTGAGATAAATGGCATCGATGCCATTGGCGTCCAGTCCGGCCTTGCGCAGGCATTCCTGGGCGCAATCCACGATCTGCTGCAAAGGCCCTTCCAGTTGCGCCTCCAGAACATCGGGTGAAATGAAGGATTGCAGATCGGCTTCGAGCCAATCCAGCACGATGGGTTCTTCAGCGCTGTTTTGCGACACCGCGATCTTGGCCTGCTCCACCGCATTGGCCAAACGGTGCCCCCACCGCTCGTTGAGCACCTCCATCAATCGGTCGTGCAGGCGAAGGTCTGCATAGTCGGTCCGAAGGGCTTGCGCTTCCCTCAGGGCTTTGGCGCTGTACAGCCATTGGATCAGGTGCCACGTCGATAGATCGAAGAACACGCGGCTGGGGACCTCCCGACCACTGGGTCCGATGTGGCGCAAACCGAGCAGCGGCATGACCTGAGCCCGGCTCAACCGCTGGTCGAAATCGGTCCCACCCAAGTGCACCCCGGAAGTGGCCAGCACGTCGGAACTGCGATCGGCCAGCAGAGCACGTTTGGGGCCGAGGCGCACGACGGTGAAATCCGAGGTCCCCCCGCCGATATCCACCACCAGCACCAATGATTCATGCGTGATCCGCTGCTCATGGTCCAGCGCCGCTGCAATGGGCTCCAGTTGAAAGGAGACATTGGTAAACCCCGCATCCAAGGCCGCCTGTCGCAAGGCGTCTTCCGCCTGCGCATCACGCGCTTCGTCGCCATCCACGAAGTGGACAGGCCGCCCCATGACAACGCGGTCTGGCATCGCGCCCAGCGCCTGCCGGGCCGGCCCTGCCAACGTGCGCAGAAACAGGGCGATGATGTCTTGATAGCTCACCATGCTCTGGTGAACCGCTGTCTTGTCCTGCAGGAGCGCGCTGCCGAGCAGGCTTTTCAGCGACCGCATGAGCCGCCCTTCCGTCCCCGCGAGGTAATGCGCCACGGCATCGCGTCCGATGTGTGTCTGATGGTCTTCCGTATTGAAGAACAGGGCGGTCGGCAATGTGGTTGCAGTCCCTTCCAACGGTAGCAACGTGGCCACGCCCCTGCCCCGTCTCACTGCCATGGCGGAATTAGAGGTGCCGAAATCAATGCCAAGCGTGGTTTCTTCTGAGGATGTCATCGTGAACAAAGGAGAGATAGGCATCACCCCCGGATTGATCGGGCGGCATCAAACCATCAAGAAGCTGTCGGCAAGCGCACCTTTCAGTGTCGCAGTGTGTCGTCATTAATCGCCCTGATGTGAAAAGATGCCGATCGTCACCTACTGATTGGAGGCCAGCCAAAGCTTCCCATCAGTGTTTATCCAGTGAGTTAAACGACAAAAACAAAAAAGCCCACTAATTAGTGGGCTTTTTTGAGAGCGTTTCCGCTTTATTGGTTGCGCGAGGAGGATTTGAACCTCCGACCTTTGGGTTATGAGCCCAACGAGCTACCAGACTGCTCCATCGCGCGGCAAGAGATAAATTATAACCTACTTTTATGCTTCTGCGGAAGCATTTGCTGTTTCTGCAGATTCTTCTGCGCGATCAACCAGTTCGACATACGCCATAGGTGCATTGTCACCCACGCGGAAACCCATCTTCAGGATGCGCGTATAGCCGCCTGGACGTGCCTTGAAACGGGGGCCGAGCACATTGAACAGCTTGGTCACGCTGTCACGATCGCGCAGACGATCGAATGCCAAGCGGCGATTGGCCAGGGTGTCTTCCTTCGCCAAAGTGATCATGGGCTCCACCACACGGCGCAACTCCTTGGCCTTGGGCAGAGTGGTCTTGATGGCCTCGTGCTCGATGAGCGAGTTCATCATGTTCTGCAGCATCGCGAGTCGGTGCGAGCTGGTGCGATTGAGTTTACGAAGGCCGTGTCCGTGGCGCATGGTGCTTTCCTTATGAGTAATTAAATCGGGCAGCCGTATCAGGTACTGCCCAAGGCACTGGCTCCCATCGAGGGGAGTCCAAAATTATAACTTAACGCTTGTCGAGGCCTGCAGGTGGCCAGTTCTCCAGCTTCATTCCCAGAGTCAAACCACGGGAAGCCAAGACTTCCTTGATTTCATTGAGCGACTTACGGCCCAGATTAGGCGTCTTCAACAACTCGTTCTCGGTGCGCTGGATCAGGTCACCGATGTAGTAAATGTTCTCGGCCTTCAAGCAGTTGGCGGAGCGCACTGTCAATTCCAACTCGTCCACAGGGCGCAGCAAGATCGGATCGAACGTTGCACTGCCGCGAGGACCTGCTGGCGCATCGAATGCGGCCAATTCGCCGCCCTCGAGCTGCGCAAACACAGCCAATTGCTCCACCAAAATCTTGGCGGATGCGCGCACGGCATCCTCCGCCGTGATGGCACCATTGGTTTCGATTTCGACAACCAGCTTGTCCAGATCGGTGCGCTGCTCAACGCGGGCGCTTTCCACGGTGTAGCTCACGCGCTTGACCGGGGAAAAAGATGCATCCAGCACAATGCGACCGATCGACTTCGTCGATTCATCGGCATAACGGCGCAGATTGCCTGGCACATAGCCACGGCCTTTTTCTACCTTAATCTGCATGTCCAGCTTGCCGCCCTGCGACAGATGGGCAATGACGTGATCAGGGTTGACGATTTCAACGTCATGGGGCGTCTGGATATCCCGCGCAGTGACCACACCCTCACCGTCCTTGCGAAGGCTCAGCGTGACTTCATCGCGGTTGTGGAGCTTGAACACCACGCCCTTGAGATTCAACAAGATGTTGACAACATCTTCCTGCACACCATCGATGGATGAATACTCGTGCAAGACACCTGCGATCGTGACTTCCGTTGCTGCGTAACCCACCATGGACGAGAGCAGAACACGGCGAATGGCATTGCCCAGAGTGTGGCCATAGCCGCGCTCAAAGGGCTCCAACGCGACCTTGGCACGATTGTGGCCAAGCTGCTCGACATTGATCGCCTTGGGTTTCAGCAAATTGGTTTGCATTCAGACTTCCTCTCAATACCCCCAGCTCGTTACACCGGTAAGGCTGGTGAAGCGCCTATACCGCGATGCCTCGCGGTATAGGAACAATTTTCTCGAATGTGCGCTAAATGCTTAGCGCGAATAGAGTTCAACGATCAGGGATTCGTTGATGTCAGCGCCGAATTCGTCACGATCCGGGACCTTCTTGAAGATACCTTCGGCCTTGTCGGCATTCACTTCCACCCAAGCCGGCATACCCACTTGCTGGGCCAGCTGCAAGGCTTCGACCACGCGACCTTGCTTTTTGGACTTTTCGCGCACAGCCACCACATCGCCCGTCTTGACGAGGTACGAGGCGATGTTGACGGACTGACCGTTCACCGTGATGGCCTTGTGCGAAACCAGCTGGCGTGCTTCTGCGCGCGTGGAACCGAAGCCCATGCGATACACCACGTTGTCCAGGCGGGATTCCAGCAGGAACAGCAGGTTGGCACCGGTGTTGCCCTTGCGGCGATCAGCGGCTTCGAAATAGCGGCGGAATTGCTTTTCCAGCACGCCATACATTCGCTTGACCTTCTGCTTTTCGCGCAGTTGCAGACCATAGTCGGACGTGCGAGCACCGGAGGTGCGGCCATGCTGACCTGGCTTGGAGTCGAACTTGGCCTTGTCCGCGATAGAGCGGCGAGCGCTCTTCAGGAACAGGTCAGTGCCTTCACGGCGGGAGAGTTTGGCCTTGGGGCCGAGGTAACGTGCCACTTGAGCTTCCTTGGATTGTCATCTTCCGCAACATCATTGCGGGAGCCACCTGCTGCTAAAGCAATCAGGTGGCGGTGGGCTTATAAAAATTAGATGCGACGGCGCTTTTGCGGACGGCAGCCGTTATGGGGAACCGGCGTCACGTCAGAGATCGACGTGATGCGGATACCCAGGGCGCCCAGCGCGCGCACCGACGATTCACGACCAGGGCCTGGGCCCTTGATCTCGACATCAAGATTCTTGATGCCTTGTTCAATGGCAGCACGACCCGCGACTTCGGATGCAACCTGTGCAGCGAACGGCGTGGACTTGCGCGAACCCTTGAACCCTTGACCACCCGACGACGCCCAGGACAAGGCATTGCCTTGGCGATCGGTGATCGTGATGATGGTGTTATTGAACGAAGCATGCACGTGCGCGATACCGTCCGAAACGTTCTTGCGAACCTTCTTGCGAACGCGCTGTGCAGCGTTATTGGCGGGAGACTTTGCCATGTTGATCTTTCAATCTTTTTACTTCTTCAGCGCCGCAGCACCCTTGCGCGGCCCCTTGCGGGTACGAGCATTCGTGCGCGTACGCTGACCACGCATGGGCAGACCGCGACGATGGCGGAAGCCGCGGTAGCAGCCAATGTCCATCAAGCGCTTGATGTTCATCGTGGTCTCGCGACGCAGATCACCTTCGATGGTGAACTGCGCGATCTGATCGCGAATCTTTTCGAGATCGCCGTCCGTCAGATCCTTGATCTTCTTGGAATAAGCGATGTCACAGGCTTCGCAGATCTTGCGAGCGCGGGTGCGACCGATGCCAAAAATGGCGGTCAAGCCGATTTCAGCATGCTGATGCGGCGGAATATTAATGCCAGCGATACGTGCCATATGCGTCCTCTAATACTTTCAATCAACCTTGGCGCTGCTTATGGCGCATGTCCGTGCAGATCACGCGCACCACACCTTTGCGGCGGATGATCTTGCAGTTGCGGCAGATTTTCTTGACCGAAGCCGAAACTCTCATTTCATTCTCCTAAAACTCGTCTTTTCGTCCCGGCCCACTGCGCGGAACACAATTTGCGCCCGCGATGACTCGGAGGCATCAATAAACCGTATCCACCAAGGCCAACCCGCCACTATAGCGCATTTGCCAAGATTCCACTTATGACTGACTCAGTTGCCAGGTGTTGCTTTGAAGTTGGCCTTCTTGAGCAACGACTCGTACTGCTGCGACATCATGTAATTCTGCACCTGGGCCATGAAGTCCATGGTGACCACCACAATGATCAGTAAAGACGTGCCACCAAAATAGAACGGCACGTTGTACTTCAAGATCATGAACTCGGGGAGCAAGCACACAAAGGTGATGTACACCGCTCCAGCCAGCGTCAAGCGAACCAGGATCTTGTCGATATAGCGAGCCGTCTGTTCTCCAGGACGAATCCCAGGAATGAAGGCACCACTCTTCTTCAAGTTGTCTGCAGTCTCCCGGCTGTTGAACACCAATGCGGTGTAGAAGAAGCAGAAGAACACAATGGCCGCTGCGTAGAACATCACATAGATCGGCTGACCCGGGGTCAGTGCTCCAGAAATGTCACGCAACCAACGCATCGACTCACCCGCGCTGAACCAGTTCACCACCGTGGCCGGCAACAAAATGATCGACGAAGCAAAGATCGGCGGAATCACCCCAGCCATGTTGAGCTTCAAAGGCAGATGCGACGATTGCCCGCCATACACCTTGTTGCCCACCTGGCGCCTCGCGTAATTCACGAGAATCTTTCGCTGACCTCTTTCGACAAACACGACGAAATAGGTCACTGCCGCCACGATCAGCACGATGAAAATCGCAGCCAGGATGCTCATCGCACCTGTACGCACCAGCTCCAGCAATCCACCGATAGAACTCGGCAGCCCCGCAGCGATACCTGCGAAGATCAGGATCGAAATCCCGTTACCCAAGCCACGCTCTGTGATCTGCTCACCCAACCACATCAGGAACATCGTGCCAGCCGTCAAGCTCACCACGGCCGTCATGCGAAACCCGAAACCGGGACTCAGCACCAGCCCTGCGGAACTCTCCAGAGCCACAGCGATGCCCAGCGACTGGAATATGGCCAAACCCAGCGTTCCATAACGCGTGTATTGCGTGATCTTGCGCCGCCCTGCTTCGCCTTCCTTCTTCAGCTGCTCGAACGTCGGAACGACGTAGGTCATCAGCTGCATGATGATCGACGCCGAGATATACGGCATGATCCCCAGAGCGAAAACCGTGAAGCGCGAGAGCGCTCCACCCGAGAACATGTTGAACAGGTTCAGAATGCCACCCTGCTGGCCACTGAACAGCTGTTGCAGCTGCGCCGGATCAATGCCCGGCACGGGAATGTGCGCTCCGATGCGGTACACGACCAACGCCAGCAGCAGAAAAACCAGCCGGCGACGCAAATCGCCGAACTTACCGGTTTTCGCAATTTGAGCTGCGTTAGTAGCCACGGATGCGTTCCTTCAGAACGTATTCAAGCCAGGCTGCCGCCGGCAGCTTCGATGGCCGCCTTCGCGCCCGCCGTTGCACCGATGCCGGTCAACTTGACCGACTTGCTCAGTTCGCCACTCTTGATTACCTTCACCACCTTGATCAGCTGACCCACCAAACCGGCGCTCTTGAGCGCCAGCAGGTCGACTTCAGCAAGACCCAGTTGGTCCAGCGCCGTCAGGGTCACTTCTGCATTGAACTTCAGCAGATGGGACTTGAAGCCGCGCTTGGGCAGGCGACGCTGCAGAGGCATTTGACCGCCTTCGAAGCCCACCTTGTGGTAACCGCCAGAACGCGATTTTTGACCCTTGTGACCGCGACCCGCGGTCTTGCCCAGACCAGAACCGATGCCGCGACCAACGCGGCGCTTGGCATGCTTGGCTCCGTCTGCAGGCTTGATGCTATTGAGTTCCATCATCAACCTCTCAGAGGACTTTGACCAGATAGCTGATCTTGTTAATCATGCCGCGCACTTCAGGGCTGTCCTGCAGTTCGCTGATGCTGTTCAGCTTGCGCAGGCCCAGGCCGCGTACGGTGGCACGGTGCGATTCCTTGGTGCCGATCGGGCTGCGCACCAGTTGAATCTTGACGGTTTGTTGCGTAGTCATTTGCTCAACTCCGTTCAGGCGAAGATGTCTTCGACCGACTTGCCGCGCTTGGCTGCCACTTCCGAGGGGGTCGTGGAATGCACCAGCGCATCGAACGTTGCGCGGACCATGTTGTAGGGGTTCGACGAACCGTGGCTCTTGGCCACGATGTCGGTGATGCCCAACACTTCGAACACAGCACGCATCGGGCCGCCCGCAATGATGCCCGTACCCTTAGGGGCTGGAGCCATCATCACGTGTGCAGCACCATGGTGGCCCGTCACTTGATGGTGGATGGTGCCGTTCTTGAGCGACACCTTCACCAGATTGCGGCGAGCTTCTTCCATTGCCTTTTGCACGGCTGCGGGCACTTCTTTCGACTTGCCCTTACCCATGCCGACGCGGCCATCACCGTCGCCGACCACAGTCAGTGCGGCGAAACCGAGAATACGGCCACCCTTCACGACTTTGGTCACGCGGTTCACCGCGATCATTTTTTCGCGCAGACCGTCGTCCTGACCTTCGCTCTGCACTTTGGGTTGAAATTTAGCCATTTTGTATTTCGCTCCGCTTAGAACTGCAGGCCAGCTTCACGTGCAGCGTCGGCCAAAGCCTTGACGCGGCCGTGATAGGCAAAACCTGCACGATCGAATGCAACCTTCTCGATGCCGGCCGCCTTCGCCTTTTCAGCGATGCGCTTGCCGATGATCTGGGCAGCGGTGGCATTGCCACCCTTGCCAGAGCCACCGAGGGACTTGCGCACATCGGCTTCTGCCGTCGATGCGCTGGCCAGGACCTTGCTGCCGTCGCCGGAGATAACACTGGCGTAGATGTGAAGGTTCGTGCGGTTCACCGTCAAACGCGCCACGCCTTGCTGCGCAATGCGAATGCGGGTCTGGCGCGAACGACGAAGACGCTGCTCTTTCTTGGTCAACATGTTGCAGCTCCTTATTTCTTCTTGGTCTCTTTGATCGTGACTTTTTCGTCCGAATAACGGATGCCTTTGCCCTTGTAGGGCTCGGGTGGACGAACGGCACGGATCTCAGCGGCCAATTGGCCGACGCGCTGGCGGTCGGCACCCTTGATCACGATTTCGGTCGGGGTTGGAGTCGCAACCGTGATGCCAGCAGGCATTTCGAAGTTCACGGGGTGCGAGTAACCCACGCTAAGATTCAGCTTGGCACCTGCAGCCTGGGCCTTGTAGCCCACGCCGATCAGGTTCAGCTTCTTTTCGAAGCCCTTGCTGACACCCACCACCATGTTGTTCACCAACTGGCGGATCGTGCCACTCATGGCATTCGCTTCACGGGACTCGTTGACAGGCTCAAAGCTGAGCTTGCCGTCCTTGATGGAGACCTTCACAAGCGCGCTCTGGGTCAGCGACAGCGTGCCGCCCGTACCCTTCACATTGATCTGGTCGTCCTTGATGGACACATCCACACCTGCGGGGATGATCACCGGCATTTTTCCTACGCGGGACATTTCAGTTACTCCTCAATGCCACGTTTAAGCGACGTAGCAAAGCACTTCGCCGCCGACACCGGTAGCGCGCGCTTTGCGATCGGTCATCACGCCCTTGGGCGTCGTGACAATTGCCACACCCAGACCGTTCATGACTTGCGGGATGGAATCACGGCCTTTGTACACACGCAGGCCAGGACGGCTCACGCGCTCGATACGCTCGATCACCGGACGACCGGCGTAGTACTTCAGTGCGATTTCAAGTTCGGACTTGCCGGCTTCGGTCTTGACCTGGAAGCCGTCGATATAACCCTCGTCCTTCAGCACTTGTGCGATGGCGATCTTCACTTTGGAAGACGGCACCAGCACGGTTGCCTTGGACACCATTTGCGCGTTGCGAATGCGGGTCAGCAAGTCAGCGATGGGATCACTCATGCTCATGTTGTATCTCTCCTGCCCGCTTACCAGCTGGCCTTGGTGACACCAGGGATGTCGCCGGCAAAAGCCAGTTCACGGATCTTTGCGCGAGCCAGACCGAATTGGCGGAACGTGCCACGTGGGCGACCGGTGATTTCGCAACGGTTGCGCTGACGCGTGGGGTTGGCGTTGCGTGGGAGCTTTTGCAGACCCAGACGGGCTGCTTCACGCTCTTCATCGCTGCGCTTCATGTCGCTGGCAACTGCCTTCAATTCCGCATACTTTGCTGCGTACTTGGCGGCCAATTTTTCGCGCTTCAGTTCGCGCTGGATCAAAGCTACTTTAGCCATACGCTGCCTCAGTTCTTGAACGGGAAACGGAAACCAGCGAGAAGCGCCTTCGCTTCTTCATCGCTACGCGCCGTCGTGGTGATGCTGATGTTGAGACCGCGCAAGGCATCCACCTTGTCGTACTCGATTTCAGGGAAAATGATCTGTTCCTTGACACCGATGTTGTAGTTGCCACGGCCATCGAAAGCCCGGCCGGAGATACCGCGGAAGTCACGGACGCGGGGCAGAGCCACGGTCACGAAACGATCCAGGAATTCGTACATCTGAACGCCACGCAGGGTAACCATGCAGCCGATGGCCTGGCCTTCGCGGATCTTGAAACCGGCGATGGCCTTCTTGGCCTTGGTCACCACGGGCTTCTGGCCAGCGATCTTGGTCAGATCGGCGACAGCGTTGTCCATCACCTTCTTGTCCGACACGGCTTCGCTCACACCCATGTTCAGGGTGATTTTCGTCAGCCGAGGGACTTGCATCGGAGAGGTGTAACCGAACTGCTTGGCGAGTTCGGGGGCGATTTTTTCGCGGTAGTGTTGTTGCAGTCGTGCCATGTTGACTCCTTAGGCCGCCTTGATTTCAGCGCCGCTGGACTTGAACACGCGAACGCGCGCACCATCAGCCTGCACCTTGATACCTACACGATCAGCCTTGCCGGTAGCCGCATTGAAGATGGCCACGTTGGACTGATGGATCGGCATGGCCTTTTCCACGATGCCGCCGGTCGTACCCTTCATGGGATTCGGCTTGACATGCTTCTTGACCAGGTTGATGCCGTCGATGACCAGATAGGAGTCATCCTTGCGCAGCGACACCGTGCCGCGCTTGCCCTTGTCGCGCCCGGTGAGCACAACGATTTCGTCGCCCTTGCGAATCTTGTTCATGGCGCGTCCTCAGAGAACTTCAGGAGCCAGGGACACGATCTTCATGAACTTCTCGGTACGCAGTTCACGCGTCACGGGCCCGAAGATGCGGGTGCCGATGGGCTCCAGCTTTGCATTGAGCAACACTGCTGCGTTGCCATCGAATTTGACGAGCGAACCGTCGCCACGGCGAATACCCTTCGCCGTACGAACCACCACTGCGCTGTAGACCTCGCCCTTTTTGACGCGGCCACGCGGAGCGGCTTCCTTGATGCTCACCTTGATGATGTCGCCGACACTGGCGTAGCGACGCTTGGAACCACCCAGCACCTTGATGCACAGGACGGACTTCGCGCCGGTGTTGTCGGCAACGTCTAACCGAGATTCTGTCTGGATCATTTCAATATTCCCAACTTGCACCGGCAGGATTGACAGCCCCAGAGAACGTCTCAAGGGCTGAAGATCAGCCAATCAGTCTTGGGCCCGTCGTCCATGCCGCAAACCATTTGCAGCACTTCCCGCTGGGCAGAAACCTCGCGCTTGAAACGCGAAGCCCTCGATTTTGTCAAAAAGCGCAACTGGCGTCAAGCACTTCACAACGGGACGTCCAAATACTGCCGGGCCAACGCCTGAAACACCTCCAGTTGGGGGGCGAGGCCGAGCTCCTCGCGCAGGATCTCACCCACGCGCGGGGCCAGACGAGCGGCTTGGGCCGCATCCAGGAAAAGCATCCGGCTGCGGCGGGCCAGCACATCTTCCACCGTGCGGGCGTACTCGTAGCGGGCGGCGAATCGCACCATTGCCTCGGTCAGCCCCTCTGACAGCGCGGCGTCCGCGCCTGGCAGGCCGTCGATGAAGGATGCCTCGCTGCCATAGGAGTGCAGGCCTTGGGGCGCGCTGATGCGGTGCTGCACCGCCTGCTGGGGCGAGCCCACGAGGGGAAGATGGCGCGTCACGCCGCTGGGGCGTTCCGCCAGCAACCCCGCAGTGAAGCATTTTTGCAACACGTCCTCCGCCATGGCGCGGTACGTGGTCCATTTTCCGCCGGTGACGGTGACCAGTCCGCTCGCGCTGGCGATCACGGTGTGCTCGCGGCTGATGCTCTTCGTGTTTTCATTGTCGTCGTCCTGCGGCTTGACCAGAGGACGCAATCCGACCCAGATGCTGCGCACATCCGAAGGCGCGGGCGCCCGGGTCAGGTAGCGGGCGGATTCGCTGAGGATGAACGCCACTTCCTCCTTGAACGGTAAGGGCTCGCGGGCCAGATCCTGGCGCGGGCTGTCGGTCGTCCCCAGGATGACCTTGCCCAGCCACGGCACGGCAAACAGCACCCGGCCATCGGCGGTCTTGGGCACCATGAGCGCATGGTCGGAAGGCAGGAACTCGCGGTCCACCACGATGTGCACGCCCTGGCTGGGGGCCACGATGGGCTTGGCGGGGCGTCCGAGCGCCGCGGCATCCTGCTGGCGGAACGCGTCCACCCACACACCGGTGGCATTGACCACGCATTTCGCGCGAACGGTATAGGTGGTGCCGGTTTCGCGGTCCTCGCAGGTGAAACCCGCCACCTTGCCGGACTCGTGCACCAGATCGCGGGCAGAGCAGTAGTTGACGAGCAAGGCCCCGCGCTGCGCCGCCGTACGGGCCAAGGCGAGCGCCAGCCGGGCGTCGTCGAACTGGCCGTCCCAGTACTTGACCCCGCCTTTGAGCCCTTCCTTGCGGGCCGTGGGCAGCAGGCGCAAGGTGCTTTCCCGGCCCAGGAATTCGGTGGCGCCCAGGCCGGCCTTGCCCGCCAGAACGTCGTAGGCCTTGAGCCCCACGCCGTAGAACGGCGTTTCCCAATAGCGGTAGGACGGCATCACGAAAGGCAGCGGCTGCGCCAGGTGGGGGGCGTTGTTCAGCAGCGTGGTGCGCTCGTGCAGCGCTTCGCGCACGAGGGATATATTGCCCTGCGCCAGATAGCGCACGCCCCCGTGCACCAGCTTGGTGGCGCGGGAGGATGTTCCCTTGGCGAAATCGTGCGACTCCACCAAGACCACGCTGAAGCCCCGCGCGGCCGCGTCCAGTGCCACGCCCAGGCCTGTCGCTCCGCCCCCGATCACCGCCAGGTCGTAGAGGCGGGGCTCGGCCAGCCGAGCCAGCAGTTCGGAGCGCTTGGTATACAGGGGGGTGGTCACGGTATTCATGGGATCGATTGTCCATGCGTCTCGGAAAAACCAAGGGTTAACCCTTGATTCACCGCAAAAAACAAATCCGCCCAGGCCCTTGCAGACAAGGACGAGGGCGGGAGGTGGGCAAATCAGGCCGGCGGTGCGTGGGCGCCGGCCCATCCTGCCGGGTCAGCGCACCTTGCCGTCCTTCCAGGCCTGCAGCAGGCGGTCGTAGGCAATGGTTTCGCCCTTGGGCTTTTCGTTGGCCAGCTTGGCCCAGGGGGCGGCCTTGTCGCTCAGCCACTTGGCAGGATCGCCCTTGGGATTGAGCTTGGGTGCGCAATGGGCCATGCCGGCGCGCTCCAGGCGGGCCATGACCTGGTCCATCTCGTCGGCCAGCGTGTCCATGGCGCCCTGCGGGGTCTTCTCGCCCGTGACGGCCTGGGCCACGTTCTTCCACCACAGCTGCGCGAGCTTGGGGTAGTCGGGCACGTTGGTGCCGGTGGGCGACCAGGCCACGCGGGCCGGGCTGCGGTAGAACTCGACCAGGCCGCCGAGCTTGGGCGCCATGTCGGTCATGGCCTTGGACTGGATGTCGCTCTCGCGGATGGGCGTCAGGCCCACGATGGTCTTCTTGAGCGAGACGGTCTTGGCAGTCACGAACTGGGCGTAGAGCCAGGCGGCGGCCGTCTTGTTGGCGTCATGGCCGTTGAAGAACGACCACGATCCCACGTCCTGGTAGCCGTTCTGCATGCCGGGCTTCCAGTACGGGCCGTTGGGGCCGGGCGCCATGCGCCACTTGGGCGTGCCGTCGGCGTTCACCACAGGCAGGCCGGGCTTGACCATGTCGGCGGTGAAGGCGGTGTACCAGAAGATCTGCTGGGCGATCTGGCCTTGCGCGGGCACGGGGCCGGATTCGCCGAAGGTCATGCCCATGGCTTCCTTGGGCGCGTACTTCTTCATCCAGTCCACGTACTTGGTGAGCGCGTACACGGCCGCGGGCGAGTTGGTCGCGCCGCCGCGGGACACCGAGGCGCCCACGGGCGTGCACTTGTCCGCCGCCACGCGGATGCCCCATTCGTCGATCGGTAGCCCATTGGGCGTGCCGATGTCGGCAGCGCCCGCCATGGACAGCCAGGCGTCGGTGAAGCGCCAGCCGAGCGAGGGGTCCTTCTTGCCGTAGTCCATGTGGCCGTAGATGGCCTTGCCGTCGATGGTCTTCACGTCGTTGCTGAAGAATTCGGCGATGTCTTCGTAGGCGCTCCAGTTCAGCGGCACGCCTAGGTCGTAGCCGTACTTGGCCTTGAACTTGTCCTTCAAGTCCTTGCGCTCGAACAGGTCGGCGCGAAACCAGTACAGGTTGGCGAACTGCTGGTCGGGCAGCTGGTAGAGCTTGCCGTCCGGCGCGGTGGTGAACTTGGTGCCGATGAAGTCCTTCAGGTCCAGGCCAGGGTTGGTGAACTCCTTGCCGGCGCCCGACATGTAGTCGGTCAGGTTCATCATCTTGCCGTAGCGGTAGTGCGTGCCGATCAGGTCGGAGTCGCTGATCCAGCCGTCGTAGATCGACTTGCCCGACTGCATCGAAGTCTGCAGTTTCTCGACCACGTCGCCTTCCTGGATCAGGTCGTGCTTGACCTTGATGCCGGTGATCTCCTCGAAGGCCTTGGCCAGCGTCTTGGACTCGTACTCGTGCGTGGTCAGGGTTTCCGACACCACCGAGATTTCCTTCACGCCCTTGGCCTGCAGCTTCTTGGCCGCGTCGATGAACCACTTCATCTCGGCCAGTTGCTGGTCCTTGGCCAGCGTGGACGGCTGGAATTCGCTGTCCACCCACTTCTTGGCTTCCGCCTCGCCCGCCATGGCCGTGTTGCCGGCCAGGACCGCGACGGCCAACGCCAGCGCCGAATACTGCATCTTCATAGTGCTTGTCTCCTGATAGTCAGTTGAATCGACTCCCCTTTGCATTCCAGCGGCCGCCGGGTCCGGGGGATGGGTCGGACCGGCGGCAGAAAAAACTCCCGGCAACCGCGCCGTCAGCCCTTGCGCAGGATCAGCACCAGCAAGGCCATCGACAGTACGAAGCTGATCCAGATCGACGGCTCGGCCGACAGCGAAAACCACTGCACCAGGTGCCCGCTGATGCCCACGAAGGCCAGGTTCACATAGGCGGCGGCCAGCAGGCCGATGAAGAGGCGGTCGCCGCGCGTCGTCGCCAGCGGCAGCCAGCCACGCCGGAGCAGGGTGGGGGACTTGATTTCCCACACCGTCATGCCGGCCAGCATGATCACGATGCACAGGAAGAAAACGGCCACCGGCGTGGTCCAGGCCATCCACTCAAACATGGGTACCTCCCTGAGCGCCTGCGGCGCTTACCCTGAGGGGGACGCAGCGGGTGGCCGGGCCAAGCCCGCTCCACGACTGCCGCTGGCCTTGGACGCATCGCGCGCTCTGCGGTGAAAGTGTGTGATTCATGCTTGTGCTCCCTTTCACACGTCAAACCCGGCCCATCGCGAAACCCTTCGCGATGTAGTGCCGCACGAACCAGATGACGATGGCGCCCGGCACGATGGTGAGCACACCGGCCGCGGCCAGGGTGGCCCAGTCCATGCCGGAGGCGCTCACGGTGCGCGTCATCGTCGCCACGATGGGCTTGGCGTTCACGCTGGTGAGCGTGCGCGCCAGCAGCAGCTCGACCCAGCTGAACATGAAGCAGAAGAACGCCGCCACGCCCACGCCGGCCTTGATGAGCGGCAGGAAGATGGTCAGGAAAAAGCGCGGGAAGCTATAGCCGTCGATGTAGGCCGTCTCGTCGATCTCCCGCGGGATGCCGGTCATGAAGCCTTCCAGGATCCACACCGCCAGGGGCACGTTGAACAGCAGGTGGGCCAGCGCCACGGCGATGTGCGTGTCCATCAGCCCCACGGTCGTGTAGAGCTGGAAGAACGGCAGCAGGAACACCGCGGGCGGCGTCATGCGATTGGTCAACAGCCAGAAGAACACGTGCTTGTCGCCCAGGAACTGGTAGCGCGAGAACGCATAGGCCGCCGGCAGCGCCACGGTGAGCGAGATCACCGTGTTGATGGCCACGTAGATCAGGCTGTTGATGTAGCCCGAATACCAGGACTCGTCGGTGAAGATGGTCTTGTAGTTGTCCCAGGTGAAGTGCTGGGGAAAGAACGAGAACGTGGAGAGGATCTCCGCGTTCGTCTTGAAGCTCATGTTGACCATCCAGTAGATGGGCAGCAGCGCGAAGACGATATAGGCCGCAAGGAAGAGGCTCCGCTTGCGAAAACGCTTTTCATTCATGGCCGGCTCCGGTCTGTGCGTCGGTGCCCACGCGCTGCATCCAGTTGTAGAGGATGAAGCACAGCAGCAGGATGATGAGGAAGTAGATCAGCGAGAACGCCGCCGCCGGGCCCAGGTCGAACTGGCCCACGGCCTTCTGCGTGAGGTACTGGCTGAGGAAGGTGGTGGCATTGCCCGGCCCGCCGCCGGTGAGCACGAAGGGCTCGGTGTAGATCATGAAGCTGTCCATGAAGCGCAGCAGCACCGCGATCATCAGCACGCCGCGCATCTTGGGCAGCTGGATGTAGCGGAACACGGCGAACTTGCTCGCACCGTCGATGCGCGCGGCCTGGTAGTAGGCGTCGGGAATCGAGCGCAGCCCGGCGAAGCACAGCAGCGCCACCAGCGGCGTCCAGTGCCACACGTCCATCACCAGCACGGTGAGCCAGGCCTGCGTGGCGTTGCCGGTGTAGCTGTAGTCGATGCCGATGTACTGCAGCGCGGCGCCCAGCAGACCGATGTCGGCACGGCCGTAGATCTGCCAGATGGTGCCCACCACGTTCCACGGGATCAGCAGCGACAGCGCCACCGTCACCAGCACGGCGGAGGACTTCCAGCCCTGCGCGGGCATGGACAGCGCCAGGCAGATGCCCAGCGGGATCTCCACCGCCAGCACGGCGAGCGAGAACGTGATCTGGCGCCACAGGGCCGCATGCAGCTCTTCGTCGCGCATCACGGCGGCGAACCATTCGGTGCCGACGAACACGCGCCGCTCGGGCGAGATGATGTCCTGCACCGAGTAGTTGACCACGGTCATCAGCGGCAGGATGGCCGAGAACGCCACGCACAGGATGACGGGCAGGATCAGGAACCAGGCCTTCTGGTTCACGGGCTTGGTCGTGGTGCTCATGCCAGCAACTCCTCGTTTTGATAGAAGCAGGTGTGGCGCCCCAGCACCTGCAGCCAGACCGTGTCGCCCGCCGAAGGCACCGCCTCGCCCGTGCCCAGGCGGGCCTTGAGCGTGTGCTCGCCCACACGGGCGGTGAGCAGGAAGTAGGTGCCGATGTCCTGCACCTTCTCCACCGTGCAGGGCAGCGCGCCGGGCTGCCCGGCCGCGGCGATGGCCAGGTACTCGGGGCGCACGCCCACCTGCAGCGCGCCGGCCGGCAGGGCCTTGCCCGCGGGCCGCGCCAGGCGGTGGCCCGCGACCACGATCGCATCCGCTTCGCCCTGCGCGGGCAGGAAGTTCATGCCCGGCGAGCCGATGAAGTGGCCCACGAAGACGTGCTGCGGCCGCTCGAACAGCGCATCGGCCGCGCCCACCTGCACGGCGCGCCCGCGCGTCATCACCACCACCTCTTCGGCGAAGGTCAGCGCCTCCACCTGGTCGTGGGTCACGTAGATCAGGGTCAGCTTGAGTTCGTGGTGGATCTGCTTGAGCTTGCGACGCAGCTGCCACTTGAGGTGCGGATCGATCACCGTGAGCGGCTCGTCGAAGAGCACGGCCGCCACGTCGGAGCGCACCAGGCCGCGCCCGAGCGAGATCTTCTGCTTGGCATCGGCGGCCAGGCCCGAGGCGCGCTGGTCGAGCTGCCCGCTCATGTCCAGCATCTCGGCGATCTGGCCGACGCGCTGGCGGATCTGGGCCTCAGGCACCTTGCGGTTCTTGAGCGGAAAGGCGAGGTTCTCAGCCACCGTCATGGTGTCGTAGATCACCGGGAACTGGAACACCTGGGCGATGTTGCGCTCCTGCGGGCTCGCGTGGGTGACGTCCTTGCCGTCGAACAGCACGCGCCCCTGCGAGGGCACGAGCAGGCCCGACATGATGTTGAGCATGGTCGTCTTGCCGCAGCCCGAGGGGCCCAGCAAGGCATAGGCGCCGCCGTCGCGGAACTCCATCGACAGCGGCAGCAGCGCGTAGTCGCTGTCCTGCTGCGGGTTGGGCTTGTAGGCGTGCGCCAGATCCAGATTGATGCGCGCCATCTCAGCGCCCTCCCCGGCGCGCGGGCGCCAGCAGCAAGGCGCCGTCGGCGCCGAAGACATAGGCTTCGCCCGGTGCCAGGTGCAGCGTGATGGCCGCACCCAGGTCGAAGTAGTGCACGCCCGTGACCTGCGCCACGAGTTCGCCCCAGGGCGTGTGCGCATGCACGAAGGTGTCCGAGCCCGAGATTTCGGCCAGCTCCACCGTGCCGGCCACCGCCACGTCGCCGGGGCGTGCCTGCAGACGCAGGGCACTCGCCCGCACGCCGACGGTCAGGCCCGTCGCGGCGCTGCCCGCCGGCAAACCCTGCGGCAGCGCCAGCAGGCCGCCACCGGCCATGCGCACGCCGCCCGCGGCCGCATCCGCGGCGATCAGGTTCATCGGCGGGTCGCTGAAGGCGCGGGCCACGCGCAGCGAGCTCGGGGCATGGAAGACCTCGGCCGTGGGGCCGTACTGCAGCAGTTCGCCCTCGTGCAGCACGGCGGTATAGCCGCCCAGCAGCAGGGCCTCGCCCGGCTCGGTGGTGGCATAGACCACGGTGGAGTCGCCAGCCGCGAACAGTTGGGTCAGCTCGTCGCGCAGTTCCTCGCGCAGCTTGTAGTCGAGGTTGACCAGGGGCTCGTCCAGCAGCATGAGCGGCGCGCCCTTGGCCAGGGCCCGGGCCAGCGCCACGCGCTGCTGCTGCCCGCCCGACAGCTCGGCCGGATAGCGGTTCAGGAACATGTCGATGTGCAGCCGCTCGGCCAGGGCGCGCACGCGCTCGGCGATGCCCTTGTCGCCCCGCAGCTTGAGCGGCGAGGCGATGTTGTCGGCCACCGTCATGGAAGGGTAGTTGATGAACTGCTGGTACACCATGGCCACGTTGCGCTCGCGCACGGGCACGCCGGTCACATCGACACCATCGACGCGCACCCGGCCTTCGGTGGGCGTGTCCAGCCCCGCCATGATGCGCATCAGGCTGGTCTTGCCGGCCTGCGTGGCGCCCAGCAGCACGGTCACCGCACCGCTGTGCAGCGCCATGTCCATGCCATGGAGCCAGGTCTGCGCTCCCACCCGCTTGCTGATGCGGTCCATTACCAGTTGCATCACGCAACCTTTCCTGAAGGCCCCTTGCGGCCAGTTGAACGTGCAAAACGCGCAGTGCCTGACGGAACCTGCGCGCTTCGAATGGCTTCATTTTTGTTCTTTTTCGTTCGTATCGAATCAAGGTTTACCCTTGATTGATTCGTTTTCGTTCGCTTCAACGCTGCGATGCGGCGGGCCGCATCCGGCCGGGACCGGGTTCCGGGTTTCCCCCTGTGTCACAAATGCCCAGTCCGGCATTCCCCTCCTTTACCGACCGAGGCGTTGCCTCTAGTCTCAGCCTTCCAAAAGCGCCGCATGCTGTCGCCGCCCCTCCATTCCCCTTTTGCCATTCGGAAGTCCTTATGAAGAAAATGCGTACGCTGTCGGCCGTCGTTCTTGGCTGCGCCTCGTCGGTCGCCATGGCGCAGAGCACGCCGCCAGGCACCAGCAGCCTCACCATGTATGGTCTGGTGGACCTGGGCATCAACTACATGACCGGCGCCCCCGGCGGCAATCTGACGCGGCTCACCAGCGGCAACATGGAAGGGTCCCGCCTGGGCTTCAAGGGCAATGAAGACCTGGGAGGCGGCTACCGCGCGATCTTCACGCTCGAATCGCGGATCGAAGCCGATACCGGCAGCCTCAGCAACCGCCCGCCCTCACTGGGCCAGTTGCCGGACCGGCTCAGCACCGCCTCCTCGCTGGGCCTGCCCGCCGCCCTGCAACCCGCGGTCTCGGCCGTGGCCGCGCAGATCGGCTCCCAGGTGGGCGTCAACCTGGGCAACAGCATTTTCGACCGGCAGATCTTCACCGGCCTGGTCACGCCGTTCGGCGCCTTCACCGTCGGCCGCCAGTACACGCCCGGCTACCTGGCCACCGGCAACTTCGACGCGATGAAGACCGAGTCCAGCCTGGCCCTGGGGCAGCTGGTGGCGATTCCGGCCTCCTTCGACATCCGCGTGAGCAATTCGATCCAGTACGCGCTGCAAAAGGACGGGCTTACCGCCACGGCCATGTATGCGGCGGGCGAAGTGGCCGGCAAGCCGAGCGCACGGCGGCTGCTGGGCATCATGGCCATCTACAAGGGCGACGGCTATTCCTTCGGCGGTGGCTACAACACCCGCAACAACGAGCTGGGCCAGAAGTCGCTCACCAACGCCATCCTGGGCGCGACGCTGGACATCGGGCCGGGCACGCTGTCCGGCCAGTACGCCACCATCAAGGACGACCACCCCACCGACCTGTCGACCATTGCCACGGGCCTGTCGGCCAACCCGGCCACCGCCCCCGTGGCCACGCTGGTGCAGAACGCCTTCGTGCAGGCCTTCAAGCAGGATGCCCGCCTGTTCCAGATCGGCTACCGCATCACCACCGGCCCGCACACCGTGACCGTGGCCTACAACAACATGAATGACCGGCGGCCGTTCGATGCCGACCGCTATTCCTACGGCGCGGCCTACACCTACGCCCTGTCCAAGCGCACCGACGTCAGCGCCGTGCTGACGCACCTGGAAAACAAGAACACCTCGCAGGACCTGCTGGGCGGCAACGGCTTCCTCGGCGGCGTGGCGTCAGCCCCGGGCAAGGACGTCAACAGCCTGACGCTGTCGATCCGCCACCGCTTCTGACGCACCCGGCACATTCCGCCCGCTGCGCCACACCGAAATCCCCCGCAAGGGGGATTTTTCGTTGGGGCGCCATTCTTTCCGTCCTTCAGGCCTGCGCGTGCGAGCGCACTGCCCCCACGCCCTGTGTCCAGCCTCCCACAGCTCCACCACGCCCTCGCTCTGCGTTTTCCCGGGCAAGGCAACCCGGCAAACCGCACCCTTCCCCCACCCCACAGCCCACCCGAAAGGAGCCGCCGCGATCGAGCGTGTTGCTTTGTGATCGTTTTTCATCAAGGTTTACCCTGGAACGGTTCGTTTTGGTTCGCTTTAAAGTAAGACCAGCGCCTTTGCCCGTCCGCGCCTTCATTTCGCTTCGTTGCCCCACCCTCCGTGAACACCAATCCCCGCCAACTGCGCCTGCTCGAAGAGGTCCGCTCCCGCCAATCCGCCACCGTGGAGGAGCTGGCCGACACCCTGGGCGTGACGCTGCAGACGGTGCGGCGCGACGTGCAGCGGCTGGCCGAACTGGGGCTGGTGCGGCGGTTCCACGGCGGCGTGCGGGTGCCGACCTCCACCGTGGAGAACCTCGGCCACACGCAGCGCGAAACGCTGCATGCCGACGGCAAGGCCCGCATCGCGCGCGCCGTGGCGGCCCAGGTGCCCAACGACTGCTCGCTGATCCTCAACATCGGCACCACCACCGAAGCCATCGCCCGCGCGCTCATGCACCACCGCGGCCTGCGCGTCATCACCAACAACCTGAACGTGGCCGCCATCCTCAGCGGCAAGCCCGACTTCGAAGTCATCGTGGCCGGTGGCGTGGTGCGCTCGCGCGACCGCGGCATCGTGGGCGAAGCCGCGGTGGATTTCATCCGCCAGTTCCGGGTGGACATCGCGCTCATCGGCATCTCCGGCATCGAGTCGGACGGCACGCTGCGCGACTTCGACTACCGCGAGGTGAAGGTGGCGCAGACCATCATCGCCCAGGCCCGCGAGGTCTGGCTGGCCGCCGACCACAGCAAGTTCAGCCGCGCGGCGATGGTGCAGGCCGCCACGCTGGCGCAGATCGGCCGGCTGTTCACCGATGCGCCGCCGCCCGAGCCCTTTCCCGCGCTGCTGCGCGACGCCGGCGTGGACTGCACCGTCGCTGGATGACGCCCCCACCGCCCCGCGGCACCCCGCCGGTCCTCTCTCTTCAGAATCCACCATGACCTATCTGCTCGCCCTCGACCAAGGCACCTCCAGTTCCCGCAGCATCGTGTTCGACGAGCGCGGCCACATCGTCGCGCAGGCGCAGCTGGAGCTGCCGCAGATCTACCCGCAGCCCGGCTGGGTGGAGCACGACCCGCGCGAGATCTGGCGCACCCAGCTGGCCACCGCGCGGCAGGCCCTGGCCCAGGCGAATCTGAAGGCCGGCGACGTGCGCGCGCTGGGCATCACCAACCAGCGCGAGACCACGGTGCTGTGGAACCGGCGCACCGGCGAGCCCGTGCACCATGCCATCGTCTGGCAGGACCGCCGGGCCGAGCCGCTGTGCGCCGAGCTGCGCGAGCGCGGCCTGGCCGACACCATCCAGGCCAAGACCGGCCTGCTGATCGACGCGTATTTCTCGGGCACCAAGCTGCGCTGGCTGCTGGACCACGTACCCGGCGCGCGCGCCCAGGCCGAGCGCGGCGAACTGGCCTTCGGCACCGTGGACAGCTGGCTCATCTGGCAGCTCACGCAAGGCCAGGTGCACGTGACCGACGTGAGCAACGCCGCGCGCACCATGCTCTTCAATGTGCGCACCAACCAGTGGGACGACGAACTGATGGAGCTGCTGCAGATCCCGCGCGCCCTCATGCCCGAGGTGCGGCCCTCCAGCGCCCACTTCGGCGACACGCACCCCGAGCTGCTGGGCAGCGCCCTGCCCATCGGCGGCGTGGCTGGCGACCAGCAGAGCGCGCTGTTCGGCCAGGCCTGCTTCAAGGCCGGCATGGCCAAGAACACCTACGGCACCGGCTGCTTCATGCTGATGCACACGGGGCAGAAGTTCCAGACCTCCACCAACGGCCTGCTCACCACCAGCGCGGCCCAGATCGGCACGGCGCCGCCCGGCGCGGCAGCGCTCAGCCTGGCCGGCAGCACGCCCGAGTTCGCCATGGAAGGCAGCGTGTTCGTCGGCGGCGCCGTGGTGCAGTGGCTGCGCGATGGCCTGCGCGCCATCTCGGCCAGCAACGAGGTGCAGTCGCTCGCCGAAAGCGTGCCCGATTCGGGCGGCGTGATGATGGTGCCCGCCTTCACCGGCCTGGGCGCGCCCTACTGGAAGCCCGACGCGCGCGGCACCATCACCGGCCTCACGCGGGGCACCACGCTCGCCCACATCGCGCGGGCAGCGCTGGAGAGCATCGCCTACCAGAGCGCCGCGCTGCTGCAGGCCATGAGCCGCGACGCCGTGGCCGCCGGCGGCGCGCCGGTGAGCGAGCTGCGCGTGGACGGCGGCGCCTGCGTGAACGACCTGCTCATGCAGTTCCAGGCCGACCTGCTGGGCATTCCCGTGGTGCGGCCCGCGGTGATCGAGACCACGGCGCTGGGCGCGGCCTATCTGGCGGGCCTGTCGAGCGGCGTGTACCGCAGCACCGACGAGCTGTCGGACCTGTGGCGCGCCGAGCGCCGCTTCATGCCCACGCTGGGCGCCCCGCGTGCCCGCGAACTCATGGCGCGCTGGGAGCACGCCGTGCGGCAGGCCTCGCTCGACTGAAAACCGCCGCCCCGGCCCCCGCCGCAGCGCAGGCGCTAACATCCTGCGCTTCGCATCCACCTGCCCACCGCCGCCATGAACGCCACGCCCGCCGCGACCGATTCGCCCTCCTCCGCCATTGCCTTCATCGGCGGGGGCAACATGGCCAGCGCCATCATCGGCGGGCTGATCCGCCAGGGCGTGCCGGCCGCGCAGGTCGAAGTCGTCGAGCCCTGGGCCGAGGCCCGCGCCGCCCTGCTCTCGCAGCACGGCATCACGGCGCACGAAGCGGCCGGCCCCGCGCTGGCCCGGGCCGGCACCGTGGTGTGGGCCGTCAAGCCCCAGACCTTCCAGGACGCCGCCCGGCAGGCGCGCGCCCACACCGCCGGCGCCGTGCACCTGAGCGTGGCCGCCGGCATCCGCTCGGACAGCATCGCCCGGTGGCTGGACAGCGAACGCATCGTGCGCGCCATGCCCAACACCCCGGCGCTGATCGCCCGCGGCATGACGGCCCTCTACGCCCGCCCCCAAGTGACCGCCGCCGAGCGCGCGGCCACCGAGCGGATCATCGCGACGACGGGGGAATTCCTGTGGGTGGACAACGAGCCGCAGCTCGATGCCGTCACCGCCCTCTCGGGCTCGGGCCCGGCCTATGTGTTCCGCTTCCTGGAGGCCATGACCGAGGCCGGCGCCGCCATGGGCCTGAGCCGGGACCAGGCGCACCAGCTGGCCGTGGCCACCTTCGCCGGCGCCTCCGAACTGGCCCGCCGCTCGGACGAGCCGCCCGAGGTGCTGCGCCAGCGCGTCACCTCCAAGGGCGGCACCACCTACGCCGCCCTGCAGTCGATGGAGCAGGACGAGGTGCCCCAGCGTTTCATGCGCGCCCTGGAAGCGGCGCGTTCGCGGGCGCGCGAGCTGGGCGACGAGTTCGGCGCCTGATCACCAGCGCGGGCGGGCGCCCCGCCGGCTTCAAGCCAAAATGCCCTCCAGCGCAATAAGCACTAGGGCATGTAGCTACAAAAATAATAGCAAACTACCGCAACGCGTAACCCACGGCGATGCCGGCGAACAGCGTGAACCCGATCCAGTGGTTCTCGCGGAAGGCCCGAAAGCAGCCTTCGCGCGTGCGGTGGCGGATCAGCGCGAAGTGCCACGCCACCTGGGCCAGCACCGCGCCGACCGCAAGGTAAAACGGCACGCCCAGTCCCAGCGGTGCCAGCGAAACGCCCCAGAACGCCACCAGCAGCAGGTAGAACGCCAGGATGGCCGCCACGTCGAAGCGGCCCAGGGTGATGGCCGACGTCTTCATGCCGATCTTCAGGTCGTCATCGCGGTCCACCATGGCGTATTCGGTGTCGTAGGCCAGCACCCAGAACAGGTTGCCCAGCACCAGCCACAGCGCCAGCCACGGCACCTCGCCGCGCACGGCGGTGAACGCCATCGGAATGCCCATGCTGAAGGCCACGCCCAGCACCGCCTGCGGCATCGAGAAGAACCGCTTGGTGAACGGGTACAGCACCGTGACCGCCAGCGCCGGCACCGACCACGCGATGGTGATGGCATTGGTGGTGAGCACCAGCGCGAAGGCGACCAGCGCCAGCACCGCGCCCACGGCCAGCGCCTCGCGCGGGGAGACGGCGCCGCTCGTCACCGGCCGCTGCGCCGTGCGCTTGACGTGCCGGTCGAACCGGCGGTCGGCCACGTCGTTCACGCAGCAGCCCGCGCTGCGCATCAGGATGGTGCCCAGCGTGAACACGGCCAGCAGGTGCCAGCCGGGGAATCCGCCCGCCGCGACCCACAGCGCCGACAGCGTGGGCCACAGCAGCAGCAGCCAGCCGGCCGGGCGGCTCCAGCGGATCAGGTCGAGGTAGAGCGACAGGCGCGACGGCGTGGGGGCGGAAAGCTGCATGGCGCGGAAAAAGGAAAGGGAGAAAAGAACGAAAGAGAGAGGCGACCGGGAAACGAAAACGCCCGCACGGGTGGGCGGGCGCTGGCTGGGCAGGGCCGTGCAAGGCCCGGCCGGCTTACTCCTCCAGGAGCGAGCGCAGCATCCAGGCGGTCTGCTCGTGCACCGTGAGGCGCTGGGTCAGCAGGTCGGCCGTGGGTTCGTCGCTGGCCTTGTCGGCCACCGGGAACAGTTCGCGCGCCGTGCGGGCGACGGCCTCGTGGCCTTCGACCAGGATGCGCACCATCTCCAGCGCGTGGGGCGGCTCGGTGGGCGCGTCGGGCAGCGAGGTGAGCTTGCCGAACTGGGCATACGAGCCCGGCGCCGAATGGCCCAGCGAACGGATGCGCTCGACCACCGGGTCCACCGCGTTCCACAGTTCGGTGTACTGCCCCATGAACATGGTGTGCAGCGTGTTGAACATCGGGCCCGTCACGTTCCAGTGGAAATTGTGGGTCGTGAGGTACAGCGTGTAGGTGTCGGCCAGCAGGCGCGACAGGCCCTGCGCGATGGCCGCGCGGTCCTTGTCGCTGATGCCGATGTTGATGCGCGGTGCGCCGCTGGCGCCGGCGCGGGCGAGGGGGGTCTTGGGGGTCTTGGCCATGGAGAACTCCTTCGGGTGCTGAACTGAACAATGCGTCGCCGCGGTGTTTGCCGGCCCGGGCGCGGCGCCCGCTGCGGGAGCGGGTGCGGTCGTCCGGGCGCCGGAAAACACTTTAGCGCATGCGCTGCGGCGCAGCGCCGACCAGGGTCACTGCATCTGCGGCAGGTTGCCAATGCGCACCAGCATCTCGGTGAACATCTGCATGTCGGCGTCGAGGTCGGCCACTTCCTTGAATTCCTTCGCGTTGTGGGCCGTGTACTTCTTGCCCGGCATCGCGGGGCCGAAGTTGATCGCGTTGGGCATCAGCTTGGCCGTGGTGCTGCCGGCCGTGGGCACGGGCTTGGCCTCCAGGCCCGTGGTGTCGCCGAAGGTGTTGAGCAGCGTGGAAAGCCAGGCGCCCTTGGGGTCGCGCGCCATCCACTCGCCCTGGCTGTGGTCCACCTCGACCGCCACGCCGGCCTGCGCGCCCCACGCCTGGATGCGCGCGGCGGTGGCCTTCGTCAGCACGTCGGCGGTGCTGCCGCGCGGCATGCGCACGTTCACCAGCACATCGACCTTGCCGTCCTTCTCGCGCACCAGGTTGGGCGACATCGTGAGCGGGCCCATGAAGTCGTCGCTGTACGCCAGGCCCATCGTGCGGCCCAGGTAGTCGGTGCCGTACAGGTCGGCGATGTAGCGCACCGCGCTGGCGTAGCCGTTGGCGGCCAGCGGCACGCCGGACTCCTGCAGGAACAGCGCCAGGCGCGGCAGCGGGTTCACGCCCTCTTCGGGGCGCGAGCCGTGGGCCGACGTGCCCGTGACCTTGACCGCGAGCGCAGCGCCGTCCTGGACGATGTCGATGGCGAAGGGGCCGCCCTGGGCCGCGTACTTGGCGATGAAGGCCTCGCGGGCCGCGCCCAGGCGCTGCGCCGCGGCGGCCAGGTCGCCGCCCGTGAGGCGCGCGGTGGCCGTCTGCGGCACGGCGTTGGCCGAGGCGGCGCCCGCCATCGCAGCGATGGTGACCGCACCGACCGGCACGGCAGCGGCAGGTGCCAGGGCGAACGAGGCGCGCAGCGCGCCCGAACCCTTTTCGGCCACCACGGCGGGGTACTTGCTGTCCAGCACGATGTTGTACTCGGGCAGCGGGGTCTTGGCGCGGTAGTACTTCATCGCGTCGCCGCCCGTCTCTTCGGTCGTCTCCACCATGAGGCGGATCGTGCGGGCCATCGGCAGGCCGCTGTCTTTGACCGCCTTCATCGCGTACAGCACGGCGGCGATGGAGCCCTTGTCGTCGATGGAGCCGCGCCCGTACAGGTTGCCGCCCACCCGCGTGAGCTTGAACGGGTCCAGCCGCGTGCCGTCGTCCAGCACCCATTCGTCGGCCACCACGGGCACCACGTCGGCGTGCGTGAGGATGCCGAATTCCTCGGTGCCCGTGCCGGGCAGCTTCACTTCGAAGATGCGGTTGTCCACGTTGCGGTACTGCAGGCCGAAATCCTTGGCCATGCCTTCGACCAGCGTGCCGAAGGCGATGATGGCCCGGTCCTCGTGCGGCGGCACCTTGTCCGAGCGCACCGTGGGAATGGCCACCATCTTCGCGGTGGTGTCGATCACCGCCGTGTGGTGGTTCAGCCGGTTGTACAGGCCCAGCAGGCGGCTGATGTTCACCAGGTCGTCGCCCGCCAGCGTGGCCTTGGCCCCATACGCCTTCACGCTGGGCGCCAGCGCAGGGTAGGTGCGCACCGCGCGTTCGAGGAACGCGCTGAAATCGCCGCTGGGCGCGCCCGTCTCGGCGACCACCAGGCGGTCCAGATCGGGTTTCTTGAGCGTGCCCGCCAAGGGCGCGGCGTCGGTCGGCGCGGTCACGCTGGAGCAGGCCGAAAGGCCCAGGGCCAGGCCGGCCGCCATCAAAAGCTTCTTCATGAATGTCCTCGGGATTGTGGAGAGCGCGGCGCCCCGCGCGGACCGCATGTGGCGCGGCCCGCGCCAGGCCGGGGTGGAGGATGCCCACCCACCGGCCGCGCGCGGGGCGAAGTTTAGCCCTGCCCCGAGGCGTTTCGATGAAGCCGGCAGCCCGCGCGCGCGGCGGCCAGCGCCGGCCACCGGGCCGCCAGGACCGCCAGGACCGCAAAAAGAATCGGAAGGCGCCGCAGGCCTGCGGTCAGGACAGGCGCGTCATGCCCGGCAGCTCGCAGGCGTAGATCGCGTTGCGCAGCGCGGCGATGGCCTCGTAGCGGGTGAAGCTGCGGCGCCACGCCAGCACCACGCGGCGCATGGGCGGCGGGCTGCCATCGGCCTCCTGGATCGGCAGGTAGCGGATGTGCGTGTCGTCGCTCTTGCGCCGGCGCGACCCCGTGTGCAGGGCATCGCGCGGCACCGACAGGCGCGGCACCAGCGTCACGCCCATGCCGGCCGACACCATGTGCTTGATCGTCTCGAGCGATGAGCCCTCGAACGTGCGGCGGATGCCCTCGGCATTGCTCGCGTAGCGCGCGAACTCGGGGCAGACCTCCAGCACATGGTCGCGAAAGCAATGGCCCGCGCCCAGCAGCAGCATGGTCTCGCTCTTGAGCTGCGCGGCGGAAATGGATTTCTGGTCGGCCAGCGGGTGACTGCTGGGCACGGCCGCCATGAACGGCTCGTCGTACAGCGGTGCCATCGCCAGGCCCGTGTCGGGAAACGGCTCGGCCATGATCGCGCAGTCGATCTCGCCGGTGCGCAGCATCTCCAGCAGCTTGACGGTGAAGTTCTCCTGCAGCATGAGCGGCATCTGCGGCGTGCGCGCGATGGCGTGACGCACCAGCTCGGGCAGCAGGTAGGGACCGATCGTGTAGATCACGCCCAGCGTGAGCGCCCCGGCCAGCGGGTCCTTGCCGCGCTTGGCGATTTCCTTGATGGCGGCGGCCTGTTCTAGCACGCTCTGCGCCTGGCGCACGATCTCGTCGCCCAGCGAGGTGACCGACACCTCGCCCGCGCTGCGCTCGAACAGTTTGACCTCCAGCTCGTCTTCCAGCTTCTTGATGGCCACCGACAGCGTGGGCTGCGACACATAGCAAGCATCGGCCGCACGGCCAAAGTGCTTCTCCCGGGCCACAGCGACGATGTATTTGAGTTCCGTGAGGGTCATTGTTGGATGCGGATTGGCGAACGCGACATTGTGCGCCGAGATGAAACCCCTGTCGGTCGGCGGCCTGCGGGACGTACAGGAGCGGGAAAGGAACTTTACCCAGGCTTCACATTGGGTGGCGGGGCGTGCCAGGGGCGTTCAAGACGTGCATTTCACCCCCGCGAAAACGCTGCAGACCGGGACATGTGTTTTGCGCAGGCGAGGGCTTGCCAGCCGCGTTCACCGCGCTTTAGTTCATGACCGAACAAACCTCATGCCTTAGAAAACCATGGCTGTATTGCTATCAAAAATATAGTGCACGAAACGGGTTTGATCCAGCATTTGGCTGCGGCGAGCCGGACGCTCAGTGGATGGATTCCGTCTTTGTTTGAAGCCCGGGACATTCGTGCTCCGCCACCATGCATCGCTGTGGAGACTGCTGCTGACTGAAAGCGCCATAAGGCAAATTGATTTGCTACATAAACGATCAGATGACTTTCGTGCTGTTCATGCCGCTTGGAGGCGTAGCGGCCCCTGGCGCAGGTCGTCGGGTTCGCCTCTCCAAACCCCGTGATGAGCCATTGCCACACCACCTGGCCCTGCGTGTTGGTCAGGCGCCGTGGCGTGTTCAGGTGGTCCGCGTCGATGGCGTACAGCCGCCCATTGATCTGCGCCGCCACCGGCATCGGCCCGCTGGTCGTGGGCAGGTAGATGACCTCCGTGCTGTCCATCTCCCCAGCCGGCGCCGCGCTGTTGCCACTCCCGCGGTTGCCGTACTGGCCCAGCACGGTGCTCCCGATGCCATTAATTGACGACTGAACGCCAATCTTTAAGGTTGTGAACAAAGATCAAGCCTTGACTCATGTCTTGCATCGCCACCAATTTAAAAAAGCTTGCCACATCCGATTTTGATTCATCATTATGGTAAGTGGTACTTATATCTAAAAAACCACAACCCTCCACTACCTCATCGATTAAATCATGAATGATTTCAGAACTTTCACCATAGCAAACAAAGTAATTGCAGCCAGCATTCAAAAAATCGCGTACTGTTTGCTTCAACCAAAAAACATCTTGCCACTCCAAATCTCCGGCATCTAGAAGTGCGGCGAATTTCCCCGCCATATCACTAAAGGACAAGGGTTGACAAATATCTTTAAAATAAATATTAGAAGAGTTCATAAAAACCCCCATTTCGCAACTTTTCGATATTGCTCCGGAAGGTATTAATCTCAGTTCGCAGGTGCTCCATGCGTATCATTTTTGAAATATATTCCGCTGCATTGTTGAGTTGCTTTCATTGGTGCTGATTATCAAAATGCCATTGGACTCATTATTTTCTGGCTTAAATGGCTTAGCCAATATGGAATCATTTTTAGACGCAAAATCTGTTATTGCAGCGGGAATTTTTTCTCCCCATCCATTTGGAAATTCACTGGAAAAATTTTCTATCTCAAAATCAGATTTAATTCCTATGAGCCATGTGGTTTCTAGTTCAAAGATTTCTGATTGAAGCAACCATTCATTGTTTTTTAATGGTGCTGCTCCAAAGTATTTCGACTTTTCGTTTCCGACCACCTCCCATTCGGAAGTATGGATGGGCTGAATTTGTGAGTTAAATTTCTTCCAGAATTTCTTGTATAGAAATATTTTTGAGCGGGCTTGCCAAACTTCATCACCCGTGATTAAAAAGAAATGAAGATTTGGCCATTCATTCCTGATCTTCGAGCAGAAACCTATGAGTATTTTTTCTTTAGGGACCTTATTTTCTTGTAACTCGCAGCCCTCAAGATTCTTGCCGCTAAGTTCTTTGATTATTTTTGGGCTCCAACCAATATCGCGAAAATTCTTCAACACTCAAATACTCCTAGTAATCAAAATGACGTTCGCAAGAGTCGTTGAAATGAGAACCTCTGTTTTGGGGATCGTTTGGACCGAAGTTATGGCCTCCAACATCATCTCGAATAATTACTTTCCGAGGAGTGCTGGTTCCATTTGGAATCTCAAATTCATACTGCCTACCAGGTTGAATTCTTTCTTTTCTATCACGATTGGGGCCAACTGACGTTGGCTGCTGGCTGGTAGGAACCCCATTATGAGATCAAACAGGCCTCACGCCCCAGTGAATTATGCCAATGATGCTATTAAATAAATAGCAAACAAGAGGGCCGGAGTGAAGTTGCGTGTAGCGGGGCAAGACAGGGGGTTCAAGGGTTTGCGTTGCTCCGCATGGGAACTCCCTTGGCCGCAAGAATTGGGATAACAGCGCCCGTCCCTAAAGGCGGAGTCGGAGGCAAAGGCGGTTGGGCCGACTCCGCAACCCTTAATCAACATTAAAGGCTAAAAGCAACACCAAGCGAGCCGGCTTTCGCCACGACCCACTCGCCTCCAAAATCCTGAACATTATCTATTTTCAGCAAACCTGCATGTAAATCATTTGCGTATTTTTCATCAAAAACAATATCAACATATCCCCCCTCAATATTGAAATCACATCGCCTATCTGCAATATATTGACTAAAAACCGGATGCTGCTCAAATGCCACGCCCGGACTCATCCAATACCGCACGCCAACAAGCGTTCCATCGTCGGAAAGAATGTGATCGTAAAAAAACCCTCCCAGGGATATTTCGGCATCAGGAAGCCAGCCAGCATTTTTATGCTCTGCGGGTAGGTCACCAATACAAAGGGGCAATAAAAAATAATTCATCCACACATCCAAGTAGTTATCGCCCCTTAGTGCTTGCCCCTCTCTTAAAATACCTAAAACAGCAGCTCACCCAAGTTGAGTCGAAGGATTTAAGTCATTACCATTCGACTTCAAATTAATAACACACCCTTCGTAGCCATAAACAATCAGACCGTCCTCAACCTGCTCAAACTCCAAAATTCCTTCCATCGTTTCATCGGACGTATGCACAAGAATTTCAGTGCGCGCGCCAGGAGCAATTTGAAACTGCTCCGCCCACGGCTCCAAAAATATTCTTACATCCTTACCAGAGCTATTGACATAGATTAATTTTTGCACCAATCTCATAAATCACCTCATTAAATCAACAATTTTATCCAAAAGCTGCACTCTATTTTGAGCAGTGACATTATTCGCATTGCGAGAAAATTCATTGGCATAAAAATTACGCCATTGAATAGCCATATCCCTGGTCAGTCCTTGCGCCTGCATTTGGCCAACTACTCCGCTATTAATAGATTCGATCCGGGTCAACGCGCCTTGTGGACCACTTCCCCATCCAATTAACGCTCTGCCAAACTGCGACTGATTCATGCCACTCGGAATTGCAGGGGCGATTATTTTTGCAATAGCAGGATTGGTTATGCCTTTAATCATTCCAGGCCCAACGCAAATACTCGGCCCGCCACTCGTAGCAATACAACCACCATCATCCACCCGTGGCTGCTGAAACATCGGCGAGCAACTTGACCCGTTGTCCAGCAACGGAGAGTCTCCATACCCTCCACCCGGCATCACGCTTGCCAATCCAGAAGGATCGACGAGATTCGTTGGCGTGCCACCTGCATAGAGATAGCGGTTCCACCCTCCATCCAGCCCAATCGGATCGGCCTGGATGTACCGCCCTCCCTCCCGGTCGTAGTACCGGTTCAGGTTGTACGCCAGTCCCGTCTCGTCATCCCACACCTGCCCCGGATACCGCAGGTCGAACTTCACCGCCTCTGAATAGTTGGCGCTGCCTTGCCCGCTCTGCGCATAGCCTGTCGCCCCGGTCGTCGGGTTCGCCTCTCCAAACCCCGTGATGAGCCATTGCCACACCACCTGCCCCTGCGTGTTCGTCAGCCTTCTCGGCGTGTTCAGGTGGTCCGCATCGATGGCATACAGCCTGCCATTGATCTGCGCCGCCACCGGCATCGGCCCGCTGGCCGTGGGCAGGTAGATCACCTCCGTGCTGTCCATCTCCCCAGCCGGAGCCGCGCTGCTGCTGCTCCTGCGGTTGCCGTACTGGCCCAGCACGGTGCTGCCGATGCCGTCTTCGGCATAGACCGTCTGCTGGGTGATGGCCGGGTTGTTGGCCCCGGACAGCCGCGCATCGCTCTTGAACACGCGCTGGCCCAGGGCGTTGTACGTGTAGCTCACGGCCAGGGCGTTCGCCGGGTCGGCATTCAGGCCGGCCTTGGCGATGCGGCCGTCGCTGCCGTAGTGCAGGTAGTTGTCGCCCTTTTTCGTGATCGAGCCCGTGGCGTCGTAAGCGTAGGCAACGGTGCTGGTCTGCGCGCTGGCGCCGGCCGGCGTGAAGGTCTGCGTGGTGTTTTGCAGCCGGTTGCTGCCGCTGACGGCGATGTAGCTGCGCTTGAGCGTGGCCGTGCCCGCCGCCGTGGTGCTGCTGTAGTGGCTCTGGCTGCGGTTGCCGTTGGCGTCCCACGCATAGCCGCTGGCATTGGCGCCCAGGGTGTCGCTCAACGCGCTGCCCGTGGGTAGCGTGAGGCCGGCCGGCGCGCTATGGGCGCTGGCGGTGAGCCGGCCCGTGGCGTCGTAGGTGTTGGCGCTGGTGATCACGGCCTGCTGCGCGCCCGTGTCGCCGCGCAGGGTGTGCCGCTGCTGCACCTGGGCCAGGCGCCCGGCGCCGTCCCAGGTCAGTTGCGGCAGCAGCCGGCTGGCGGCCAACTGGCCCGCCAGGGTGTAGCTGCGCTGCTCGGCCAGGCCGGGCGTGGGCCCGGCCGAGTTCTCCCGCGTGACGTTGCCCCGGACGTCGTTGCCCCGGACGTCGTTGGCATACGTGGTGGCCACGCCGGCGAAGTCCTGGGCACCCTGCACGGCGCCCAGGACTTCGTAGGACAGCGAGGCCACATTGCCCAGGGCCTGCAATGCGATGAAGACGGCCCAGACGACCCTCATGAACCTCCTCCCGTTTGATGTGAGGCCTGACATCAGGTCAAACAGGCCTTACGCCCTAGTAAATCATGGTCATTATGCTATTAAATATATAGCATTTAAGAAGTGCAACGGCCAGGGTTGGATGTCAGGGTGTTGCATCGGCTCGCATGAGATCTCCCGCGCAAGGCTTGAGAAATAAGCAGCAGTTATTTATTTTCAAAGTCCTTAATCAGCCCCTCAAACTCAATGAGCGACTCTTCAATAGAAACCTTGTTTGCTTCGGTCAAATCATTGCCACCATTAATTGCCGCTGCGTTTATCTGCTCCATGGATAAAATGACGGGGAAAACCGCATTTCGCCATAATTCATTTTCAAAAACACTCCCAACCCCCTCAATCCGATAAATAAGTGAGTTTAAATCAAGTGTTCCATCACGATATTCATTGATGGCTTGCCGCAGCACGAAGGCTTGACGCGAGAAAAAATCGCTCATACAACCTGATTATTCAGGGATAAATTTAATTACCTGCTCATTTCCACCAGCGACAATAACCACGCCGTTGTGCGCCATTTGCACTGTCGTTCTATGCCATGCCGATGATGCCATTAAAAATAGCAAAAAACGGTGCAACGAAATTTTCGGCGGCGGGCAGGACATGGATTCAAGGGATTGCATTGGCTCATCATGGCGACTTACTCCGACTAAAGAAGTTGGAACCAATGCAACCACTTAGTTCATGAATCAATACAGAGTCGGAAATACAGTTCTGTATGCCCTGCTCAGCAGTAACAGTATTCCATTACCTAAGCCTAGACCCATCGGGATTGATGGCCTCCTCATCCTTTCTAGTTGGATAATAAATCATCTTCTGATTAAGTTCGTAGAATATCAATCCATGAATGCCTTGCACTTCTAATTTTTTAACCCGGCGTTGCCAAATATTATTGAATACTTCATCAAGCACCTTCGCATCACCAGTCGCGTATATCTCATCGATGAAAGCAATATCGACGCCACCAGGAAATAACAACAAAAATTCCTCATCGGTTGCTGAAAAAATGTCATATACGCAATTTTGCGCACCATCAATAATTTGAATGTTTTTCATAATCAACGACTTGGTTTCACGTTTCTATAATCGCCACCTGGAGTCTGTACATCCCAATGGGGACCGCTGTGAGACCTACCTCCTGACCCAGTAGGACACCACACATCCCCTTTAGCATCTTCCCAGCCGTGGCTAGAACCGCCTTTGCCTGGATTTGGATTGGGTACCCAGTTATCGCCCCCTTTAGGACTTCTAAATCCATCTGCCTCTGTCGGTTTGCCCGGCGCCTTGGGCCCATTTGGGTCATATGCATTCTTAGGCGGTTTCGCAAACATGCGATCCAACCCATAACCCAATGCGCCAAGAGCAGTTCCAACCGCGATGTCAGTACCTGTGATGATCGCCGGAATAAATGGGATGACGACTGCAAACTCGCCGGTCGGATCGGTATAGCTAAGTGGATTTCCTCCGACATACAAGAACCGATTCCATCCCCCCTCCAGCCCAATCGGATCCGCCTGGATGTACCGCCCTCCCTCCCGGTCGTAGTACCGGTTCAGGTTGTACGCCAGTCCCGTCTCGTCATCCCACACCTGCCCCGGATACCGCAGGTCGAATTTGATGGCTTCCGCATAGTTGGCGCTGCCTTGCCCACTCTGCGCGTAGCCCGTGGCGCCGGTCGTCGGGTTCGCCTCTCCAAACCCCGTGATGAGCCATTGCCACACCACCTGGCCCTGCGTGTTCGTCAAGCGCCGTGGCGTGTTCAGGTGGTCCGCATCGATGGCATACAGCCGCCCATTGATCTGCGCCGCCACCGGCATCGGCCCGCTGGCCGTGGGCAGGTAGATCACCTCCGTGCTGTCCATCTCCCCAGCCGGCGCCGCGCTGTTGCTGCTCCTGCGGTTGCCGTACTGGCCCAGCACGGTGCTGCCGATGCCGTCCTCGGCATAGACCGTCTGCTGGGTGATGGCCGGGTTGTTCGCCCCGGACAGCCGCGCATCGCTCTTGAACACCCGCTGGCCCAGGGCGTTGTACGTGTAGCTCACGGCCAGGGCGTTCGCCGGGTCGGCATTCAGGCCGGCCTTGGCGATGCGCCCGTCGCTGCCGTAGTGCAGGTAGTTGTCTCCCTTTTTCGTGATCGAGCCCGTGGCGTCGTAAGCGTAGGCAACGGTGCTGGTTTGCGCGCTGGCGCCGGCCGGCGTGAGGGTCTGCGTGGTGTTTTGCAGCCGGTTGCTGTTGGCGGTGATGGCATGGCTGCGCTTGAGCGTGGCCGTGCCCGCCGCCGTGGTGCTGCTGTAGTAGCTCTGGCTTCGGTTGCCGTTGGCGTCCCACGCGTAGCCGCTGGTGTTGGCGCCCAGGGTGTCGCTCAACGCGCTGCCCGGGGGCAGCGTGAGGCCGGCCGGCCCGCTGTGGGCGCTGGCGGTGAGCCGGCCCGTGGCGTCGTAGGTGTTGGCGCTGGTGATCACGGCCTGCTGCGCCCCCGTGGCGCCGCGCAGGGTGTGCCGCTGCTGCACCTGGGCCAGGCGCCCGGCGCTGTCCCAGGCCAGTTGCGGCAGCAGCCGGCTGGCGGCCAACTGGCCCGCCAGGGTGTAGCTGCGCTGCTCGGCCAGGCCGAAGGCCGGCCACTTCCAGCCGGTGGGCTGGCCCAGCGGGTTCCAGGTGATGGCGGTGAGCAGTGGCTGGCCGTTCCATTGCAGCCCGGTGAGCTGGCCCGTGGCGTCGTACTGGTACTGCAGCTTCTTGCCGCTCGCGTAGGTGAGGGTGGCGATCTGCCCGGCTCCGCCATTGCGGGCGCCGTCCGGCCCTGCCGGCACATAGGCCTGGACCAGGGTGCGGCTGTCGCCCCCGTTGGCACTGGCCAGCACCTGGGTGCGGGCGGTGACCCGGCCCAGCGGATCGCGCTGCCAGCGCGTGGTGACGCCCGCGTCCTGGATCTCGCTCAAGGACCCGATGCTGGCCTGCGGCGTGCCGGGGGCGTTGTAGCTGGCGCCGGTGAGGTCGTACCGCCACACGCTTTGCTTGCCGTCCTTGAAGAGGATGCGCGTCAGGCGCCCCGCTGCGTCCCGCGTGAGCGCGGTGGTGCGGCCCATCGCATCGCTCACCTGCGTGGGGCGCCCCAGTGCGTCGTATTGCACGTTGGCCGCGCCATTGTCGGCCGAGGTCTCCCGCGTGGCGTTGCCCCGGATGTCGTTGGCATACGTGGTGGCCACGCCCGCGAAGTCCTTGGCGCCCTGCACCGCGCCCAGGCCGTCATAGGACAGCGAGGCGACCTTGCCCAGGGGGTCGGTGATTTCCGCGACGCGGCCCAGGGGGTCGGTGGCGTACCGGTAGCGCTGGCCCAGGGCGTTCTCGGCGGTGAGGCGCTCGCCGTTGGGGCCGTAGGCGTAGCGGTCCACCTGGCTGCCGGCCTTGACGGTTTCCAACTGGTTGGCGGCGTTGATGCCCCGCTCCTGGCGCCACACGGTCTGGCCCGCGGCGTCTTTGACTTCCTGCAGGATGACGTTGTTGAACAGGTCGTACCCATAGCTGCCCGAGGCGCCCCGGTTGTCCTTCCACGAGGCCAGCCGGTGCGCGCTGTCGTAGGCGTAGTCGATCTGGTAGCCGTCCGGCTGCGTCGTGCGCGACAGCTTGCCGATGGCGTTGTACTGGTGGGTCCATTGCATCCCGAGGACCGAGACGTTGCCGAGCAGGTTCCAGGGGTTGTTGCCATAGGCGTACTGGATTTCCAGGCCGTTGGGCAGGAGCTTGCCCACCAGTCGGCCATCGCTGTAGCTGTGGTTGGTGCGCCGCCCGAACGGGTCGGTGGACTCGAACACCAAGGGCGTGTTGCTGTGGTAGGTGTATGTGCGCCGCACGCCCAGGGCATCGGTTTCGGCGGTGACCAGGCCGCCCTGGTATTCCCATCGACGGACGGCGGCCTTGGCTGCGCCGTCGGGCAGGCTGGCGTCGTACACCCGCTCGGTGAGGACGTTGCCGTCCGCGTCGTAGGTGTATTCGGTGACGCGGTTGCCATCGGTGACCTTGACCGGCAGGCGGTAGGTGGGGTGCCACTGCGTGGCGACCCGGCGCTCCTGCGCGGTGCCCTTGGCGTGGGTGGCCAGCAGGGGCAACTGGCGGTCGCTGTCCCATTCGTAGGTGGTCTGGCGGCCAGCGAAGTCCACCTCCGCCGTGACGAGGCCGGCGGCGTTCTGCACCCGGCGGTTGACCGGGCGGTAGGCCAGCCCCGGTGCCGACGAGGCACTGGTGACGGCCAGCGCCTTGTTCTGCACGGTGTAGCCGTACCGGCGGGTCTGGCCGAGCGGGTCCTTCACGCCGACCTGGCCCGAGGCGATGTCGGTGTAGTCGAACTGGTGCGCCAGGGCGTCGCCCGCATGCGCGGCCTTGAGCGTGCGGCCCAGCGCGTCGTAGCTGAACTGGGCGAAACGGCTGCCGTTCTCATCGACGATGGCGGTCAGCAGGAACGGGTTGCCGGTGTCTTCGTACAGGTAGGTCTTCTGGTACTGGTCCTGCAGGCGGGACGACACCAGCCGGTCGCCCAAGCCGTCCTGGTAGCTGTACCGGTAGGTGGTGGTTTGGTAGTCCGGCGTGATGATCTGTTCGATCAGCCGATCGCCCCAGACGAGGGTAAGGGTCTTGCCGAAGGCGTTGGTGATGGTGGTCAGGCGCCCGTAGGTGTACCCGTAGGTGGTGACCCAGCCGTTGCGCGCCCTGCGGCTCAGGAGCTTGCCCGCGCTGTCGAAGGTGAGCACGGAGTCGTCGCTGGCGTTCCGAAAGCGCCACAGGCCATCGGCCTGGGCCAGCGTGTCGCTGCGCTGATCGCCCACCCAGTCCTGCTGGGCGCCCGCGCGCTGAAAGCCCCGCTCCTCGCCGTTGCCGAAGATGACGGTCGCAACGCCCTCGGACACCCGCAGGCTGATGGCATGGTTGTGCCCCCACTGGCGGCCGAAGCCCCGGCTGGCGCGGGCGGAGTCCAGCGCCCAGTGGCTGCGGTAGATGCGCACGAAGTCCAGGCTGCCGCCCCACGGGTCCTGGTGGTCCACGATCTCCTGGAAGTTCTCTCCGGTGGCGGGAATGACGGGGTCGCCCACGCACATGCCGTCCTGCCCGCCAGGGAACACGGAGACACCCCGGTAGCCGTCGCCGGGCGGCGGCACTGGGGGTGGTGGCGGCGGCAGGGGCGGCGGGGGTGGGGGAGGAGGTGGCGGCGGAGGGGGCGGCGGCGGGGGCGGTGGTGGCGGATCGGGGTCGATCAATTGCTTGGGGCCGCACCAGCCGCTGATTTCGGAGTCGCGGACATCCCCGCGTTCCGCATTCCGGCAGACACAGGAGAACTGGTCGGTGGCGTAATCGTATTTGCCGCGGCTTTGGGTCCAGCCCGCCGGGTTGTAGAGGTATTCGGGGTGCTCGTTCTGGGGCCGGTTGCAGATGGGCGCGATGCTGTCGCCCAGTCCATCTTCGCCCTCGCACGGGGCGCCCAGCGAAGGCATGAGCTGGCACCGATTGCGCCCCCAGATGGACTGCGCGCAGAACCGATGCGGCCCATCGGGCAATGCACCGCACACGCCTGCCACCGTGCCGGACAGCACCGTGTAGCGCATGTCCGGCCCTCCCGTGGACTCGATGCCATACCCAAACGGCTTGCTTCTGTCGATCCCCCCTGCCTCTGCCACGCCCCAATAACCCATGGCCTGCAATGCGATGCAGGCGGCCCAGACAACCCTCATGAATCCCTCTCCCATTTGATCTTGAGTTACGCATTTTATCGACTGCGCAGAAACCCGAACATCGAGATACAGGGAGTTACATTAACCAGGGCCTGCGCTGAAAATGCGCCAGGCCTTTGGTCTTCACGCCTTCAGATAATCCGACTTCCCGCCCAGCCACCGCATCACATGCCGCTCGGCCAGGGCGGGAAACCGGTCGAGCATGTGCGGCGCCAGCTCCCTCGCCCACTCCAGCAGCAGCGTGTCGGTGGCCAGGTCGGCAAAGCGCAGCAGCGGCGCGCCGGACTGGCGGGCGCCCAGGAATTCGCCCGGGCCGCGGATGTCCAGGTCGCGCCGGGCGATCTCGAAGCCGTCGTTGGTTTCGGCCATGGCCTTGAGGCGCTCGCGGGCGGTCTCGCCCAGCCGGCCGCTGTCGTTGGTGGAGTACAGCAGCACGCAGGCCGAGGCGGCCGCGCCGCGCCCCACGCGCCCGCGCAACTGGTGCAGTTGCGAGAGGCCGAACCGCTCGGAGTGCTCGATGACCATGAGCGAGGCATTGGGCACGTCCACGCCCACCTCGATCACGGTGGTGCTGACCAGCACGCCCATGGCGCCGCTGGTGAAGAGCGCCATGACGGCCTTCTTCTCGGCGCTGGGCATGCGCGAGTGCAGCAGGCCCACCTGCACGGGCGCCTGGCCTGCCGCGATGCCGCCCTGCAGGGCCTCGCTCAGTTCGGCATGGGTGGCAGTGGCGTTGGACAGGTCCAGCGCCTCGCTTTCCTCGATCAGCGGGCACACCCAGTACACCTGCCGGCCCGAGGCGACCTGGGCGGCGATGCGTTCGATGACCTCGTCCTTGCGGCTGTCCGCGATGAGCTTGGTGACGATGGGGGTGCGCCCGGGGGGCAGCTCGTCGATGGTGGAGACGTCCAGATCGGCGTAGTAGCCCATGGCCAGGGTGCGCGGGATGGGCGTGGCGCTCATCATGAGCATGTGGGGCTCCATGCCCTGCCCTTCGAGCTTTTGCCGCAGCGCCAGCCGCTGCGCCACGCCGAACCGGTGCTGCTCGTCGATCACGGCCAGGGCCAGGCACCGAAAGCGCACGTGCTCCTGGATGACCGCATGGGTGCCGACGACCAGCGCGGCCTCGCCGCTCTCCACCAGGGCCAGCATGGCGGCGCGCTCTTTCTTCTTTTGCCCGCCGACAAGCCAGGCCACGCGCTGGCCGCGCGCGGCCAGCAGGGGCTCCAGCCAGCCGACGAGCTTGGCGAAGTGCTGCTCGGCCAGGATTTCGGTGGGGGCCATCAGCGCGCACTGCCAGCCGGCGTCGATGCACACGGCGGCGGCCAGGGCGGCCACCACGGTCTTGCCCGAGCCCACGTCGCCCTGCAGCAGGCGGTGCATGGGCACGGAGCGGCCCAGGTCGCGGGCGATTTCCTCGCCCACGCGGCGCTGGGCGCCGGTAAGGCCGAAGGGCAGCACGGCCAGCAGCTGCTCGGCCAGCGTCACGCCGCCGTCGCCGGGGGGCGGCGCCTGCAGCACCGGCGCGCGCAACCGGGCCCGCTCGCGCTTGGACTGCTGCTGGGACAGCTGCTGGGCCAGCAGTTCCTCGGCCTTGAGCCGCTGCCAGGCGGGGTGGCTGTGGTCCTCCAGGGTGGCAATGGCCACGTCGGGCGCCGGGTGGTGCAAAAAAGTGAGCGCCTGCCGCAGGTTCCACCCCGGCGCCAGGCCGTTTTGGCCGGGCACACGGCCCACCGGCGGCTCCACGCCGGGCGGCAGCGTCTCGGACAGCTCCACGCGCTGCAGGGCGCTCACGATGGCGCGGCGCAGGTAGGCCTGAGGCAGTTGCGCGACGGTCGGGTAGACCGGGGTGAGGGCGGCCGGCAGGTCGCCGCCGGCCGTGCGAAAGGCCGGGTGCAGCATCTGCCGGCCCCAGAAGCCGCCCTTGACCTCGCCCCGGATGCGCAGGCGCGCGCCCACGGCCAGGGTCTTCTGGTGGGAGGGGTAGAAGCTGAAGAACCGCAGTTCGCAGGTGCCGGTGCCGTCGTCCACCTGCACCAGCAGCTGGCGGCGGGGGCGCAGCTGCACCTCGCTGGAGACGACGGTGGCCTCGATCTGCACGGTGTCGCCGTCCCGGGCATTGCGCAGGGGGGTGATGCGGGTTTCGTCCTCGTAGCGCAGGGGCAGGTGCAGGGCCAGGTCGATGTCACGCACCAACCCCAGCTTGCGCAGGGCCTTCTGGGCGGGGCTGGGGGCGGGCCGGGCCCCGGGGGCGACCGGGGCGCCCGCACGCCCGGGCGCGCCTGCGGAACCGGGGGCGGCAGTGGCGGCGGCGCTACGGTCGGTCATGGGAAGGGGGAGCGTGCGCAGGCAAAGCGCAACAAGAGGAAACCGGCATGGGCAGAAAAGGCTAACATGCCAGCGCCGTCGTTCGGCATTTTTTGCGGACGCACCCGCGTTATCCACTGGTCCCATGCTCAAGCGAATCAGCGTCCAACATCTTGCCCTGGGCATGTACCTGCACCAGTTCTGTGGCTCCTGGATGGACCACCCGTTCTGGCGCACCGGCTTCGTGCTCCAGGACCCGGAGGACCTGGCACGCATCCACGGCACCACCATCGCCGAGGTCTGGATCGACGTTTCCAAGGGGCTGGACGTGGCCTCCGATGTGGCCACCACCTCGCCCGAAGAGGCCGAGGCCCGCCTCGATACCGACTTCAGCCAGCTGCAGGAGATGCCGGACCTGAAGATCCCGCCCGCTCCGCCGCCCGCCCCGTCGCCTCGCATCCGCTCGCTCGCCCCCACCACCATGGCCGAAGAGCTGGGCCATGCGGCGTCGATCTGCCACCACGCCCGCCAGGCCGTGTCCTCGATGTTCCACGAGGCCCGCATGGGCCGCGCGGTGGATTCCAGCGATGCGCGCAGCCTGGTGCAGGAAATCTCCGATTCGATCACCCGCCACCCGTCGGCGCTCATCAGCCTGGCGCGGCTGAAGACGGCGGACGACTACACCTACATGCATTCGGTGGCGGTGTGCGCGCTGATGGTGGCCCTGGGGCGCCAGATCGGCCTGGACGCCGCGCGCATCCGCACCTCGGGGCTGGCCGGGCTGATGCACGACATCGGCAAGGCAGCGATCCCGCTGGTGGTGCTGAACAAGCCCGGCAAGCTCACCGACGAGGAATTCGACATCGTGCGCAGCCATTCCGAGCACGGTTACCGCATGCTGCTCGAATGCGGCGGCGGCGTGGAGGACGAGGTGCTGGACGCCTGCCTGCACCACCACGAGAAGATGGACGGCTCGGGCTACCCGCACCGCCTGCCGGCCGAGAAGATCAGCCTGACCGCGCGCATGGCCTCGATCTGCGACGTGTACGACGCCGTCACCTCCGACCGGCCCTACAAGCGAGGCTGGGACCCGGCCGAATCGCTGCGGCGCATGGCCGAGTGGACCAACGGGCACTTCGACCCCCGCCTGTTCCAGGCCTTCGTGAAGAGCATCGGCATCTACCCCGTGGGTTCGCTCGTGCGGCTGACCTCGGGGCGCATCGGCGTGGTGATGGAGCAGGCCGCCTCGCTGGTGTCGCCGCGCGTGAAGGTGTTCTTCTCCACCAAGTCCGACCTGCGCATTCCACCCGAGGTCATCGACCTGGCCCAGCCCGGCTGCCCGGAGAAGATCGTGGCCCGCGAAGACCCCGAGAAATGGCGCTTTCCGGACCTCAACGAGCTGTGGACCGGCATGCCGTCGGTGCCGCGGTGATGCCCCGGCCCTGACGCGACACCGCCCGCCCGCATGCCGCCGCCGCGCGCCAGCAACGATCCCGCGGGTGCCGTGCGCACCTATGCGATGGTGGAGCGCTCCAGCCACCTCGATTTCGACATCCGCGACCAGAGCGGACGCACGCCGCTCACGCAGCCGCACAAGCACGAGTATTTCCAGATCCAGGTGAACCTGGAAGGCCACACGCAGCACCACATCGGCGGCGTGGCCCGGCCGTTCACCGCGCGCACCCTGAGCTTCGTGCTGCCGCACCGCATGCACTTCGTGCCGCACCCGCCGGGCACGCGCTGGCTGGTGGTGAACTTCAGCCAGCGCTTCCTGTGGCCCGGCCTGGCCGTGGACCCGCTCGACCTGGAAGACGTGCCGCTCGCCCTGGCGCCGGAGCTGGCGCCGTTCCAGTTCCAGGAGCACCTGGACTTCACCTTCGACGAAAGCGGCTTTGGGGCCGTGCAGGCGCTGCTGGACACCCTGCAGCGCGAGAACACGGCACGGCGCCTGGCCTCGCTGGCGTGCATCCGCGGCGGCCTGCTGCAACTGCTGGCGCTGACCTGCCAGCGCTGGGAGGGCGAATTGCGCGCGCTGGCCGCGGCCCAGGCGCAGCGCGGCAGCCGCCGCGCGGCCATGGCCCGGCTGCTGCGCTACCTGCGCGGCGAACTGGCCGGCGACCCCACGCTGGCCGACGCAGCCGAGGCCGCCTGCCTGTCGCCCAACTACCTGGCCCACCTCATCAAGAAGGAAACCGGCAAGACCTTCACCGAGCTGCTGACCGAACGCCGGCTGGCCCTGGCGCAGGAACTGCTGCTGGCCACGGGCGAGCGCATCGGCGAGATCGCGCGGCGCTGCGGCTTTGCCGACGAAGCGTATTTCGCCCGGCGCTTTCGGCAGTGGCACGGCCTGAGCCCCAGCGCCTGGCGCGCGCAGCGGCTGCGCGAACTGCAGGGCACGGCCGTGGCGGTGCCCGGTTCCGTCCAAGTCTTGCGCTGAATCGTCCGGGTGCGCCGCGGCGGCGGACCTTAAGCTTTCCGTTGACCAAAACAACGGAGACGCTTTCATGGACCTGAACCGCCGAGACATCTTGATGACCTCTTCCGCCACCGTGGGCGGCGCCCTGGCCGCAGGCTGCGCCAGCGTGACCGCCACCCCGTCCCAGCCCGCGCCGTTTTCGCTGAGCGTGCCGGCCGTGCCCATCGCCGGCAGCCGCGAAGTCTTTCCGGTGCACCGCATCTACTGCATCGGCCGCAACTACGCGGCCCATGCGCGCGAGATGGGGTCCGACCCCACGCGCGAGCCGCCGTTCTTCTTCCAAAAGCCGAACGACGCGGTGCAGTTCGTGCCGCCAGGCACCACGGTGGACCACCCCTACCCCGCCCTCACCCGCAACTACCACTACGAGGTGGAGCTGGTGGCCGCCCTGCACAGCGGAGGGCGCCACATCGCGCCGGAGCAGGCGCTGCAGCACGTGTACGGCTATGCCGTGGGCCTGGACATGACGCGCCGCGACCTGCAAAGCGACATGAAGGACCAGAAGAAGCCCTGGGAGATCGGCAAGAGCTTCGACCTGTCGGCCCCCATCGGCCCGATCCACCGCACGGCCCAGGCCGGCCACTTTCCCAAAGGCGCCATCACGCTGTCGGTGAACGGCACGGTCAAGCAGAGCGCCGACCTGGCGCAGATGATCTGGAGCGTGGCCGAGCAGATCAGCAACCTGTCGCAGGCGTTCGAGCTGAAGGCCGGGGACTTGATCTACAGCGGCACGCCCGAGAACGTGGGCGCCGTGGTGCGCGGGGACCTCATGGTGGCGCACATTGACGGCCTGCCGGACCTCTCGCTGCGCGTGGTCTGAGCCTGGCGCACGGGGCCTGAGGGCCTGGGGGTCTGAGGGCGCGGGGCCGTGGGACAATCGCCCCGTCTCGCAGCCCCCCGGGTCTCCCCCACCCCCAGCGCGGACCGATCCGCGCTTTTTCTTTTCTTGGAACGGGCCTGTCCGGCCCTCAAGCACATGTCCTCCAGCCCCCGCGCTTTCACGCTCAGCGATTTCGATTTCACGCTGCCCCCGCAGCTCATTGCCCAACACCCCGCCCCCGAACGCAGCGCCTCGCGCCTGCTGGACGGCCGCAGCACCGAGCCGGCCGACCGGGTCTTTCGCGACCTGCCCGGTCTGCTGCGCGCGGGCGACCTGCTGGTGTTCAACGACACGCGCGTGGTCAAGGCCCGCGTGTTCGGCGAGAAGGCCAGCGGCGGCAAGCTGGAGCTGCTGATCGAGCGCGTGCTGGCCGGCAACGAGGTGGTGGCGCACATGAAGGTGAGCAAGAAACCCCTGCCCGGCGCCGTGGTGCACCTGGCGGGCGGGCTGGCTGGCGGCGGCTTCGACGCCACGCTGCTGTCGCGCTGGCCGGGGGACGACGGCCCGCTGTTTCGCTTCGCGCTGCAGGGCCCGGCGGGCGAGACCCCCTACGACCTGATGGAGCGGCACGGCCACCTGCCGCTGCCGCCCTACATCGAGCGACACCAGGAGGGCGGCGCCGACCCCGATGCCGCCGAGGACGCGCAGCGCTACCAGACCGTCTTCGCCCGCGCGCCCGGCGCGGTGGCCGCCCCCACGGCGGCGCTGCACTTCGATGCGGGTGTGCTGGCCGACCTGGAGGCCCGGGGCGTGGAGCGCGCCAGCGTCACGCTGCACGTGGGCGCCGGCACCTTTCAGCCCGTCAAGACCGAGAACTTGGCCGAGCACCAGATGCACAGCGAGTGGTACGAGGTGCCCCTGCCCACGCTGGCCGCCCTGGAGCGCTGCCGCCAGCGCGGGGGCCGCGTGGTGGCGGTGGGCACGACGACCGTGCGCACGCTCGAATCGTGGGCCCTGAGCGGCCAGGCCACGGGCGACACGCAAATCTTCATCACGCCCGGCTTCGGCTTCCGGGTGGTGGACGTGCTGGTCACCAATTTCCACCTGCCCAAGAGCACGCTGATGATGCTGGTGAGCGCCTTCGCGGGCTACGAGCACGTGATGGGCCTGTACCGCCACGCCATCGCGCAGGGGTACCGCTTCTTCAGCTACGGCGACGCCATGCTGCTGCAGCGCCCGCAGCCGGCGCACTGAACGCGGGCCGCCCGCGCCGTGACGAACCGCTCCGAGACGCCGTCCCCGCCGCCGCTGCACGCCCTGCGCAGCCGCGGCGCCGCGGTGGCGGGCATCGGCCTCACCGTGGGCGCCTGCGCGTGCTTCGCGGTGCTGGACGCCACCACCAAATGGGTCAGCGCCGCCGTGCCGCTCTTCATGGCGCTGTGGCTGCGCTACCTGTTCCAGGCGCTGCTGACCACGGCGTTCGTGCTGCAGCGCGAAGGCGTGGCCGTGCTGCGCACCACGCAGCCGCGGTTCCAGGCGCTGCGCGCGGTGCTGTTCGCCGCCACGAGCCTCTTCGGTTTCATCAGCATCCAGCACCTGCCGCTGGCCGAGTTCACCGCCATCGTGGCGGCCACGCCGCTGTGCGTGACGGTGGTGGCGGCGCTGTGGCTGCACCAGCGGGTGAGCGCGCCGCGCTGGGCGCTGGTGGTCCTGGGGCTGGCGGGCACGCTGGCCATCATCCGCCCGGGGGGCGAGGCCTTCACCTGGGCGATGCTCTGGCCGCTGTGCCTGCTGGCCACCGGCACGGGCTACCAGGTCATCAGCAGCAAGATGGCCGGGCACGAGAGCCCTGCCACCACCCAGCTGTACACCGGCTGGTTGGCCTCGGCGCTGGTGTCGGTGGGCGTGCCGTTCGCCTGGACCGCCATCGCGGACCCATGGCTGTGGGCCGGCATGTTCGCCATGGGCCTGTCGAGCGCGGTGGGGCACATGCTGCTGCTCAAGGCCTATGCGCGCACCACGCCGGTGACGATCGCGCCGTTCCTCTACAGCCAGATCGGATTCGCCATGCTGGCCGGCTGGCTGTTGTTCCGGCACGTGCCCGATGCCTGGTCGCTGGCCGGCATCGCGGCCATCGTGCTCAGCGGGGCGGCCAGCGCCTGGCTCACGGTGCGCGAGACGCGCTGAAACGCCAGGTTCAAGGCTTTCGTGGCCGTTGCCCTAGTGTTCATTGCCCTTTTTGCTATTTATTTGATAGCAAATCAGAAGGCCGCGGCATGCCCGTCTTTGCGCGGGTCCGAGCCCGCGATGTAGATGCCGCCCTCGCGCAGCACGAGCTGGGCGCCGCCGAAGGCGAACACGCCGTGGCCCGACTCCACGGTGACCTCGTGGCCCCGCGCGCGCAACTCGGCCAGCACGGCGGGATCGAAGCCCGGCTCCACGGCCACGCCCCGGCCGCCGGTGACGCGCCAGCGCGGCGCATCGGCGGCGGCCTGCGGGTTCTGGCCGTAGCGCAGCACGCGCAGGGCCATCTGCACGTGGCCCTGCGACTGCATGGGGCCGCCCATGACACCGAAGGCCATGCGCGGCGTGCCGTCGGCATGCATGGCGAACGCCGGGATGATGGTGTGCGAGGGGCGCTTGCGCGGGCCCACCTCGTTGGCATGGCCCGGCACCAGGCTGAAGCCGTGGCCCCGGTTCTGCAGGCTGATGCCGGTGCCGGGCACCACCACGCCCGACCCGAAGCCCATGTAGTTGGACTGGATGAACGACACCATCATCCCCGACGCATCGGCGGCCGCCAGGTACACCGTGCCGCCGCGGCGCGGCGCGCCATGGCCGGGATCGCCGGCGCGCGCCGGATCGATGTGCAGCGCACGCTCGCGCAGGTAGGCCGGGTCCAGCAGGTCGCGCGGCGCCACGCGCATCGCGTCGATGTCGGCGTTGTGCTCGTACAGGTCGGCCAGCGCGAGCTTCATGGCCTCGATGCTGGCATGCACCGTCTCCACGTCGTCCACGGGGCGCGTGCCGATGCCCACGGCGTCGAGCAGCCCCAGCGCGATCAGCGCGGCGATGCCCTGGCCGTTGGGCGGGATTTCATGGACGACCGCATCGCCGAACGGCTGGCTCACCGTGCCCACCCAGTCGGCCTGGTGCGCGGCAAGGTCCTCCTCGGTCATCGCGCCGCCATTCGCCTGCGCGTGGGCGGCCATCTGGCGGGCCAGCGTGCCGCGGTAGAAGGCCTCGCCGCCGGTGTCGGCGATCAACTCCAGCGTGCGGGCATGCGCTTCGCTGCGGAAGATCTCGCCCGCGCGCGGCGCCCGCCCGCCGGGCATGAAGCACTCCGCGAAACCCGGCTGGGCACCCAGCCGGTCCGCCCCCAGCGCCCACTGCGTAGCGATGATGGGCGAGACGGGAAAGCCGCCGCGTGCGTATTCGATGGCGGGCTGCGCCAGTTGCGCGAACGGCAGCTTGCCCAGCCGCTGCGACAGCGCGACCCAGGCCGAGACCGCGCCGGGCACGGTCACGGCGTTCCAGCCGGACTCGGGAATGCCGCCGCGCTGGGCGAAGTATTCGGGCGTCCAGGCCGCCGGCGAGCGGCCCGAGGCATTGAGGCCGTGCAGTTCCTGGCCATCCCACACGATGGCGAAGCCATCGCTGCCGATGCCGCAGCCCGTGGGCTCCACCACCGTCAGCGCCATGGCCGTGGCAATGGCCGCGTCCACCGCGTTGCCGCCGGCCATGAGCATGCGCAGCCCGGCCTGGGCGGCCAGGGGCTGCGAGGCGGAAACGATGTTGCGGCCCATGACGGGGCTGCGCTGCGAGGCGTAGGGCTGGCCCCAGTCGAGGGCGGTGGCGTTCGGTGGGGGCGCTTGGGTCATGTCGTGTCTCCTTGGGTTGGGAAAGGCACTCGGGGCGGGATCATTGTTCCAGGGTGATCTTGCGCTCGCGGATCACGGCGGCCCAGCGTGCGCTGTCGGCCTGCACCATGGCGGCGAACTGCGCGGCCGTGCTGGGCCGGGCCGGCTCGACGCCCAGCTTGGCCAGGCTGGCGATGACGTCCGGGGCCTGCATGGCCTTGGCGAAGGCCTGGTGGATGCGCTCCACCAGCGCGGGCGGCGCACCGGCCGGTGCGTACACGCCGAACCAGGTCACCGACGAATAGCCGGGCAGGCCGGACTCCGCCAGCGTGGGCAGCTCGGGCGCGAGCGCGCTGCGCTGCTGGCTGGTCACGGCCAGGGCCCGCAGGCGGCCGCTCTTCACGTGGGGCATGCCGGTGGGAATCGAGTCGAACAGCACATGCACCTGGCCCGTCGCCAGGTCGGCGATCGACTGGGCCGTGCCCTTGTACGGCACGTGCGTCATCTCGATGCCGGCCTGCGCGCTGAAGGCCGCGGCATTGAGGTGCACGATGGTGCCGTTGCCGCTGCTGGCGTAGTTGAGCTGGCCGGGGTGCGCCTTGGCGTAGGCGATCAGGTCCGCCACCGATTTGACGGGCAGCGAGGGCGTGACCAGCAGCACGCTGGCGGCGTCCGCCACATGGGCCACGGGCGTGAAGTCCTTGCGCGGGTCGTAGGCCAGGCGCGGCATGAGGTGGGGCGAGATCGCGTGCGTGCTGCTGGTGGTGAGCAGCAGGGTGTAGCCGTCGGCAGGGGCCTTGGCGGCCTCGGCCGCGCCGATGGTGCCGCCCGCGCCGGGCCGGTTGTCCACCACCATCTGCTGGCCCAGGTCCTGCGACACGCGCTGCGTGACCACGCGCGCCACCAGATCGGTGGCCCCGCTGGCCGGAAACGGCACGATCACGCGCACGGGGTGGCTGGGCCAGGCCTGCGCAGAGACCCCGCCGGCCATCGCGGCAAGCGACAACGCAACGAGCAGGCAGCGGGTGAAATTCACGAATCGCATGGAGCACTCCGATCGGGCACGCGGCAAAAGGGGCCATCTTAGGAATCGGTGCGCCCGCTGACCAACAGCAATTCGGCAAAGACCTTTGCCGCAACGGCAAAGCACTCGATACTTTGCACCTTCCCGAGCAAACCCCTTCCAAGCCCCTTCAAAGCCGTTTGCGCCTTTCTCCGCCATGCGAGCCCACCTGCTGCAAGACACCGCCCTGCGTTACTTCCTCGAAGTGGCGCAATGCGGATCGCTGACCGAAGCCTCCGCCCGGCTGCACGTGGCCGCATCGGCCCTGAGCCGCCAGATCGCGGGGCTGGAGGCGCAGCTGGGCACGCCGCTGTTCGAGCGGCACCCGCGCGGCATGGTGCTGACCGCGGCCGGCGAGATCCTCGCCACGCATGCGCGGCGCACCGGGCTGGACGCCGAGCGCGCGCTGGGCGAGATCGGCGCGCTGCTCGGGCTGCGCGCGGGCCAGGTGCGCCTGGCCACCTCGGATGTATTCGCCAACGAACTGGTGCCCCGGCTGTGCGTGGCGTTCCAGCGCGAGCATGCAGGCATCCGCTTCACGGTGACGGCGCTGCCCACCGCGCAGGTGCCGGAGGCCGTGCGCACGGGCGTGGCCGACATCGGCCTGTGCTTCAGCCGCGCGCCGCAGCCCGGCATCCAGGTGGCCCACCGCCAGAGCGCGCCCGTCCTGGCCATGCTGCCGCCCGGGCACCCGCTGGCCGGCGCCAGCCGCATCAGCCTGGCGCAGATGGCCCGGTTCCCGCTCGTGCTGCCGCCGCAGGAAACCATCGTGCGCCAGATGATCGACATGGCCTGCAGCCGCCAGGGACTGCAGCTGGAGCCCGTGCTGGTCAGCAACCACGCCCGCACGGTGCTGGAGTTCGTGGCGCACGGCGGCGGCGTGTCGGTGTCGAGCGAAATCGCCACACGCCATGCCGTGGCCGCAGGCGCCATCGTGGCGCGGCCCCTCGGCGACCCGGGCATGGACCTGCGCGACATCGAAGTGCAGACCCTCGCCGGCCGCGCGCTGCCCGTGGCTGCGCAGGCCTTTCTGGAGCGGTTGAAGGCGCAATTGACGGCGCCCTGAAAGCCGTTCAGATCAGCGGTGGGCCATCCAGTGCTGCAGCGCCTTCAGCACGGCGTTGTCGAGCGCCCCCCGATGCACACGGTGCAGGGCGTCGTTCAGGAATTCCCAGTTCGCGCCCTGTCCATGGGACTGGATCACTGAACCATCCATCGAGCGCGAACCGGGTCTGGCGTGTGGTCCGTTCAATGCGCAAGGGACTCGCTCAACGGCTCCGATCGTTCGCTTGATCCGCACTGGATTTGCGGCCACGCGAGGCTGTCTTGGCCGGTACGGTCTGTCCATATTCGGCCCACCAGGACATCAATGCCTCCATGGTGGGCCCGAGCCCGCGGGCCTTTTGCGTCATCTCGTATTCGACGCGCGGGGGCACCTGCGCGAACACGGTGCGCGAGACCAGGCCATCCCTTTCCAGCTCTCGCAACTGCGCCGTCAGCATGTGCTGGGTAATGCCGGGAATGGCCTTGCGCAACTCACCGAAACGGTAGATCCGTTGGTTGAGCAGCCACATGATTTCCAGCTTCCATTTGCCGGAGAGCAGCGCAAATGCACGGCGCATTTCCTCGTGCATGTTGATTTCGGCAGATCCATTAGTCTGTTTTTTCATACTAAGCACCATTTTTTCATCCTACTTTTCATTCATCATCTTAGATGACATTCTGGCTGCTTGTCGAACTTCCATGCCGACTGGCACAACCCATGGCTACCACCTACCTCTACTGGATATCCACCGCGCTGCTAGCGCTGCTTTACCTTGCGTCTGCCGCCCTGTACGTCGCCAAGGGCGACTTCGTTCGCAAGGCGCAGGCGGACCTCGGCTATTCCGCCCCGCTCCTCGTGCCTTTCATGATCGCCATCAAGCTGCTCGGGCCGCTGGCGATTCTTTGGCACTTCAACACCGCGCTGAGCGATCTCGCCTACGCCGGCATCTTCTATCACCTGGTCTTGTCCGGCCTGGCCCATTTGGGGGTTCGCCAGCCCAAGGGCGCCATTCCGGCGGCCGCCGGACTCGTTTTCCTGCTTGCTTCCTTCGCGACGCAAAACGCGGCCCGCGAACTGCAATCGCCTTACGCACCAGCGGCTGCCGCCATTCGGGCCGCCCTCGGGTGACGACGGCCCCCATGGCTTGGCCCGATGCCGTGGCCCATGCCCGGCGCCGATCGGCGCCACCACACGCACCTCAATCCGATTGGAGAAACCAATGAGCCCATTTCACGCCAAAGTCTCGGAGCAGCCTTTCGCAGCGAAGAAGTACCTCGACATTCACGGCCACCGGATGGCCTACATCGATGAAGGCGAAGGCGCGCCCATCCTCTTTCAGCACGGCAATCCGTCGTCTTCCTATCTCTGGCGCAATGTCATGCGGCACCTGCGGGGGCAGGGACGGTTGATTGCGGCCGACTTCATGGGGATGGGCGATTCAGCAAAGCTCGATCCGGCGCTGGGCGCGTCTCGCTACTGCTTCAACGAGCAGCGAAAGTACCTGCACGGCCTGTGGGACGCGCTGGACCTGGGCAACGAGGTGATTCTTGTCCTGCACGACACCGGGTCGATGTTCGGCTTTGACTGGGCCAACCAGCACCGCGACCGCGTTCAAGGCATTGCCTACATGGAATCCATCGTCGCGCCGCTGCTCGTGTCCGACTTCCCCGAGCCCGTGCAGGCGCAGCTCCTGCAGATCACACCCGAAGGACTGGAGGCGAGCTTGCAGGGCCTGGATTTCCTCGAAGGATTTCTGCTGGGCGCCCGCGACTTCTCCCCCCTGGAGAAGGCCCATTACCGCGCCCCCTTCCTGAAGCCCGGCGAAGACCGCAGGCCCCTGATTTCGTTCGATCTTCCGATCGGGGGGCAGCCCGCGCACACGGCCCAGATGGCCGAGGCGTATTCGCGCTGGCTTGGCGAAAGCGATGTGCCCAAGCTGCTCATTCGAGCCGATCCCGGCCATCTGCTGACCGGGCGCCTGTACGACATCGCGAAGTCCTGGCCCAACCAGACGGAGGTCACCGTCAAAGGCGGCCACTACATCCAGGAAACGAGCCCGGATGAAGTGGGTATGGCGATCGCCGGTTTCGTGCGGCGGCTGCGCGCCTGAGGCGCCGGCGCAGGGCAGAGCACGCAACAGGCGGGTCCTTCCAGGCCACGTCGCACCGGCATCCTGCCGTGCCGCCGTGCAATACCTGACGCTACTTCGCCGCCTGCTGTTCGCGAAAAGCCCGCGCCTTACCGAAGTGCCCGCACCCGATGAACGGCACGGGCGGGCGCAGCGCGGACAGCGGCGAAGGGTGGTTGGCCGTGAGCACCAGGTGGCCCCGGTCGCCCGGAATCCACACGCGCTTGGACTGGGCATGCGAGCCCCACAGCATGAACACCACCGGCCGATCGCCCTCGGCCACATGGCGGATCACCGCGTCGGTGAGCTCCTCCCAGCCCTTGCCGGAATGGCTGGCGGCCTGGCCCTCTTCAACGGTCAGGCAGGTGTTGAGCAGCAGCACGCCATTTTTGGCCCACTTGGCGAGGCTGCCGCCCGGCTCGGGCCAGGCGGGAAAGGGGGTGCCCAGGTCGCGCTGCATCTCCTTGAAGATGTTGCGCAGCGAAGGCGGCAACTGCACGCCGGGCGCCACCGAAAACGCGAGGCCCTCGGCCTGCCCGCGGCCGTGGTACGGGTCCTGCCCGAGGATGACCACGCGCACCTGATCAGGAGAGGTCAGCTCCAGCGCGCGCAGCGGCCGGGGCGGGAAGATGGCGGCGCCATCGGCCAGCCGTGCCTTCAGGAACGCCAGCAGCGCCTGCCCCCGCGCACCGGCGAAAAAAGCATCCACCAGGGGCTGCCATCCGGGCGCCACGGGCCAGTCGGCAGGATCGGCGCTGTGCAGCTGGGTGGACGGCGCCACGGAATCATTCATGCTCAAAACAGCCTCCAGCACAATAAGATCTAGGGCATATCGCTATTAATTTAATAGCATCCAGCAAACCGGCGTCAAGCGAACAGCTTGGCCAGGGCCTCGCCGGGTTCCGGCGCCCGCATGAAGGCCTCGCCGACCAGGAAGGCGTTCACGCCCGCATCGCGCATCTGCCGCACGTCGGCGGGCGAGAGAATGCCCGACTCGGTCACCAGCAGGCGATCGGCCGGCACGTTCTTTTGCAGCGCCAGGGTGGTCGAGAGCGACACCTCGAAGGTGCGCAGGTTGCGGTTGTTGATGCCCACCAGCGGCGTTTTCAGGCGCAGCGCCCGGTCCAGCTCGGCGCCGTCGTGCACCTCCACCAGCACCGCCATGTCCAGGCTGCGGGCGATGGCCTCGAAATCGGCCATTTGCGCATCGTCCAGGCAGGCCACGATCAGCAGGATGGCATCGGCGCCCATGGCCCGCGATTCATAGATCTGGTAGGTGTCCACCATGAAATCCTTGCGCAGCACGGGCAGCTGGCAGCTGGCGCGCGCCTGCTTCAGGTAGTCGGGCTGGCCCTGGAAGAACTGCCGGTCGGTCAGCACCGACAGGCACGCCGCGCTCACCTTGCCGTCGCCCTCGGCATAGCTCTGGGCGATGTCGGCGGGAATGAAATCCGCGCGCAGCACGCCTTTGGACGGGCTGGCCTTCTTGACCTCGGCGATCACCGCCGCCTGGCCCTTGGCTATTTTTGCGCGCAGCGCCCCTTCGAAGTCGCGCGTGAGCACGCGGCTTTCCGCGTCCGCACGAATGGCGGCCAGGGGCGCTTTCTTTTGCGCCGCTGCGATTTCTTCGCGCTTGACGGCAATGATCTTGTTGAGGATGTCACTCATGTCGAAACCTTCTCCAGCTCCTAGAGCCCTTTTTGCATCGATGAACGAACGCGGCGGGCACCCGGCCCTCCGCAGCAGTGCGGCCCTTCAGCCCGCCGCCAGCGCATGGGTGCGCGCAACCAGCTGCTCCAGCTTGGCCAGCGCCGCGCCGCTGGCGATGGCCGAGCGCGCGCGGACGATGCCGTCCGCGATCGAGTCGGCCACGTTGGCGGCATACAGCGCCGCGCCGGCATTCAGGCAGACGATGTCCTGGGCCGGGCCGGGCTGGCCGCGCAGCACGCCCAGCAGCACCTCGCGCGACTGCTCGGGGGTGTCCACCTTCAGGGTCCGGTTGCTGGCCATGGCCAGGCCGAAGTCTTCGGGGTGGATTTCGTATTCGGTGATCTCGCCCTTTTTCAGCTCGCCCACCAGCGTGGCTGCACCCAGGCTGACCTCGTCCATGCCGTCGCGGCCATAGACCACCACGGCATGCTCGGCGCCCAGCCGCTGCAGCGCGCGCACCTGGATGCCCACCAGGTCGGGGTGGAACACCCCCATGAGGATGTTGGGCGCGCCCGCCGGGTTGGTGAGCGGCCCGAGGATGTTGAACAGGGTGCGCACGCCCATTTCCTTGCGCACCGGCGCCACGTTCTTCATGGCGGGGTGGTGGTTGGGCGCGAACATGAAGCCGATGCCGACCTCGGCGATGCAGCGCGCGATGGCCTCGGGCGGCAGGGTGATGTGCACGCCCAGCGATTCCATCACGTCGGCGCTGCCGCTCTTGCTGGAGACGCCGCGCCCGCCGTGCTTGGCGGTCTTGGCGCCGGCAGCGGCGGCCACGAACATCGCGCAGGTGGAGATGTTGAAGGTGTTGGCGCCATCGCCGCCCGTGCCCACGATGTCCACCATGTGCGTGGTGTCCGGCACGTGGACCTTGTTGGAGAACTCGCGCATGACCTGCGCGGCGGCGGCGATCTCGCCGATGGTTTCCTTCTTGACGCGCAGGCCGGTCACGATGGCCGCCGTCATCACGGGCGACAGTTCGCCGCGCATGATGAGGCGCATCAGGTGCAGCATCTCGTCGTGGAAGATTTCGCGGTGCTCGATGGTGCGCTGCAGCGCTTCCTGGGGGGTAATGGACATTCCGTTTCCTCGAATGAAGCTCAGGCGCCGGGACGCTCGGAGAGCGCAAGCCGGATGCCGAAACCGATGAACATCGCACCGGCCACGCGGTCCAGCCAATGCATGCCTCGCTGGATCGCACCCTGGCGGCGGGCCATCCAGGCCGCCGCCAGCGCCCAGCCGGCGTTGACCGGAATGGCGTTGATGTTGAACAGCACGCCCAGCAGCACGAAGGCCCAGGCCTTGTTCTCGGTGCCCGGCGCGATGAACTGGGGCACGAAGGCCAGAAAGAAGATGGCCACCTTGGGGTTGAGCACGTTGGTCCAGAACCCGCCCAGGAACACCTTCTTCAGCGAAGCTGGCGCCGAGGGAGCAGCGCGCGCGGCGGCCAGATCGGCGCCACCGGCCGCGTCGGCAGGGGCCTTGGCCCACAGCATGCGAACGCCCATCCACAGCAGGTAGGCGGCCCCCACCCATTTGAGCGCCGTGAAGGCCGTGGCCGACGCGGCCAGCAACGCCCCCACGCCCACGGCCGCCGCGGCGATGTGCACGAAGCACCCGGCCGTGATCCCGAAGCCCGCGACGAGCCCGGCGCGCACGCCGGATTTCAGCGCGTTCGTGACGATGTAGAGCACGTCCGGCCCGGGCGTGAGGTTGAGCAGCCATCCGGCCGCGATGAACAGGAGCAGCTGGTGCGTCTCGATCATGGCCGCGCCTGCAGGAAGTTGCGCAGCATGGCGTGGCCGTGCTCGGTGAGGATGCTTTCCGGGTGGAACTGCACGCCTTCGATGTCCAGCGTCTTGTGGCGCACGCCCATGATCTCGCCGTCGTCGGTCCAGGCGGTCACCTCCAGCACGTCCGGGCAGGTGGCCCGCTCGATGGACAGCGAGTGGTAGCGGTTCACCGTGAACTGCTCGGGCAGGCCGGCGAACACGCCTTGCTGGGTGGTGGTGATCACGCTGGTCTTGCCGTGCATCAGTTCCTGGGCCCGCACGATGGTCCCGCCGAATGCCGCCCCGATGGCCTGGTGGCCCAGGCACACGCCCAGGATGGGCAGCTTGCCGGCGAAGTGGTGGATGGCGGCCACCGAGATGCCGGCTTCGGCCGGCGAGCACGGCCCGGGGGAGATGACGAGCCGGTCGGGCGCCCGTGCGGCGATGCCCTCCAGCGTGATCTCGTCGTTGCGGTACACCTCGACCTCGGCACCCAGCTCTCCGAAGTACTGGACGATGTTGTAGGTGAAGCTGTCGTAGTTGTCGACCATCAGCAGCATGGCTTTGACCTCTTGAATGCTTGGGGGGCCGGGCCCGGCCCCCGTTGGGAAATGCACCCCCGTCACACGGCGCAGCCCGGTCCGGGCGGGTCCGCGGCTGCCGAGGCAGCGGGGGGAGACTTTTTGGGATGCGCGCCCGCGCGGGCGCACCAGGGGTGTCAGTTCGCAGGCTTGCGCCAACGAAGGGGGAAGGGTGCCGCCAGGCAAGGACGCGGATGAGGCATGGCGGCGATTATCACCTGCCTGCCCGCCCCGCCGTGCAAAGGACGGATTCGCGGGGCGCCGGCCCCTGCGCAGCCCCTCAGCCGCCCTCAGCCGCCCTCAACGAGCCCTCCGGCGCGCCGCGCTCACGCGCCACGCCGGTGCCCGCCGCACTTCGCATGGCCGCAATCCGCATCGCATACAAAGCGTTTACATACGCTTGCCACGCGGAAAGTCGGAACCTCCGCGTTGGGTCCTGCAACCGCCCCCTTTCCGTTCCGAAAAGGCCGATTGCCGTCCAGTGCATTTCTTCATCAACTGCAAGGGGGTCAATCCATGGGTGCGATAAAAAACGCGTTCAAGTCAATCGCGAAGGGCATTGAAAAAGCCGTTCAGGGCGTAGGGCAAATCGCCAAAGGCCTGGTCACGCTCGATCTGAAAGGGGCGGCGGCCGGTCTCAAGAAGCTGGGAGAGGCGGGCGGAGACATCGCCCGCGGCGCCATCAACCTCACGCCGGCCGCATTGGCGGCCAATACCTTACTGGACGGGGCGCTCGACAAGGTGCTCAAGAAGGTGCAGAGCGTCGCCCAGAAGGTGGTGGACACCGCCGTGGACAGCGTCGAGGGCGGCCTCACCAGCATCAAGAAGGGCGCCGTGGGCCTGGCCAAGGGCATTGCCAAAGGCAACCTGTCCCAAGCCCTGAACGGCATCAAGGACCTGGCGCTGGGCGCCATGGAAACCGCCTCCAATTTCGGGCCCGGCGGCATCGCCAAGAACGTGGCGCGCCTGGCGGTGGACTCCACCATCGACCTGGCCACGCAGGAGGTCACCAAGGCCGCGTCCAAGGTGCTGGACCCCAACGGCACATCGCTGCTGGGTGGCCTGGCCGTGGACACGATCGGTGCAGCCACCAGCGGCGGCCTGAGTTCCTCGCGCGCGGGCCGTTTCGCCGATGGCGAGAGCTTCCGCAAGGGCGCCAATGACCTGCCCGACACCCGCTCGCCCGGCCTGCGCCAGGACGGAGACGACCTGTCCGGCACGCGCCTGACGACCAACCGCCAGGGCGTGGACGAGCTGTGCGACACGCCTCCGACGGGCTTCCGCCAAGGCGCGCGAGACGCTGCCGAAACCGCGGCCCGCGATGCGGTCGACACGGTCGTCCAGAGCACCATCGACAAGCTGATGCTCAGCCTGCAGCAGACGCTGGACCCCAACAACGACTCGAACGTGGTCGGCACCGGCACGAACCTGGTCGGCGGTGCGTTGCAGGACGCCGCTAGCACGGCCGTGCAGACCCGCGGCCGCCGCGGCACGGATGGCTCGCGCCAGGCCCAGGGCCCGGACGAAGTGCCGCCGCAGACCCGCCGCGAGGCCGTCAAGGAATCGGTGCAGAACTCGGTGCACAACGCCGTCGACATGGCCATCCAGGCCGCGGTGCAAGCCGCCCTGTACACGCTGCTGCCCAAGCTGGGGCTCGACCAGAACAGCGCGCTGGCAGCGCTCGGCCAGGGTGTGCTCGAGGACACGCTGTCCAACGTGAGCAGCCCGCGCAATGCGACGGGCCTGAAGTCGGGCAGCCGCCAGGTGGCCTCGGACCTCAAGCAAGGCCTGCAGAACTCCATCCAGGAAAAGCTGCTCGGCGTGGCGGATCAGGCCATCCAGGGCATCGTCGACCAGGTCATGGCCAAGGGCCTTCAGGGCCTGCAACCGACGGGCGGCGCATCGTCGCCGAGCGCGGGCGGCGTGGGCAGCCAGCTGGGCTCGGACCTGCGTGCCGGCATCCAGGACCGCATCCAGTCCGTGGTGAAGGACGTGATCAGCGGCGTGATGCAGTCGGTGATCGACACCGCCAACCAGGGCGTGGCCGCGGGCCTGTCCCTCGGCAAGGGCCTGCCGCAACTGCCGCAGTTGCCACAGCTGCCCACCAGCGCGACCGAAACCCGCGTTTCGATCGACATGCACATGCACATCCGCGCCTGACGCGGACGCTTCTTCCTCACTTCTTTTGAAAGGCAATGACCATGGACGACTCCAATGTTCACGAAGATCCCATCGCCGCCTTGGCCGTCTCCCTGGTCAACGCCATCCGCGAGAACCAGCTGGACGAAGCGGAAACCATGCTGGAGGAGCTGAATGCGCTCAGCCCGGACACCGAGGAGTACCTGATCTTTCCGGTGCTCATCGCGATCCAGCGGGGCTACACGCAGGAGGCCCTTCAGTACCTGAACACGCTGGGCGAGGACACCGCCCCGGAACTCAAGGCCCTGTGCCTGAACATCCTGGGCGATCCCACCTGGCACTACCACGCGCAAAGCTGCCTGGAAAGCGGCGACGAGCACGTGCGCAAATCCATGCGCGAGCTGCTCCAGCTGGAGCCCGAGATCGCTGGCGATCTCGCATAGGACCGCCGCCATGCTGAAGCTCACTCCCCAGGCCGACCTGGGCGTGTTCTACGACGCGGATTCAGCCCGCTACGCGGCGGGCTGCGCCCAGGACTACACGCAGACGGTCACACGCGACGCCTTCGCCGCGTTCTACGCCGAATGCCCGTCCATCGGATTCGAATCCGATGGCGCGCCGATCGGCGGCATCCTGTTCGATGGAGAACAGGCCCACATCGCGGTGCTGCCGCGCTACCACGGCCTCTGGGCCCTGCTGCTCAAGCCGGCACTGCAGTGGCTGTTTTCGCTGAAAGCCGACATTCTGGTCGCGGTGGAGAACGACAACCACCGCTGCCTGCGCTTCATGGAGCGCCATGGCTGGCAGCGGATCGAGGCCCGCGGCGACGACATCATCTACCGCATCACGCCGCAGGGCGGCCTGCGCAAGACCGAGTACCCGCGCCCCCACCGCAACGGCGCGCCGGCCGCGCGTGCGGCGGGCCCCGCCTTCTTCGGAGCATCGCCATGCCTTCACCCTCAATGAGCGCCGCCGAGCGGCAGCCGCCCCAGGCCTGGGGCGCCGGCGCGCACCGGATCGTTCCCCATGACGGCGCGGGCGTTCGCCTGCGGCTCGTGTCCATGGTCCAGCCGCCCATTCTTCTGGACGACGGGTTTCCCCGCTCTTCCGGGCTCTGGGTGTCCAGCAACCTGTTGCTGCCCGGTTGCGAAAGCGCTTTGACGCAGCGGCACATGGCCGTGCAGGGCCTGCTGGTGCGGCTGGAAGCGCTGGCAGGCCAGGAGGGGCGCGAATTGAACCGCACCCTTCGCCTGTTCTCGGACAACCGGCTTTCGCAGGTGCATGCCAACAGCGCGGACTTCGAGCGCCTGAGCGCTCCCAGCGGCCTGTCGGGCCCGGCCGTGCACCCCGCCAGCGGCGACGCGATCGCGTGCATCGACGAAGAGCGCGAATGGCTGCTGGTCGATGCACAGAAAGGCTTTCACCCCGGAGGCATGGCCCCTTCGGCGGCACTGATCGCCTCGCTCGTGCGGCTGGCCGAGGTGCCGGTGCATGCGCGCCGCCGGCTGGTGGACGCCGGCGACCCCGCGGGCACGATCGAGGCGGCCAAGCCCCTGGTGCTCGAAGCCGCGCGCGCATTGGTGCAGCAAGGGCTGGGCGACACGAAGGTCCAGCTGTCGGCGCAGGCCATCGCATTGGCCGAGCATCTGAGCCCGGCCCATCTGATCCAGTGGCTGCTCACCGATGCGGCGCTGCCGTTTCGCGACCAGGCCCTACCCGCCTGACCCCCGTGGCCCGGCACCCACCGCATGGGTTCCGGGCCCCAGGGCAGGCTGCTGCAGGCCGCACCCGATCCACGCGGTACCACTGTCCCCACGGTGGATTTTGAGGGTCGCGAAGAACGGCGTTTGCCCATCCATTCCGTCTCGAATCCCGAGACACCTTTCTCCACCCTGGCAGGGAGCGTGGCAGGAAACCGCCGCCTCCGTTGTCCAACGAAAGCAGCGTTTATGAACACCACGGTCAACGGCTACACAGCCTCTCTCAGCATCAGCATCGGGCGCGCCCAGCCCGGCAAAACGGCGGGCAACACGGCCGCGCAGACCAAGGAGGCCGCAGCGGCCCTGGCGAAATACATGCACCAGAACGGCATCGACACGCAGACGCCGAATGGGCTCTACGGGCTGGCCCGCAACACCTCGGGCCAAACGCCCGAGGACGTCTCGGAAGCGGCGAATTTCATGCTGACCCACCCGGACATCTACGCGCTGCTGGACCCCTCGGGCGGTGACGGTACCGCGGACGTCTCCAGTTTCGACTTCGCGGCGCGCGGCGGCTACGACGCGCAACTGCAGGACAGTGCGCCAGAGAGCGCGGTGCCGATGAACGAGCAGGCCGCCTCCGGCGCCATCGCGGCCTTCATGCGCCAGAACCATTTGCCGTCCATCGACCCCAACACGCTTTTCCAACTGGCCAAGCGGCCCAACAGCGACACCTCGCCCACCGTCTCGGCGGCGGCGAAGTTCATGCTGCAAAACCCCGAGTCCTATCGCCAGATCGAGACGAACGACGGGGGCGCCGCCGACGGCCTGTCGGAATCGGACGACTTCGAGGCGGCCGCCCAGGGTGCCCTTTCGGGACTTTCGTCGCCCCGGCCCGCCGGTGGCTCCACGCTGCAGCCCCTGGCCGACCAGGACCGTGTGGCGCCGGTGGCGCCCCGCGCCCAGCAACGGTCCGCCCCTGCCGAGCCGCCCATGGACGCGCAGGATGCCTCCCGCATTCTGGCGGATCACATGCTCCAGGGGAACGCCTCGCCGCTGGCACGCCTGTTCAAGCCCCAGGCGATGACACCAGAACGGCTCTATCAACTGGCCGAGGGGGGCAAGGCCTCTCCCGAGGTGGCGGCGGCCGCGAAATTCATGCTCCAGAACCCCGATGTCTACCGCGCCATCGAAACCCATGACGTGCCTGGCGCGGACGGCAAATCCGGCGTCGGCAACCTGCTGGCGGCCGCGCGGGGTGAGGTCCCCGGCGTGGGCGGCCAGGCCTCCAGCGCCTTGGGCAACGTCCTGCAACTGCTGCGGCAATTGCTGGCGCAGCTCCAGGGCCCGACCGGTCAGCCACAGCCGACACAGGCCCAGCCGATGAACGGCCAGAGCGCGGCACGCGTCCTGGCCGACCACATGGTGCAGGAAGCCGGTGGTGCGCTCCATCTCTTCGGCAAGCGCTTTCTGCCCAAGACCCAGCCCATGACCCCGGACCGCCTGTACCAGTTGAGCCAGGGACAGGGCAAGGTAGCCGAAGCCGCGAAGTACATGCTCCAGCACCCCGACACCTACCGCGCGATCGAGACGCGCGACGTGGCCGGGGCCGACGGCAAGTCCGGCCTGGGCAACCTGCTGGCCGCCGCCCGCGGCGAGATCC